>NZ_JCAHRB010000004.1:0-655536 GCF_059429395.1 Agrobacterium sp. K11 | reverse complement strand
AGCCCTCCCATCCCGGAGGGCGCCTTGCGTTTAGGGCCTTGGATACCGCAAATGACTTGCTGGCGGTATAGCCACGTGGGGCTCTGATAGCGTGCAGCTAGGCCTATACCCTGCTCGCGGAGCTGCAACTATCTAACGATTGGTTATGAAGATCACGTTCTGCTTGGCGTATCCCGGTAAAAACGAGGGCGCAAATCCAGAGTTGCTCGCGCCGGTTCAAACCCCCATAGTTTAGCTTTTCTAAACAAAAACCCATCTGTGGCGGGATTGTCTCTCTTTGTTGACGCGCAAATAATGAGATTTGTCAGAGGGATAAATTGAGGTGAGGCCTTGGGGCTGCAAATTGGTGAAGACCAAATTGCCAGCGAGTTTTTGAGGAAGTTCTGCCTCCCGCGAAAACCTTTGATCGTCTGCAGGTTGACGCAAGCTTTGAGCGATCTCACGGGGAGGGCTCTCGAGGCGATCTGTAGATTTCCGGATATTGCAATCATCAGGACAAGCAAATCATGACGACCCGCCTGGATCCACGTTTTCGCCCGTTCGAGGTAAAGCGCAAGGTGCGCGAGAGTGCCACGATCACGTCATTTTACCTCACGCCTGTCGATCCTGCGGATTGGTGTACTTTTGAGGCGGGCCAGTTTCTGACGATCCAGATACCGCATCCCGAAGGCAAAGAACCGCTTGTCCGGAATTACACGGTTTCGTCAGGACCAAATGAGATCGGGGTCTATCGTATTACCGTGAAACGGGAGGCCGCTTTAGCGCCCGATATGGCCGATGGTCTTGTTTCGTGCTGGCTCCATGACGCCGTAGAAGAGGGTGCGGTCATCCATATTGACAGGCCGCGTGGTGCCTTCAAACTCGACAAGGCCAGTCAGCGACCGGTTATTCTCTTGTCCGGTGGCGTCGGGCTGACACCTACGATATCCATGTTGAAGGTCCTGGTTGCGGAAAGCGATCGGCCCGTCTGGTTCGTCCATGCCTGCGACGGGGCTGCTACCCATGCGCTGCGTGAAGAAGTACGGGTGCTCGCTGAACAGCGCAGCAACGTCCATATTCATTACTGTTATCGTTTTCCGACCGACGAGGATGCTAAAGCCGGGCTGTTCCATTCCGCCGGTTTCATCACGCGGGAGACCTTGCAGTCGTTTCTGCCGCTGGACGATTACGAAGTCTATATGTGCGGACCACCGCCGTTCATGCAGGCGATGTATGACCTGCTCCTCTCCCTCGGCTTGGAGAAAAGCAAGATTGCCTACGAGTTTTTCGGGCCTGCCTCCCTGCTTTCGCCATCGCAGCCGAAGAAGGAAGCAAACCTCAGCCTCACTGTTGCTCCGGTGGCGTCAGAGCCTGAGTACTCCGGCATCGAGATTGTTCTCGGAAAGTCAAATGCCAGATTCGAGTGGGATTCAGCCTCGGAATCCATCCTGAGCTTTCTGGAGAGCCGGGGTATTGAGCCAGCATTCTCCTGTCGCGCGGGTGTCTGCGGCAGCTGTGTCCAAAACCTTGTGTCCGGCGACGTTGAATATGTGGAAGAGCCGCTGGATAACGTGCCGTCCGGGCAGATTCTCCTCTGTTGTTCCAAGCCCGTGAGTTCAGTCGTACTCGACCTCTGAAACCAGATTCCAGCGTTTATCCAAATCAGCGAGATCAACCCATGGCCGATACACTCAGACTCAACCCGCACGTTGCTGAACTCCCGCCTTATAATGCTGGAATGAATATCGCCGTTGCGCGAAGCAAGACGGGTTTGGCCGAAATTGCGGCCCTTGCCAGCAATGAGAATCCATATGGCTGCTCTCCGAAGGTAACCGCTGCGCTGGCCAGTCTCGACCCTTCACGCTATGCGGATCCTGCCTGTGTGATCTTGCGTGATGCGCTTAGTCGAAAGCTCGGCGTTGCCGGAAACCGGATTGTCATTGGAAACGGCTCGGAAGAGATGATTGCTGCCGTTTGTCGCGCGGTCCTGCGTCCCGATGCTACCGTGGTCGCGATGATACCTGGTTTCGGCCTTCACGAAATCGAACCCAAAGCAAATGGTGCGAAAATCATCAAGATATCGATGACGAAGGATCTTCGGTTTGATCTTGAAGCGATGACGACCGCATTGCGCGAAAAGCCATCGATATTCTTCATCTCCTCGCCTTCCAATCCCGTGGGCCCGGCGTTGCGACAGGATCAGCTCTCAAGCCTCATTGCAGCCGTCCCGAAAGAGACCTTGCTTGTTTTCGACGAAGCCTATTTCGAATTCTGCGACGGGAATACGCCAGATGGGCTTAAGACACTGGCTGACAGCGCTATCTCCTGGGTCGTGCTCAGAACCTTCTCGAAGGCCTATGGGCTGGCTGGGTTGCGCGTCGGATATGCCGTGGCTTCCGATGAGCGGCTGGCACAGGCCATGTCATCTGCAAAAACACCGTTCAACGTCAATGCAGCCGCGCAATTGGCCGCAGTTGCCGCGCTCGATGACGAAAACTGGATGCGGGTCTCAGTCGAGAGCGTCGTCAAGGAGCGCAGGCGCATGGCTGCGGCAATCGCCTCGCTTGATCTTTTCGTTCCGGACTCTCAGACGAATTTTCTCTTCATCGATGTTGGTTGCGACAGTTCGATCGCTTTCGATCATTTCCTGTCCCATGGCGTCATCGTCAAACCCTGGAAAGAACCGGGGTTCGCCAGCTTCATTCGTGTGACCGTCGGGCTCCCTGCGGAAAACGACCGTTTTCTCGAAGCGTTACACTCACTCAAAGATAAGCTTCCTGAGGCAAAAGTCGCGTCATGATCGAACACAATACCGCCTCAACACGGGATTTGTCCGCCGCGTTTCTCAATGAAATCGACCAGATTATCGGCCTGTCGAACCTGAAACGCGGTGATGCCGTTGCCAATCTCGATTATGGCGTAACGCCTGCGAATTTCGGTGCGGATGCGGTTGCTTTCCCTTCATCTCCGCACGAGGTTGCGTCGATCATAAAAACTGCGGTTGCCCATGGTATATCGGTTGTACCACAGGGTGGCCGAACCGGGCTTGTTGGCGGGGGTGTGTCCGTCCCCGGTCAAATCGTGGTGTCGACCGCCCGGCTGAACCGGATCGTGGAAATCTATCCAGATGAGCGGGTTGCCGTTGTGGAGGCGGGCGTTACGCTTCAAGCGTTGCAGGCGGCCGCATCGGAGCATTGTCTCGAGCCAGGCATCGACTTGCCATCGCGTGGTTCTGCCACGATTGGCGGAATGGTCTCGACCAATGCCGGCGGGATTTCTGCTTTTCGATATGGGGTGATGCGACATCGCGTGCTCGGGCTGGAAGTCGTATTGCCTGATGGCTCGATATATTCCGACCTGACACGCGTGGTGAAGAACGCCGCAGGATACGATCTGAAGCATCTCTTCATCGGGGCCGAGGGTACGCTTGGTATAGTGACCAGGGTTGCCATCAAGCTGGAGCCGGTTCCCGCAGCAACCGCCACCGCACTTTTTGGGTTTCCCTCCGTTGAAGCGGCTCTTGATGCAACCAGGCTGGGGTTGACCGTGAGGTATGGCCACATGCGTGCGGCGGAAGCGATCTGGAATTCGTTTTTCTCCCTGACGGCGGGCGAGCACCTTTGGTCGGCGCCAGATTATGCCCCTGACTATCCTCTCAACCTCATCATGTCTCTGGGCGGCGGTGACGAGGAACAGCTTCAGATGGAGCTCGGCCGGATTTACGAGGAGCTGTATGAAACCTATCCGAACGTGTCCGCTGTCGTCGCAACATCGAAGGCACAGGAAGCAGAGTTGTGGCGTCTGAGGGAGGACACGGACCTTATCTATCGCAGATATCCGGCTGCGCCGTCCTTTGATGTCTCCATCCCCTTGTCGCAGATCGGAGAATATGTGGCTCGCTGCGTACCGGAGCTTCGGTCAATCGATCCTCTCCTCGACCCCTACCTCTTCGGCCACATTGCCGATGGCAATCTTCACATTGTTCTCAATGCAGCCGGGACAGCTCTGACGCCCGCCAAGATTGCTGCCATCGAATCCGTTCTCTACCGCGACCTGACGCAATCGGGTGGTTCGTTCTCGGCGGAACATGGGATCGGCTCCAAACGCATTCATTCGTTGCGAGAGACAGCGAACCCGGTAAAATTTGCCCTGATGACGCAGATCAAGGCCGCAATCGATGGCGGATGCACTCTTAACCCCGGCAAAGTCACCGGCTGACATGACAACGCCGCGCTCTTTAGGCGCGCGGCGCTGACACGACATAGGCGACTACGTTTCAGTTCGCCAGAACGCCATTTTTTGGCTGTCCAAGTGGCGATATAGTCCATCAATGCGGATGACAGGCAGTCGTAAGGTTCGAGACTACTGGCCTTCAGCGCGCTTCGTGTCGCATCAGATGTGCCTCAAGCATGCGGATGAGCATGACGAGGGTGAGGTTGATGACGAGGTAGATGGCACCGGCCAGGGCGAAAACCTCGAAAATCGCGAATGTCTGGCTCATCAGGCGCTTTGCATATCCCGTGATCTCGAGAACCGTGATTGTCGAGGCAAGGCTCGTACCCTTGACGACGAGGATCAGCTCATTGCCGTAAGCAGGCAGAGCCTGGCGAATGGCGAGCGGGAATTCGATCCGGCGGAAACGCATAAATGGTGACATTCCCGTGGCTTTGGCCGCTTCCTTGAGACCCGCGGGAACCGATAATAATCCGCCTCGCAGAATCTCCGATGTATAGGCGGCTGTGTTGAGCGCCATCGCCATGACCGCGCAGCGCGCACCATCACTAATCACCCACCACGTTATGGCATTGCCTTTGATAAATCCAATTTGGCCAAGCCCGTAGTAAAACAGGAACAGTTGTACAAGCAGCGGCGTACCGCGAAAGACCATGCTGTAATATTTTGCAAACCCGGCAAGGAAACGGTTTTCGGACAGCCGCATGAGCGCAAGACCAAGGCCGAGATTGAAACCGATCGCGACAGATATCGCGGTTATGGTCGCCGTTGTGGAAAGCCCTTTCAAGAGGAAAGGCATCGATGTTTTCAGGAATTCGATATCCATCGCGTTACTTCCTCGCCCTTAGTCTCATCAGGCGTTCGACCCTGTCGAATCCAGCCTGGCTTATGATGGTGATCGCGAAATACACGACGGCTGCGATAAGAAAGAAAATCAGGGGATTGCGGGTGCTACCGGCGCCAACCGAGGCGGCGCGCATCAGTTCCTGCAGCCCGACAACCGATACCAGTGCCGTGTCCTTGATGGTTGTCTGCCAGACATTGTTCATGCCGGGGATGGCAATGCGTAGCATTTGCGGGATGATGATGCGCCTGAAGATGCGGCGCCCGGGAATCCCCAGTGCGCGCGCAGCTTCGATGTGTCCCGTCGGGATGGAAGCCAATGCTCCCCTGATAACCTCGGTCGAGTAGGCGCCTGAAATCGTACCAATGGCAATGATGGCAATGATGAAGGCATATCCGCTGTCCGCAAGGGCAGCATATCCGAAAGCTGTGGCAACCTGTGTCACGAATTGCACGGAAGAAAAGAACAGCAGATAGATGATAAGCAGTTCAGGCACCCCCCGCACGAGAGAGGTATAGGCGTCTACCACAAGTGTCAGCGGGAATATCCGCGCCCACTTGATGACCCCGCACAAGGTTCCGATCAACGCACCGACAAGCATGCTGACCGTACCGACGGCAATCGTTATTGCGGCCCCCTGCAGAATGGCTCTTATCCAACCACCCTGCCAAACTAGGATCAGACTAGACTCCATTGGATTTGCCTTGGTTTTGCTGCGCACTCACTTGCCTTTTTGGCAGCAGGCATCGTCAGCGTCTTCGACCGTGCGCACCCTGTCAGGTTGCGATTGAGTGGTTGCCCCGCACTTCTGGGAAGAGCGGGGCAGGGGTCTTAGTTGCAGGGTCTGGAGATATCCATCTTGAACCACTTCTGGCTCGCTTTGCCGATCGAACCATCCGCGACGAGCTCGCACAGTGCCTTGTCGATCTTCGTCTTCAGCTCGGTGTTCTCCTTGGCAATACCGACGCCGATCCCTTCGCCGAGGGTGGAATCGAATTTGCTCTGAACTTTCACGTCGACAAACTGAAAGTCCTTGCCTTCGGGCTTGGCGAGAAAATCCTGAAGTGCAGAGGCGTCTGCAAATGCTGCCTCAACGCGGCCGCTTGCGAGATCGATCTGCATATTGTCGAGCGTGTCGTAGGTTTTGAGATTGGCATTCGGCACCCGCTTTTCGATGAAATGGGCGTGCGTCGTGCCGGTTTGAACGCCGATCGTCTTGCCGTCCAAGCCCTTCAACAAAGTGTCGATATCCTTGATACCGGCGAGATCGGACGTCTTGGGAACGAGGAACATGTTTGCCAGCTCAGCATATCCGACCGAAAAATTGATTTCCTTTTTTCGATCCTGGGTAATCGACATCCCGGAGATGATGACGTCGAAGCGCTTCGCCTTGAGGGCAGGGATCAGGCCATCAAAGGCCTGCACGACAAACCGGCACTTCACGGCGAGCTTCGTGCAGAGCAGGTTGCCGACATCGGCGTCGAAGCCGGTTACATTGCCGGCAGCATCGGCCATGCTCCATGGTGGATAGGCACCTTCGGTGCCGATCGACAATTCGCCTTCGGCAGCGTGCGCCGTGCTGACGCCTGCAAGAAGCAGGGCGAGTGACAGGACTTTCAGATTCATATGCGAATTCCCCTATTTGGTTATTTGTTGAGTTTGATTTGCCGGACACAGCGCCGGCACAGCGGATCACGTCATAACGTTCGCGACAGAAACTGACGCAGGCGTTCCGATCGCGGATTGGTGAACAATTCCGCCGGGGTACTCTCTTCCTCCACCTTTCCTTTGTGTAAGAAGAGAATCTTGTGAGATACCTCGCGCGCAAACTGCATTTCATGCGTCACGAGGATCATGGTATTGCCCTCTTCTGCCAGCTGACGGATCACGCGCAGGACCTCTCCCACAAGTTCGGGGTCGAGAGCGGATGTCGGTTCGTCACAGAGGATGACTTTTGGCCGCATGGCCAGTGTTCTTGCGATGGCCGCACGTTGCTGCTGGCCGCCGGAGAGCTGCCCGGGATATTGGGCATGCTTTTCCGACAGTCCCACTTTCTTCAACAACTGATGGGCATGGTCGATTGCATCCTGGCGACGCTCGCCAAGAACATGGACGGGAGCCTCGATGATGTTCTCAAGCACGGACATGTGGGGCCAGAGGTTGAAGTTCTGGAATACCATTCCCACGCGGGCGCGAATTCTTTCGACCTGGCGCATGTCTGCTGGCTGCGAACGGCCATTCGCTCCGCCCTTCATTCGTATTTCCTCGCCATCAACGACGATCGTTCCACTGCTGGGCTGTTCAAGCAGGTTTATACAGCGCAAAAACGTGCTCTTGCCGGAACCTGACGAGCCGATCATCGAAACGACTTCGCCGGGATCGGCACTCAGCCCCACGCCCGACAGGACTTCGTGCGTGCCGAAACTTTTGTGGAGATCATGAACTTCAACGGCTGGCCGTTCATGGCGTTTGGTGTTCACAGGCACGGCCGGTGGCCAGTCGCTCACCAAAGCCGGAGCGGGTGCGCCCTTTGAAGCCGGGGGAGTAACCGAGGCAAGTGCGGTCAGCGCGCGGTCGAAATATCGCAAGCTTGTCCCAAGACAGTTCTGCTGCCATTCGGGATCGTCAGGAATGAACGCCGTTCTCAGCGTCTTCTTGATTTTCTGCCCAAGCGGAGATTCGATATTCCCGAAAAGATGCAGCCAGTTATCGGCCTGCACGGCGTCCATCACCACCGGGCCTTCAAGGGTTCCGCATTCGATTACCAGCGGCAATACGCGGCTCTCGGGCAAGGATTTGCAGACCGCTGCTGAAACGTAGCCCGTAGCCGTTGCCGCAATGCCGGTATCGGTCGTTGCGCCATTGCCGGTCATCACGACCGCGAGTGCGTGCCCATAGGTTTTCCTGCCCCATTCCAGACCGGCATGGTCCTCTTCCGCCACGGATAGCAGTGCGGGATATCCGTAAGGGCCTGCACCGGTGTGAAGATCGAAGACGACGACATCCGACGCGCCACTGACGAAAGTGCTCAAGATATCGTTGAGGGTGCGGTTCGACCATGTCGGGCCGTTGCCGCCATAAAACAGTCCGTCTGGAAAGTCGTATTGGCCTGCTTCGATAATCGCGGCGATCCCGGCGTGACCATTTAAAGCGGCCTTGGCATCTCTCAGCAGTTGATCGGCACGGTCACGATCGGGTCCATCCCACTCGGCGCAGACAAATGCATTATGGAGTGGGGCGTATCGTTCGTTTCGTGGAACGGCTCTCTTCCAGTCAACGAAGTTTCGGTTGAGATCGACATTGTCCTCGTTGACCCGTCGGCTCCATGCTGTTCCCCATGGGTTGATCAGATGGATCATCACCACAGCCGTATCGGGAGGAAGCGGTAAAGGGTTATTTGCGGCAAGCCATTCAGCCTGGCAAGCCGATCCGAATTGCCCCTCAACTCCGTGCGTGCCGGACAAGATGACGAGTTTTTTTGACGCGTTGCGTTCGCCCAGATATGCAACATCCGTGAAAAGGTGCTCTCCACCTGGGCCATGCAATGGATGCTTATATTCGAACAACGCAGCATTCGACCGGCGCGCAGCGGAAAGAAAACGTTGCCGCAGCACATTATAGTCCACTGAATAGAGCTCAGGCTGCCTGATGTGGCGCATCAAGGATACTCCCGATTTGTGGCGGGCGTCGGCTTTTGCCGATCACCAGCTATGTTCCCGGTTATTATTTTTTTGCCATCTCCGCCTGATACATTTGAGCAGGCGAAGACCATATCGTTAGTCGTTCCGGCGCAGGCGCTTACTCCGCGGCAGCGACGACATTCATGGTCTCGCTATCGATCATCTGTGAAAGCTTGCGTCTGAACCGCAGCGGTCCGACATCGATCTTCAGATCGAGGTTTGGAGTCTTCTTGTTCGCGATCCCGTGGTGGACCGCCTCTAGCACGACACGGTCTTCCTCGAATGCGCCGCGTACGGATGTTGCGAAGCGCGCTGAAACGTCCGGGTCGTCGGGCGCGAAATTTCGCATCTGAAACCAATAATACTTCGTGCGGTTCTCATCGACTGGCGTCATGAAATTGTAGCTGTCCATCAAGAACGTATTGGCTGGCAATTCGCGGCCTTCGCCACCGGAGCCTGATGGTGCAAAGATGGCCTTGATGATGGCATTGCTGGGGTAGCGAACCTCGTAATGCTGTTTTCGATCGCATTTCCCCTCAAATTGCAGGAACGGTGCGTAGAAGGGGGCTGGATCTGAATCCAGCATCCAGCGCCAGACGACGACGCCATCGCTTTTCACCGTTGTTTCCAATGGTGTTTCTTCGCAGGCGGAACTGGCGAACGAGCTCTGATGTACCCATGCGACGTGGGATGGGTCCAGCAGATTGTCCGTCATGTAGAGGTAATTGCAGTTGATCGTCATCGACTCGCCGCGATTGACGCCCCAGGACGGATCACCGAAATGTTCGACATGGAAAATCTCTGCGGGATCGGCTTTCGCGGCCTCACCCATCCAGACCCAGACGAGCCCGTAACGTTCCTCCACCGGGTAGGAGCGGACGCAGGCCACATGTGGAATACGCTCTGCACCCGGCACGCGGGTGCAGGCGCCGGAACAGTCGAAGGTCAATCCGTGATAGCCGCATTCGACGTCGTCGCCCTTGATACGCCCCATGGACAAGGGGAGCTTGCGATGGGGACAGGCATCTTCGAGCGCTGCAAGCTTGCCATTCTGAAGACGATAAAGGACGATATTTTCGCCGAGCATCGTTACGGGTGTCAGGTCTCGTCCGATTTCGTGATCCCAGGTGGCGACGTACCAAGCATTCTTGAGAAACATTTTCTTCCCCCGTTCTCGCTTTAATCGGATCAGTATTTTCCTTGTTGCGATGCGGAACAAGCGGATTTTCGTTGCGTTTTTGTTTAGAAAAACTTAACAAAAAGCAGAACTGGAGATACTCTATTGGCTATGCCCCCACTCCATGCCCTGCAAGCTTTCGAAGCCGTAGGAAGGTGCGGCACGATGAGCACGGCCGCCAAAGAACTGGGCGTAACACCCAGTGCCATCAGCCAACAGGTGCGCAAGCTTGAGAACCATCTCGGCGTTACGCTCCTCGAACGTATCGGACGCCGTGTGGAACTGACGTCGTGGGGTGTTCTTCTTCACAAGGAAGTCGCCAAAGGCTTCAGCCAGCTCAATCATTCCGTCGATGTTCTCGAACGGGCGCGGAGCCAGACCGGCATCGTGCTGACTGCGCTCAGCTCGGTGGTGAACAAGTGGATCGGCCGCAAGATCTTCGAGTGGCAGGCTCTCTATCCGGAAGCCAATGTCCGTATCATCGGCAAGGATGACGAACCCAGCCTGTCGGGCGGCCAGAGCGATTTTCGCATAACCTATGGAAAGCGGGCAGAGGTGCACGCGCATTTCGTGCCGCTTTATACGGATTGGGTGGTTCCCGCATGTTCGCCGCGTTTGCTCGGGGGACGGACATTATCGGCGCCCGCCGACCTTCTCAAATTCCCTTTGCTCAATATCGAGTGGGAAGCCCATTACAGCCGTCCACCACAATGGAGCGAGTGGGCGCAGCTGGTTGGCGCGACCGTGAATGAAAAACTCTCGAGCCTGTTTTTCGCGCTGTCGAGCAACGCAATCGACGCTGCGGTCAACGGACACGGCTTCGTGCTGGCTCAGGTCTCGATGATCGAGGACGAGTTGCAGGCCGGTACACTTGTTGTTCCTTTCGACATCCGCCTTCCGCTTCCCGAGAGCTACTATCTGGCATGGGATCGTTCCGTTTTCGATAAGCCCTACGGAAGAGAATTTCATATGTGGGTGATGGCGATCGCGAAAAAGCAGTCTGTCGCATCGTCTCCGAACCGCAGTGCGTGACTAAGGGCCTACCGCTCGGGATATCACTTTCTGATGTGTTGATATTCTCCGCGCCAGTACAGAAGTGGCCGGGCATCGTCATGCGTCCTTATCGACCGGACGAGGCCGACCAGGATCACATGGGATCGATGGATGATCGCGTCTTCGAGTTCGCAGTCCAGACTTGCCAGAGCGCCATCCAGCGCAAGGCCGCCTGACGCCATCGTGTGCCAGACGGCGCCATCGTAGCGGCTGGCACCCTTAAGGCCATTAAAACCCGAGAATGAGTGGGCGACGTTTTCCTGACCTTCAGCGACGACGTTGACGCAAAACCGTCTGGCTTTCTCGACGATTTCCCAGGACGAGGATCCACGATTGAGTGCGACCATCACAGTTGGGCCATCCGCAGAAAGTGCTGTGACGGATGTTGCGGTGAAGCCGGTTCGTGTTTCACCCGTGCCTGTCGTGATGACGCAAACGGCACCCGCCAGATTCCGCATGGAGGATTTGAAGAGGTCAGCGCCCGGAGACGGCACCTGCATTTTCATCTGGTCCACCATGATCGGCTCCTTCATATGCGCTCTTTATCGCCTTTGGCGGCCGTGTAACGGTTGGCAGGCATCGAAAGCCCCAGGTTCTCGCGCAGCGTCGATCCTTCATATTCCTCACGAAACAGTCCGCGCCGCCGCAACTCCGGCAAGACAAGGCGGACGAAATCTTCCAGGCTTGCGGGAAGTGTCGGGAACATAAGAATGAAACCGTCGGCGGCACGGGTTTCGAACCACTCTTCCATGTAGTCTGCGAGCTGTTTTGGTGTCCCGGTTATTCCGTTTCCGGTGTGGCGTTCTGCGTAGTGACGGATCAATTGTCCCACTGTCTGTCCTTGTTTGACGAACTCGACGAGCTGGTCAAACATCTTGCGCGAGCCTTTCGGCTCGGCGGGCAGCCGGTCCATCGGAAATGGTTGATCGAGGGGAACGCCACGAAGGTCGGCTTCGAGGAACTCCGAAAGCATCAACCGACCCACGTCCGGATGCAGGCTGTCGATGAGAAAATCGACTTTTGCCTTCGCCTCGGTCTCGGTCTCCCCGACATTGACGACAATTCCCGGCATGACCTTGAGATCGTTGGGATCGCGACCGAATGCCGGCATACGTCCTTTGACGTTCTGGTAGAAAGCCCTGTTGCTCTCGATGTTGGATGCCAGGCTGAAGACGATTTCAGACGTCCGTGCAGCAAGGTTCATTCCGGCCTCGGAGCCGCCGGCCTGAGCAATAACAGGCCGCCCCTGCTCGGAAGGCGCAATGTTGAGGGGGCCGCGCACCTGAAAATGCTTGCCGACATGATTGAGGGTATGGTGCTTGGCCTTGTCATAATAAACGCCGCTTTCGCGATCGAGCAGCAACGCGTCGCGTTCAAAGCTGTCCCATAGGCCGAACACTACGTCGATGAATTCCTGCGCGCGCTCGTAACGGACGGCGTGAGGATCGAGACCCTGACGATTGAAGTTGTAGCCGGTCTCGTCATGATCGGAGGTGACGACATTCCAGCAGGCGCGTCCCCGGCTCAGCTGATCGATAGACGCGAAAATCCGGGCGACATTGAAGGGTTCATAATAGCTCGTCGATACCGTCGAGACCAAACCCAGTCTTTCCGTCATCACCGAAAGTGCCGAGATAAGAGAAAGCGGTTCGAACCGGTTCTGCTTGGTCGGGCTGCGCGCCAGGGCGTCGGGGTCACCAACGGCAGCCGCAGCGGAATCGGCGAGGAACATGAAATCGAATTTGGCAGCTTCAGAAATTCTGGCCACATTCAACATGTGGCTGAAGTCGGTTGCTGCCGTTACCTTGCTTGCCGGGTGCCGCCATGCGGCTGCATGGAAGCCGAACGTGTAAACAAAGGTTCCGAGCTTGATCTTGTCCTGCCGTTTCGACATCGTTCCCTCTTTTGCCTGATACCAATTCTGGTCTCAGGCTATTCGAGGATCAACGCTGCAACAATCGGCCGAAATCTTCTCCGTAGGTTAGAAATACTAACAAGGATTAGTGGCGCGTCTGCGCATCAGCCCGAGAGGCTGCGGCGCCACGCAACAGGATCACATTCCCGTAGGAAGGCCTGATGATGGCGCTTCACTATAAGTATTCATAAGTCACACTTAAGTCGCTGTTAACCAACATCTGGTCAATTTATTCATATAAGAAGTTGTCTTCGCAGGCGAATTTCGCGCAGGCGCTTCATTTTCATGACCACATGACGCGGTCGTCTTTTCCCAAAAAAATGTTTCCAGATCCGTTGAATTCGCTCGGTGAAAGCCGAGGAGTTCGCGCGTCTATTCGCCCGCAATCCAATGATAGCGAGGACAAGTGCAAATCGTATTGGTCGATGACAGCAAGTCGATTCTTGTTGCCCTGAAAGCGACGGTCCGCGGGCTTCCGGATGTCGGCACCATCGTGGGCTTCACCGATCCCACGGAGGCGTTGGAATTCTGCCGCAACAATGCGGTCGATCTGCTTGTGGTGGATTATACGATGCCGAAATATAACGGCATACAGCTCCTCAAGGCACTGAATACGTATGAGCATTTCGCGCATGTGCCTGTTATCATGATCACATCGGAAAGAGGCCGGCCTGTCCTTATCGAAGCGATAGAGAGCGGTGTCACGGAATTCATCCACAAGCCCTTTGACCCGGTGGAGCTGAAGGCGCGGGTGCGCAACCTTCTCGCCTTGCGCAAGGCGCAGCGCGATCTTGCCGGACAGGCGCGCAGCCTTGTGGATGAGGTGCGCAAGGCCACCCGGCAACTCGCGGCCCGCGAAGAAGAAATCATCTGGCGCCTGGCGCGGGCCATCGAATTCCGCGACGGCCACACCGGCGACCATATTTCCCGCGTCGCGCAAATCAGCATGCTGATGGCAAAGGATCTCGGCCTCGATGACGAGCATTGCCGCATGATCTATCTCGCGGCACCCTTGCACGATGTCGGCAAGATCGGAATTTCCGACAGCGTGCTGCTGAAGCCGGGTCGCCTGACGCCTGATGAGATTACCGAAATGCGAAAACATGTCGGTATCGGTGTGCAGATTCTCGAAAACGGTTCATCCGACCTGCTGCGCATAGCCGAGGCGATTGCAGGTGGCCATCACGAAAAATGGGATGGAACGGGATATCCACACGGCTTGTCGGGTGATGGCATTCCGCTGGAAGCCCGTATCGTCGCCATTGCGGACGTCTTTGAGGCTCTCTGCTCCGAGCGCCCTTACAAGAAGGCGTGGTCGACCCAAGAGGCCTATGCGCATGTTGTCGCGCAGAGCGGCAGCCATTTCGATCCCGCTTGCGTCGCGGCGTTCCAGCGCCAATGGACGCTGATCGAGAGGCTCATGACGGGCCACGGCGTTCTGGAGATCGAAGTGCCGAGCCTCGAAACACCGGAAGAACAACCGATCAGGGCGGATGGCGGCATGCAAGCCGCAGCCGTTCGGGAGACTCCCCATGTTTGATGAAACCACGAACGACACACTGAAGATGCCGCAAGCGCTTTCCATACGGTCGATTGCGTCGGCACACGGTCTTCTTCTCGACCGTCTCAAAGACACCGACAGGCTGGTGGTCGAGGTGCCCAAGGATGCGGATGCGGATTTGAGCTTCGTGCAGCTGATGGAAGCCTCGCGCAATTTCGCGGCGCAGAACAACAAGACGATAACATTGAACGAGCCGGCTGACGGTCAGGTTTTGCAGACATTGCGGCGGGGCGGTTTCCTGTCGCGGATGGATGAAGCCTCCCGCCAGTTCTGGTTGCATGGAAAGGACATATCATGAGCGCACATATTTTAACGGTCGACGATTCCGCCAGCATTCGCATGACGACGAAGATCGCCCTCACAGGCGCGGGCTACCAGATTACCGAGGCCGTTGATGGGCAGGACGGTCTTGCCAAGGCGAAGGCCGCGAATTTCGACCTCATCGTCACTGATCTCAACATGCCGAACATGAATGGTCTCGAGATGATTGAGGCGCTTCGGCAATCTCCGGCTCATACCGGCATTCCGATCATCTTTTTGACGACGGAATCCGATGCGGACATGAAGGCGCGCGCTAAGGCCGCCGGTGCCACCGGCTGGCTGACCAAGCCCTTCGATGCCGAACATCTGGTCAAGATCGTCAGAAAGGTCCTCGGAAAATGACGACGCTGGACCCTATTCAGGTTTTCAGAACGGAGGCAGCGGAGCTTTTCGAGCAAATCGAGGGTGGCCTTCTCGATCTGCTTCACGATTTGACCGATCAGGATCAGATCGACGCCGTTTTCCGCGGACTGCATACATTGAAGGGGTCCGGGGCAATGTTCGGGTTCGAGGCGCTTGCAGCTTTCACCCACCATTGCGAAACCGCCTTTGACCGGGTGCGCAAGGGCGAGGTTCCGGCAACTAGCGAACTGGTCGCAGCCGTTCTTGAAGCGCAGGATCATATGCAGGCGCTGGTCGACAATCCGCACGGTGTGCAGGGTGATGTTGGAGAGCAGCTGCTCGCCAAGCTTCGTGCGGCAGTCGGCACTCGTGGCGATGGCGGTGTCCTGACACATGTTCCGGCGCAGAATCTCGCCAGGAAGCAGGCAAAGGCAAAAGCTGCCACTTGGGAAATCCGGTTCCGGTTGCCCGTCAATGCCATGGCAAACGGAACCAATCCGCTCGGTCTTCTCGATGAGCTGGCCGAACTCGGCGATTGTGAAATCGTTGCCGACACCTCGACGGTGCCGTCTCTCGACGCCCTCAATCCGAGCGATCTCCATCTGGGCTGGACAGTCCGGCTGACGACCGAGCAGCCGCAATCGGCAATCGACGACGTTTTCATCTTCGTGATGGATGACATGGAGATCGATATCCGCGCAATCGAAGCGGTTGTCGAAGAAGAGCTGCCCGTTTCCGAAATCCTGCCGCAAGCCAGAAAGGTCGCCGCCGATCCGAAGGGCGGCAAGGCGGCCGAAAACGTGCGGGTGCCTGCCGAAAGACTTGACGAGTTGATGGATCGGGTCGGTGAACTCGTCATTGCCCAGTCCCGCCTTTCGCAGCTGGCGGGTAGCAGCGTCGATATTCTTTTGCGCTCTGTTTCGGAGGATGTCGAACGTCTTTCCGGAGAACTTCGCGATACGATGATGGTCTTGCGAATGGTGCCGATCGCCCAGCTTTTTGGTCGGTTCCGCCGTCTGATCCATGACCTGGCGCGGGAAACGGGCAAACAGATCGAGCTGGAGACCGAGGGCGAAGGCACAGAGGTCGACAAGGCGGTGATCGAACGCCTGGCTGATCCCCTCGTGCACCTTGTCCGTAACTCCTGCGACCATGGACTCGAAAAAAGCGATGAGCGTGTGGCGGCCGGCAAACCGGCGACGGGGCGGATCACCCTCATTGCCCGCCAGTCGGGCGGTGATGTGACGATCACCATCCGTGACGATGGCCGTGGCATCGATCGCCAGCGCGTCCGGGCAAAAGCTGAGGCTTCCGGCCTTTTGGCTCCGAACGCGCAGGTCAGCGATCAGGAACTGCTGCAGATGATCTTCCAGCCGGGCTTTTCGACAGCCTCTGAAGTTACCAGTCTTTCCGGCCGTGGTGTCGGCATGGATGTGGTGAAGAAGAGTGTCGAGGCCCTTCGCGGCACGATCAGCGTTACCAGCACGCCGGGCGCGGGTTCGGAAGTTTCGCTGGCGATCCCGTTGACTCTGGCCATCATCGACGGCCTGCTGGTGCGGGTCGGCAATGGTTGCTACGTCATTCCGCTGCCGGCGGTGGAGGAATGCCTGGAACTGTCGCCTGACGACGATATTCGTTCGCGGGGCCGGTCCTTCATTTCACTGCGCGAGAGCCTCGTTCCCTTCATTCGCCTGCGCGAATTGTTCAACACCGGAACCAAGCCGGATCAGTTCCAGAAGATCGTCGTCATTTCCACCGGCTCCGAGCGGGTCGGGCTTGTGGTCGACCAGATCATCGGTGACCACCAGACGGTCATCAAGGCCATGTCGAAACTGCACCATGACGTCGCGACATTCTCCGGCGCGACCATCCTCGGTGACGGCAATGTCGCCCTTATCCTCGATGTCGCACATCTGGTGATGGCGGGGCAACAACAGGAGGCGCGATTGCGGGCCGCGGGATGAACCAGTCTCTCTTGAAGCAGACGGACGAGTTTTGGGGCGTGTCCGACGCCGTGGAAGTTCTGACCTTCAACATCGCGGGCGAGACCTTCGCCATCGAGGCGGTGAAGGTACGGGAAATTCTGGATCTTCTGCCCGAAACCGCCGTTCCCGGTGCTAAAGCCTTCGTGGCGAGTGTTATCAACTTCCGGGGCAAGGTCATCCCTCTGGCCGATATCCGTCTTGCATTCGGCATGGAAGCCACCGAGCGAACCATTGATAGCCGTATCGTCGTCATAGAACTCCCGTTTGATGGCGAGCCGGCATTGATCGGCATCAGGACCGATAAGGTCAACGAGGTGACCACGTTCAGCCGGGCAGCCAGCGAACCGCCGCCGAGCGTCGGCATGCGGTGGCGGGCGGATTACATCCATTGCCTCATCAAACGCGGCAGCGAGTTCGTCATTCTTCCAAATCTGACAGCAATTTTCACGGGGCATCGCGAGTCCGGACCGGTTTCGTCCGGCGCGCGTGGCAACGTCATCGAACTTTCCAAGGAGCATTGAGATGCGATTTACAATCAAGATGAAGCTGGCGGTTGCCTTCGGCTTTCTGATCCTGATGCTTGCCGGAACGGCCGGCTATGGCATCTACAGCCTCGGTATCGCCAAGAATGCCATGGACGATGTGGTCGATGGCACCGTCGTGCGCCTCGACAAGGTTCACCAGATGAACGCACTGGCGCTGGCAACTGTCCGGTCGCAGAAGAATATCATCCTTGCTGCTTCGCCGGAGGAAACCCAGCTTTTCAAGGCGGCCGGTAACGAAAGTCGCGACCAGTTGACGGCCATGCTGAATGATATGGCAGCCACCGCCAGCGCCGAGACGCGTGCGTTCTGGACGGATCTGCAGGCCATCACCAAGGCTTTCGAGGCCAGTGATGATCACGTCCGGGAACTGGTTGCGCAGGGCAATACGTCGCTCGCCGCGTCGTACTCGTCCGGCAAGGGCCGTGACGCTGCCAATGCCCTGACCGGGAAACTGGGCGAGGGCGTCAAGATGAACCGCGACCGTCTTGAAGAATCGAAGCAATTGGCGGCTGATGACTATGAGCAGACCCGCACCCTGCTGGTCAGTGCATCGGTCGTTGCCGTACTCATCGCCATCGCGACAGCATTCTGGATCGCGCTCGGCATCAGCAGCGGATTGCGCAAGATCATGACCGTGGCTGAGGCGGTTGCGATCGGCGATCTCGATCAGAATGTCGAGATCAAGACCAATGACGAGATAAAGGATCTCGTTGCGCGCATCAACACGATGACGGGCAATCTGCGCAATACCGCAGGCATTGCCGACCGGATTGCGGATGGCGATCTTACCGTCATGCCGAAACCCCTGTCCGACAGTGATACTCTCGGCCTTGCGCTGGAACGGATGGTTGAGCGCCTGCGTGGCATTGTCGCCGATGCGCTTTCCGCTTCCGACAATGTGTCCTCCGGCAGCCAGGAACTGTCGGCCAGCTCCGAACAGCTGAGCCAGGGCGCGACCGAGCAGGCATCGTCTGCCGAAGAGGCCTCGGCCTCGATGGAAGAGATGGCTGCCAACATCAAGCAGAATGCCGACAATGCCGCGCAAACGGAAAAGATCGCGCGTCAGTCGTCCAAGGACGCCGAAGCCAGCGGTGAAGCCGTCAACCGTGCCGTGGTCGCCATGCGCACCATCGCCGAGAAGATTTCCATCGTGCAGGAAATTGCCCGCCAGACCGATCTTCTGGCGCTGAACGCCGCCGTTGAGGCGGCGCGCGCTGGAGAACACGGCAAGGGTTTTGCTGTCGTGGCATCGGAAGTGCGCAAGCTCGCCGAACGCAGCCAGGCTGCTGCCAGCGAGATCAGCTCGCTTTCCGGCGAGACCGTGCAGGTGGCAACCGAAGCGGGCGACATGCTTAACCGTCTGGTGCCGGACATTCGCAAGACCGCCGAGCTGGTCGCCGAAATCTCCGCCGCCTGCCGTGAGCAGGATATCGGCGCCTCCCAGATCAACGAGGCAATCCAGCAGCTTGACAAGGTGACGCAGCAGAACTCCGGCGCTTCGGAGGAAATGTCTGCGACTTCGGAAGAGCTGGCCGCACAGGCCGAAGAGTTGCAGAGCAGTATCGCCTTCTTCAAGGTGGATACCTCAAGCGTCTCGTCGCGCCCCGCACAGGCCGCACATCGGCCTGCCGCAAAGCCTGCTGCGACCCGTCCGGCGATGAAGCCGGCCCCCGTTCGCAAACCGCAGACGGGCAATACCGTCAGCGCCCAGCAAGCCCGCGTCAAAGGTTTCGCACTGGATATGTCCATGGGCGGTCCCGATGCTGACGACGCGGATTTCCGCGAAAGCGCCTGACCATGACCAGCACATCTTCAGAAGGCCAGTTCGTGACATTCAGCCTCGGTGAGGAGGTCTTTGCGGTATCCGTCGCGGTCGTCCGTGAAATCCTCGACTATGAGGACACGTTCAAAATTCCGCATAGTCCTGAATATCTGCTGGGTCTGAGAGATGTGCGCGGGCAGGGTGTGCCCATCATCGATCTGCGGCTGCGGCTCGGAATGAGCCGCAGCGTGCGGACACCCCATACCCGTGTGCTGGTGCTGGATATTCCGTTTCCATCCCGCACGCTGGCGATAGGTCTTGTGGCGGACAAGGTGTTCGAGGTGACGCCGTTCCGTCGCGACCAGATGGAAACGGCACCCGATATCGGCGTTCACTGGAACTCCGACTACATTGCAGGTGTGGTTCGCCGGGAAGGTGATTTCGTCGTCATCATCGATCTTGCAAAGCTTTTCTCGAACGAAGAAAATGCCATTGCCCGCCAGGGCGGCACACCGGTTCAGGCGGCATGAGGAGAGCCCTTTCCGTGGATGCCTCCATTGCTGCCAGCTCCGCGCATGATGGCCTGAGTCAGCGGGATTTCCGGCTGCTCGCCGAATACATCTACAATTACAGCGGCATAAAGATGCCGGACAGCAAGCGCACCATGCTGGAAGGGCGTCTGCGCAAGCGCCTTCGCGCCACGGGGCATGCCACCTTCGCTCAATATTGCAATTTCCTCTTCCGCGAAGACGGGCTGGAAGAGGAAGCGATCTACCTGATTGACGTGGTGACGACCAACAAGACGGATTTTTTCCGTGAGCCGAACCATTTCGACTACATGGAGAAATTCGCTTTGCCTGCACTTGCGGGTGAAGGCCATGGGCGTATCCGTGCCTGGAGTTCCGCCTGTTCGACGGGTGCGGAACCCTATACCATGGCGATGGTGCTGGCCGAAGCGGCCGAGAAACAGGTCATCAACAATTTCAGTATCCTTGCGACCGACCTTTCCACTGATGTGCTCAGGAAAGCCCATAGCGGTATCTATGCCCGTGAACTGCTCGAACCGGTTCCGGCCGACATGATGCGGAAATATGTCATGCGGTCGGTCGATGCCGGACGACGGGAGGTTCGGATCGTGCCGCGGCTGCGTTCCAAGATCGGTTTTGCCCGCCTCAACCTCATGGACCCGACCTACCAGATCGGCGATGCGGTGCACCTTCTCTTCTGCCGTAACGTTCTCATCTACTTTGATAAAAAAACGCAGGTGCACGTCCTGACTCAATTGTGCAAGCGCCTGGTGCCGGGCGGTTACCTTTTCATCGGTCATTCCGAAACGATAACCGGTATCGACCTGCCCCTGCGGCAGGTCGCCAATACCGTTTTCAAGAAGCAATAGCGGCAGAGAGCCATGTCGAACAAAATCCGCGTTCTCATCGTCGACGATTCCGCCAGCGTCCGGCAGACCCTGACCGAGGTTCTCGAAAGCGATCCCGGTATTGAGGTGATCGGGGCCGCTGCCGATCCGTTTGTTGCGGCCAAGCGCATCCAGGAAGAAATTCCCGATGTCATCACGCTTGATGTGGAAATGCCGCGCATGGACGGCATCACCTTCCTGCGCAAGATCATGTCGCAGAAACCGATCCCTGTAGTCATGTGCTCGTCGCTGACCGAGGCCGGATCGGAAACCCTGCTTCAGGCGCTGGAGGCGGGGGCAGTCGATATCATCCTCAAGCCGAGGATAGGCGCTGCGGATCATCTGGCGGAGCAGGCCACGCGCATCTGCGAGGTCGTCAAAAGTGCGGCGCACGCCCGCGTCGGCAATGCGCGGGCGGCGCTGCGTTCGGCTGCCGCAAGCGGTCCGCAGGCCAAGCTGACCGCCGATGCCGTGTTGCCGCCGCCTTCGGGCAAGGCCATGGCACGCACCACTGAAATGGTGGTCTGTGTCGGTGCATCCACCGGCGGCACGGAAGCGTTGCGCGCAATGCTGATGAAGCTGCCGGCCAATTCACCCGGCATCGTGATCGTTCAGCATATGCCGGAAAAATTTACCGCCGCATTTGCAAAACGCCTGAACAGTCTCTGCGATGTCGAGATCAAGGAGGCCGAGGACGGCGATCCGGTGCTGCGCGGCCATGTGCTGATTGCGCCGGGCGACAGACATATGCTGCTGGAGCGGCAGGGTGCACGTTATCGCGTTTCGGTCCGCACCGGGCCACTGGTTTCGCGACACCGGCCTTCGGTGGACGTTCTGTTTCGTTCTTCCGCGCGTGCCGCCGGTGCCAACGCCATGGGCATCATCATGACAGGCATGGGTGATGATGGCGCACGCGGCATGCTGGAAATGCATCAGGCCGGCGCCTTCACGGTGGCGCAGGACGAAGCATCCTCTGTTGTCTTCGGCATGCCGAAGGAAGCGATCGCCCATGGCGGTGTCGACAAGGTTCTGCCACTCGACAGGATCGCGCTGGAAATTCAGGCCGAAGACCGCCGCCGCTGATGGCGCGACCCTTTTTTACCCGGCATTAACCAAACTCGCCAATGATGGCGGCAACACCATGCGACAGGTGCGTTCCGCGAGGCATGACCGTCTCCGCCCAGTTTTCCGGATCATGCCATGCCAGTTATCACCTTCGCGAATACCAAGGGCGGCGCCGGGAAAACCACGGCGGTTCTTCTCCTGGCGTCCGAACTGGCGCGGCGCGGATCACGGGTTTGCGTCATCGATACCGATCCACAGCGCTGGATTTCCCGCTGGCGTGAAAAGGCCGATGCGCGTGTCGATTTTTCAGTCATCACCTATGTGACGGCGGCGACGTTACAGCAGCATGTCATCGACAGCCGCCGTGCGTTCGATCATGTGATCATCGACCTGCCCGGTGCGCAATCGCCCCTGCTCGCGACTGCGATAGGTCTCTCCAACCATGTGCTGATACCCGTTCAGGGCAGCACCATGGATGCGCAGGGCGGGGCGCAGGTGCTGGAGCTGCTGCGTTATCTCGATGAAAAGGCGAATATCCGGATCGACCATTCCGTCGTGCTGACCCGCGTCAATCCGCTGGTCACGACCCGCGCGCTTCTGGCCGCACGGGAACTGCTGGCGCAAAGGAATGTACGTGTTCTCGATACGCCGATTTTCGAACGTTCTGCGTTTCGCGATATGTTCGAATTCGATGGATGCCTGCATATGATGAAAGCCGGCCATGTCAGCAATCTCGACAAGGCTCTGCAGAATGCCGAAGCTTTTGCCGCCGAGGTTCTCCGTCTCCTTGAGGCCTCCAGCAAGAAAAGCCCTGGCAAACTGATGCAGGCGGCCTGACGCCGGAAACCCGGCGCAGTAAAAGCGCCCGATCGATCCCGTTTAGATCGAATACGCTCTAGAAAAGCGCGTCGGCAAACAGATCGTCGTCATCTTCGACGGCGGCGGGTGCTTTCTGCCCGGGCGCAAGATCGACCGGCAAGTAGCGAAGATGCACGTCGCGCTCCTGCGCCATCGTGTAGATCTTGTAGATGCGTGTCGAAAACGGCTGGATTTTCTCCGCAAAGCCGGAAATGTCTCCGGCGCCGCCGGCGGCCAGCCCGCTTGCCACGTGATGGCATTCTTTCAGGACATCGCCGAGTTCGCTTTCGAAATCGAGCTTGATCACGGCGGCACTGATGCGGCTGAAAACGGCCTGACCTTCCGTGGCGAGATCCTGAAGACCGGTTTCCATCTGACCCTTGGCGTGGCTTATGGCTTCCAGTGCTTCGCTCAATGGTTCCCGCAGGTCACCGGCGCTCCGGTTCTCAGCCGTCTTCAGATTTGTAATAACGCTTTCGATCCGGTGGAGATCGGCAACGATCGAATCCGCCGGGCTTTCCAGCTTGTCGGCAAAGACCCGCAGCTCGCCGCTAACGACATTGACCGACCGGCCTTCGTCGCCCAGTTTCGAGCAGCGCAGGTTTGAGTTCAGCGCCATATAATGGATTTCAGTCTTGATCGAGCGCAGCACTTCAATGCCGTGCAACAGGTCCTGTGCGGTACCGGTAACGGAAGCGACGACCGCATTGGCATCCGCCATGCCTTCCTGAACGCGCCCGGCCAGATCGCACGCCTTTGCTATGTCCTTCTCAAGCAGCTGCAACGCGCTGCCGCCATCATTGGCAGCATCTTCCACCAGGGTGTCGCGCAGTGAAAGAATGGTTGCGGCATCGTCGGCGAAACTTGAGATGCCTGCAAAAATCTTGCGGCAATCCTGCTGGAAGGTGGTTGCCATCTCGTCGATCTGGGCGCTGACCATCTCGAAAATGGTGTCGTAAAGAGCGTCCATTTCGGCGGAATTTAACGCCAGCGCCTCTTCGGAATTCAGATAATCGCTGAACAGGGCGAGTGTCGTCTGCACATGTTCGACACGTTGGCGGGTGATGTCGCCGATCTGGAGGGAGGACAGCGTTGCCGCTATCTTGCCCTGCACGCCCTGCGCGACGGATTTCACCTTGGCCGCCATGGCCGTCATGGCGCGATGCTGTTCGCCGATGCGACCGGAATTTGTCTTCAAACCTCCGACGATGCCGGGGATCGTTGCTTCGAAATCGGCGCCGATGGCGGAGGAGACGTCGCGCGCTCTGGCAAGCTGCTTGTCCATGAGATCGAGATATTGCGCGAATTTGCCGACTTCAGTACCGCCGAAATGGATGCGTTCGCGGATTTCCTCGGCAAAGGAGGAAAATTCGGCGATGCCTGCGCCGGTGATCTTTACCGTGACCGCAAAGGTTTTCAGGTAACGGATCGTCTCGCGGATATCATCGACATGGCCGTTTGCAGACTTGCAAAGGGAACTCATTTCAACGAAGGCGGCCTGTCGCAACTGTTCGGTTTCCGGCAGGCGGACCATGTCCTCAATGGTCTTTTGCATGTTGGCCATTGCCGCATCCGCGGTATCGCCGTCCATCGAACCCGTCATGCGGTCCAATATGGTGATGAGCTGGTTTAGGATGTCCATGACTGAAACGAGCACGGAGCCGCCTTCGAGAAAGGTCTTCTCGATACGAGACTGTGCGGTTGCAAGGCGCGCGGTCAGGTAAGCTTGCGGATCACTGGCTTCAGCTTTTGGTTGATTTTTCACGACGGTACTGTTTCCCATACTCGGATGGCGTGATCCTAGAGAGCAGGAAGAAACGGACAGTGAATATTCTGAGTTGATCGGGAGTTAACAACTCAATTGGTTGACGAATTCCTCTCCCCCTGGAAGGCCTTCTCGGGGCTTATCGAATCTGGACGTGGTCGGTGCCTACCGGAAAAATCAGTTGTACCCTTGCGCCATCGCCCGGGATCGAGCTGATATGCGCCTCGCCGCCGCTCTGCCGGACGAAGCCGTAGACCATTGCAAGGCCGAGGCCTGCCCCGCCGTGTTCCTGCCGGGTGGTGAAATAGGGCTCGAAGGCCTTGTCCACCGCCTCGGGCGTCATGCCCACCCCCTCGTCGGTGACCGCGATCACAAGTGCATCCTTCTCGGAAGCGGCGCTGATCGAGATCAGGCCACCATCGGGCATGGCCGCTGCAGCATTCAGGCAAAGGTTGAGGATGGACTGCTCGAGGAGGGCAGGGTCTAGCGCAATCGAGGGAAGATCCTCGTCAATCTCCAGCGCAATCCGGCATTTCGGGCCGACTGCAATCTCAAGGATATCGGCCATGCCGCGCAGCAGGTTTGCGACGTTGATGCAGCTCGGATGAATGGGCTGCTGGCTGCCGATGGTCAGCATGCTGCTGGCCAGAGAACGGCCGCGATCCGCCGCCTTGCGGATACGGGCGATGTGGCGTTTCTGGCGATCGTTGAAACCAGTTTCGCGCTCCAGCAGGCCGAGGCTGCCGGTGATGATGCCGATCATGTTGCCCACTTCATGACTGACCTGATGGGTCATGCGCATGATGCCATCAAGCCTCTGGGCTTTTGCGGCCTCCGCCTCCTGACGATCTAGAGAAGTTACATCCCGCGCCAGCAGCACGATACCGCCATCCGGCTGGCGTGACATCGATATTTCGATCACTCGTTGATCTCCAGTGCGATGGCGCACCACTGCCCGGTCCATCAACTCGCCTCGGCCGCTCTCGAAAGGGAACAGTGCGGGATCGATCTCCGGTATCGGTTCGACAAAACGGCGAAGCGGCAGCTTACGCGACGAGCCGGAACGACCGACAAGTTCTATGATCCGGCGGTTCATGGTGATCGGCCGACCGGTCGGATCGAACAGCGCTATTCCCTCATTCATGTTGCGGAAGGTCGAGCGGATGGTTCGGGCCGCCGCTTCCGCCGTGCGCCGCAGGCGGGAGACACGATCGACGCTGTCATGGAAAGCCCGGAAAGCATCGAGCAGGCGGATCAGTTCCGTCTCCGATCCGGTGTAGGATGGCGGGCCGACATCCTTTTCACCCTTGGCGAGCGCGTTCATGCCGTTGGAAAGCGTCGCGATCCCGCGTGAGACACGCATCACCGATCGAATCGAGAATGTTGCCATGACCAGAACCAGAAGCGAAGCGACTGCGACGATGACCAATAGCCGGCTCAGAGCGTCCGAGGTCGAGATCAGGTCCTCGTTGAGGCTGCGGGCAACCGCATCGCTCTGGGTTTCGGTGACATGGGACAGATCGCGCGACACAATGTGAAGCCGCGACACCGAGGCGCGGATCGCAAACATTTCCAAGAGGTAACGGCTCTGCGCTTCAAAGACCCGCTCATAGGGTTTCAGCTCGGCCACGGGGAGCCGCTCTCCGGGATAACCTTCCTGGCGCGCGGTGGTTTCGGCAACATAGCGGCGGCGCAGTTCACCAAGCTGGAAGAGGCTGTCGGATGCGGATGCGGCCTGCACGATGCCGTTCATCCGCCGGCGCAGTTCGGGATCGGTGATGCCGCGACCCGTGGCAATTTCGCCAAGCGCGGCTGCCGCTTCCGCCTTGTGGCCCTGCGCCGCATCGGCATCCTTTGCCAGATCCAGCGTCTGTGTTCTGATCAATTCAAGGAGTTCGACGATGCGCTCGTTGGCAAAGCCGCGGGCGACCCGATCACCGTTGCCTGGCCCTGTCATCTCTAGCAGGATATCGACCTGCTGGACCACGGACCGGCTTTCGCTGGAGACGCGATAGGGCGAGGCGGCATTCATCAGGAAAGGTGCACTCGAGACGAGGTCGGAGACCTGCCGCGAAACCAGCGATGCCTTGGCAAGGCTGGAAAAGGCCTGCAGGCCGTAGGCGGCCATTTCATCGCGAGCGCGTTGCAGGCCGTAGATGGCGATGGCGGATAGGCTGAAGACGAGGATGCAGATGAAGACGATCGCAAAGGGCAGGCGAAAGGCGATCGAGGAAAGGAAGGAACGGCTGATCACGGAGAAAGCTCGCCCTCGTCGGTGTGGAGCACATAACCCCTGCCGCGCCGCGTCTTGATGTGACGCGGCAGATCGGGGTTTCGCTCGATCTTGCGCCTCAGCCGCAGCACCAGCACATCGACGTTTCTATCAATATAGCGGTCGCTTTCCGAGCCCAGCCTGTCGAGGATCTGGGAGCGACTGACGGGCTGGTTTGGCGTTTCGGCCAGAATTTCCAGAAGTGCGAATTCGGCACTTGTCAGCGTTCTGCTGCGATCGGTCAGGCAGACCGCCTGTCGGGCATTGAGATCAATCGCCCAGTCGCTGAGGAGCAATGCCGCCCGGCCGTGGTCGCGCTCACTGTCCTTTTCCTGCTTTAAGGAGGGGATTGTCCGACGCAGAACGGCCTTGATCCGTGCCGTGAGTTCGATCGGTTCGAAGGGTTTGACGACATAATCGTCGGCCGCTGTTTCCAGGCCGAGAACCCGGTCGGCGGCGCTGCCGGCAGCCGTTACCATGACGATGCCGATATCGACCTTGCTGCGTAGTCTCTGGGCAAAGGTGCGGCCGGAGGTGCCGGGCAAGTTGTGGTCCACGAGCACCAGCTGCATCACGTCCTTCGCCAATATCTCGTCCGCTTCCTCGGCGGAGCGCGCGCAGGTGGGCAGCCAGCCCTCGGCCTCGACGAGGTCCGAGATAAGCTCTGCCATATCCGGATCGTCCTCGACGATCAGAATGCGAACCTTCTGATTAAGCACTGCGTATTCCTCCCGCCATCATCATAGGCGCGGCAGACGCGATCTTCAAAGCCTAGCTGGTTATCCGCCCTGTCATATTTGTAATATCTGTAATCTTGTTCGGAAAGATTGGTAACCATTCTTCGATTGCGGTGCGGTCAGGATGTGACATGCTAATGGCGGAGATTGGAACGGGGAGGTTCCGAGCAGGGAGGCTCAGTTGAGAGCATTGACCGCACTTGCGGCGAGCATGGCCTTATGGCTGTGCGGCGCAGGGCATGGCATGGCCGCGACGAAGTTGAACGTCCTGTGCGGCGTCGACGAGGCTTGGTGCGTGACCATGCAGCGGGCTTTCGAAGCGCGGATGGGGGTCGAGATTTCGATGGTTCGCAAGAGCACTGGCGAAATCCTCGATCAGATTCGTGCCGAACGCGCCCATCCGACAGTCGACGTCTGGTGGGGCGGTACAGGCGACACTCATTTGCAGGCGGGTTCGGAAGGCCTTCTGGAAGAGTATCAGCCCGCGCATCAGCAGGATCTGCTGCCATGGGCGCAGAATTTCAATGCGATGTCGGGATCGAAATCGGCCGGAATCTATGCCGGTGCGCTCGGTTTTGCCTATAATTCGGAACTGCTTGCCAAGAACAATCTGCCGGCCCCGACATGCTGGAAGGATCTGGCGAAGGAGATTTATCGCGGCCATATCCAGACCGGCAACCCGAACTATTCGGGCACGGCCTTCACCATGCTTGCTACGCTTGTCCAGCTCTTTGGCGAGGAGGAGGCTTTCAGTTTCATGGGCAAGCTTAACCAGAATGTGGTGAGTTACACCAAGGTCGGCTCGGCGCCCGTAAAGGCGGCGGCGCGGGGGGAGGTTCTGATCGGGATTTCCTTCATGCATGACGCCGTGACACAGAAGATCGAAGGCTTTCCGCTGGTGATCGTCGCCCCTTGCGAGGGAACCGGTTACGAGATCGGGGCGGTCAGCATCGTCAAGGGCAACCACAACGATGCGCTGGCGCAGGCCTTCGTTGAATTCGCGCTGACCCCGGAAGGACAGGCGACCGGGGCAAAGGCGGGGCAGAACCAGGTGCCATCCAACGCCCGAGCGACATTGCCGCTGACGGCGCCCGATATATCGATGATCAAGATGGTGGATTACGACTTCGCCACCTTTGGCCAACCCGAAGAGCGAAGTCGATTGTTAAGCCGCTTCGACAACGAAATTCACCCGACCCAGTAGGGTCAGCAATCCAAGACCGAAAAGACAGACAGCGTGGCAGCACAAGATGCCGCGACCGGCAGCGCCATGTTTGTGGACTGCCGAACCATTCAGACGCAAGCTACAGGAGGATAACCATGCGACTGACGATACTTTCCACATTGCTTTTTGCCGGTACGGCACTCGGCACCACATCGGTGCAGGCGGCAGGCGAGCTTAACCTGATATGCTCTGCCGATGTCGTC
This sequence comes from Agrobacterium sp. K11, assembly GCF_059429395.1. Taxonomy (NCBI): domain Bacteria; kingdom Pseudomonadati; phylum Pseudomonadota; class Alphaproteobacteria; order Hyphomicrobiales; family Rhizobiaceae; genus Agrobacterium; species Agrobacterium sp. K11. The sequence continues at coordinate 626,600 of NZ_JCAHRB010000004.1, read as the reverse complement.
ATCTGCGAACAGATGAAGGGCGATTTCGAAAAGTCGCATGACATCAAGGTCAATATGGTTCGCCTGTCTTCCGGCGAAACTTATGCCAAGGTGCGTGCGGAAGCCCGCAACCCGAAGACCGATATCTGGTGGGCCGGCACCGGCGATCCGCACATGCAGGCGGCCTCCGAAAACCTGACGCTTGAATACAAGTCGCCGATGCTGGATCAGCTGCAGGACTGGGCCGTCAAACAGGCGGAAAGCACCGGTTACAGAACCGTCGGCGTTTATGCCGGCGCGCTGGGCTGGGGTTACAACACCGAAATCTTCAAATCCAAGGGTTACAAGGAGCCGAAGTGCTGGGCCGATCTGCTGGCACCGGAACTGAAGGGCGAAATCCAGATCGCCAATCCCAACTCCTCTGGCACAGCCTATACGGCGCTTGCCTCGCTCGTGCAGATCATGGGCGAAGACCAGGCGATCGATTATCTGAAGAAGCTCAACGCCAACATCTCGCAATATACCAAGTCCGGCTCCGCGCCGGTGAAGGCGGCAGCGCGTGGCGAGACGGCACTCGGCATCGTCTTCATGCATGATGCCGTGGCGCAGACAGCGGAAGGTTTCCCCGTCAAGTCCATCGCGCCCTGCGAAGGTACCGGCTACGAAATTGGCTCCATGTCGATCATCAAGGGTGCCCGCAACCTCGAAAATGCCAAGACCTGGTACGACTGGGCGCTAAAGCCAGAGGTCCAGTCACGCATGAAGGACGCCAAGTCCTTCCAGCTTCCATCCAACAAGACCGCGGAAGTGCCGAAGGAAGCGCCGAAGTTCGAGGACATCAAGCTCATCGACTACGACTTCAAGACCTATGGCGACCCGGCCAAGCGCAAGGCGCTGCTGGAACGCTGGGACCGCGAGGTCGGTGCAGTCGCAAACTGATCTGAACTCCGGCGATCGGCATCCCGGCTTTTGAAAGCCGGGATGTCCGCCGTTCTTTCATCGGCATGAAATAAGCGAGGTCGGCCATGACACGTGGCAATCGCAGGCTGAACATTGTCCTGGCGCTCGGGGCTTTTGCCCTGGTTTTTCTTCCCTGGTATCGCATTGAAGGCGGCTTCTTCAGCTTCCGCTGGCTGTCTGAGTTTCTCTCTTCCCCCAGCAATGCGCCCGGTGTGCTGCAAATATTGGTTTACGGAAAACCCTGGCTTGCCGGTGCCGGCCTGTTTTTTCTTGCCGGATGCCTTGTCCGCCCGATTGGCGATCCGATGCTGCGGGGCAAGCTGCTTGCGTGGATTGGTGCTGCCGGTCTCGTGGTTCTGATTTTGCAGGGATTGGCGATCGGCTTTACCGGCTGGACATGGAGCCTCAGTGAAAACCTGTTCGGCGTGCTTTCCGATGGCCAGCCCGCCATGGGCGCCGGTGCCGTCGTCATGTCGCTGGTCTTTGTGCTTTTCTTTGCCTTCGGGCTTGCCGAACGCGGCGTGATGAAGGGCGATGCCTTTGTCGTCGGCTCGATTTCCATTCTGGCCTTCCTCGTTACCGTTTTCGTGTTCTATCCGATCGGCAGCATGCTGATCGCATCCGTTCAGGATTTCGATGGCTCCTTTAATGCCGATGGCTTCATCCGCAATATTCAGGATCCCGGCATCTGGAGCCTTGGCTGCGTCACGGGTGAAGAGCGCTGCGGCGTTGCCTGGCGAACGCTCTTCCTCGCCTTGATGACCGCCTTCGGCTCCACAGTCCTTGGGTTGGGTTTCGCGCTGGTCGCCACCCGCACCCGTTTTCCGTTCAAGAAGGGCCTGCGCCTTCTGACGGTTCTACCGATCATAACTCCGCCTTTCGTCATCGGTCTTGCCCTGACGCTGCTCTTCGGCCGCGCCGGTGTCGTCACTGAATGGCTTTCCTATCTCTTCGGCATCGAACCCGGCCGCTGGCTCTACGGCATGACCGGCATATGGATCGCGCAGGTGCTCTCCTTCACGCCGATATCCTTCCTGGTGCTGATCGGTGTCGTCGAAGGTGTCAGCCCGTCGATGGAGGAGGCGTCGCAAACGCTTCGCGCCGACCGCTGGCGCACCTTCTGGCGGGTGTCGCTGCCGCTGATGAAGCCGGGTCTCGCCAATGCTTTTCTCATCGGCTTCATCGAAAGCATGGCGGATTTCGGCAATCCGCTGGTGCTTGGTGGCACGCATGGGGTGCTGTCGACGGAAATCTTCTTTGCCGTCGTCGGTTCGCAGAACGACCCTTCACGCGCCGCTGTTCTCGCCATTATCCTCCTGTGCTTCACGCTTTCGGCCTTCCTCGCCCAGCGTTTCTGGCTGGCCGGTAAGAACTTCGCCACGGTTACCGGCAAGGGCGACAGCGGCGCGCATATCGCGCTGCCACGCGGCCTGTCCATTGGTGTCCATGCCGTCGTCGTGCCGTGGATGGTCTTCACCATCGTCGTGTACGGCATGATCCTCGTCGGCGGTTTCGTGAAGACCTGGGGTCTGGACAATTCGCTGACGCTTGACCACTACATCCGCGCGTTCTCCGTCAGCTTCTCCAACGGCTCGATCGCCTGGACCGGTGTTGCCTGGAACTCGTTCTGGACGACCATGGAGATCGCGCTGGTGTCGGCGCCGCTGACCGCTGCCGTCGGTCTACTGACGGCCTATATCATCGTGCGGCAGAAGTTTGCCGGTCGGAACATCTTCGAATTTGCCCTGATGATGAGCTTTGCCATTCCCGGAACGGTCATCGGCGTCAGCTACATCATGGCCTTCAACCTGCCGCCGGTGGAAATGACGGGATCGGCGCTGATCCTGATCGCCTGCTTCGTCTTCCGCAACATGCCGGTCGGCGTGCGCGGCGGCATTGCGGCAATGAGCCAACTCGACAAAAGCCTCGATGAGGCCTCGCTGACGCTGCGCGCCGACAGTTTCCGCACGATTAGGAAAGTGATCCTGCCGCTGCTGCGCCCGGCGATCACGGCGGCTCTGGTCTACTCCTTCGTCCGAGCGATTACCTCGATCAGCGCCGTCATCTTCCTCGTCAGCGCCCAGTACAATATGGCGACCTCCTACATCGTCGGTCTCGTCGAAAACGGTGAATACGGTGTCGCCATTGCCTATTCCTCCATGCTGATCGTGGTGATGATCACTGTTATCACCGGCTTCCAGCTCATTGTAGGCGAGCGTCGCCTGCGCCGCGAAAACCGCGTCGCGGGACTGCCGTCCGCGTCCTCCGTTCCTCTCGCTCAGGAGAAAACCGCATGATTTCCGTAAAGCCCGGCTCCGTCACCTTTCAGAATGTCCGCAAGACATTCGGCGCCTTCACCGCCATCCCCGACCTTTCGCTCACCATCGAACCCGGCACGCTGGTGACACTTCTCGGTCCCTCCGGTTGCGGCAAAACGACGACGCTGCGCATGCTGGCGGGGCTCGAACATCCGACGGCCGGTCGCATTCTGATCGGCGACAAGGATGTGACCATGCTGCCGGCCAATGAGCGCGATGTCTCGATGGTTTTCCAGTCCTACGCGCTTTTCCCGCATATGACGGCGCTCGACAATGTCGCTTATGGCCTGCAATCCTCCGGACTGCGCAAGGCGGAAGCACGGGAGAAGGCCGAGGAAGGTCTGAAGCTCGTGGGGCTGGCCGGCATGGGACATCGTCTGCCTGCCGAGCTTTCCGGTGGTCAGCAGCAGCGCGTGGCGGTTGCCCGCGCTCTGGTGCTGGAGCCGCAGGTGCTGCTGCTCGATGAACCCCTTTCCAACCTCGATGCGCGTCTTCGCCGCCGGGTTCGTACCGAAATCCGGGAATTGCAGCAGCGGCTTGGTTTTACCGCCGTTTATGTGACGCATGATCAGGACGAGGCGCTGGCCGTTTCCGACCGGATCATCGTGATGAAGGAAGGCGAGATCGCCCAGTCAGGCGCGCCGCGGGAACTCTACGAGGCGCCGGCTTCTTCCTTCATAGCCGACTTCATGGGCGAGGCGAATGTCGTCGGCTGCGAGGTGGTCAGCCTTGAGGGCGCCGATGCGTTGATCCGCGTTGGGGGGATCGATCACCGTGTTGCGGCACGCAACGCCAAACCTGGCCCGGCAAAGCTTGCGGTTCGTCCGGGTTCGATTTCCATCGCCCAATCGGGCGGGCAGGGACTTGCCGGGCGGGTGCTGCACAGTGCCTATCTCGGCGGTCACGTCGAATATGAAGTCGAGACCGATATCGGCACGCTCTTCATCATCGACCATGCGGTCGAGACCAGTCTGCCGCCCGAAAGCGATGTCACACTCGGGTTCAAGAACCGTGGCATTGCCTTGATCCAGGCCTGAGTTTCAAAGCGTATCGCGGCGGCCCTCTCAAATATCCTTTGCGAGACGCAGCGCATCGTAGATCGCCGCATGTGTATTGCGTGCGGCGACCGCGTCGCCGATGCGGAACAGCCGGTAGGCACCGCCAGGGTTGCGCTCGACGGTTTGGGCGGAGCCCTCCAGCAAGGCGTCGTAGGATATTTCGCCGAGGTTCCTGGAGCCGGGCTTGAGGTCGAAATAGAGATCGTCCAGCGGCACCGTGCCGTGATTGACGACGATCTGGTCCACGGTCCTTGATTTCGTCACGCCGCCATAATCGCTGCCGACGTGGGCGACGAGCTGGTTGCCGTTTCTTTCCGCCGCTTCCAGCCGATAGGTGACGGTGAAGGTGACGTCGAGTTTTTGCAGTGAGCGCATGTAAGGAACCAGGTTCATCGCCATGACTTCGGGCGCGAAGGCGCGATCCGGGGTCATGATCTCCACTTTTGCGCCCGCCTTTGCGAGAAATTCTGCTGCCTGCAAGCCCGCATGGTCGCCGGCATCGTCGAAAACCAGCACATTCGTTCCCGGCTTGACGTCGCCGGAAATGATATCCCACGAGGAAACGACCAGATCATTGCCGTTTGAAAGCACATCGGTATGCGGCAATCCGCCGGTGGCGATGATGACGACATCTGGGCTTTCCGAGAGAACCGTGTCCGCTTCCGCCCAGCTGTTGAAGTGAAAGGTAACGCCGAGCCTTTCGCACTGGCTCATGCGCCAGTCGATAATGCTGATCATTTCGCGGCGGCGTTCGCTTTGCGCGGTCAGGCGGATCTGGCCGCCCGGATCGTTTGCGGCCTCGAAGACGACGACCTCATGGCCGCGTTCGGCACAGACACGCGCGGCCTCCAGCCCGGCCGGACCGGCGCCGACGATCACGACCTTCAGGCTTTCCGTCGCCTTGGTAATTTCGTGCGGCATCGTTTCTTCGCGGCCTGTCGCCGGATTGTGAATACAGAATGCGAGGCCGCCCTGATAGATGCGGTCGAGACAGTAGTTGGCGCCAACGCAAGGCCTGATATCGTCCTCCCGCTTTTCCATGATCTTGCGCACGATATGCGGGTCCGTCATGTGGGCGCGGGTCATGCCGACCATATCGACCTTGCCGGAAGCGATGGCGTATCTGGCGGTGGCGACATCCTGGATCTTGGCGGCGTGGAAGGTGGGGAAACTGGTTGCCGCGCGGATTTCGCCCGCGAAGTCCAGATGCGGCGCGTTCGCCATGCCCTGAATGGGAATGACGTCGGTCAGGCCGGGATCGGTGTCGATATGGCCCCTGATAACGTTGAGATAGTCGATCAGGCCGCTATCCCGCAACCGGCGCGAGATTTCGAGGCCTTCCGCCTTTCCGGTGCCGCCTTCAAGACATTCGTCGGCGGTATAGCGAACCCCGAGGATGAAATCGTCGCCGACACGCTCGCGCATCGCCCTGAAGACGTCGAAACAGAAACGCATGCGGTTGTCCAGCGAGCCGCCATAGGGGCCATCCAGCTCGTTGGTCAGCGGCGAGACGAACTGATCGATGAGATGGCCATAGGCTTCAAGCTCCACCCCGTCCATGCCGCCCGCCTTCATGCGTTCCGCAGCGTCGGCGAAGTCCTTGATGATGCGCTCGATATCCCAATCCTCGATCTTCTTTGGGAAAGCGCGATGCGCGGCCTCCCGCTGGTGGGATGGTGCCAGCACCGGCAGCCAGTCGCCCTTGTCCCAGCGCGTGCGGCGGCCGAGATGCGTCAGCTGGATCATGATCGCTGCACCCTCTTCATGCACGGCGTCGGTCATTTCCCTGATCCACGGAACGATTTCATCCTTGTAGGCCAAGAGGTTGTTGAAGACGGGCGGGCTGTCTTTCGAGACGGCTGCGGAGCCTGCCGTCATTGTCATGGCGACGCCGCCCTTTGCCCGCTCGAGCGTATAGGCGCGGTAGCGCCCTTTCGGCATGCCGTCCTCCGGATAGGCGGGTTCATGCGAGGTAACGATGATGCGGTTTCGCAGGGTGAGATGCTTTAGCTGGTAGGGCTGAAGAAGGGGGTCATTCGACATGGCGACCGGGCTCCGAGAACGTTTATCGGAGAAGGCTAAGCGGGAATGTACATAGGTGTCAATTAATAAAACACTTGTGTTTATGCATTCGACATGAGTGGACATTCGCCTTGTCGCGACCAGACCGATTTGCTAGGAAATCATCATGGAAGCGACATTGAACGAGACCGGTTGGCGCGGATCGCAGGAGGGCTGGCTTGAGGCCGCCTACCAGGCACTTCTCGAATCCGGCGTGGATTCCGTGAAAATCCTGCCGTTGGCGAAAAAACTCGGTCTGTCGCGCACGAGTTTCTACTGGTTCTTCCGGGATCGGGAGGAGTTGCTGGCCGCACTCGTCTCCCGCTGGCGCGAAAAGAATACCGGCAGCATCGTCAGGCAGTCGGAGGCCTATGCGGAGACCCTGGCCGAAGCGATGCTGAATGTCTTCGATTGCTGGCTGGATGCTGGCCTCTTCGACAACAGGTTCGAATTTGCGGTTCGCAGTTGGGCTCTTCAGTCGGATGATATTCTTGCCGAGGTGCGTAAAGCCGACCAGACGAGAATGGATGCACTTTCGCGCATGTTCATGCGTTTTGGCCATTCCGAAAATATGGCGGATGTGCGTGCCCGCACCACCTATCTCGTGCAGATCGGCTATATCTCCATGCAGTCGGAGGAAGATATGGCTGTGCGCATGAAAAGGATCCCGGACTATATTGCGATCTACACCGGTGAGGTGCCGCAGCAGCGCGAGCTTGACCGGTTTTATGCAAGACATGGGTACAGGCCGGGATAAGGCATCCAAGGTGTGACGGTCGATTTGCGTCTGGCAGGACGGTGAGAGAAGGATAGTCCGGCTCCTTGCCTGCAATGTAGCTGTAACATTCACCGACCAGTGGTGAGGACGGCAAGAGTTCACCTTTGGGGAAAAGTCATTGCGAATCCTGCTTCTCGAGGATGAACCGGAAATGGCGCGGGCCCTGCTCGAAGCCCTGCGACGGTGTGATGTGCTTGCGGATCATGTCAGGACGATTGCCGATGCCGACGCGCTGGCGCGTGACGGCTCTTACGATGTGCTGGTTCTTGATCGCCGTCTTCCGGATGGTGAAGGGTTGAACCTTGTGTCTTCGCTTCGCAAAGCCAGGCATTCGGTGCCGATCCTCGTTCTGACGGCGCTCGGAAGTGTCGATCACCGCGTTGACGGTCTTGACGCCGGAGCGGATGATTACCTCGCCAAGCCCTTTGCGATCGAGGAATTGCTTGCCCGCCTTCGGGCGCTGCACAGGCGCGGCCCTTCGCTTTCCAGCCAATATGTGAGCTTCGGAAATCTGAGCATTGATCCGAAGAGCAATGAAGTCACGGTTGCCGGTGCCATCATCGAGTTTCGGCGGCGAGAATATCTGGCGCTCGAGGCTCTGATGCGACGTCCGAACCGCATCGTGACGCGTTCCAATCTGGTCGAAGCGGTTTACAACCTGGATGATGAGATCGAATCCAACGCTCTCGACGCCCATATCTCCCGCATCAGGAAGAAGCTCGCGCAGGCCGAAGCCACGGTCGAGATAAGAGCCGTGCGAAACATCGGCTATCTCATCCGGGCGAATACATGAAGCAGGAGCGCAACCGATCCCTGCGGTGGGCGCTGATGAAGCGTCTTTTCGCCTTACAGGCGTTCTTGCTCGTTCTGTTTGTCATCCTCCTCGCCGGCTGGATCTGGATCATTGATCCACGGCTGGAGGGCGCCAATGAAGAGGCTGTCCGCATCGTTGCGGAAAGCGTGACAAAGGATGGGCGGGGCCGGGCGCAAGTTTTGCCCACGCCCGGATTGGTCGAGCTGAAACAGCGCTATCCGAATCTTTGGTTCTTGGTGCGGGACGCCGATGAAATCGTCCTGCGATATGGAGAAATCCCAGTACCGGCTTTGGCGGCAGTTTTTCCGTCAAGCATCGAAAGGGCGCGTCTGGAAGCGGGGGAAACAGTCCGGGCCACCATGGAAAACCGCGATACACCTGCCGGGCGGCTGCAATTCATTGCCGGGACGGAAAAAGGCATCCCGAATGACGGCCTCAGCCTATGGATCAGTATGCAGTTAGATCTGGAAAAGGATGCCAACGGCGAGATCCGCTGGCTTACTGTCTTGCCGGGTGTGGGCTTCGTCATTTTTATCGCCGTCGTGCCCATGCTGATCCTGACTGGTATCGCGACATTGATCGTGACCCCGAGGGCGGTCGGCCGTTCACTTGGCGGCCTCATGGAAACGGTCAGCCAGGCGCAATCCATCAATTTCGAGAACCGGTCTGCCCGTATCAATCGTTTCAAGGTGCCCAGCGAAATCATTCCCCTGGTAAATGCCTTCAACGTCGCGCTTTCCAAGCTGGATGAGGGATATAATCGCCGTAACCGCTTCCTTGCCGATGCCGCGCATGAGTTGAGAACGCCGATTGCAATCGCGCGGATCAGGGCCGATCTTTTGCCCGATGACGCGCTGAGCCGACAACTCCGGGCCGATATCGATCGCCTCACACGCGTTGCGCACCAGTTGCTGGAGATGCAGGCGGTCGGCGTGGTGGAATTACCCGCCGAGCGGCAGGACCTGAACATCCTTGTCGAGCGCATCGCGACCGATCTTGCGCCGATTGCGATGGATGCCGGTTACGAGTTCGATTTCGAGCCAAGTGAAGGAGAGTCCGTATTCACGGTCCAGACTTCGATCATCGAGATGGCGGTCGTCAATCTCGTCCGCAACGCAATCGATCATGGCGGCGGCAAGGGTGCTATCACGATCCGGGTCGGTGCTGCGGGCTTCATTGACGTTTGCGATGAAGGGCCGGGCATACCCGTCTCGGAGCGCGAGCAGGTATTCGAGCCGTTTCACCGCGTCAATACGAACTCGCCAGGGGCCGGCCTCGGGTTGAACCTAGTCCAGAAGGCGGCAGAGATTCATTGCGGACGCGTTGTCTTCCTCGACCTCAATCCCGGTTTTTGCGTCCGGCTGGAAATTCGCTCGGTGGCTTCGAAAGATGCTGCGGCTGACACTGTCTAGCTGACGGGATTTTAAGCGATCAGGCATGTTTCCCCGGCCTTACCACCACCAAGTTCAAGGATGGAAACGGCGTCACCGGTCCCGACGGCTGGAAACAGGGCTATCGGGTTGGCGCTGGCGTCGAACGGAGCTTCGGCGGCGGCCTGTCGGCCAAGTTTGGCGAGCGGCAGGTCGAAGACCGATCTAAATGATCACGTCATCAAGGCTGGCCTGAACTACCGCGTCTGACCGGCCCATCCGATGAGAAATCCCAGGGAGAACGTTCCAACGAAAACCGCCGCTTCGAGCATCAAAGCGGCGGTCAAAAATCTGGGAGGGCGGAGTTTGAAATCCGGAAACGATCACTCGCATTCGAGCGCCGGTTGCCGGAAGCTCGTGACATACCATTCGCCGCCGGAATTGCGTGTGTAGAAAGTGTAGAAGCAGTCTATGCGCTCTACATAACCCGGCGTCTCGGACACTTCGTAACGCTCTCCGCGCCGTGTTGTCCGCACTTCGCCATTCGATGATCCGGCGACAGCCTGTGTCTTGTTCTTCCGCCACTGGTAGGCCTGCTGTCCACCGTCAAGGCTATAGATATTGTCCGGCGGCCCATAGTCCAGCATCACGCTGGTGATGGGCGCGCCGATGTAGCTTTTCATGACTGTCGAGGCGCAGGCCGAAACCAGGATCGATGCTGTGACAAGGGCGAGCGTTGTCAGGTAGGCGGGTGACAATCTCTCGGACATGGGCAATTTTCCTCCGCTGTGGTGAGTTGCCACAGGGATAGGAACCAGCCATTACAAGTACATTGCACGCGAAGGTCGTGACGGGTCAGCGGATCCTTGGGGGATCAGAGACCGGCAATGTTGCGGCCGATGTGGCGCAGGATGCTTTTGAAAAGTTTCACTTCGGCCGGGTCAAGGCCTTCGATCGCGGTCTTTTCGAACATGGCGGCGATCGGCATCAGTTCCTCGGCAAGTTCTTCACCCTTTGGCGTCAGCGTGATGCGCACGATCCGCGCATTGTCGACCGGTCGCTCGCGGCTGACGAGGTTGCGTCTGACGAGCAAGCCAACAAGCCGGGAGAGCGTGGAAATCTCCACCGACACGAGGTCTGAAAGCTCGGTCAGCGTTTTGCTTTCCTGTTGTCTCAGCGTTGCCAGCACACGATACATCGGCAGGGTGATGTCATAGGATGCCAGCCTCAGTGAGAAGCGCTCTCCAAGCCGAACACCTACCCAGTTGAGCAGGTAGGGTACCGAGTCAGTGAACTGATAAGACACAAGCAAAACCCCGTTTTGAGAACCACGTGCGCGGGTGACGTGGCGCACCCATCGGCTGTACCGGCATAATCTATCAGTTTCAATAGTTTCGCTCCAGAAGACCGGGGACGGCGAGGCCATATCGCAGCTTCCCCCGCCATAAAACATTTGCATTGACAAATGTTGCAAATGAAAATATTTAGGAATGCAGGATTTGGGAGGATCTTATGACATCAGCACTGTTTGGCCTGAACAATCTTGCGCCTGAAGGCGTCGGCCAGAATTTCCGCACGACGATGCGCCGTTTTCCGGCGACCGTGACGGTCATTACTGCCTGTGCCACGGGTGATCAGCGCGATCACGGCATGACGGTTACCGCCGTCACCTCGGTTTCGATGGAGCCGCCCTCTCTTCTGGTTTGCCTGAACAACCGCACGTTTCTGCACGAATTGCTGCTCTGCCGGCCCGATTTCATCGTGAATGTGCTGACGCAGGACCAGATTGCCTTGTCTGATGCTTTCAGCGGCAAGGTTTCGCCGGAGGAGCGTTTCCGCAACGGCGAGTGGCAGCGTCATGACAACGGTGTTCTTTATCTGCCCACGGCCCATGCCGCCATCGCCTGCCGCCGTGTCGCGGCAATGCCATATGGAACGCATACGGTGTTTATCGGACAGGTGGTGTCGGCCGATGTAAGCGAGACGACACGACCGCTGCTTTACGAAAATGCCCAATATTGCGCCGCAAGCCCGGCAGGCCTGTCCGCCTGATATTTCCCGGCTAGACTATTCTCGGAGGAGACAATCATGAACGATATGAGCCATGCGCCACAGCCGGCGCAAACGAACCCGCACGTCCGCCTCGTCGGTCGCGTTGCCGGTGTAGCGGATCTTTTCCGGTCCAGCGCCCGACAAACAGAGGAGGCGCGCCGCGTTCCCGCCAGTCATATCGCGGCGCTGCGCGGCATCGGCTATTTCGATGTCGTCAAACCGCGGGCCTTCGGCGGGCATGGCGGTGAATTTGCCGAGCTTGTCGAAGCCAATATCGAGCTTTCGGCGGCCTGCGCGTCGACAGGCTGGGTTGCCGGCCTGCTTTCCGCCCATCAATGGCTGCTGGCGATGTTTCCAGAGGAGGCGCAGGCGGATGTCTGGCGCGAAAACTCTGACGCGCTTCTGTGTGGTTCCTATGCGCCGGTAAAGATGGCGGAGGCCGCTGACGGCGGTTACCGCCTGAGCGGCAAATGGGCCTTTGCCTCGGGCTGCGAGAATGCCCAATGGTCTCTCTGCGCCGCCATCCTGCCGCCGCAGGGCGAAGGCAGGCCGGTTCCGGCCTTCCTTCTCGTGCCTGCAAGCCAATATGCCATTGAAGACACGTGGCATGTGGTCGGACTGGCCGGCACGGGTTCCAAGACGCTGGTTCTCGATGATGTCTTTGTTCCCAAACATCGGGTTCTGACCTTTCCGGACGCGACCAGCGGCCACACGCCGGGCGGGCGGTTTTATGCGCAGGAAGGTCTCTTCAACATGCCGCTTCTTACCGGCATTCCTTCCTGTCTCGCCTCGACTGGCGTCGGCGCAGCCAAGGGTGCCCTGGCAGCCTATGTCGATCATGTCGGTGGCCGGGTGACCCGCGGTGCGGTGGCGGGCGGCAATAACCGCATGGCGGAATTTCCAACCATCCAGCTGCGTGTCGCGGAAGCCGCTGCGAGCGTGGATGCCGCTTGTGAAATCCTGTTGCGCGACGTTGCGCGGGCTCAGGCACTCTCACAGGCAAGGCTTGAAGGGCGGGCGGAATTTTCGGTGGACGACCGGCTATTGAGCCGTCGCGGCCAGTCCTTTTCGGTCTCTCTGGCGCTGCGCGCCGTGCAGGCACTCAACGATTCCACCGGCGGTGTCGGGCTCGATCTTTCCAATCCGGTCCAGCGGGCCTGGCGGGATGCGAATGCGGTGGGCCGCCATATCAGCATGAACTGGGATGCCGTGGGCACCATGATCGGCCAGAGCATGCTCGGCCTGGAACCCAAGGGCCAATATTGACCGCACACGTGGCGGCAACTGAACAGCGATTTTCGGAGGAAATAACATGCAAGGCAAGGTCGCTCTCGAAGAGCATTTCGCAATCCCGGAAACACTTCAGGATTCGGCCGGGTTCGTGCCCGGTGATTACTGGAAGGAACTGCAGCATCGCCTGCTCGACATTCAGGATACGCGCCTGAAGCTGATGGATGCGCATGGCATCGAAACCATGATCCTGTCGTTGAATGCGCCGGCGGTGCAGGCTATTCCCGACAAGAAGAAGGCGATCGAGATTGCGCGCCGCGCCAATGACGTCCTGGCTGAAGAATGCGCCAAGCGGCCGGACCGCTTCCTCGCCTTCGCAGCCCTGCCGTTGCAGGACCCGGATGCGGCGACCGAGGAGCTTCAGCGTTGCGTCAACGATCTCGGTTTCGTCGGCGCGCTCGTCAACGGCTTCAGCCAGGAGGGCGATGGCCAGACACCGCTTTATTACGACCTGCCGCAATATCGTCCATTCTGGGGCGAGGTGGAAAAGCTTGATGTGCCTTTCTATCTGCATCCGCGCAATCCGCTACCGCAGGATTCCCGCATCTATGACGGCCACCCCTGGCTGCTTGGCCCCACTTGGGCGTTTGCGCAGGAAACGGCGGTTCACGCGCTGCGCCTCATGGCATCAGGCCTGTTCGACGAGCATCCGCGCCTCAACATCATTCTTGGCCATATGGGCGAGGGCCTGCCCTACATGATGTGGCGCATCGACCACCGCAATGCCTGGGTGAAGCTGCCGCCGCGCTATCCGGCCAAGCGCCGTTTCATGGATTATTTCAACGAGAATTTCCACATCACCACCTCTGGCAATTTCCGCACCCAGACCCTGATCGATGCCATTCTGGAAATCGGTGCCGACCGCATCCTATTCTCCACCGACTGGCCCTTCGAGAACATCGATCATGCCTCCGACTGGTTCAATGCGACGAGCATTGCCGAGGCCGACCGGGTAAAGATCGGCCGCACCAATGCGCGCCGCCTGTTCAAGCTCGACGGAGCCTGAGCCATGCAGCCGTTCGTCTATACGACGGCCCCGGCCCGCATCGTCTTTGGCACGGGTAGCTCCGTGGGGGTGGCGGAGGAAATCCGTCGCCTCGGGCTGTCACGGGCGTTGGTGCTTTCCACACCCCACCAGAAGGGCGATGCGGAGGCTTTGGCCGCCCGGCTTGGCCCATTGGCTGCCGGTGTTTTTTCCGATGCGGCCATGCATACGCCGGTCGAGGTGACGAAAAGGGCGGTCGAGGCCTATCGCGCTGCCGGTGCCGATTGCGTCGTATCGCTCGGCGGCGGCTCTACCACCGGTCTTGGAAAGGCCATTGCCTTGCGCACCGATGCGCCCCAGATCGTCATTCCAACGACCTATGCCGGCTCTGAGGTGACGCCCATTCTTGGCCAGACGGAAAATGGAGTGAAGACCACCCTGCGCGGTCCGGAAATCCTGCCGGAAGTGGTGATTTACGACGCCGAGCTGACACTTGGATTACCGGTTGGTATCAGCATGACCAGCGGGCTAAACGCCATGGCCCACGCGGCAGAGGCGCTTTATGCTCGGGATCGCAATCCGATCGCCAGTATGATGGCGGTGGAAGGGTTGCGGGCGATGATCGAGGCGCTTCCCGGTGTGAGGATGGAGCCGCAAGATACCAAGGCGCGCGAAACGGCACTTTACGGCGCGTGGCTGTGTGGCACGGTGCTTGGCGCTGTTGGCATGTCGCTGCATCACAAGCTTTGCCATACGCTGGGCGGCAGTCTGGACCTGCCGCATGCGGAAACCCATGCGGTGCTTCTGCCGCATACCATCGCTTATGTGGAACAGGCGGTGCCGGATCAGCTTGCGCCGCTGGCCGCACTTGTCGGTGGAAGGGCAGGGACGGGTCTTTACGATTTTGCCGCCCGGCTCGGCGCGCCGGCAAGCCTTGCAGCACTCGGTGTTGGCGAGGAAGATCTCGACGCTATGGCCGAGCTTGCGACCGCCAATCCTTACTGGTGCCCGCGGCCAGTTGAAAAAACCGCGATCCGCGCCCTGTTGCAACGCGCCTTCGAGGGCGCAAGGCCGGAGTGATCCGGCAAGCAGGGAGCGGCAATGATGGGAGGAGGACATTATGGACATGAAAACAACCGGTGACGACGGCTATTTCGTCGAGGAACGTTCGGCCGAAACCGTGATTGCCCGTATGCGCGATTGTGACGATCCGCGTCTCAAGGAGATCATGGCGGTCGTCACCCGCAAGCTTCACGAGGCGGTGAAAGAGATTGAGCCGACTGAAGAGGAATGGATGAAGGCGATCCATTTTCTGACCGAGGTCGGCCAGATCTGCAATGAATGGCGGCAGGAGTGGATCCTTTTTTCCGATATTCTCGGCGTTTCCATGCTGGTCGATGCGATCAACCACCGCAAGCCGAGCGGCGCGTCGGAATCCACCGTTCTCGGGCCTTTTCATGTGGCCGATGCGCCTGAGATGCCGATGGGCGCCAATATCTGCCTCGACGGCAAGGGCGAGGACATGCTGGTAACCGGCCGCATTCTCGACACCGACGGAATGCCGGTCGCAGGCGCCCGCATTGACGTCTGGCAGGCCAATGACGAAGGTTTCTACGACGTGCAGCAGAAGGGCATTCAGCCCGATTTCAACCTGCGTGGCGTATTCGTCACCGGTGAGGACGGACGCTACTGGTTCCGGGCGGCGAAGCCGAAATATTACCCGATACCGGATGATGGCCCCGTGGGGCAGCTTCTGCGGGCCATGGGGCGTCATCCCTACCGACCAGCGCATCTGCACTACATCGTTTCGGCAGAAGGCTTCACCAAGCTCGTCACGCATATTTTCGACCCTGATGATCCTTACATTCGTTCGGATGCAGTTTTCGGTGTGAAGGAAAGCCTGCTGGCCGATTTTCAGCGCGTGGAGGATGCGCAGAGGGCGCAGGAGCTTGGGTTCGCCAACGGCTGGTTCTGGTCGGTGGACCACGATTTCGTGCTCGCCCGATGACCCGCGGTAGCGATCGTCCCCGGCTCTATGTGCGTTTTGCGGAAAGTGATCCCGCTGCCGCTGAGCAAAGGTTGGCGCAAATGAGTGCCCACAAGGCTCATTTGCGCAACGAAGATGGCGTTCCGGAAGGATTCAGAATTCTCGCATCCGGCCCGATGCAGGCGGAAAGCGGAGGGTCTGCCGCGGCCCTCATCATTGCTGAAGCCCGCTGTATCGAGGACGTCATGGCTTTTAGCGACGCCGACCCTTTTGTCATTCACGGCGTCTATAACCGCATTCGTATTTTGAACTGGACGCCGACTTTGTCGAGGATTTCGGGGCTGGAAGGCGACTGAAATCCACGCCTGCAATGGCTGTTGACGATTGTTAATATTTCAATTGCAATTTTTGCAAACGCAACATTTAATCGAAGGCGGGTGATGCCGGCGATATGTGTCTTGACAGGAGCGAGACGCACATCAGGGTGGAGCAAGCCGGGCACCCAGGGAGCAATCGCAGGAACGGGAAGACGTCGATCCATTCCGGGTGGCGCGTTCATGCGTGAAAGGGAGGAATATGTCCACGAACTATATGAGCGCCGCCTCGGTGCGGACGAAGAACCCGGCTGGCGTCATCGCGACATGCGGCCTGATGATCATGTTCGACGGTTACGATCTTGTCGTTTACGGCGCGGTTGCACCGGCGTTGCTGAAAGAAGGCGCATGGGCGCTCAATCCGGCCATGGTCGGGCGGGCTGCCGCCTTGACGCTGGTGGGCATGCTGCTCGGCGCGCTGTTTGCCGGCACCATGGCGGACCGTATCGGCCGCCGGAAGGTCGTTCTCATCAGCCTTGCCGGATTTTCAGCGATGATGATCGCCTCGGCCATGACGCCGAACTTTCTTGCTTTCGAAATCACGCGCTTCTTCGCCGGTCTCGGCCTTGGCGCGCTCCTGCCGACGGTGACGGCGCTGGTGCTGGAGTTCTCGCCGCCAAAGCGCAGGGCGCAGGCAAATTCCCTTTCCTTCCTCGGTTATCTTATCGGCGGCATCATTTCCGGCCTCATGGGTATTTTGCTTCTGGAGAGCTATGGCTGGCGGCCATTGATGCTGATCGGCGGCCTGCCGCTTATTCTTCTGCCGATCTTCATGCGGTTCCTGCCGGAATCGCCGGAATGGCTGGCAAGCAAGGGCCGGCAGGCAGAGGCAGACGGGATTTGCGACACTTACGGCCTGCAACGCATTACGCCGCATGCCAAGATCCAAAAGGGCGGCGTGGGCGCCCTCTTCTCGGAAGGCCGGCTGCTTTCGACGCTGAATGCCTGGGGCATTCACTTTTGCTCGCTTCTGCTGACCTTCGGCATGGTCAACTGGCTGCCCACCATCATGAACAAGATGGGCTACGACATCAGTTCGGCGCTCAGCTTTTCCATCATGCTCAATGTCGGAGCCGCAATTGGCATTCTCATCGGCGGACGTTTCGCCGACAAGGGTAACGTCAAGGTGGTTGTGGCCGTCCTTTTTGCCATTGGCGCGGCCTCGATCTGGGCCTTGACGGTAAACAAGGGGCCGTTGCTCTATCTCTTCGTTGCCCTTGCGGGTGCGGGAACGATTGGAACCCAGATTCTTGCCAACGTTCTGGTCGGGCGGCTTTATCCTGTCCATATTCGCGGTACGGGTCTTGGCTTTTCCCTGGCCGTCGGGCGGCTGGGCGGCATCGCCGGTCCGATGATCGGCGGTCTCGTGCTGCAAAGGGGCCTGGCTCCGGAGTGGAACTTCTACATTTTCGGCTCGGTCGCGCTGGTCGGGCTGGCTTTGACCGTACTGACCCTGCTCTACCGCACTTCAGGCGACGGGCGGGTTTGACTAAGATTATGTTGGCCGCAGGGCAAAACCTGCGGCCAGCACTTATGGATGGTCTAACCTCTGCGGCGGCTGCGGAGTTGCCCCAACGTCGCGAGTGTATTGCCGCTGATGGACGTGCTGCCGCTGCCGAATAGAGCGAGACGCGGATCCGACGTTGCGTTGTTAGCTTCGAATGTCAGCAAAAAGCGATTGACCAGTTTTTCGACCTTCTTGGGGTCCTGCAGGTCCTTCATCTTCAACTTCTTCTCGATCATCTTTGCCTGCGCATCCACCTTGGAGTTTGCGGTTTCTGCGGGAATTCCAAGGGCGGTGCGGGTGAACTCCGCAAGCGCATTATCGGCGAGTATGTCGTAGGGATTGGAAATGCTGGCAGCCATGCGCTTGAAATAGAGCGCAAGGCGAACGCCGGAATTTTCTTCGCCGACCCGCTGTTCCAGCGTCTGCCGAACATATTTGTCGCGTGTTTCCATGAGGCTGCGGGTGTTCTGCACGCTCTGGCCGGCTTTCGCGACGATATTCCCCTTGGCGTCGAAATTGAAGGAGCCGGCAAGTGCGCGGAAGCGGGCATCTTTTTCGGTATTGGCGAAACTTTTGGGGTCCTTGAGGTCGGACTTGAAGATCTTCTTGAGGTAGTCGGTGGTGACCGTTTTGGGGTCGATACGCTGCGCAATCAGCATGAAATCGAGAAGGCGGCGGTCGGAGAGCAATTGATCGACGGTTTCAATCGTTTCCATTTTCTGGCGATAATAGGTGACCTCCTTCTCACCTTTCTCCCTGACCTTTTTGTCCTTGTCCCAACGGGTAACTTCCTTCAGATAATTTCGCGATATTCGGGTGATCTCGTTTTCCGACTGGGCGAGCCGGGGTGAGCCAATCTTGCCCTCGGCATCAAAGTTGAACGCCTTGGCCAGCCGCACGAAACGCTCGTCTTTCAAAGTATAAACGTAACTTTTCGGGTCTGACAGATCGCTGGTAAATACCCGTTTCAGCGTGAAGGACGAGGCTTCTTCAGCGGTAATATCGAAGGCTTTCAGGGCGAAGTTTCGAATGATGACCGCGCCCTGCGCGTTCGACAGAAAATCCTCGAGATTTTTCGTCAGGCCGATGTAGCGCTGGTAGTTCTTGATTGCCTTTTCGTCCGCTGCTTCGTCCTTGTCATCGTAACGGCTGAAGTAGAGGTTCATCATGGTGTTGAGCTGTTCGGCGGTCTGCGCTACCTTGCCGGTCTTGATCTTGCCGTCCGCACCGAAATTGAAGGCGCGTGCCAGATCGACAAGACCTTTGTCCTTCTCCTTGTGGATGGGGCTTTGCGGATCATTCGGATCCTGCAAGACGGCCCAGCCGATTTTCTTGTCCGTCTCATCATTGTCCGTCAGATTGAAGCTGACGATGAGCATCGTTCTCAGGCGCGCAAACTGCGTCATCTGGCTGGCCTCGGTGATGGTTTTCATCTTGTCCGCGAAATACTCGCGGTTGAGAACAGCTCCGGCCTGCGTCAGGCGGGGATTTGAAAGAACGTAGGTTTCGTTAATCAGTCGCCTCTGCGCAGCCGTCTGCGCCGGCATGCCGTCATCTACGCGGCCGTCGTCCCGGAAATTAAACGCGGCCGCCATCTCGAACAGTTTGTTGGCATCGTTGATACGCTTGTTATATTGGCTGATCAGGTAGTCGATCTTTGCGAGCGCCGGTTTGTCGGTGGACGCGACGCCTGCACGTTCTATGCGCAGATCGGCCGCCTTTGCCTTCCACTCCGGGATCAATGACTTGTAGGTCTTGTTGATGTAGCTATCGGCATTGCTGATATCGCTCGTCAGAACGTTTTTGACGTGCTTGTAGCTGAAGGTCTCGGGATCGATGCCGAAGGATTTGAAGATATAATCCCGAAGCCGCGTGTTCTTGAAGATATCTTCGACATGCCCGACCTTCTCGATGGCAATGTTATAAAAACGGGTCTCTTCCTTTAATTCGGCGCCTTCCTGTTCGATCGTAGCGTGATAGGTGGCAATCAACCGGTCCTGCTGCGATTTTGTCTGAACCGATTTTTCCGCTTTGATCGTGCCGAAATCGAAAGAGGCAGCGAAGTCGCGGTATCGCGTATCCTTCAGTTTGTTGGCGAAGCTGTTCGGATCGTTGAGATTGCTTTCCAGCACCTTCTTCATGAAGGCGGTGGCATAGATCATTTCCTCCAGTCCATGTGCCTTCATGGCGTAGGAATAGAGCCGGAAGTCCTTCAGGAACGCGTCGAGGTTTTTGACCTTGCCGATATTATCCGCATAATATTTGGCGTCGCGCGATACGACGGGGTCGTTCGCGACGCGTTTCAGCGACAATTCCATATCACGATTGTAAAGAGCGTAAGTCGTATATGCGGGCAGCACCATGTGTCTCCGAAAAAACTATGGCAAAATCTGTGCGTGAACCAGTTATGAAGCGGATAATTGCAGTATAGTCTTGCGCGTAGCTGTATAATTAAAAGTAATATTTAGAGTAAATATTTTTTATTATTAAATTAGTTGAGATTTATATTGATTGTTTGGTGCGTGGCTGCGTTGAGATCGCGTGCAGGCAGAAGCGGCCCCAAGCGCCAACGCCAACACCACGCCGGCAGACAAAGGGGAAAGACTTGGCAAAAGCTGAGGGCGGCACATTTGTCCGGGCTGTTGGGACAGACATGCGAAAATACCGCTGGCAGCGTGTTCAGCGCTATCCTGAGGCAAGGCCGTATTAGAGGCTTTTTCTAGGGCAGTTCCGGGTACCGCTACGGGTTCTTGCGGGAGGCGGGGGCGATGGTCGCCATCTGCAACAATGTGCGCTCATTCGTGCGTTTGGCTCGCGCCAATGCATCGTTGCGGTCTTCCGGCAGCGTGTAGGTCATGTAGGACAGCGAGGTTTCGAGGTCGTTATTATTGTGTCCGAGGATGGCCGCGAAATAGCTGTTCTTGGTGACATGGGGCGGCGCGAAATTGTGATACGCCACCTCCGCATAAAGGTGCCGCAAGCCATAGGGCTTGGGCAGTTCTTCCTTCGGCCAGAGATCCTCGAACAGATTAAAAACCGTGTCCCGAAGCAGCAGGCGGGTTTCCGATGAAAAATCGTCGATCGACATGCCGTGCCACAATTTTCCCTGCCCGCTTTCGCGCAGGCGCTGGTAGGCGGACAGGATGGTTGCGGAGCGTGCAAGGACCGGGATCTCGTAGGTAATCCCGAATTTCGTTCCTTCGCCCTGCTTTGTCTTGGCCTGGCCGTTAAACAGGATGCTCCATTTGGAAACGCCCTTGCCATAGGGGGCGGGTGAAAACTCGGCCTGCGTAAAGACCTCGTAGGGGCGTCGCCCCGTCATGCCGATCAGGCCGATGCCGATCATCAGCGGATCGCTGGACTTGAGACAATCCTCGCAGATCTTCAGCACCTGCCGGTAATTCTCGAATGTGATGAGCGCGCCGTGCTTGTTGGCGATCTTCTCCATCTTCACCCGGCGTGCCTCGTCATACATTGCGGCATCGCCGGTGGCGATCTTCAGCATTGGATGCTCGTCGCCAAAGGCTTCGCGGATGGCGTTACGATATTTGGTGATGTAGGAAATGATCGTCGTCTGGGCGCGGCCCTTCATGACGGCGATTTCGGCGTCCCACAAGGCCTGCATCTCTTCTTTCGAGCCCAGGCCGTTCATCGCTGCAATAAAATCCGCGATCCGCAAAAGCACTGTCGGCTTGCGGCCGGCGGTGTTGAACTCCGCCCGCTCGATCTTTTCGACAATGGAGGTCGCCACGCCGGTTTTCGGATAGTCGGCCCGCTCTATATAGGTCTTCAGCCGCTCCCGCAGCTTTTTCATGTTGCAGATGGCAAGCGGGGTGCTCTTTGCCCCAAATTCGGCCTTCAGGGCATAGCGATATTTCATGATGTAAAGTTCGAGCGTCTTTTCCGTGCGGCCATTGTCGAAATGGTAGCGGACCTCTGCGTCCCAAAGATCGCGGATTTTTTTGTTTCGCAACGTCTCGCTGCTTTTCATTGCCTCCCTGACCCGACCGACGAACTGGTCGATGCGTTCCACGAGAACTGGAGTTTTGGTCTTTCGTGCGAGCATGCGGCGGCCCCTGAACCGGTCGGGAAATATAAAATCTATGATTGGCAATCAACAGAAGCATGGTTGCGGAAATGCCATGGATATTCGCTGCCAGCATATTTCTTTTGAATAATAGTTTAATCGATTCCGCAAGTATGGCCGTGATGCGTGGAACCTTCAAGGAAGGTTTGCGAGCCGAGATCGGCAAGTCGGGGAGCCGACATCCTGCCGGCGGCGCTTCGGGTGATTGAATTCTGATGGAAGTATGGGCTTCGGGAATTCTCCCGAAGCCGCAGAGGTTGCGACAGCCTATTTCGGTAGCCGGGTTTTCAGGGAGGTCACGATGCGCTTGGCAAGCCCCTCATAGTCCTCATCGAAATGGTGGCCACCTTCGATGCCGACCGTCTCCACGCCCTTTGCCTTCAGGCCGGGGCAGGGGTCTTCATCCTCTTCCTCCGTGCCATAGACGCATTGCACCAGCTTCGGATCGATCTTGACGATGTCGTCGATGGTCTTGCCGCCCTTGCCTTCGCCGGCAACGCCGAGCCAGCCCTGGACGGAAATCTCGAAATCGACTTCGGTCGAAAGTCCAAGCAGCGTCAGCTGCACGACATGGGATTTCGCGCGTTCGGGCAGGAGATTATAGGTGGCGGGAATGATATCAGCGCCAAAGGAATAGCCGATCAGCACGACGTTCCGAACCTTCCATTCCTTGCGGTAGGTGTCGATGATGCGCGCAAGGTCATTGGCCACTTCCTGCGGTTGTTTTTCTTTCCAGAAGTAACGCAGGGCATCGACGCCGATCACAGGTATCCCCTGCTTTTGCAGCGCGCCGCCGACTTCCTCGTCCAGATCGCGCCAGCCGCCGTCACCGGAATAGATCACCGCCATGGTGTCCATCGCCGGGCTCGTTTCGAGGACCGTGATCGGCAGGCCTAGCGGGCTGCTGGCGTCGCCCGCCGCATCGACCTTGTCGGACAGGGTCTGGGACAAAATCTCATCCGCCTTGCCTGTCACATCAGTCACTTCGATATCTGGATGAAGCTTCACCAGGGCGTTAACGTGGTCGCGGCCCTTCTGATCCGCATCGGGCGTGAACAGCACGCTGACAGGAGCTGGCAGCGGGCCATCGGTCAGGCCATAAACCGTTTCACCGTCCACCTTGTCCTTGGTGGCGGGGGTGCAGAGTATCTTCTCAAGCGGCAGGCCAGCCTTGGGGTCGACCGCGATGGCTTCCTGAACGGTGGAGACCGGGCTTTGCGCGATCATGGCGAGCGCCAGCGTTCCGCCCTTGCCGATGCCGGTGAGGATGGGCTGGCGATAGCTGGCCGTCCCGGCGGTGCGCTGGATCTGCTGCGACAGCGACTCGATGTCCGAGATCATATAGATACACTCGTCATCATCGGCCTCGAGTGCCTTCAGATATTCCTTGAAATCGATGCCGACCACTGCGGCACCCTTTTCCACCAGTGCTTTGGCGCGTTCTTCGTCGGTGCTGGTCCATCCGTCCGCATCGGAAATCAGGAAGACGCTGGCGAGAATTTCGCCATCCGGCACCATGATGTGCTCGGCGGGGATCATGCCGGTGTCATAGGCTGGCTTGTCCTGCGAAAAGGCGGCGCTGGAAGCAAACAACGGGGAGAGGAACAGGGCGGAAGCGGCAAGGGCTGCCTTCAGCATGCTGTATTTTCTCATTTTCCGATCACTCCTCTGACACCGCCACTGATCAGAACCGTCGCGTCCATCAGCGCCAGAGCGGCGTCTGCGCCATTTTGTACGGCGAGGTAACGCGGTTCCCATTTCGGGTGGAACTTCGTCTTGAACGCACGAAGGCCCTTAAAGTTGTAGAAACGTTCGCCATGTTCGAAAAGCGTGCTGCCAATGCGGTCCCAGACCGGTGCCGCATCGCGCTTCGACATGCCGGACATGGGTGCCATGCCGAGATTGAAGCTCTCATATCCCGCCTCGCGCAGGTACTGCATGATGCTGACGAAGAGGAAATCCATCGAGCCGCGCGGTGCGTCCGGTGAAAAGCGCATGAGATCGACGGTGGCTTCCTTTTTGGTGTCCGTCACCATCAGATTGGCGAAGGCGGTGATCTTGCCATCCTTGCGCAGCACGGCGACGGGCTGGGAGAGAATGTAGTTGGGCTCGAACGCACCGAGAGAAAATCGCTTTTCCCTTGTATTGTGGTGGGTGAGCCAGCCATCCGAGACCTGCTTGAGATCATCCAGAATATCGGCAACATGCGATTGCTCGACAACTTCGAAGGTCAGCCCGTCGCGGGCGCCGCGGCTCAGTGACTGGCGAAGAGTCGCGAGCTTGCCGCCCTTCAATTCGAATGCGGTAAGATCGACCAGCGCCAGTTCGCCAAGCTTGAAGGCACGCAGGCCCGCATCGGCGCAATGGGACAGGAGGAAGGGCGAAATCTGGTAGAAGGCGGCGCGCGCACCCGCCGAACGGGCGGATTCCACGAATTGCCAGACCAGATCGGGAAAATCCTCCTCGTTGCCGACGGGGTCGGCGAAGGCTATCCATGAGCGGCCCTGAATGCCGTACATGATGAAGGCGCTGCCGCTTTCCGAGAACATCACATGCTTGTCGCCCATGCGCACCAGATTGGCATCGGCCGAATCCTGCTGCATGACGATGTCGGTTGCACGTTCAACGTCTTCCGGCTGGATGGAATCCGGCTTGAAGGTGACCGGCCGCATCAGGCTGAAAATTGCAATGGTGGAGGAAGCGAGCACCAGGCCGAGAAGGGCGCGCAGACCGCGCGGTGCTTCTTCGGAGAACTCGAATTCCCACCACAATGTGTGGCTGTAATCGGTGTCACGGTAGACGAACAGAAGGATCGTTGCCGCGCCGGCGATGATGACGGCCATAGCGGCGAGCCAGCTCGGTCCCAGCGCCTGTTTGACCAGCGAGGCATGACGGTTGAAGCTGCGCATATTGAGGGCGAGCGCCGCGATGAAGATGCCGAGGAAGATTGCTTCGAAAACGGCGATCGCCTTCACCAGCGACAGGATGAGCGCCAGCGATGCGGCGACAAGGGCAATCCACCACGCGCCATCCAGCCGCTGCCCGAGGCCGCGGGAGGCGACAACGAGGCCAAGGCCGAGAATACTCGTCAGAAAGTGCGCCGCCTCGATGATCGGCAGTGGCACGAAATTCGACAGGAAATCCAGATTGCTGCCGGGCGTCGGCGTCACGCTCGAAAAGATCAGCATGGTGCCGAGAATGATCGCGAAGGTCGAGAGCAGCGGCGGCGCCAGCCGCACGGCAAGCTGGCTGATATCGGAGACCACCGGCTTGGCCGCGAACTGCTTCATTTCGGAAACGATCATCACCAGAATGGCAACAACCAGCGGCAGGACGTGATAGATGACGCGATAAAGAACGAGGCTTCCGAGCAGCTGATCGACGCTGATCGCGTTGCCGAGCCCGGCTACCATGACCGTTTCGAACACACCGAGACCGGCGGGAACGTGGCTGAGAACGCCAAGGCCAACGGCGGTGGCATAGATCGCGAAGAATGTCGGCCAGCCGAGATGCGTCTCGGGCAGGAGCACGTAAAGCACGGAGGCGGAGGCGGCGATATCAAAGGCGGAGACGAGGAACTGGCGCGAGGAGGTGCGGCTGTCGGGAAGGCGCAGTCGCCATTTGCCGAGCCGGATCGCCTTGCCGTTGCGGCCGATATAGGCGGTGGTAACGAGAACGGCAATGACGGCGAGCGCTCCGCCCCTTAGAACAGTCGGGTCGAGACCGATGATGGCGGCGATGCGTGGTGCGACGATGAAGGTCGAAAGGGCGCTGACCGACAAAAGGCCCAGCCCGAAGGACAGCGTGACGAAGGCGATGACACGGGCGATGTCACCCGGCGAAAGTCCCAGCCTGGAATAGGCGCGAAAGCGTATTGCGCCGCCGCTCAAGGGGCCAAATCCAGCAGTGTTGCCGATGGCGTAAGCGGCAAAAGCGGTGGCCGCCATGGACGGGAAGCGCACCTTTTTGCCGACATATTCGATTGCGTTGGCGTCATAGAAAATCAGCGACAGGAAGCTCAGCGCCGTAAAGACCATTGCAAGAAGAATGGCCGGAAGCGAAGTGTCCAGAAGGGCTGCGATCACATCATCGTAACGCACTTCGGATGTGAGGCGGTAAATCGCAAACGTCATCATCACGAAGATGAGCGTAATGGCGATGGCCGTCAGATAGGGCCGGTTTCTGGCAAAGAAGCTTTCAACCGGGGATTCGGTAATATCGGTCTGTATAATTTCGCTCTTGTCTGCCATTTGCTTTTTCCAGCGCCAGTCCCTTGGTTGGCGAACCACAGGATTGTGTCGCTAATTCGTTTCGGTTGAGGAAATTTGCTTAGCAGAAATGCGTGACGTGTCGATGTGAAGTTTGGCGACAAACCAACGAGATTTTCGCCGTTAAAATGAAAAATGCAACCAAAAAGAGCGATGTTCGAATTTTAGATCAAAAACTCCGTGAATTAATCGTTCCGATTGCTTGGAGGCGATGTTTGATGTGATTAAACGCTTCTTTCAATTGAAGGAAATTCAAAATGAACATGCCTACAAGAATAGTAATTTCGCTGATCGCAGCCCTTTTGGTGGGCGGCGGCTACATGGCTTATGACAAGATGCGGGGCGCCGAATGGGTTGTCTCGCCGCAGCAGATCGCTGATGCGAAGGCCGGCGGGCAGGCCGGATATGAATCGCGTCCGGGAACAGTGACCGTTCTGCCGATCCGTAGCGAGACGGCGGATGTACTGCCGATCAAATGGGCTATTGCTGGTCTGGTCGCAGGCCTGCTGGCGTTTCGGTCCACGGGCAAAAAGAAAGCGGCAAAGGCCTGAGGCCTGCCGCTTCATGTCTCCGGCACGGAAGTCCGGGGAGAATGCCAAAGTCGGGGCGCGTTACGCGCCCCACGTTTTCTCCAGCACGCGAACCCAGTTGCCATGGCAGATCTTGGCGAGTGCGGCGTCGTCATAACCGCCGTTGCGCAGGGCTGTGACCAGCAATTGCAGATCGGCTGCATCCTTCATGGCTGCTGGAATGGTGGTGCCGTCGAAATCCGAGCCGAGTGCGACGTGATCGATGCCGATGCGGTTGACGATATAGTCGACATGGCGGACCAGTTCGCCAAGATCGGTAGCCGGGTTCTTCACGCCGTCCTGGCGCAGGAACAGAACGCCGAAATTGATGCCGGCAAGACCGCCTGTGTCGCGGATCGCGTCCAGCTGGTGGTCCGTCAGGTTGCGGCTGTGGTTGCACAGCGCGTAGGCGTTGGAATGGGACGCCACCAGCGGTGCGTCCGAAATCTTCGCGATGTCCCAGAAACCCTGTTCGTTCATGTGCGACAGGTCGACCATGATCTTCAGTTCGTTGCAGGTCTTTACCAGCCGTTTTCCGGCATCGGTGAGGCCGGGGCCGATATCCGGTGTCGACGGGAAGCGGAAGGGAACGCCGTAGGCGAAGATGTTCGGGCGGCTCCAGACCGGGCCGAGCGTGCGAAGGCCAGCCTCGTGGAGAACATGCAGCGCATCCAGATCGGCGCCGATCGCTTCTGCGCCCTCGATATGGAAGACGGAGGCAAAGGCGCCCTCTGCCATCGCGCTGCGGATCTCGGCGGCCGTGCGGCAGACTTTCAGCGCACCGCCCGATTGTTTCTCGGCGCGGAACAGCAGGGCCGCCATGCCAAGCGTCGCCTTCAGCGCGTCCGCTTCAGCCGGTGTCGTGAAGTCGCCGTTCGCGTCCTTCTCCATGCTGGGCGAGGGGACGTAGATGGCGCAGAGGCCACCGGCCAACCCGCCCTTCCTGGCGCGCGGCAGGTCGATGTGGCCGACCGTATCACCCTCGATGAGAAGCGTTTCGGGAGAGGCATTGCCCGATCGCCATAACCGCAGAAGCACGTCGTTGTGGCCGTCGAAGACGGGTACGGTTTTTTCATCGGTCATGGTCATTCACCTTTGGATACGGGCGGGGCGCGGGCGCGCGGTCGTCAGACTTTTGAGAATTGGTAGAGGAAAGGTCAAGGTCGGAGCAAATGCAATCCGTGCATAGGCTCTGCCAAATTTGGAATTGGTCGCGCCTCGTTTGCTCGTGGTAATCGCGGGAAAACATAAAAAAAATGACTGGATTGGGGCGAACCCATACCGTTTCCGAAAAATAAGGTCCGAAAGGGGATTTTCGATGATTTCAAGACGCAACCTGCTGATTGCCGGCGCTGCCGTACCGTTCCTGTCCTATGCGCACATTCCGGCATTTGCTGCGACGCCCAAGGATATTCTGGTGGTCGCCCAGCAGCTGGACAACATGACGAGCCTTGATCCGCATGAGGGTTTCGAAGCCGTCGGCGGTGAAATCATGTCCAACATGTACCAGAAGCTGGTGCGGGCGAACCGTGAAGATTCCACCAAGGTCGATCCGGTCATCGCGAAGTCCTGGGAAGCCGATGCGGAAAGCAAGGTTTTCACCTTTGTGATCGGTGACGATGCGACCTTCTCGAGCGGTGCGAAAGTGACCGCGGAAGACGTGGCCTTTTCTCTGCAGCGCGCCATCAAGATGAACAAGAGCCCGGCCTTCATCATCGGCCAGTTCGGCTTCACGCCTGACAATGCCGAAACTACCATCGTTGCCGCCGACGAAAAGACGGTGAAGCTGACGACGGCAAAGCCGACCGCAATCTCGTTCCTGCTCTATTGCCTCTCCGCCAATATCGGCGCGATCGTTGAAAAGAAGGCCGTGCTGGCAAATGCCTCGGGCGAAGACCTCGGCAATGGCTGGCTGCAGAAAAACAGCGCCGGTTCCGGCGATTTCATGTTGCAGGCCTGGAAGCCGAGCGAGAGCGTAGCGCTCACCGTCAACCCGAATGGCCCCTACAAGGGTAACATCAAGCGCGTCATCCTGCGCCATGTCACCGATCCGTCTTCCCAGCTTCTGATGTTGCAGAAGGGCGATATCGACATTGCCCGCGACCTGACCTCGGAACAGCTGCGTACCGTCCAGAACGACGCCAACATCGAGTTGCAGCGCAAGAGCATCGCCTCGCTGGTGCTGATCTCGCTCAATCAGGGCAATGAGAACCTTGCCAAGCCACAGGTCTGGCGGGCCATCAAATGGGCGCTGGACTACAAGGGCATGCAGGAAAACATTGTGCCGCTGACGCACAAGGTTCACCAGAGCTTCGAGCCGGAAGGTTTCCCCGGCGCCGTCAACGACACGCCGTACCAGCGCGATGTCGAAAAGGCCAAGGCGCTGATGGCGGAAGCCGGTCTTGCCGACGGTTTCGAAATCACCATGGATCACTATTCCGCCCAGCCTTACCCGGATCTGGCGCAGGCCATCCAGGCAAACCTTGCCGATATCGGCATCAAGGTGCGTCTGCAATCTGCCGAGAACCGTCAGGTTCTGACCAAGATGCGCGGCCGCGAACACCAGATGGCGCTTTCCGCCTGGGGCACGGATTATTTCGATCCGCATTCCAATGCCGATGTCTTCAACATCAACAAGGACAATGGCGACGACGCCAAGTCCAAGCCCTTCCTGTGGCGTTCGCGCTTCAAGAACGACGACTTTGCCGCGAAGGCAGAAGCCGCCCGTGACGAGAAGGACCCGGCAAAGCGCATCGAGCTTTATGAAGCGCTGCAGCGCGAGCACATGGAAAACAGCCCCTTCGTCTTCATGTTCCAGACGACGAAGACGGCCGCGTTCCGCAAGGGCGTTTCCGGCTTTGAACTCGGCGTTCTCTCCGAGGGCAATTCCTACCACGATGCTAAGAAAGCGTAACATTGAACAAGCGCGTCAAAAGCATATCGTCGACACTGAGCAGCGTCATTCTGACGCTGTTCGGGTTGATGGTCATCACCTTCCTGATCGGGCGCGTCATGCCTGTCGATCCCGTCATTGCGGCAGTCGGCGACAACGCGCCTGAAGACGTCATTGTGCGGGTTCGGGCCGAAATGGGCCTGGACCAGCCACTGGTCGTTCAGTTTTTCCACTATGTGTCGCAAGTGCTGCACGGTGATTTCGGCAATTCCATTCTGACCCGCAACCCGGTCTGGATCGATATCAAGCGCGTTTTCCCCGCCACCTTCGAGCTTGCTACGGCAGCACTCATTCTCGCTGCGCTGATCGGCATTCCGCTCGGCGTATGGGCCGCCGTGAAGCAGGGTAAGTTGACGGATCAGATCATCCGCGTCGTCTGCCTTGCCGGCCATTCCGTGCCCGTCTTCATGCTGGCGCTGATTTCGCTGCTGGTATTTTACGCCACGCTTGGCCTCGCACCCGGACCGGGCAGGCAGGACATCATCTATGACGGCATGATCTCGCCGGTCACCGGCCTGATGACGGTCGATACGCTGCTTGCCGGCGACTGGGACGCGTTTTACGACGCCATCGCCCATATGGTGCAGCCCGTCTGCATCCTTGCCTATTTCAGCATGGCCTATATCACCCGCATGACACGCGCCTTCATGATCGATGCGCTGAAGGGCGAATATGTCATTACCGCCCGTGCCAAGGGGCTTTCGGCAATGACCGTTATCTGGGGGCACGCCTTCCCGACGGTTGCCGTACAGCTCGTCACGGTTCTCGCACTCACCTATGCCGGCCTTCTGGAAGGTGCCGTGGTGACAGAAACCGTCTTCAGCTGGCCGGGCCTTGGCCAATATCTCACCGTCTCGCTCATGAACGCGGACATGAACCCTGTCGTCGGAGCAACCCTGTTGATCGGCCTGATCTATGTCGGCCTCAACCTGCTCGCAGACGTACTTTACCGAGTAATGGATCCCCGCGTTCGATGATGTTAGCAACTTTCAGAAACTGGGCTCTGGATGAGACGCCGCATTCCCGCAGGCAGGCTGCCTGGGGAAACCGGTACCGCATCTGGCTGAACCTCAAGTCCAATCCGCTGGCGGTGGTCGGTCTCACGATCATCATCGTCTTCATTGCGCTGTCGCTGCTGGCGCCGTTCATCGCGCCTTACGATCCGGCCGCGCAGAACCTCGGCAACCGCCTTGCCTTCCCGAGTGCCGAGCACTGGTTCGGCACGGATGAGCTGGGTCGCGACATTCTTTCCCGCATTCTCTATGGTGGTCGCGTCACGCTTGGCATGGTCATTGCCGTCGTCGTTCTCGTTGCGCCGATCGGTCTCGCCATCGGCTGCATCGCCGGTTATTTCGGCGGTATCGTCGATACGGTGTTGATGCGGGTGACCGATGTGTTCCTGGCCTTCCCGCGCCTCATCCTGGCGCTTGCCTTCGTCGCGGCGCTGAAGCCTGGCGTCGAAAGCGCCATTCTCGCCATCGCGCTCACCGCCTGGCCGCCCTATGCGCGTCTCGCTCGCGCCGAAACCATGACGGTTCGCGGCAGCGATTTCGTTGCGGCCTACCGGCTGACAGGCGCTTCCGCCTGGCGCATCATCGCCCGTCACATCGCGCCGCTCTGCGTGCCGAGCCTCATCGTGCGCATCACGCTCGACATGAGCTCGATCATCATCACCGCCGCAAGCCTCGGCTTCCTCGGCATGGGCGCGCAGCCGCCTTCGCCGGAGTGGGGTGCGATGATTGCGACGGCCAAGCGCTTCATCTTCGAACAATGGTGGGTCGCCACCATTCCGGGCATCGCCATTTTCCTCGTCTCGCTCGCCTTCAACTTCCTTGGCGATGGTCTGCGCGACGTGCTCGACCCGAAGGGACATTGAGCCATGCTGGTCGAAATCGAAAATCTGAAGATCGCGTTCCAGACCCGCACCAGCCGCTTCGAGGCGGTGCGCGGTGTTTCCATGAAGCTCGGAACAGAAAAGCTCGGCATCGTCGGTGAATCCGGTTCGGGCAAGAGCCTCACGGCGCGCGCGCTGATGAAGCTTCTGCCCTCCAATGCCGATATCAGGGCCGACAAGCTCTCCTTTGACGGTATCGACGTGCTTTCCGCCAGTGAAAAGCAGATGCGCCAGATCCGGGGAAAACGGGCAGGTTTCATCCTTCAGGATCCGAAATATTCGCTGAACCCGGTCAAGACCATGGGTGCACAGATCGCGGAAGCCTGGCGCGCCCACAAGGGCGGCAGCAAGCGTGCGGCCATGGAGGCGGCAATCGCCCTGCTCGATCAGGTGAAGATCCGCAATCCGCGCCAGGTCGCTTCGTCCTACGCTCACGAGGTTTCCGGGGGCATGGGCCAGCGTGTCATGATCGCCATGATGCTGGCGCCCGATCCCGAGCTTCTGATCGCCGACGAACCGACGAGTGCTCTCGATGCCACGGTTCAGGCGGAAATCCTGCGGCTGATCGAGGAGCTGGTATCGGAACGCGGCATGGGTCTCATCCTCATCAGCCACGACCTGCCGCTAGTCTCGCATTTCTGCGACCGCGTGGCTGTCATGTATTCCGGCCGGGTGATGGAGGAACTGAAGGCTTCCGAACTCCTGAAAGCACAGCATCCTTACACGCAGGGTCTCTTGAACTGCATTCCCTCGCTGACGCATCCGCGCGAGCGTCTTCCCGTTCTCAACCGTGATGCAGCGTGGTCCAGCCTATGATCGACGTCGAAAATCTCCGTATCAAGTTCGGCGACCGTGAAGTGGTGAAGGGCGTGTCCTTTTCGGTCGAAAAGGGCGGCAGCTTCGGCATCGTTGGCGAAAGCGGCTCGGGCAAGTCCACCATTTTGCGCGCCATGGCCGGCCTTAATGAAAGCTGGGAAGGCCGCATCGCCTTTGCCGGCAAGGATGCACCGCTGAAGCGCACGCCGGAATTCTTCCGGCAGGTGCAGATGGTGTTTCAGGACCCCTATGGTTCGCTGCATCCGCGCCAGACCATCGACCGCATTCTCAGCGAATTGCCGTTGGTGCACGGCATGGACAATATCGAAAAACGCATCCAGCAGGCGCTATCGGATGTGGCCCTGCCCCAGGCGGTGCGCTTCCGTTACCCCCACCAGCTCTCCGGCGGTCAGCGTCAGCGCGTGGCGATTGCGCGTGCTTTGATTGCCGATCCGCAGGTTCTGCTGCTCGATGAGCCGACTTCGGCGCTCGATGTTTCAGTGCAGGCGGAAATCCTGAACCTGTTGCAGGATCTGCGGGCGGCGCGCAACCTCACCTATATCCTCGTCAGCCACAATCTGGCTGTTATCGCGCATCTGTGCCCACAGGTGGGCGTGATGCTTAATGGTGAAATGGTCGAGCAGCTGAATGCAGGCGATCTACGCGAAGGCCGCACGAAACACCCGCATACCGAAGAGTTGCGCAGCCTGAGTATCCGGCTGGAAGAGCCGGCTTGAGCCCACGTCGCACATAGATCGAGCGGATGCTGCTCGCTTCTTCTTCCCACCGGGGAGAAGGTCGCGGCAGCGGTATGAGGCTTCCCACAAGACCCACGAAGACACGAGACCGAACAATGTCACAGCAATTCGACTGGAACGCCGCTTCGACGCTTGCCGAGAGTTTCGTCTCGCAATGGGCCGGCAACGAGCCAGGCGGAGCAGTGATCGGTTTCGATCTCAATGGCATCCGTTTTGCCCATGCGGGCGGGGTTGAGAGCCTTTCGACGTTTGCGCCGTTCACGCCGAAAAGCGTGGTGCGTTACGCTTCCGTCACCAAACATGCCTTCTGTGCCATGGTGCTTGCCCATTCCGATCTGATCGGGCTTGACGATCCACTCGGAAAGCATCTGCCGGAGCTGCAATCGCCACTCCGCGACGTCACTGTCGGGCAGGCGCTGGATATGAGCGGCGGGTTGCCGGACACGCGCGAATGCCTCTCGCTGCTTGGTCTTTCCGTCTACACCGAAACGAAGGCCGGCCCGCTTCTAGACTATCTGTCGCGGCTGACCCGGCTGAACTTTCCGGCCGGCAGCGAGGTTTCCTATTCGAATACCGGTTATCGTCTGGTCGAGGCGGCGCTGGAGCGCCATGGTTTCCGTTTTGACGATTTCGTGCAGACGCAAATTGCCGGTCCGTTCGGTGTTTTCCTGAAGGCGCCGGACGTCTGGAACGATCCGGTGGACGGATTGGTGCCGGGTTACTGGAAGGCTGAGAGCAACTGGCAACTTTCGGCGGCGGGGCTGCATATTTCCGCTTCCGGCAGTCTTGCCGGCAGTGCCGAAGCGCTGACCCGCTGGCTGCAGGGGCTGATGCGGGGAGAGGGCAGCTTTGCCGGCGTTCTGGACGGGCTTTCCACCGAGCGGCGGCTCGCCGATGGACGGATGAGCGAATATGGTCTCGGCCTGCGCTGGTCACATCTCGGCGACAGACGTTTCGTCGGTCATGGCGGTTCGCATCCTGGCTACAAGACGTATTTCCTTCTCGATCCGGAAAACGGCACGGGTTTCGTCGTGGTATCGAACCGCGAGGATACCAACGGCTTCAAGATTGCGCTGGAAAGCATGGCGGCCCTGACCGGTCTGCCTTTACCCAAACCCGCCGCCAGCTTGCCGGAAGGCCTCTATGTCACCGAAAGCGGACCGTGGTGGCTGGAGATCAAGGGCAGTACCTCGACCTTCATCGATGGCGACGACACGCTTTATGAAGATGCCGATGGCTGGGTGTCATCGCGCTCCGCATCCTCTCCGATGCTTCTGAGGCTCGAGGGCGATGCGATCGTCGGCGAGGCAGGCCACGCCGCTCGTCGGTTCCTGCCGGTTGGTGACCATGCGGTGCCCGATGAGCTTTCCGGATCTTGGCGCTCTACCGAAGGGGCGGAATTTACGATTTCCGGTTCGTCGCTGACCATGGGTATCGGTCCCACGCGCCGCTCCATGCCTTTGACGGCGCTCGGCAATGGTCGCTTCCTCTTCACGCTCTCGGACGGGCCGTGGACGAAGCGCATCTGCCTCAATCAATTGAGCGACAGCCGGATAGAGCTTGTGGCGAGCCGGGCGCGAATGATCGAATATTCAAGAAGCCTTTAAGAGGGTTTCAATCAGCTGCTATTGCTCCTAATAAAGACCCTTGTTCCAGCTAAAGGCCGGTTCAACATCTTTGTGGGAGAACAGGCCCTTGGAAGTCAAATGGCTCGAGGATTTCCTGGCGCTGGCCGGAACGCTCAATTTTTCGAAGGCGGCGGAAGAGCGGCATGTGACGCAATCCGCTTTCAGCCGAAGGATCAAGCAGCTGGAAGCCTGGGTGGGCGCGACGCTGGTCGATCGCGCTTCCTATCCCTCACGACTGACCGAGGCCGGGGTGAAGTTCGTTCCGGTGGCGCAGGAAACCCTGAAGCAGCTTTACCACGCCCGTCGCACCCTGTTGCAGGAAGACGGCGAGGATGCCAGAACAGTGCGGCTGACGGCGCTGCACACGCTGTCTTTCACCTTCTTCCCGGACTGGCTGAAACGAGTGAACCAGAAGGCGGGACCGCTGTTTTCGGTTCTGCGGCCTGATTCCGGCAGCATGGAGGAGAACCTCAATTCGCTGGTGGACGGGCAGAGCGATTTCCTTCTGACCTACGCCCACCCCGAAGTGCCGATGCTGCTCGATGCGCAGACCTTCGAATTCCGCGTGCTTGGCGCGGAAAACATCATTCCCGTTTCCGCCCCCACAGAGGACGGCGCGCCGCTGCACAGCCTGACGGAAAGCGCGAAAAAACCCTTTGCCTATCTGGATTACGAAAAAGCATCGTTCTTCGGGCCGCTGTTGCGCGATCTCCTGAGTGCGCGCCTGCCGAAATTCGAGCGGGTGCATGAGGGCAGCATGTCGGTGGGGCTGAAAGCCATGGCGATGGCGGGATGGGGTGTTGCCTGGGTGCCGGAAAGCCTGATGCGGCACGAGCTGGATAGCGGCGCGCTGGTGCGTGCCGCCGATCACAGTTTCGATATTGCCGTGGATATCCGGCTTTATCGTTCCAAGGAGAACCGCCGTCCCGTTGTCGAGCGCATATGGGCGGTTCTCGAAGATTGATCCTGGTCAGATCGCGGTGCGGTGGGCGTTTTCGAGATAGAGCGCGCGCAGGCGTTTCACCATCGCGCCTGGTTTGCCATCACCCACCGGCTTGCCATCGATCTTCGTCACCGAAACCACGAAGTTGGAGGCGCTGGTCAGGCAGGCTTCGTCTGCGTTCATCGCCTCTTCCAGCGTGAAAGGCCGTTCTTCCAGCGTGAAACCGGCCTCCTTGGCCAGTTGCAGGGCGGCAAGGCGGGTGCAGCCGGGCAGGGTCTTGTTGCTGTTGCCGCGGGTGATGATCTTCCTGTCGCCGGTGATGATATAGGCGGTGGAGGATGCGCCTTCGGTGACGAAACCATCCTCGATCATCCACGCCTCATCGCAGCCTTCAGCCTTTGCGATGCGTTTTGCCATCACTTGCGGCAGCAGGCAGACGGTCTTGATATCACGGCGCGCCCAGCGCTGGTCGGGAACGGATTTGACCGCAATGCCGGCCTCTTCCACGGCGGTGCCGACGAGTTTCTTGGCCTGCGTGAACATCACCAGCGTCGGCTTCAAATCGGCGGAAAACAGGAAGTTGCGGTCTTCCGCGCCGCGCGTCAGTTGCAGGTAGATCATGCCTTCAACGAGGTTGTTGTCGGCAATCAGGCGACGTTCGGCCTCTACGATTTCCTTTGTTGTGACCGGCAGCGGCACGTCGATTTCGCGGGCGCTGCGTTCCAGCCGCGCCATGTGCAGGTCGCTGTCGATCAGCTTGCCTTCGAGAACGGAGGTGACTTCATAAATGCCGTCGCCGAACAGGAAGCCGCGGTCGAAGATGGAAAGGCGGGCTTCCGCCTCGGGCAGGAATTCGCCGTTGAGGTAAACGATGCGACCGGATTGGCTAGTCATGAAAACTCCGTCTGGAAAAGTCAGGCTGAAAGAAGGGTTTTAAGGGTATCGATGCAAATGGCCTCAACCGTTGCGGCCTTGCCGGTTCCAGCGTTGAAGCCTGAAGTTGTTGTTGCCGCGCAGAGCGAATTGAGGATCGCCTCCTCGGTTGCCTCTATTGCGGCTTCGAAGAGCGGCGAGATCGCATCGTTGGAAAGCTCGGGAAAATCCGCCACGGCCTTGCGGCGTGCGGGTGTTTTGCGAAGCCGCTCGTTGGTCGAAAATGCCAGCGCGTAATCGCCGGAACCATTGCTCAGTGCCGCGCCGGTGCGCGAGAGGCCGCCGAAGCTCCTAGCGGCCAAGCGCTTCAAATTGCGCGACGACAGCGGCGCATCGGTTGCGACGATGATGACGATGGAACCGTCCTTGTCCCTGTGCTCAGGGCTTAGATAGGGTTTGCCGCAGACAAGGAGATGGCCGCCGTAATTGGACTGTACGAGAATGCCGAGTGTATAGGTTTCTCCGGCAATCGGTACCATGCGGGATGCTGTTCCAATACCGCCCTTCATGCCGAAAGCCACCGTGCCGGTTCCGGCTCCAACGCCGCCCTCGGCGACCGGGCCCGTGGCAGCGTTTTTCAGCGCGGCCGAAATTTCCTCGACGGTCGGGCGACCTGCGCGGATGTCGTTGAGCCGGGAATCGTTGGTCTCTCCAACGACCGCATTGATGGATACCACTTTCTCATTGCCTGGCTGCGAAAGCGTATGGCGGTTGATCGCCTCGATTGCCCGGCCGGTTGCGAGCGTATTGGTGAGGATGACAGGCGTTTCGAGTTCGCCAAGTTCCTCGATCTGGGTCGAGCCTGCAAACTTGCCGAAACCGTTATAGACGGCGAAGGCGGCGGGCACCTTGTCCTGAAAAAGATTGCCGCCATGCGGCAGGATCGCGGTTGCGCCGGTGCGGATCGTGTCGCCTTCGATGACGGTCGAATGGCCGATCGTCACGCCTTCGACATCGGTGATGGCATTGAGCGGGCCGGTCTCGAAATGGCCGGGCGGCAAGCCGATATCGCGCAGTCTTGGGCGGGTCGTCTGATGCATCGGGCGATCACTTTTGCGGAATGCAGGCTCAAGGTGGAACAAGCGCGGCTTGCGAAAAGCTTTGCTCTGACTTGACGTTAGCCTAGTTCGCCGGGAAACGGCATCGCAAAAATGGAATAGTTTTATGCGGGCAATGGATGCGCTCAGAAGGCGCGTAGCGCCGGTCCCCGTTCACGCTCCAGCCATTGCCGCATCGCGTCTTCGGTCTCTTCGCGTGTGGGTGCGCCGATGCGGCCGCCGAAGACCGTGCATTTGAGCGCAGCGGCAACGGAGGAGAGCCGGATGGCGGCGCGGCTTTCCATGCCTTCGGCTATGGCAAGCGCAAAGGTGCCGTGGAAAATGTCGCCTGCCGCCAGCGTATCCACCGCCTTGACCTGCATCGTTTCCTGAAAATGGACAGTGGGATCGCCAGCTTCCGTCCACCAGCAGCCTGCCGGTCCGGCGGTGACGGCGATGAAGGTCTGCGGGTAGCGGACGTGCAGCACTGGCAGCATGTCCTCTACCGTCTCAAGCCCCGTCAGCCGGGCAGCGGCGGGTTCGGAAAAAACGATGTGGGTCGCGGCGGGTGCGAGCTTTTCGAGGATTTCAACCGGCGCAACGTCGCCGTCGAGAATGGCGTGTTTGCCGAGCGCGCGTGCCACATCAAGAACCTCGAGCGCCAGTTCCGGCCAGCGCACATCCACCAGCACGGCGTCGTAAGCGGCGAGGTCCGCTGGTGTGCAGGAGCGCTTTTTCTCATGCAGCCTGTGATCATAAAAAGGCACGATCAGCCTTTCACCGCGATCATCGATAATGATCGTGGAGAGTGCGGAGCGTGCGCCGGCGGCGACTGTCATGCCTGTGGTGTCGATACCGCTTTCGGCGAGATCGCGCAGGATGCGGGTTCCGGTCTCGTCGTCGCCCACCGCACCCCAAAGGCTGGCGCGCCCGCCCATGCGGTGCACCGCATAGGCTGCGCTGGATGCCATGCCCTCGGCGATCTGCAACATTTCGTAAGGCAGGACCTTGCCTTCGCCCTTTGGCATGTCATGGACGCGAAACAGGGTGTCGAGCACGGCTGCACCCACGCACAGCACATGTTTGCGGCTCTCGTGTTGGCTGTCCATGCCCGTCACCCTATGTCTTTGTCTTACGCAATTTTACTCGGCATGCGCCTTAGATGCGCTTGCCGGTTGCCTTGTCGAAAAGGTGAACCATTTCCGGGTCGATGGCGATATGGATCGTATCGCCGAACCTCACGTCCAGCCGCTCGCGGAACAAGCAGGCGATCTCGTCGCCCTTGCAGTTCAGCTTGGCGTAGATTTCCGAGCCGGTGCCTTCGACCAGTTCGACCCGGCCTTCGATACCGCCGCTTGCTGCACGGATATGTTCCGGGCGCACGCCGTAGACGAGGTCGCGGCCGCCCAGTGCGGCAATGTCGCTGTTGGCGGGCAGGGGAAGGCTTAAGCCCTTCACGGTGCGGAACACGCCTTCTTCGACGCGTCCACGAATGAAGTTCATCGCAGGCGAACCGATGAAACCGGCAACAAAGAGGTTGGCCGGGCGGTCGTAAAGCTCGAGCGGCGCGCCGATCTGCTCGATCACGCCGTCATGCAGCACCACGATCTTGTCGGCCATGGTCATGGCTTCCACCTGGTCGTGCGTGACGTAGATGGTGGTGGTGCCGATGCGCTGGTGCATGGCCTTGATCTCGCCGCGCATCTGCACGCGCAGCTTGGCGTCGAGGTTTGACAGCGGTTCGTCAAACAGGAAGACCTGCGGATCGCGCACCAGCGCGCGTCCCATGGCTACACGCTGGCGCTGGCCGCCGGAAAGCTGGCGCGGATAACGGTCGAGCAGCTTGTCCAGCCCCAAAATGGCGGCGGCCTTGTCGACCTTGGCCTTGGTTTCGTCGGCGCTCACCTTCTTCAGCTTCAGCGCGAAGCCCATATTATCCTTCACCGTCATGTGCGGATAAAGGGCGTAGTTCTGGAAGACCATGGCGATATCGCGGTCGCGGGCGGGCAGGTTGCTCACCTCACGCGCGCCGATGTGGATTTCGCCGTCGCTGACTTCTTCCAGGCCCGCAATCATGCGCAGCAGGGTGGATTTGCCGCAGCCGGACGGGCCGACCAGCACGACGAATTCGCCATCCTTGATATCGATATCGATGCCGTGGATGATATTGACCGCGCCGAAGCGCTTCTGGACGTTTAGAATATTGACCGGTGCCATGTTTTTGGTTCCCGTATTTTTAATTGGTTGATTCAGCCGCCCTTGACGGCGCCGGCGGTCAGGCCCGCCACGATCTGTTTCTGCGCGAACATGGTGAGCAGCAGCACCGGCAGCGTCACGATCAGCGCGGCTGCGGCAAGCGGTCCCCAGCTCACCTGTTCGAAGGACAGCATGTTGTAGACCGCCACCGGCAGGGTGCGCGTTTCACGGCTGGCCAGCACGATGCCGAAGACGAAGTTATTCCACGAGAAGATGACCGCCAGAATGAAGGAGACGACGATGCCGGGCTTGGCAATCGGCAACGCCACCAGCCGGAACACCTGCCAGGAGGATGCGCCATCGATGCTTGCCGCTTCTTCCAGTTCCTTCGGCGTGGTTTCGAAATAACCGATCATGATCCAGACCACGATCGGAACCGTCACCACGAGATGGATGATGATCTGCGGCCAGAGTGTGCCGAGCAGGTTCAGCCATTGGAACAGCAGGAACAGCGGAATGAGGAAGGAGAGGCCGGGCGTCATGCGGGCGATCATGATGACGACAGCCGACTTTTCCGCCTTCAGCCGGGCGATGCCGTAACCGGCAGGCACGCCGATCACCAGCGCCAGAATGGTGGCCGCACCGGTGACGAGCACCGAATTCCAGAAATAGAGGAAGAAATTATTCTCCTCGAACACCTTCACATAGTTCGACCATGCGAAACGCTCGGGGATGAGGATCGGCGGATAGGCGCCGTTGTCGATTTCATATTTCAGCGACAGCGAGATCATCCAGATGAAGAACAGGATGACAGGTGAAATCATCACCAGCGCCACGAAAAACAGGCCGATGCGGTCGAGGTTTTTACGTTTGAGCAATTGGCGAGCCATCAGCGATCCTCCATCTCGTTCCATTGCGCACGTTGGCGCACCATCAAAAGCACAAAGGACAGCGCTACGATGATGATGAAGAAGACGACGGCCATGGCCGAGCCGTAACCGATGTCGTAGTAGGAAAACGCCGTGTTGTAGAGGTAGATGTTGATGGTTTCCGAGGCCGTGCCAGGGCCGCCCTGCGTCATCGCGTAGATGATGTCGAAGCTTTTGACGGCATCGATGGAGCGGATGATGACGGCAATCATCAGGAACGGCGCGATCATCGGCATGGTCAGGTAACGAAACTTCTGCCAGGCGTTGGCGCCATCGATTTCGGCGCTCTCATAGGGTTCGCGGGGTACTGCAGCCAGTCCGCCGAGCACGATCAGCATGACGAGCGGCGTCCATTGCCAGGTTTCCACCAGCACCAGCGAGGGGATGACGGTGGACTGGTTGTAGATCCATTCCAGCGGTCCGATATGGATGAAGGACAAGAGATAGTTCAGAACGCCGAGCTGCGGGTGGAACATCATGGTCCAGACGAGCGCGATGGCGACCGGGGTCGCCATCATCGGCATCACGAACACGCCGCGCAGAAAACCGCGCAGCGGAAACTGCGCATCGAAAACCAGCGCCGCCAATGTTCCCAGAAACAGCGGAGCGACGACCGACAGCACGGTATAGATGAGGGTGTGCCAGAGCGATTCCCAGAACCTCACGTCGCTTGCGAGCCTTATATAGTTATCGAAACCGATAAAGCTCTGCTCCTGTCCGAGCGTCCAGCGATGTACGCTCATCCACAGGGTGAAGACCCACGGAAAAACGATAACCGCCGAGATGACGACAAGTGCCGGTATGACGAAAGGCCAGTAGTTGGGAGCAAGCCTTGCGGGCCTGCTCCCTTCTTTCCGGCTGACGCCTGTTTTGGTGTTTTCGATGCTCACGGAGACCATTATCCCTCGCTACGCGCCAGAACGGGTGCGAACTGTTCCGTCGCTTTTTTCAGCTCAGCTGCCGGGTCGGCGCCGCCGATCATGTTGGTGAGGCCGACGCCGTAGATGTCGCGGAATTCCGTGACCGGAATGATGACCGGCAGGGCAAGCTGCGAGACCTTGCCGGAACCGACGACCGCATCCAGCCAGGCGGCCGGCATCTTCACGCCTTCGCGCACCTTCTGGTCTTCGAGGATGGACTGGCGGAATGGAACACCCGCACCTGCCTGCAGCAGGCGCGCACCCATGTCGTGCGAAATCGCCCATTGGCAGAAGAGGTAGGCCGCTTCCTTCTTGCTGCTGGCTTCGACGACACCGAGGCCATCGCCGAAGGTGCCGGCCGCCTGTACTGCCGGGCCCTTCGGCATGACACCGTAACCGACCTTGCCGACAACGCGGGATTTTTCCGGGTTTTCGATCGGCGGTGCAAAACCGACGCCATCGAACCACATGCCGATCTTGCCCTGAAGGAAGGCAGACTGCGCTTCGGCCCAGTTGAAGCCGGAAACGCCGGGAGGGGCGGCTTTGGTCATCAAGCGTTGATAGAGTTTCGCGGCCTCGACCGCTTCCTTGGATTCGGTGTCGACCTTTCCGTCCGCGCCGATCGGCTTTGCGCCGTAACCCAGCATCAACGAAGTCCAGACCGGGGTGTTGGCGTTCTTCAGGCCGCGGGCGACGAAACCGTAGGTGTTGGTTGCGGGATCGGTGATCTTTTCCGCTGCCGTCACCAGTTCCTCGAAGGTCTCAGGGTATTTCAGGCCCTTGGCTTCGAAGAGTTCCTTGTTCCAGTAGACGATCCAGTAATCCACCGAGAAGGGCAGCGAGCGCAGCACGCCGTCGCTATCCTTGGCAAACAGCATGCCGGCTTCGGCAAAATCCTTTTCGACGAGGGACGGATCGGTCAGCGAAGGGTCCTTCAGGAAGCCGCTGATATCGGCCAGCCACTTGCCCTTTTCGAACTGTCTCTTCTGCACGTGGTAGCTCAGATGAACGACGTCGAAGCTCGGCTTGCCGGAGGAAAGCTCGATTACCACCTTCTGGCGCTGCTGCTGTTCAGGTGTTGCTTCGGCATTGACCTTGATGCCGGTCAGTTCCTCGAATTCGCCCAGATATTTGATCAGCGTTTCGCTGCGCGGGCTTTTGACCAGGTTGACTTCAAGCGTGGTGCCGGCGTGTTTTTTCCAGTTCACCGCCGCCGATGCGGGGCGGATGCCGAGCACCGCGCTGCCACCGATCGCTGCCGTGCCTGCCAGAAAGGCGCGACGCGTGGGGTTGAGCAATGAATGCGTCATGTCAGTTCTCCTCCAGTTAGCCGGAAATTCTCCTCACCTCCGGCTTGTTGCTTATTTTCATGCAATTCCGGGCAGGACCTTTCTTCTGCCCTACCGGAATTGCCTTATACTGCCAGCGCCCTGTCCCTTGCGTTGCGGATATGGGCGGTCAGCCGCTCCACAGCGTCTTCGACAGATCGCTTCTCAATGGCTTCGAGAATGGCGAGGTGTTCTTTCATCACCGATTTGACATGGCCTGCGATGCGAAAGCGCTCCTGATTGATGAGGCGCATCTTGATGGAGTTGACCCTGTAGGCGTTCGAGATGATCGAATTGCCGAGACTATCGATGAAGGCGTCGTGCATGCCCCAGTCCACCTGCTGCGCGTGCTGGTCCAGCTCCGGCGATTCCCCACCGTTTTCCGTCGCCTCGACGATATCGCGGTGCTGTTTCAACAGCTTGGCGATGGTCTCGTCCGAGGCCGAACGCGTAAAGAGCGCCACGGCCTCCTTCTCGAGAAAGATCCGGAACTGGAACGCCTCGCGGATGAGGTTGATGTCGATATGGGCGACCTGCAATCCCCGCTGCGGCACGGTCTTGATCAGACCTT
The DNA here is from genome assembly GCF_059429395.1 of Agrobacterium sp. K11. Lineage (NCBI taxonomy): Bacteria > Pseudomonadati > Pseudomonadota > Alphaproteobacteria > Hyphomicrobiales > Rhizobiaceae > Agrobacterium > Agrobacterium sp. K11. The sequence continues at coordinate 583,237 of NZ_JCAHRB010000004.1, read as the reverse complement.
CCGCCTCCAGCCGTGGAATTGCTTCCCGGATCGCGCCCAGCGGCAGACCCGTCAATTCCACGAGGCGGCGTTGCGAGATGAATTGCCCAGGGCGAACGTCGCGCGAGAGAAGGTGATGCGTAAAGCTTTCATACGCCCGTTCCCGCAATGTCTGTTCGCCGGTATCGTCCATGCTCAACCTTTCAAGGTCTGTTCAGGCGGCCTGTTTGCGAAACAGCGCGTCGAATGCGCCTTCGATCTGCCGCCGGCCCTCCGGTGAAATGGCAACGAGCGGCGCGCGCACGTCAGACCAGATATTTTCCCCTGTCGTGTGTGATACCAGCACCTTGACGGCGGGCGTAACCGGAAATTTCAGAAGTTCCACAACAAGATCGACGATGCGCGCATCGTCCTTGCCGTCAACGGCCATGGCGCGGACTTCCTGCGTCAGGAAATTGGCAACGCCGGAGATGGCTCCCTGACCGCCCAGGCGAACGCCCTTGGCCAGATCACGCTCATCGCCGATCAGAATGGCGAGATCGCCGTGTTCTTTCAGCAGGCGCTCTGTGTGGCTCCAGTTGCCTGAGGAGTCCTTCACGCCGGTGACGATGCCCGGAAACGCTTGTCTCAGCCGCCCCACCAGTTCGACCGACAGTGTTACCATGGTCACGGAAGGGATGTTATAGACGAGAATGTCGCGCGCGCCCTTGCCGATCTTTTCGAAAACCGCCGAGAACCAGGCAAACAAGCCGTCATCGCTGACATTCTTGAAATAGGATGGTGGGGCGAGAAGAATATTGCGGGCACCTGCGTTCAGGGCCTCGGCGGACTGGTCGGCCGCATCCTCGATGGAATCCACGAGAACGCCGGTGACCAGACGGGAAGGCGCAATGCCTGCCTCAATGAAGCGGGAGAGAATGACCTGCCGTTCGCGGCTGCCGACGGAGCATCCCTCGCCGGTGGTGCCGAAGAGTGTCACGCTGTCGCAACCATTTGCAAGGCAACGGCGGGCATGCGCGATCATGGCGTCTGTATCGACGGTTCCGTCAGTTTTGAAAGGGGTCGTCAGTGCTGCCGAAAGGCCGAATTTCTGGGTCAATTAAGATGCTCCTCCAAGATGGCTGCAGATTGGTGGCACACTGACATGTTAGTTGTAAAGCGGTAATTACAGAATGATTGTTCGGGAGGCTGGAATGGGGGGAATTGGCTTCTAAAGCTGCCTCAGGATCGGTGTTGCGCCCGGTGGGGCATGGAATGTTTACACCGGTTTACGCGAATGCCATTTTTTAGCGATGCACAGGAAAAATGCTAAAATAAATTTGACTGTTTAAGTAAAGATTTTTATCAGGCAATCTGAATATGGGATAAAGGGAAGCGTCATGACCATTGTGGAGCCATCAGCGCCTGTGGAAGAGATCGAGCAGAGCCGGGTGAAGCGCCTGAGGGCTGCCACGCGTGGCGCGCATGGTGGTCTCGATACCTTCATCATGGCAGCGAAGCCGTTCGAGAGCCGGGAGAACTTCGGCAAATTCGTGGAAACGCAATATCTTTTCCATCGCGACCTCGATGCGTTTTTCTCCAATGAAACGCTTGATGGCCTGCTGCCTGATCTTAAGGGTCGTCGCCGTCTCTCCATGATAGAGCAGGACCTTGCCGATCTGGGACACGCCATTCCTGAAACAAACGAGCCGCGCTTTACCAGCGAAACGCCGTTCGATCTACCTGAGGCCATGGGCTGGCTTTATGTGGTCGAAGGCTCGAACCTCGGCGCGGCTTTCCTTCTTAAAGATGCAGCCAAGCTTGGCCTCACCGAAGAATTCGGCGCGCGCCATCTGGCCGGCGCTCCGGAAGGGCGCGGCCTGCATTGGCGTACCTTTACGGCCGCGCTCGATGAAATTTCGCTGACCATCGAAGAAGAGGAGCGGGTCGTCGCCGGCGCCGAAGCCGCCTTCAGGGCCGTGCATGCCTACGCGCAGCAACGCCTCGGTTGAGGTTTTGGCATAGCTTGTCGCTGGTTGTCTTCACAGCGCTTGAAATGCCTCGTTGCACATTCGTGCTGACCTCGTCTTAGCATACCCACGCCGTCACCCCGGGCTTGGTCCGGGGTCTAGTGCGATCAAGTGCTTGATCGCGCGGGGCTCTATTGGCGGCGCGGACGGGCCGCGGCTGGATACAGGATCAAGTCCGGCGTGACGGAGGAGTGGTTTTCGGCTGTCGTGCAACGCTTCAGAACCATTGTGAGAGCTACTCATTTCCCGCACATTGCGTTCGATATTTGCCGAATAAACAGGCATGTTAATTTACCAAATGATAAAATTTTTATCTTTTGGTAAAAAGAAATTTGCCTCCAAAAAATTATCCAATTGATAAAATTATTTTTTTTCGTCTGGCACGGAACCTGCTACTCTTTCTTCAAATCAGGAAAACGCCTGATGCCAAAAAAGGGAACAGCAAGATGGAAGTTGGTGTTTTTATACCGATCGGGAATAATGGGTGGCTCCTTTCCGAGAACGCGCCGCAATACAAGCCAAGCTTCGACCTGAACAAGGAAATCACGCTGAAGGCGGAAAAGTACGGCTTCGATTTCGCGCTGTCGATGATCAAGCTGCGCGGCTTTGGCGGCAAGACCGAGTTCTGGGATTATAATCTGGAATCCTTCACCCTAATGGCGGGCCTCGCCGCCGTGACCTCCAAGATCAAGCTGTTCGGCACCGCCGCCACGCTGGTCATGCCGCCGGCCATCGTTGCGCGCATGGCGACGACGATCGATTCCATTTCCGGCGGGCGTTTCGGAATCAACCTTATTACCGGCTGGCAGCGTCCTGAATACAGCCAGATGGGGCTTTGGCCGGGCGACGATTATTTCGGTGATCGCTATGAATATCTCGGCGAATATACCTCCGTGCTGAAAGAGTTGCTGACGGAAGGGCAGTCGGACTTCAAGGGCAAGTTCTTCCAGATGGATGATTGCCGCATGAAGCCGGTGCCGCAGGGGGATGTGAAGCTCATCTGCGCCGGTTCTTCCAATTCCGGCATGGCGTTTTCTGCCAAGTTCGCCGATTACAGCTTCTGCTTCGGCGTCGGCGTCAATACGCCAAAGGCTTTTGCACCCACCAATGAGCGACTTCTGGCGGCAACGGAAAAGTCTGGTCGCGAGGTTAAATCCGTCGTGCTGACCATGATCCTCGCGGAAGAAAAATCCGAGGATGCCTGGGCGAAGTGGGAGCATTACAAGGCGGGCGCGGATGAAGACGCGATCAAGTGGCTCGGCCTGCAGAGTTCTGTCGACACCAAGTCCGGCTCTGATACCAATGTCCGGCACATGTCCAATCCCGTCTCGGCGGTCAACATCAACATGGGAACGCTGATTGGCTCCTATGAGGAAGTGGCGGCGATGCTGGATGAAATGAGCGAAGTGCCGGGAACGGGTGGCGTGATGCTGACCTTTGACGATTTTCTCGAAGGCGTCGAAAAATTCGGCAAATATGTACAGCCGCTGATGAAGAGCCGCCAGCATGTGCTGGCCGAACTGGAGGCAGCGGAATGAGTGAAGCCGTCGTGGCGGGTTACAAGGGGCCGGAAAGCCGTTCGGAAAGTGTCACACTTCCCGCAAGGCCGGAGCCGATTACCCTCAAGCCCAGCGAGACCGCCGTTGTCGTGGTCGACATGCAGAACGCCTATTCGACCGAGGGCGGTTATGTCGATCTTGCCGGGTTCGATATTTCCGGCGCCAAGGGCACCATCGCCAACATCAAGAAGACGCTGGATGCAGCGCGGGCGGCAGGTGTTCAGGTCATCTATTTCCAGAATGGCTGGGACAAGGATTATGTCGAGGCCGGTGGGCCGGGTTCGCCCAACTGGCACAAGTCCAACGCGCTAAAGACGATGCGCAAAAGGCCGGAATTGCAGGGCCAGCTGTTGGCCAAGGGCACATGGGACTATGCCATCGTTGACGAGTTGCAGCCGCAGCCCGGCGATATCTTGGTGCCGAAGACGCGTTACAGCGGTTTTTTTAACACCAATATGGACAGCGTCCTGCGCGCCCGCGGCATCCGCAATCTGGTGTTCGTCGGCATCGCCACCAATGTCTGCGTCGAAAGCTCGCTGCGCGACGCTTTCCATCTCGAATATTTCGGGGTGATGCTGGAGGATGCCACGCATCATCTGGGCCCGGACTACATCCAACAGGCGACGGTCTACAATGTCGAGAAATTTTTCGGCTGGGTGGCGACCGTCAATGATTTCTGCGGCGTCATCTCGCAGGCCGCACCCGTCAGGGATTGATCCCCAAACACAAAGAGGAGAATGAAATGCCGAAGAAGATCGTCGTGCCTGCCGGTACAAGCAAACCCATCGCCCCTTTTTCGCCGGGAACCCTTGCCGATGGCGTGGTTTACGTTTCCGGTACGCTGCCATTCGACAAGGACAATAATGTCGTGCATGTGGGCGATGCCAGCGCCCAGACACGCCATGTTCTGGAAACCATCAAATCCGTTATTGAGACCGCCGGCGGCACGATGGAGGACGTCACGATGAACCACATCTTCATCACCGACTGGGCGAATTATCAGGCCGTAAACACAGTCTATGCCGAATATTTCCCCGGCGACAAGCCCGCGCGTTATTGCATCCAGTGCGGCCTCGTAAAGCCTGATGCACTGGTGGAAATCGCCACCGTCGCACATATCGGCAAGTAAGGCGAAACGGCAAAATGATGCATTTCGAGGTTCATGGCCGGGCCGAGCCTAAGGCGCCCACTATCCTGCTGTCATCGGGACTGGGTGGATCGGGCGCCTATTGGGCGCCGCAGATCGAGGCCCTTTCCAGCCATTTCCGGATCGTTACCTATGACCATCGCGGAACTGGCCGGACCGGCGGCGAGGTGCCGGCAGATGGCGGCATATCGGCGATGGCCGATGATGTGCTGGAGATCGTCTCGGCGCTGAACCTCGAAAAATTTCACTTCATGGGCCATGCGCTTGGCGGTCTGATCGGACTCGATATCGCGCTTCGCAAGCTCGGCCTCATCGACAGGCTTGTTCTTATCAATGCCTGGAGCAAGGCCGATCCGCATTCCGGGCGCTGCTTCGATGTGCGGATCGAGCTTCTGGAAAAATCCGGTGTCGAGGCTTTCGTGAAAGCCCAGCCGCTGTTTCTTTATCCGGCGGCCTGGATGTCAGAGCATCAGGAGCGGCTGGCACGTGACGATGCGCATGGCGTCGCGCATTTTCAGGGCAGGGCGAATGTGCTTCGGCGCATCGCGGCGCTCCGGGCCTTTGATATCGACGCGCGCCTCGGCGAGATCGGCAATCCGGTTCTGGTAGTGGCAACCAAGGACGATCTTCTGGTGCCCTATACCCGGTCGCTGCGTCTTGCGGAAGGTTTGCCGCAAAGCGAGCTTTGCCTTCTCGATTTCGGAGCGCATGCGGTCAATATCACCGATTCTGACCTTTTCAACGCGCGGCTTTTGCAGTTTCTGCTACCGGCAACACAAACATTCTGACGGGATTTGAGAGTAAAATGACGAGAGCATTGGACGACGCTGCATTGGCAACACTTTTCACCGAGGCACGCACCCACAATGGCTGGACGGACAAGCCGATCGGGGATGAGACGCTGACAGCGCTTTATGACCTGACGAAGATGGGGCCGACCTCGGCCAATTGCTCGCCGGCGCGTTTCGTGTTCGTGCGCAGCCCGGAAGCCAAGGAAAAATTGAGGCCGGCGCTTTCTTCGGGCAATCTGGAAAAGACCATGGCAGCACCCGTCACGGTCATCGCTGCCATCGACAGCGAATTTTACGAGAAGCTACCGGTGCTGTTTCCCCATGCCGATGCGCGTTCCTGGTTCACCTCCAGTGCGGCGATGGCCGAGGAAACGGCATTCCGCAATGCCACGCTGCAAGCCGGTTATCTCATTCTTGCCGCCCGCGCGCTCGGGCTTGATACCGGAGCCATGTCCGGTTTCGACAAGGGCAAGGTGGATGCCGCATTTTTTGCGGGTACGACATGGAAATCCAATTTCCTCATCAATCTTGGTTACGGCGATCCGTCGAAGCTGTTCGGCCGCCTGCCGCGACTTGCGTTCGAAGACGCCTGTGTTCTGGCTTGAGGGCCTGTTAAGGAAGGATGGTTTAGATGCGGATGATGTCTCTTGAAAAGGAAGCGGAAATGGAGACGAAGACTGCACAGGAACGCAGCCTCGATTATAGAAACGCCATGGCGCGGCTCGGTGCGGCAGTCAACATCGTCACCACGGACGGTGCGGCAGGCCGTGCGGGATTTGCAGCGACGGCCGTTTGCAGCGTTTCCGACAATCCGCCCACGCTTCTCGTCTGCCTCAACCGCGGCTCTTCCGCTTATAATGTGGTGAAGGGCAATGGCGTCATCTGCGTCAACACGCTTGCTTCCAAGCACGAGGTGCTGAGCACCCTGTTCGGCGGCAAGACACCGGCGGAAGAACGTTTCGCTGCCGGAAGCTGGGGCGTGCTCGAAACCGGCTCGCCTGTTCTGGAAGACGCACTGGTCTCCTTCGATTGCCGCATTCGCGAGGCACATGATGGCGGCACGCACGATATCCTGATCTGCGATGTCGTCGATATGAAGATCAATGAGGGCGACGAAGCACTGATGTATTTCAACCGGCGTTACCGGGTGCTTTGAGAGCGGTCTCTGGGGCCGGTTGATACCCTTAACTCACGATCAGCTATTTGCGCGCCGTCATCCTCGGGCTTGTCCCGAGGATCTGCAACCGGGACAAGCCCGAGGATGACGGCGGAGCTTTCTTTTCACGTCAGTAAGAAGGGCGTTTCCGGTCTCCCGGAAACGCCCTTTTTCATCACTTGATCAGCGGCAAAAGATCGTTGATCGACTTCTTCGCATCGCCGTAGAACATGCGGGTGTTGTCCTTGTAGAACAGCGGGTTCTCGATGCCGGAGTAACCCGTGCCCTGGCCACGCTTGGAAACGATGACCAGTTTGGATTTCCATACTTCCAGAACCGGCATGCCGGCGATGGGCGAGTTGGGATCGTCCTGTGCCGCCGGGTTGACGATGTCGTTGGAGCCGATGACGATGACGACGTCGGTATTGGGGAAATCGTCGTTGATCTCGTCCATTTCCAGCACGATGTCGTAGGGCACCTTTGCTTCGGCGAGCAGCACGTTCATGTGGCCGGGAAGACGACCCGCAACCGGGTGGATGGCGAAACGCACGGTCTTGCCGTCGGCGCGCAGCTTGCGGGTCAGTTCGGAAACGGCCTGTTGCGCCTGTGCCACCGCCATGCCGTAACCGGGCACGATGATGACGCTGTCAGCGTCGTTCAGCGCTGATGCCACGCCTTCGGCATCGATTGCCACCTGCTCGCCCTCGATTTCCATCGCCGGACCCGTCGTGCCGCCGAAGCCCCCGAGGATGACCGAGATGAAGGAGCGGTTCATGGCCTTGCACATGATGTAGGACAGGATCGCCCCCGAGGAGCCGACAAGCGCACCGGTAACGATCAGGAGATCGTTGCCGAGCGTGAAGCCGATGGCGGCCGCCGCCCAGCCGGAATAGCTGTTCAGCATCGAGACGACGACAGGCATGTCTGCGCCGCCGATACCCATGATCAGGTGATAGCCGATGAAGAAGGCGGCAAGCGTCATCAGCACCAGCGTCCATGCGCCAGCACCGTTGCAATACATGATGAGCAGGACGAGCGACAGGATCGCGGCACCGGCATTGAGGACGTGTCCGCCCGGAAGCTTCTTCGCCTTGCCGTCCACCTTGCCGGCAAGCTTGCCGAAGGCGACGACGGAACCGGTGAAGGTGACGGCGCCGATGAAGACGCCGAGGAAGACCTCGACCTTCATGATTGCCAGTTCTACCGGCGTCTTGTGGGCGAGGAGGGCGGAAAAGCCTGTCAACAGGGAGCGCGCCGTCTCATCTAGCGAGGCGACATGCGCTTCCTCGATATGGGCGTTGAAGCCGATGAAGACGGCGGCCAGACCGACAAAGGAGTGAAGTGCTGCAACAAGCTGCGGCATCTCGGTCATCTGCACGCGGTTTGCGACGAAGTAGCCGAGAACGGCGCCACCCGCCAGCATCAGAAGTACGATGAACCAGTTGCCGACATCAGGTCCGAAGACCGTGGCGACAATGGCAAGACCCATGCCTGTTATGCCGTACCAGACGGCGCGCTTGGCGCTTTCCTGCCCGGAAAGACCACCGAGGGAGAGGATGAATAGAACGGCTGCGGCAACATAGGCCGCGGAAACGATACCAATGGTCATTATGTGTCCCCTACACGGCTCAGGACTTCTGGAACATGGCGAGCATGCGCCGTGTCACAAGGAAACCGCCGACGATGTTGATCGTCGCGATCAGGACGGAAAGTGAGGCAAGGATCACCACCAGCCAGTTGCCGGAACCGATCTGCAGCAGCGCGCCGATAATGACGATGCCGGAAATCGCGTTCGTCACCGCCATCAGCGGCGTGTGCAGCGAGTGGCTGACATTCCAGATGACGGAGAAGCCGATAAAGCAGGCGAGCACGAAGACGATGAAATGGCTCATGAAGCTTGCCGGCGCGTAAAGGCCGACGAGAAGCAGGGCCGCCGTACCGATGACGAGCAGACCGACTTGGCTTTTCGTCTGCGCCTTGAACTCGGCCCGTTCCTTGGCGTGCTTTTCCTCAGGCGTAAGCTCTTTTGCTCGTTCCTTGGGTTTCTGCGCGGCGATGGCCTGGATCTTCGGTGGCGGTGGCGGAAAGGTGATGTCGCCCTGATAGGTGACGGTCGCGCCGCGGATGACGTCGTCTTCCATGTTGTGAACGACCTTGCCGTCCTTTGCGGGCGTCAGGTCGGTCATCATGTGACGGATGTTGGTGGAATAGAGCGTTGAGGCCTGCGTGGCCATGCGGCTCGGGAAATCCGTATAGCCGATGACGATGACGCCATTGTCGGAGACGACGCGCTGGTCGGGCACCGTGAGATCGCAATTGCCGCCGCGCTCGGCGGCGAGGTCGATGATGACCGAACCCGGCTTCATTGCCGCCACCATGTCGGCCAGCCACAGCTTCGGGGCGTCACGGCCGGGGATCAGCGCCGTGGTGATGACGATATCGATCTGCGGTGCCAGCTCGCGGAATTTCTCAAGCTGCTTTTCGCGGAATTCCGGCGAGGAGGGGGCGGCGTAACCGCCGGTCGCTGCGCCATCCTGGCTCTGGTCGGCGAAATCGAGATAGACGAATTCGGCGCCCATGGATTCGATCTGTTCGGCCACTTCCGGGCGCACGTCGAAGGCATAGGTAATGGCGCCGAGCGAGGTTGCCGTGCCGATGGCGGCAAGACCGGCAACGCCGGCACCGATGACCAGCACCTTGGCGGGCGGCACCTTGCCGGCGGCGGTTACCTGACCGGTGAAGAAGCGGCCGAAATTATTGCCGGCCTCGATGACGGCGCGATAGCCGGCGATGTTGGCCATGGAGGACAGCGCGTCCATTTTCTGGGCGCGGGAAATGCGCGGCACCATGTCCATTGCGATGACATTTGCGCCGTTTTCCTTCGCCTGCTCCAGAAGGTCCTTGTTCTGTGCGGGATAGAAGAACGAGATCAGCGTCTTGTCCGAAGACAGGCGATCAATCTCCGACGTTTCCGGCGGACGAACCTTGGCGATGATGTCGGCACCGGTATAAAGCGCATCGGCGCTATCAACGATGGTGACACCGGCTGCGCGATAGGCGTCGTCGGAAAATCCCGCCGCCTTGCCCGCGCCTGTTTCGAGGATGCAATCATATCCGAGTTTCTGCAAGCCTTGCGCGCTGTCGGGCGTCATGCCGACGCGCGCCTCGCCATCATATAATTCCTTAGGCGTCCCGATTTTCAAAATGGCTCTCCCTTTTCCGCACGATAGGGCGTCATAGCCTATTTCGAGCGTTTTTGTCTTGTTTTTGGCGGTTTCTACCTGCGGCGGATTGACAGCCTGCGAAAGGCCAGTTCGGGCACTGGCGGTACTGCGGCAATAAAAAACCCGGCGCGTCAGCGCCGGGTCTCTATCGTCGGGAGCGAAACCGCTCACTCCATGGTGTGGATGTCGCGATCCTTGGTTTCCGGCAGGAACAGCAGGCCGATGACCAGCGTGATGCCTGCGAAAACGATCGGGTACCAGAGGCCGTAATAGATATCGCCCTTCGCCGCGCTCATCGCAAAAGCGGTGGCGGGCAGCAGGCCGCCGAACCAGCCGTTGCCGATATGGTAGGGCAGCGACATGCCGGAGTAGCGGATGCGGGTCGGGAACAGTTCGACCAGCAGGGCCGCAATCGGGCCGTAGACCATCGTCACGTAGATCACGAGGACGGTCAGGACCGCGATGATGACGACCCAGTTCACGGCAGCCGGATCGGCGACCATGGCGAAGGTACCACCACCGGCAATGCTGTAGACGGCCATTTCCGCCGCTCCGGCGGTCTCGGCCGGCGTCAGCAACTTGTCGGCCACCAGCTTGTCGGTCGCCACCATCTTCTTGTCGGCGGCGCGAACGGCTTCCGCATTGAGGTTGAGTTCCGGGTTGGCGGCAATGAAGGCATCCAGTTTTGCGTCCGGCACCTGTGCTACGCCGCGCACCAGCGGGTAGCCGCCGTCATGCAGCGCGATGTTGACCTGTTTCTGGAAGGCCCTGTCTTTTGCGGCAGCATCCGCGCCGGCTGCGATGGCGTCGTAGCTCGCAATGGTGGCGTCGCCGATCTTGACGCTTGCCGGCGTTCCAGCCGCTCCAGCAACGACGTCATAGGGAACGGAGTTGCGTGTCAGGAACGAGGTGGCGATATCGCAGGATGTGGTGAATTTCGCCGTACCTGTCGGGTTGAACTGGAATTTGCAGTCTCCCGGAGCAGCGGTCACGGTGGCGCGAACGCTGGCTTGTGCTTGCGCCAGTGCCGGGTTGCCCGCCCATGTGAGCGCCTTGAACAGCGGGAAGTAGGTCAGCATCGCGAGAACGAGACCCGCCATGATGATCGGCTTGCGGCCGATCTTGTCGGAAAGCCAGCCGAAGAGCACGAAGAAGCCCGTGCCGAGGATGAGGGCCGCCGCGACCATGATGTTGGCCGACTGGCCGTCCACCTTCAGAATGCTCTGCAGGAAGAACAGTGCATAGAACTGGCCCGTATACCAGACGACGGCCTGACCGATGACGGCGCCGACGAGGGCAAGCAGGGCGATCTTTGCGTTTTTCCACTGGCCGAAGGCTTCGCTGAGTGGTGCCTTGGAGGTCTTGCCTTCTTCCTTCATCTTCTTGAAGGCAGGAGATTCGTTCATTTTCAGACGAATCCAGACCGATACGCCAAGCAGCAGAACCGAAACGAGGAAGGGAATACGCCAGCCCCAGGCGGCGAAGGCTTCCTTGCCGAGTGCGAACTGCACGCCGAGAATGACCATCAGCGACAGGAAGAGCCCGAGCGTCGCCGTCGTCTGGATCCATGAGGTGTAATAGCCTCTGCGACCGTTGGGCGCGTGTTCGGCCACATAAGTTGCAGCACCGCCATATTCGCCGCCAAGCGCCAGACCCTGAAGCATGCGCAGGATGATCAGGATGATCGGGGCTGCGATGCCGATCTGCGATGCACCGGGCAGGACGCCGACGAGGAATGTCGAAACGCCCATGATGAGAATGGTGATCAGGAAGGTGTATTTACGGCCGACAATGTCGCCGAGACGCCCGAACACCAGGGCGCCGAAGGGGCGCACGAGGAAGCCGGCGGCAAATGCCAGAAGCGCGAAGATGTTACGTGTCGTTTCCGGATATTGGCTGAAGAAGTTCGCGCCGATATAGATCGCGAGCGAGCCGTACAGATAAAAATCGTACCATTCGAAGACTGTTCCGAGAGAAGAGGCGAAAATCACCTTCTTCTCCTCACCCGTCATGGGACGGGCGGCGCCGCTCACGGCTGCTACGTTTGCCATTGTCTGTCCTCCACAGATGTCAAATGAGCGCATTGCAGAGCCCTGTCTCTCCTCCGGACTCCCCCGTAAGGGTGCAATGCGCGTAATGTTAGAGTGACAGAAAATTAACCCCAATGAGAGCGATGCTTTCGGATTATGACTTTAGTCTAATGCATAACGTGCAAAAATATCGCGAGGTGGCATTTGCGCTTATGCGCCGGGTCGCTCGCAACGTGCCTTTTTTCTTGACACGAACACCAAACCTTCTAATAGCTTCTCGCGAAGAAGGAGCATCACCTTGCGCAGGCATGTTGCAGACATGATTGTCATGGAAGGACCGGCACAATCCGCCGGCGATGATCCGCGTCTTTCTTATTCTATCCGAATTACGGCCAAAACGACGATTAAAACCGTCTGACGTCTCTGGCCACCGCTCTCTCCCCGGTTTGGCTGGGGATCGAGGAAGCCGCAATGCGATGCGGGTTCCCCACCTCACCCAAAAGAGGAGAGACAGAAAGAGAGCTTGATCATGGGTTTCAAAGTTGCAATTGTAGGCGCCACCGGCAATGTCGGTCGCGAAATGCTCAACATCCTGGCCGAACGTGGTTTTCCGGCAGATGAAGTCGTGCCGCTCGCTTCCTCCCGCTCGCAGGGTACGGAAGTTTCCTATGGCGACCGCACGCTGAAGGTTTCCAACCTCGAAAACTACGATTTTTCCGACACGGATATTTGCCTGATGTCGGCCGGCGGCGAGATTTCCAAGAAGTGGTCGCCGAAGATCGGCCAGCAGGGTTGCGTCGTCATCGATAACTCGTCTGCATGGCGCTACGACCAGGACGTTCCGCTGATCGTTCCGGAAGTCAATGCCGACGCGATCTCGGGCTTCACCCGCAAGAACATCATCGCCAATCCGAATTGCTCCACGGCCCAGCTCGTTGTCGCGCTGAAGCCGCTGCATGACTTTGCCAAGATCAAGCGCGTCGTTGTCTCCACCTACCAGTCCGTTTCGGGCGCTGGCAAGGAAGGCATGGACGAGCTGTTCCAGCAGACACGCGCCGTCTTCGTGGCCGATCCGGTCGAAACGAAGAAGTTCACCAAGCGCATCGCCTTCAACGTCATCCCGCATATCGACGTCTTCATGGAAGACGGCTATACCAAGGAAGAATGGAAGGTTCTGGCCGAAACCAAGAAGATGCTCGATCCGAAGATCAAGGTAACCTGCACGGCCGTGCGCGTTCCTGTTTTCATCGGTCATTCGGAATCGGTCAACATCGAGTTCGAAAACGAGATCACCGCCGATCAGGCGCGTGATATCCTGCGCGAAGCGCCGGGTTGCCTCGTGATCGACAAGCATGAAGATGGCGGCTACATCACCCCGGTTGAATCCGCCGGTGAGGATGCGACCTATATTTCGCGTATCCGTGAGGATGCGACGGTTGAAAACGGCCTCAACATCTGGGTTGTTTCGGACAATCTGCGCAAGGGCGCTGCCCTCAATGCCATCCAGATCGCCGAACTCCTGGTCAATCGTGGTCTCATCAAGCCCCGCAAGGCGGCGGCTTGATACGATTTTTTAAGGTTCGTTAAGTATAACCCGTCTGTTCTGTGTGGGGCAGGCGGGTTTTCCAATTGGCTATCATCACGGCCAGTTTATTTGCAGGCCTTGCTGCCAAAAGGCAATTTAGGCGGCCAAAAAGCAATTTGGCACCCGAGCCCATACAGCAGCGACGTTTTGGTTCTCGGGATAAATTCCCCAAAGGATATCGAAGGCAGATTTTGATGCGGGCAATGAAGGCAATTCTGGCTGGTGTGGCCATGGTCTCGGTTTTGGCGGCGACGCCGGTTGTGGCTGCGCAATGCGGCAACACTTCGGCAGGGTTCGACGCCTGGGTCGGTGCCTTCAAGCAGGAAGCGGCGAGCCGCGGTGTCAGCGCCTCGGTGCTTGATCGTGCCTTCTCCGGCGTCTCCTACAATCAGCCGACCATCCGCGCCGATCGCGGCCAGCACAGCTTCAAGCTGTCCTTCGACCAGTTCATGCAGAAGCGTGGCGGCCAGACGATCATCTCGCGCGGCAAGACCATGAAGAAGAACAATGCGGCTCTCTTCGCCTCGATTGAAAAGGCCTATGGTGTGCCGGCCGGCCCGCTGCTCGCCATCTGGGGCATGGAAACCGGATTTGGCGGCTTCATGGGCAACCAGCACACGCTGTCCGCCGTGGCGACGCTTTCTTTCGACTGCCGCCGTTCGGATTATTTTACCGAGCAGCTTTATGCGGCCCTGAAGCTCGTCGGCAGCGGTTCGCTGAACGTTAACGCCAAGGGTGCTGCCCATGGCGAAATCGGCCAGACGCAGTTCCTGCCGTTGAACGTTGTGCGCTACGGCGTGGATTTCGACCGCGACGGACGCATTGATCTCGTCGGTTCGCGCGCCGATGCGCTGGCCTCCACCGCCAACTTCCTTGTCGGCCACGGCTGGCAGCGCGGTGCGGGTTATCAGCAGGGGCAGACGAATTACGCGGCCATTCAGGGCTGGAACGCTGCAAGCGTTTATCAGCAGGCGATTGCGTTTATCGGCAAGGCGATTGACGGCCAATAAGGCCGCTTTATCCCAATTGGAACGTCCACTTCCGTGATGCCGGACTAGTTCCGTCATCCAGTCACGGCGCGTCTGCGCCGTGAAAAAAATCCTAAGCAATCAAAGACTTGATCGCGCTTGGCCCCGGATCACGTCCGGGGTGACGAAGCTTTGAGAAGGTTTCGACAATCACAGGTCCGGGCGGCGAAAGTCGCCCGTTTTGCCGTCCATCACCCACAATTCGCCGGTCGAGATATCGAACCAGGCACCATGCAGCTTCACCTTGCCGGCGGTTTCCTGCGCCTTGACGAAGGGGAAGCCGCGAAGGTTGGCGATGGAGTTGCGAATCGAAACGCGCTCCAGCGCCGTCTGGCGCTCGGAAGCGGTCATGACGTCGTTGCTCTGGATCTGCTCGGCGGCGGATTTCACCATGTTCATCCATTTGCCGATGAAGTCGCCGGGTGACAGAGGTTCAAGATTGGGGTCGAGTGCGGCCTGAATGCCGCCGCAGCGGCCATGGCCCATGACGACGATGTCCTTCACCTTCAGAACCTGCACGGCATATTCGATGGCGGCTGATGTGGCGTGGTACTGACCGTCAGGCTCAAAGGGCGGCACCATGTTGGCGACGTTCCGCACGACGAAAAGTTCTCCCGGTCCGCAGTCGAAAATCGTTTCCGGCGCCGAACGGGAGTCACAACAGGCAATGAACAGGGTCTGCGGTTTCTGTCCGGTATCAGCCAGAACGCGGTATCTTTCGCGCTCGTCGGCATAGCGGCCGCTCATGAAGTTCTTGTAGCCGTTGAGAAGGTTTTCCGGAAAATCTTTCATCTATCGCAGTACCGTTGTGCTTTGACCAAGATCAAGAGAAGAACTCGGTGCGTTGAAGACCAATCCTTTAGCCGCTATTTGCGCTTGCTGCGCGAAGGATGCAAGAGATGGCGCATCTGCACCATCGCCATGGGTGTGGAGAGACTTGAAGAATCCGTCTCCAGCGTCAATTCGTTCATGTCGCGTTTTTTGGTTCGCGCCAGAATTTCGAACACGCTGGCGGTGGCCAGTTGCAGCGCCTTCTCGTCGTCCATGCCTTCCAGCAGCCGGGCAAGGAACAGCGCCGCCATCAGGTCTCCGAGACCGTTCGGTGCGTCTTCTATGGCGCGGTGTTCCGCCATCAGCGCGTGCCGGCCGCTCAAATAGAGATTTCCCGTGCCGCCCGCCATCATCGACACGGCTGAGGTGACCAGCATTTTCGGCGGGCCGAGTGCGAGCGCGGCATCCATGATGGCATTGTTGGTCTCAAGCTCGGCACCGCTCATCCAGGCCAGTTCATAACGGTTTGGCGTGGCGACGGTGGCAAGCGGAATGAGGTGATCGCGGATGGCTTCGGCAGTCTCAAGGGGAATGTATAGTCCGCCCAGATCGCCCATGACCGGGTCACAGGCATAAATCAGCGACGGGTTCTTTTCCTTGAGATTGCGGATCAGCCTTGCGACGGAGCGCACCTGCGCCGCGCTGCCGAAATAACCGGTCAGGACAGCTTTGACCTCGCCGATCCATTTGGCGTTTTCGAGGTCGGTCATGGCCTTGTCGAAGTCGTCGTCCTGAAAGCGCATCCGGGTGGACGGGCCATGGCCGGGGTGCCAGGGCAAAACGATTGTGGGCACCGCCCATACCGGATAGCCAAGGGTCTCCAGCGCGAAGACTGCGGCACGGTTGCCGACCGATCCACGCATGACGTGGCTGGAAATGACGATGACGGCGCCCTGGGTATTTTCCTGCATCACGGCCTTCTTGCTTTCAAACGCCACAGAAGCCCGCAAGTGCCCCTGCTCACAGATCAAGATGCGCTCTCATGACATATCGCATCGTCACTTTCCACCGTTAATCCCGCAAGGGTCTATCCCGTAAAACGATGGGCGTCTGTCTTCTTGGCCTTTCCGGTGCCGGTCCGGTATTGCGGGATCGGCGAACTGCACTACCTTTTTGTTTACGCATCGGGTTTTCCCAAAACCGCGGTACACTTTTCGGCACGATGCCCTATAGTTGCATCATGCTCGATCTCGTCATCGCCTATTGGCCTCATATCCTTGCCGCTCTTTCCATTTTGATGGGAACCGTGGCGGCCGTACATGCCACGATGACGAAGGAAGAGGTCCGCTCCGCGCTTGGCTGGGTGGGCGTCATCGTTCTGTCGCCGATCGTCGGTGCAGTCATTTATGCGATTGCCGGCATCAACCGGATTCGCCGGTCCAGTATCAGGCAGCAGCGGTCTTTCATGCAGGACGAGATCATGGATCGCGTGGCGCGCCTGGATGCGAGCGGCGAGGTGATTGCCGCGCGGTTCGGACGCCGTTTCGAGGCGATGAAGACGCTCGGCGACCGGGTGACGCGCCACGCACTGACGACCGGTAACCGCATCGAGCCGCTTGTCACCGGCGACGCAGCCTATGCCGCCATGCTGGAGGCGATAGGCGATGCGAAGCGGTCGATCATCCTCGAAACATATATTTTCGACAATGACAGGATCGGCGCCCGTTTTGTCGCCGCGCTGGAAAGGGCGAAGTTCCGGGGCGTGGAGGTGCGGGTGCTGGTGGATGCCGTGGGCGCGCGCTATTCCGTGCCGAGCATTCTGCCGACGCTCAGGGAAAAAGGCATCGTTGCCGATGTATTCAACGGCAATGTCATCATGGGGCTGCGGCTGCCCTATGCCAATTTGCGCACCCACCGCAAGATCCTGGTGGTGGACGGGCGCCTCGCCTTTAGCGGCGGCATGAATATCCGCGAGGGCTTCACCCTTGAGTTCGGCGGCGAAAAACAGGCGCACGACACTCATTTCAAGATCAGCGGGCCGGTTGTCTCTGATTTTTTCTCCATTGCGGCGGAGGACTGGAGGTTCACGACGGGGGAGCTTCTGCACACGCCGGTCTGGGATATCGCCATTCCCGATGGTGTGCCGGGTTCACAGATCGTCGCCCGCGTTTCCTCCTCGGGGCCGGATAAGAGCATAGAGACCAATCACAAGATGCTGATGGGGGCGTTTTCCGTCGCCCGCTCCTCCATTCTCGTCATGTCGCCCTATTTTCTCCCCGATCGGGAGCTTATTTCAGCGCTCATTACCGCAGCGAGGCGGGGAGTCGTGGTGGATATCATCGTGCCGCAAAGCAACAATCTGGTGCTTGTGGACAGGGCGATGACGGCGCAATTCGACCAGATGTTGAAGAATTACTGCCGCATCTGGCGGGCGACAGGGCCCTTCAATCATTCCAAGCTTCTGGTGATCGACGAGCGCTGGAGCTACATCGGTTCTTCCAACCTGGACCCTCGTTCATTGCGGCTGAACTTCGAAGTCGATCTGGAAGTTATGGATGAGGAATTCGCCGCGACCATCGGAAACCGCATCCGGGAAGCACGGGCAACCGCTTTACCCGTGCGACTGAGCGAACTGAATGCGCGGCCATTCGTTGTCCGTTTTGTGGAGCGCGTCCTGTGGCTCGCTTCGCCGTATCTTTAGAGCGCCATGCGTCGGAAACGCTCTAAAACTTTTAATTTGCGCATCGGAGGCGTCGCAGCGTGAAGAAAAACAGTTTGCTGGAGCGTGGAAAAACGGCACTGGCGAAAAACAGCAGCCTGCCCGCTTTCGTCATGCAGTCGCTGCGCGACCGCCACCAACGGAAGAATGCCGGGCAGGTGGAGAGAGATCACTCCTTCCCGGTCATCGCGTCCTACAACGTCCACAAATGCGTCGGCCGCGACCGCAGGTTTGATCCTGATCGCACCAGCCGCGTCATTCAGGAAATCGGCGCGGATATCATCGCGCTACAGGAGGCGGACAGCCGTTTCGGCGAGCGCACGGGCCTGCTCGATCTTGCCCGGCTGGAGCGGGAAAGCGGGCTTGTCCCCGTGCCTGTTCTGGCGGGTGTGAAGGCGCATGGATGGCACGGTAATGTCCTGTTGTTCAAGGAAGGTGCGGTGCGGGATGTTCATACGCTGAAATTGCCGGGGCTGGAGCCGCGCGGCGCGCTGGTGGTGGAACTGGATTTGAAAAGCGGTGGCGCACTGCGAATAATCGCCGCGCATTTCGGTCTTTTGAGGCATTCCCGTGCCCAGCAGGCAAAGGCGCTTATCGGTCTTCTGGAAGCGCGAAACGAATGCGCGACCATCCTCATGGGAGACCTGAACGAATGGCGTCTCGGCAATGGCTCGTCGCTCAATACTCTGAGGGATGCATTCGGCGCCCTGCCGCCAGCAGTGCCCAGTTTTCCATCCAACCTGCCGGTGCTTGCGCTCGACAGGATAATCGCCAACCGCGAAGGGCTGATCGAGCAGGTGGAAGCGCATGACAGTGCGCTGGCGCGCATTGCCTCGGACCACCTGCCGCTGAAAGCCGCGATAAGGACCGATCTGCTTCCAACCTGATCCTGTGGTAGCATCGGATACGGCGACAGACTTCAGAGCCGCTGCGCTACCGTCAGATGGCTGCGCGAACGGGCCTCCAGCAGCGATGTGCGGATGGCTTCCATCAGCCGTTCACGGTTGTTTCTGGTCTTGCATCTGTCCAGATTCTGCGCGGCAAGCGCCAGATCGAGACCTTCATGCATTACTATCGAATAGGCAATGGTTGTCGCCCAGTTTTCGTATTCCTGCTCCATCATGTCACCCCTGAACTAAATCATTTAGCCCGAATCACCCTGTTCTTGAAATTACCACAAAATGGAAAGCATAAAATAGCATTGTTCCTTTGCGTATCTGCTGCCTTATGCGGATATAGTGTATTCGTTATTTCTTTATTGCGGCGCAACATTTATGTGCTTGCTGCTTAAGTCATTGAAACAGATTCTGTTTCAGGCGATGCACATGGACGTTCCCAGCAACAAAAACGCCGCGCATCGTTAGATGCGCGGCGGGCTTTCGTCGAAGTTTGCGGTGGATTGGATCAGGTCTCAGCCGGCCTTTTCGAGCTTGTAGTCCGAATTGGCAGGTTCTTCCTGTTTGTGCTGGATGAGAGGACGGTTACCCGACAGCTTGCGAACCAGCACGTAGAATACCGGTGTCATGAAGATGCCGAAGAACGTCACCCCGATCATGCCGGAGAACACTGCGACACCCATGGCCGCGCGCATTTCCGCACCCGCACCGGTGGAGATGACCAGAGGCACCACGCCCATGATGAAGGCGAGTGAGGTCATCAGGATCGGGCGGAGGCGCAGGCGACTTGCCTCGACAGCGGCCTGAAGCGGCGTTCGTCCTTCGAATTCCAGCTCGCGGGCGAATTCCACGATCAGGATCGCGTTCTTCGCCGATAGTCCGACAAGGACGACAAGGCCGATCTGCGTAAAGATGTTGTTGTCCCCTCCCGTCAGCCAGACGCCTGTCAATGCGGCGAGAACGCCGAGCGGAACGATCAGAATGATCGCGATCGGCAGGGTCAGGCTTTCATATTGCGCAGCCAATACGAGATAGACGAGCAGCAGCGCCAGCGGGAAGACCACGAGGCTGGAATTACCGGCAAGGATCTGCTGGTAAGTCAGGTCCGTCCATTCGTATTCGATCCCGGCCGGCAGGTTTTCGGCAAGGATTTTCTCGATCGCCGCCTGCGCCTGTCCAGAGGAGAAGCCCGGTGCCGGACCGCCGTTGATATCGGCTGCAAGGAAGCCGTTATAACGGTTTGTGCGCTCCGGTCCTGTTGTTGCATCTACCTTCAACAGCGTGGAAAGCGGGATCATCTGACCGGTGGACGAGCGTACCTTCAGGCGGCCGATATCTTCGGCATGGGCGCGGAATTGCGCATCTGCCTGCACACGCACGCTGTATGTCCGCCCGAAGGCGTTGAAGTCGTTGACATAAAGCGAGCCCAGATAGATCTGCAGCGTCTGGAAGACGTCGCTGACCGAAACACCCAGCTGCTCGGCCTTGGCGCGGTCGAGATCGGCGAAGAGCTGCGGCACGTTGATCTGGAAGCTGGAGAAGATGCCTGCCAGTTCCGGTGTCTGGTATGCCTTGGCGATGACCGCCTTGGCCGCTTCGTCAAGCGTCTGGTAGCCGTAACCGGCACGGTCCTCGATCTGCAGCTTGAAGCCGCCCGTCTGGCCGAGACCGTTAACCGGCGGCGGCGGGAACATGGCGATGAAGGCATCCTGAATGCCGGCAAACTTCTGGTTCAGCTGCATGGCGATGGCGCCGCCTGACAGTTCCGGCGTCTTGCGGTTTTCGAAGTCGTCGAGAACTGCAAAGACGATGCCGGAATTGGAGCCGATGGTGAAGCCGTTGATCGACAGGCCGGGGAAAGCGATGGCGTGGCTGACGCCCGGCTGTTGCATGGCGATATCGCTCATCCGCTTGATGACGCTTTCCGTGCGGTCAAGCGTTGCGCCGTCCGGAAGCTGGGCGAAGCCGATGAGATATTGCTTGTCCTGCGCCGGTACGAACCCGCTTGGGACCGCGCTGAACATGCCGTAGGTGGCAGCCACCAGCGCCATATAGACGATCATGACGAGGCTTTTGCGCGTTACCAGCCCGCCTACGGTTTTGCCGTACCCGTTGGAGGCGGCCCCGAAGGCGCGGTTGAATCCACGGAAGAACCAGCCGAAAATCCGGTCCATGAAGCGGGTCAGCCAGTCTTTCGGTGCGTCGTGCTCTTTCAGCAGCAGGGCCGCAAGAGCGGGTGACAGCGTCAGAGAATTGATCGCCGAAATGACGGTGGAAATCGCGATCGTCAGCGCGAACTGCCGGTAGAACTGGCCAGAAAGGCCGGAGATAAAGGCTAGTGGGACGAAAACGGCGACCAGCACAAGCGCGATTGCTATGATCGGCCCGGAGACTTCGCGCATCGCCTTGTAGGTGGCATCACGCGGAGAAAGCCCGTTTTCGATGTTTCGCTCGACGTTTTCCACCACCACGATGGCGTCATCCACCACGATGCCGATGGCCAGCACGAGGCCGAACAGGGTCAACGCGTTAATGGAGAAACCGAAGGCATACATGACGGCGAAGGTGCCGATGATCGACACCGGAACGGCGATCAGCGGAATGATCGAGGCGCGCCAGGTCTGGAGGAACAGGATGACCACCAGTACCACGAGGCCAACGGCCTCGAGGAGCGTATCAACGACCTTTTCGATGGACGAGCGAACGAACTTCGTCGTGTCGTAGACGATTTCATATTTCACGCCATCAGGCATCGCCAGTTGCAGATTGTCCATTGTCGCGCGGACATTGTCGGCGATTTCGATGGAGTTGGAGCCGGGAGCCTGCAATACGGCAATCGCCACGGCGGGTTCGCCGTCGAGCAGCGAGCGCAGCGTATAGTCGGCAGCGCCGAGTTCGATGCGGGCGACGTCGCGAAGACGGGTGATCTGGCCGTTCGCGCCGCTCTTGACGATGATGTTGCCGAATTCCTCCGGAGTCGTCAGACGGCCCTGGGCATTGACGTTGAGCTGCAGGTCGACGCCATTGGGGCTTGGCGATGCGCCGATAACGCCGGCTGCGGCCTGGACGTTCTGCTGACGGATGGCGTCGGATACGTCGCTGGCGGCGAGATCGTGTTCGGCCACCTTTTGCGGATCCAGCCAGACGCGCATGGAATAGTCACCCGCGCCGAAGACCTGCACCTGACCCACGCCTTCGATACGGGCCAGGCGATCCTTGACGTTCAGCGTCGCATAGTTGCGCAGATAGGTGATGTCATAGGCATCGGTCTTCGACACGAGATTGACGACCATGATGAAGTCGGGCGAGCTTTTGACGGTGGTGATGCCGAGTGCGCGCACTTCCGCGGGCAGGCGCGGTTCGGCCTGCGACACGCGGTTCTGCACCAGCTGCTGCGCCTTGTCCGGGTCGGTGCCCAACTTGAACGTGACGGTCAGCGTCAGCACGCCGTCCGATGTCGCCTGGCTGCCCATATAGAGCATGTCCTCGACGCCGTTGATCTGTTCTTCAAGCGGCGTGGCGACGGTTTCGGCGATAACGGCCGGGTTCGCACCGGGATAGGTGGCGCGGACGACGACGGATGGCGGCACGACTTCCGGATATTCGGAAATCGGCAGGGCGCGCATGCCGAGAAGGCCCGCGACCACGATCAGGATCGACAGCACGCCGGCGAAGACCGGCCTGTCGACAAAAAATCTGGAAATATTCATATCCAGTCCCCTCTCCGGGTAGATTTGGAAATGCAAGGACCGTTCCGGCGGCATCATGGCCGCCGGTGAGGGCCGGTTCTTTGTGAAATGCGTCTCGCCGGAGGCGGGACGGCGTTATTGCGAGGCGGCGACCTTGTCTTCCGCCTGCGGTGCGATGGTTGCACCGGGGCGAATGCGCTGCAGGCCGTTGACGACGATCGTATCGCCGGCTGCAAGGCCGCTGTCGATGATGCGCTGGCCGTCAGCCGGTGCGCCGGGCTTGATCTGGCGGTAGCTCACCTTGTTTTCGGCATCGACGACAAAGACGAACCGCTTGTCCTGATCCGTGCCGATGGCGCGGTCGCTGATGACTATCCGGTTTTCCGGCTTCGGTTCACCCATGCGCACCCGCACGAACTGGCCGGGAATGAGCCTGCCATCAGGATTTTCGAAGACCGCACGCACACCAATGGTGCCGCTGGCGGAATCGACCTGGTTGTCGATGAGGTGCAGGGTGCCCTTGATCGGCGTGCCTTCATCCGAAAGCGTGCCGATTTCCACCGGGATCTGTTCGAGCGCGGGCAGGGCGTCGGTTGTCTTCGGCAGCTCGGAAAGCGCTTTCGCTACCGTTCCTTCGCTGGCGTTGAAGCTGGCATAGATCGGGTTGACCGAAACCAGCGTCGTCAGGGCAGGCGATGTTGAGCCGGCGGCAACGAGGTTGCCGGCGGTGATTTCGATGCGGCCGACCCTGCCGGAAACCGGTGCAACGATTTCGGTGTAACCAAGATCGAGCTGAGCCGTCGTCAGCGTCGAGCGGGCGGCGCGAAGCTGGGCTTCGGCATCCGCAAACGAGCTTTGCCGCTGGTCGAGATCGCTCTGGGAGATCGTGCGATTGTCGGAAAGCCTGCGGCCACGGTCGAGTTCCGTCTTGGCAAGGCTGACCTTGGCTTCGGCGGAGGCGACCTGGGCTTCAGCACCTGCAACGGCTGCGTGATAGGGGGCCGGATCGATGGTGAAGAGGGGGTCGCCTTCCTTCACCAGCGCGCCTTCGCGGAAATGCACGGCCTTGATCTGGCCAGCGACGCGGGAGCGGATCTGCACGCGGTCGACGGCTTCGAGACGGCCGGAAAATTCTTCCCAGCGCATCACATCGCGGCTTTCCACCTTGGCGACGGTGACTGGGATAGCCGGCGTTTCAGCCGGGGTGGAAGCTGCCGTCGCATCACGGCTGGTGGGCAGGTCGAAAATGAGTGCTGCGGCTGCAACGGACATAGCAAGCCCGATACCGGCGCCCGTCAGGGCCCGGCGCTTTGTGGTCAGCGTCATGGGTCTCTCCTTGGCTCGGATCAGGAGCCGGTCAGTTTCTCTATCTGTGTGTTTTGTCGCATGGTCCGGGCGTAAAACCGCTACGCACTTTTACTGGACATGCTCAAAATGCGATTTCAGTGTTTTATCTGGTCAACGAAGGTCTTGAACTCCGAACAGACGGATGGAACCCATCCGCCGCCCTTTCCTTGATAAAGCCCCGTCCAGCCAATACCGGCGGGGAAAACATGCTGCCGGACGCTGACACCGGAGGCGATGAGCCTGTCGGCATAACCGACCGTTTCGTCGCGCAGAGGGTCGTCCTCGGCGGTAAAGATCAGCGCCGGCGCCACCCGGTTCAGCCGCGTACACTGGCAGGGCGCGGCATAGGGGTGAAAAAACCCGCAGGCCTTGGCAAGGTAATGGCTCCAGCCATCCGCCCAGCGCTGGCGCATGCCGATCCTGTCCGCATCGCGGAAGGATTCCGTCGTCATCATCGGGTCGATCATGGGCGACAGAAGTATTTGACCGGCAAGCTTGCCCGGCATGCGGTCCCGCGCCTTCAGCGCAAGCCCAGCCGCCACATTGCCACCAGCCTCTTCGCCGGCCACAAACAGCAGCGATTTTGCGCCGCCATAATGCTTGCGGTCCCGGCTCAGATGATCCAGCGCTTCGAAGGCACAATCGATCACCATCGGAAACTCGTTGCCGGACGACTTGCTATAGTCGGCCTCGACGACGATCGCGCCGCTTTCAGCGAGCGCGCGTGCCACCGGAAGCTCCGGGCAATTGCCGCCCTTTTCAAGAAACGAGCCGCCGCGCAAATAAAGGACCACGGGCGGGTTGGTGCACAGGCCGGCACTTTCATATCGGCGCACGGAAAGCTGGGACGCCGAGCCCCCACAGCCTTCGATATTTTCCCAGTGCGCTTTCATCTGATCCGGTCCCGTGCGCCGCCATCAGCAGCTCACCATATTTGCAAAATCTGAAATTCATATTATTGTTCGGGAGAAAACGATCAAGTACGTCAAAATGAAAACACTATTCCAAAAAAACGGATAATAGCGACATGGATCAGCTTTCCGCCATGCGGGTATTCACTCGCGTCGTCGAAACCGGCAATTTCAGCCGCGCCGCGACCGCGCTGAACATGCCCAAAACCACCGTCACCAACATGGTCCAGGCGCTGGAGGCGCATTTACATACCACGCTTCTCAACCGCACAACGCGGCGGGTGATGCTGACGACGGACGGCGCTCTCTATTATGAGCGGGCCTCGCAGATTCTGTCGGAAATCGAAGAGCTTGATGGCAGCATGTCCAGCGCGCAGGTGCAGCCGTCTGGCCGGTTGCGGGTGGAAATGGCCGGTGTCTTCGCGGACCTCGTGGTTATTCCACATCTTTGCGAATTTTACCAGCGCTATCCGCAAATCCGGCTCGATCTCGGCGTCGGCGACCGTCTGGTCGATTATATCGCGGAGAATGTCGATTGCGCGCTGCGGGTCGGCACCTTGCGGGATCAATCCCTTATAGCGCGCAAGGTCGGCGAGCTGAAATTCGAAACCTTCGCTTCTCCCCTGTACATCGAGAGTTTCGGCATGCCGCAACAGCCTGAAGATCTCGAAAACGGACATCATTCCGTGGGATATTTCAATGCCACCACGGGCCAGATCATGCCGATCTCATTCGACAACGGGCTTCGCAGCGTCGAGATTACGCCCAACTATGTCGTGTCGGTGAATGACAGCCGCACCTATCTCAACGCCGCGCTGGCGGGCATGGGCATGGTGCAGCTGCCTGTTTTCATGGTCAAGGATGCGCTTGCGCGTGGCGAGCTTGTGCCGGTTCTGCCGGAATGGCGGCGCGAACCGATGCCGATCTATGTGGTCTACCCACAGACGAGGCACGTCACCAACAAGGTCCGTGTCTTCGTGGACTGGCTGGCGAAGATGGTTCACAGCCTCGTCTGAGGCGGCTAGTCACCGCCCGACCTTTGCCGCGACAAAATCGATAAAGGCGCGTACGCGGGCGGCCAGGTGATCATGTCCGGCATAAACGGCGTGGATCACCTCCATGTCGCCCGGATTGTAATCCTCGAGCACCGGCACGAGCAGACCGGCCTCGATATCCGGCTCGACATGAAACTCTCCGACTCTTCCCAGCCCAAGGCCCGTCAGGCACAGCCTACGCATTGCCATGCCGCTGTTGACCGAGGCGTTGCCGGTCACGGGAAGGCGGTAGACTTCCGTCGTGCCGGGATCACGGAAAGGCCATTCGTTGAGGCTGCGACTGAAATTGAAGCTGATGCAATTGTGTTGGGCCAGATCCTGCGGCTTTTCCGGCATGCCATGTTTTTCGATATAGGCAGGGGAGGCGACGATGATCCGTCGGACCTCTTTCAGCTTTCTTGCCTTGAGGGACGAATCCGCCATCCCGCCGGATCGTATCGCAATATCGGTGCGCTCCTCGATCAGGCTGATGACGCCGTCGGTTAGCGAGATATCCAGTTCGATTTCCGGATAAAGAGATAAAAACTCCGGTGCGAGCGGCAGAAGATACCTTTCGCCGAAGCCCAGCGTGGCGTTGACACGTAATAGCCCCCGCGGCACCACCTTGCCGCCGCCTGCTACGATCTGCTCCGTATCGGCAATGTCGGCCAGAATGCGCCTTGCCCGGGAAAGATAGATTTCCCCCTCCGGCGTCAGCGTCACCACGCGGGTGGAGCGAGCGAGAAGGCGGGTGCCGAGGCGGTCTTCGATGCGGGTGACAAGTTTGCTCACCGCCGAGGGTGAAAGCTTGAGCCTGCGCCCGGCTGCGGAAAAACTCCCCAGCTCGGCTGCCGCCACGAAGACTTCCATTTCTCCGGCCCTGTTGTCCATCGCTGCACCACTTGTGAAATTAATTCAAAGGCCTTTATCCAATCTTGCTGATTATCATGCAAGTCCCCTTCGCCCATATTGCAATCACACAGTTGATCCAACCGGACAGTACCCGCTGTCCATAACGCCCGCGATCCCGCTGCGGGCGAAGAGGTACTCGTCATGCCATTGGCCATATTTGCCTTGACGATCGCGGCTTACGCGATCGGAACCACGGAGTTTGTCATCGTCGGTCTTTTGCCGACGGTCGCCGCAGATCTCCACATTACCCTGCCGCTTGCCGGCCTTATCGTCAGCGTTTACGCGCTGGGTGTCACTTTCGGTGCGCCGATCCTGACTGCGCTGACCGGCAAGATCGAAAGAAAGCCGCTGCTGCTGGGTCTGATGGCGCTGTTCGTCGTCGGTAATGTCGCAGCCGCCGTGTCGCCAAGCTATGAGACGCTTCTGGTCGCGCGGGTGCTTTCCGCCTTCGCCCATGGCGTGTTCTTCTCCGTTGGTGCCACCATCGCCGCCGATCTCGTGCCGGAAAACCGCCGTGGCTCGGCGATTGCCATGATGTTCATGGGTTTGACCGTCGCCATCGTCACCGGCGTGCCGATCGGTACCTATATCGGGCAGATTTTCGGCTGGCGCGCCACCTTCTGGGCGGTTGCAGGTCTTGGTGTCATCGCCTTTGCCGGTATCGCGGCCCTGTTGCCGGGAACGCTGAAGAAAGCGCCGCCCGCCAGCCTTCTCGATCAGGTGCGGGTGCTGGGTTCCGGCCGACTAATCATCGTTTTCGCCATGACCGCACTTGGTTACGGCGGCACCTTCGTCGCCTTCACCTTTCTGGCGCCGATCCTTCAGGATGTCACAGGCTTCTCCGAAAAGAGCGTCGGCCTGATCCTTGTGCTCTACGGCATCGCCATTGCCGCCGGTAACATCGGTGGCGGCAAAATCGCCAACCACAATCCGGTCAAGGCGTTGATCGGCCTCTTTCTGGCACAAGCCATCGTGCTTCTGGTCTTTTCCTTCACCGCCGTTTCGCCGGTTCTGACCCTGATCACGCTGGTGGCGCTCGGCTTCCTGTCCTTTGCCAACGTTCCCGGCCTGCAGCTTTATGTGGTGCAGCTGGCCAAGGAACACCGCCCCGGCGCTGTCGATGTCGCCTCGGCGCTCAATATCGCCGCCTTCAATCTCGGCATCGCGATTGGTGCGTGGCTTGGCGGTCTGGTGGTGGAATCGCCGATGGGCCTTGCCGCAACCCCATGGGTCGGCGCCATCCTTGTCGCCATTGCCCTCATTCTGACCATCTGGAGCAGTGCACTCGACCGTCGCGCCTCGCTCTCGCTGAAGACTGCCTGAGTTTTTCATATAAATCCCGGCCACTGCCTAAGGGCTGGCCGGGCGTACCCTAAAAGGAGAAAATATATGTTTGATGTCACCGCCAACGGCGCATCGATCCCGGTGCTTGGCTTCGGTACCTTCCGTATTCCCGGCCCCGATGTTCTTCGGATCGTTCCGCATGCCCTGAAGGCCGGCTTTCGCCATATCGATACCGCACAGATTTACGGTAATGAGGCCGAAGTCGGCGAAGCCATTGCCGGTTCCGGCGTGGCACGCAGCGATATCTTCCTGACCACCAAGGTCTGGGTGGAGAACTACAGGCACGATGCCTTTCTTGCCTCCGTCGATGAGAGCCTGAAAAAACTGAAGACCGATTATGTCGATCTCCTGCTTCTGCACTGGCCGAACGAAGCGGTAACGCTGGCCGAGCAGATCGGCGCGCTGAACGCGGTTCGCGACGCCGGCAAGGTTCGCCATATCGGCGTGTCCAACTTCAATACGGCGCTGATGGCTGAGGCGGTCAGTTTGTCAAAGGCGCCGATCGTCACCAATCAGATCGAATACCATCCCTATATCGATCAGGATATGGTGATCGCGGCGGCCAAGGCTGCCGGCATGTCGGTGACGGGTTATTACGGTATGGCCGACGGCAAGGTTTTTGCCGATCCGGTTCTAAAGGACATCGCCGCAAGCCGGGGCAAGTCGGTGACGCAGGTGGTGCTGCGCTGGCTCGTGCAGCAGCAGGGTGTGATTGCGCTTTCGAAGACGGTGAGCGAAGCCCGTGTTGACGAAAACCTTGCGATCTTCGATTTCACGCTGTCGGTCGCTGAGACGGATGCGATCCGTGCTCTTGCTCGACCGGATGGCCGTATCGTCTCGCCGGACGGGCTTGCACCGGTATGGGACGCGGCTGCCTGACAGTTGCCAACGGGTGTGGGTGGAATTCCTCCTGGTGCCGTCACCCCGGGTCTAGCCCGGCATGACGGAGGAGCGGTTTTCACTGATATAGATAACCTTAAGACACCCGGATAAGCTATCCGGGTGTCTTCTGAGAGAGTGGATCAGAATTCGCCCCATGTCTGATCTTTCGAGGCCGTGGATACGCCGAGCGCTGCGGCCACCTGGCCGATCATGCGACGCGCCGGGGATGGTCTCGGCTGTGCGTTGTCCGCAACGCGCACCGGCGCTGAAGGCATATATGCGGTTCTAGCCGTGCTGGTGCTGGCCATTGCGCCATCCAGCTTGAACTGGCCGACGATCTGGCGGAGTTTTTCGGCATCACCGGCAAGCGATGCGCTGGAGGCCGTCGCCCTTTCGACCATCGCGGCATTGTGCTGCGTGACCTGGTCCATCTGGTTTACCGCGCTGTTGACCTCGGCCAACCCGACCGACTGTTCCCTTGCGGATGTCGCGATGGCGTCGAGTTGTGTATTGATGGCGATGACGTGACTTTCAATGATCTTCAGGGCGTCGCCGGTTGCGGTCACGAGTTTCACGCCGTTCTGCACTTCGTCGGCGGAGTTGCGGATAAGCTCCTTGATTTCCTTGGCCGCTTGCGCCGAGCGCTGGGCCAATTCACGCACTTCCTGTGCCACAACCGCAAAGCCCTTGCCTGCCTCGCCCGCACGGGCCGCCTCGACGCCGGCGTTGAGTGCCAGAAGATTGGTCTGGAAGGCAATCTCGTCGATGACGCCTATGATGTTGGAAATCTGGCTTGAAGAGCTTTCTATGCGCTTCATGGCATCGACCGCAGTTGCGACGACCTGACCGGATGTCTGCGCGGATCTGTTGGCCTCGACCGCCACGATCCGCGCCTCCTCAGTCCGTCTGGTCGAATTGCTGACGTTGCTGGTTATCTGGTCGAGCGCTGCGGCTGTTTCTTCCAGCGATGCGGCTTGGGTTTCCGTGCGTTGCGACAGCTCGCTCGCACTCGAACTCAACTCGCGAGAGCCGTTGTCGATCGTGGCCGTGACATCGGCAACGGACAGCAGTGTTTTGCTAAGCTGGTTTACGGCGATATTGAAGTCCGCACGCAGGCTTTCGAATTCTGCGGAGAAAGGCGTTTTCAGCTGGTAGGACAGGTCGCCATTGGCCATATGCTTCAGACCTTCGGCAAGGCCGCTGGTCGCTTCCGCCATTTCGGCGGCGCGCCTGCGATCAATTTCGGCGGTTCTTTGACGCTCTGCCTCGGACTGGTTACGCACCTGCGCCGCATCCGCTTCCAGCCGGCGGGCCTTCAATTCGTTATCCTTGAAGACCTCAACGGCCTTTGCCATCGTGCCGACCTCGTCGCGCCGGTCCGTTCCCTCGACCTTGACGGACAGGTTACCCTCCGCAAGCGTTTGCATCGTGCCGACAAGACCCCGGATCGGCGTGACAAGCCAACTGCTGATCGCGAAATATCCGATGACGACGACGGTGATGAAGCCGAGGACGACCGCCGCGACGGTAATCAGTGCAGTCCGTTGGCTTATGTCGCTCAGATCATCGCTCTGCTGGGCGCTACGGTTCGAAATATCAGTGGCTATCTGTGTAAGTTTCGCGCCGATCTTGGCAAAGACTGGCTGGCACTCGGTGCCAAACGCTTTTTGCGACGCAAGAGCCTCATCCACGGTTGATGCGGTTCGGCCCAGGTGCCAGGCGTTCTTGCACGTCACGTTATAGAGCGTCGTCACGTCGTCCTTGAGTACGCGCAGGCGGTTGTCTTCGGGGATATTGGCGATGGCTCCATCCATCGATACCATGAACTTGTCGCGTGTGGCCTTCACCTCAGCTTCGGCAGCGGCATTACCCTGTTCCGTAAAGGCGATCATCATATCGGCCAAAGCCGCACGCCCGTTCAGCAGTTCCTTGTTCGCGAGCGCCAAATTCAAGGCCGCTGCGCTGTCACGAGCAATAAGATCACTATAACTTCCATCGATCGATTTGATCTGTATGGCGGAGTAGGCCGCAATCAGGATTGCACATACGCCGAATAGCGCAAATACCGTCAAAAACTTTCCGACAACGGGAATATTTCTCATCGTTATGGCTCCCACAAGAAAATCGAGCCCTTCATGGGTCATATTTCGGCATCATGCGCTTTTCCGGTGATGATTATACTTATAAATTTAAGAAATAATTATGTATTATTAGTAATTTCGTATCTTATAATAAGATACTGTACTATTATATTAAATAATAATAGTATTTAATACTGAATAATTCTAATGGGCATCTCAAATCGGTTGTCATGTCTTGCGCGTCCGCGAACGCCTTCCCGAACCGAATAAGTTCGGTATCTAGGGCACGGGACTATGGTTGGGCGTCAGATCGGCCCAGAACATGCGGGTAGGCTTCGGTTGAAGAGGAGCTATCTGGGACCGGCGGCAAAATCAGGGCGGTGCCCGTAAGCGCTTTGACAATCCCGACGTTTTCCAGGGAAAACTGGAGCGGGCGAAGGGATTTGAACCCTCGACCCCAACCTTGGCAAGGTTGTGCTCTACCCCTGAGCTACACCCGCTCAAAAACCGCTGGTCCGGGGTAGTTCGCTGGACCGCGGGCCGCCAAAGCGTGGCGACGGGAGCTATATCGCTCAATCGTTTTTGGAATGCAACAGTTTCTTTTGCGGTTTCGGTGGAAATCCGTCTGGCCTGTGGGTTTATTCAAAACGGCCGGGCCGATGCGTCGTAAAAAAGGGTGTTGGCGGGCGAAGGTATTGTTTCGGCTGGCCTTTATTTGGGTTGTAAAAGCACACAACGGGCCGGATGGCCAAAAAATAACCTGTTTACATTTGGTTAAAATCTGATTCGACAAGTGATTCGTTCGGGTGTACAAATTTCATGTCCACAAAAAAAGAAACGATACTTGGCATGTCATCATCGGGAGGATGAGCCTTGTCGTATGCAGCTTTTGAAAGAGTCGGCGCACAATTGTCGCCCCAGCAGATCACCGATCTGCAGAATATTTTCGACGGCGTATGTTTCGAGTGCCTTCAAGATCGCTGTAGCCACGTCGCCAACGAGTGCGCGGCGGTTTTGATCCGTAGCGCCCAGCGCGGCATTCTCGATCATGAGATGTTGCGCGACATCGGTCTTGCGGTTTTACGTCGGCACTGATTGCGCCATTTCATTAAAAAAGCGCCCGGGCATCTCGGGCGCTTTCGTGTGTGTGGTGGCAGTAGCCGCGTTACGGCTCAGCTCTTTTCCTGAACGTGCGCCTCGAGGAACCACAGCGCCTTGTCGAGATCGCGCGAGGCGGCGGTGAAGATATCCGCTGTCGTCGGGTCGCCGGCCTCGTCGGAATCATCGATAGCCTTGCGGATCATGTTGGCCACGTCGCCATAACGGGCGATCAGTTCGTCCAAATGATCGTGGATCTTGTAGATATCGGTCGGATAGGCCTTGAGCCTGGTCGTTGAAGAGACGGATTGCAGGCTACCGAGCGCTGTGCCGCCAAGCTGCACCACACGTTCGGCAATGGTATCGCCGTGATTGTCGAGCTGGGCGCGGAAGGTGTCGAGAAGTTCGTGCACGGCGATGAATTGCGGACCTTTCAGGTTCCAGTGCGCCTGTTTGGTCACCAGTGCAAGGTCGATCACCGAAGCGAGCGATTCGTTCAGAATACCCATCACCGTTGATTTGGCGTTGGAAGGCAGGTCGTTCTTCGTCTTGTGCGTCTTCATCGATGTCTCCTGACGTTGCGGACGGAATGCCGTTTGGCAAAATCTCCGCCGATTAACGCCCTGGCCGGTTGCCCTGTTCCGTCGCTCGGACGGCAATGGCAAAAAACCTCTGCGATCGTCGTATCTCACTCATAAAACAGACAGATGCGTCGACCGTCTATGTCGTTGACACTGATGGTCATGTCGTAGATTTCCCGCAGAACCTCCGGACGGATAATCTGTTCCGCCGGTCCCTGGCGGCAGATTCGGCCATCACGCATGGCGATGATGGTGTCGGAGTACCAGGAGGCGAAGTTGATGTCGTGCAGTACCAGAACCACGGTCTTCTTCAGCTCGTCGGCGGCGCGACGCATGATCTTCATCATGCTTGAGGCGTGTTTCATGTCGAGATTGTTGAGCGGCTCGTCCAGGAGCACATAGTCCGTGTCCTGACACAGAACCATTGCCACGAAGGCGCGCTGACGCTGGCCGCCGGAAAGCTCGTCGAG
The DNA here is from genome assembly GCF_059429395.1 of Agrobacterium sp. K11. Taxonomy (NCBI): domain Bacteria; kingdom Pseudomonadati; phylum Pseudomonadota; class Alphaproteobacteria; order Hyphomicrobiales; family Rhizobiaceae; genus Agrobacterium; species Agrobacterium sp. K11. The sequence goes on along the minus strand of NZ_JCAHRB010000004.1, from coordinate 549,994 downwards.
AAAGCGGCCGGAAAGGGTTTCGAGATGGAGATATTCCAGCGCCCGGTCGATATGGACCTTGTCCTCGATGGTGGGACGGCCCTTCGAATAGGGATAACGTCCAAAACCGACGAGATCGCGCACCGTCAGGCGTGACGAGATGTGGTTGTCTTGCCTGAGGATCGAGAGCCGTTTTGCCAGTGTGTCGGAAGGGGTCTTGGTCACATCCAGCCCGTCCACAGTCACGGTTCCCGCATCCATGGACATCAGCCGTGCCACGATGGAGAGCAGCGTGGATTTTCCCGCCCCGTTCGGCCCGATGATGGAGGTGACGCCGCCTGCCGGAATGGCGACGGAGACGCCATCGACAACAACCGTTTCGCCATAGGATTTGCTGATCTGACTGGCGATGATCATCGCGCACCCCGCTTGAGAATAAGACCGATAAAGACGATGCCGCCCAGAAATTCGATGATGATGGAAAGCGCCGTGTTGAAGGCGAAGATCCGCTCCAGCACCACCTGACCGCCAACAAGGCAGATGATGGCGATGAGGATTGCAGCCGGCAGCACATAGGCATGTTTGCCGTTGCCTGTGAGATAATGGGCCAGCGCCGCAACCAGGAGCCCGAAGAACATGACAGGGCCGACGAGTGCGGTGGAAACGGCAACGAGAACGGAGACCAGCACGAGGATGATCGTCACCGTTCGCTTGTAGTCCACGCCAAGGCTGATGGCCGTTGCGCGGCCGAGCGAAAGGACGTCGAGCGTGTGCAGGAGCCGCAACCCGATAATCGTCACCACGCCGACGATGATGGCTGATACCGCAAGAAGGGTGGGATCGATGGAATTGAAGCTGGCGAACAGCACATCCTGCAGCACCGCATACTCATTGGGGTCCAGTACGCGCTGCATGAAGCCCGAGAGGCTGCGGAAGAACACGCCGAAGACGATGCCGACCAGCACCAGAAGATGCAGGCTGCGTTCCGCGCCGACGAAAAGCCAGCGGTAGAGCAGGGCGGAGAAGGTGACGAGCAGCGCGGTTTCGGCAAGAAACTTCAGCTGCGGATCGATCATCACCACGGTTGCCGAGCCAAACACGAAGATCAGCGCCGTCTGCACCAGCACATAGAGCGAATCGAAACCCATCACCGAAGGGGTGAGAATGCGGTTGTTGGTGACCGTCTGGAACAATACCGTCGAAACGGCGATGGCATAGGCCACCAACAGCAGCGATAGAAGCTTGATGCCGCGAAACGGCAGGATGAAGCTCCAGCTGCCCTTTGCACCGAGCGTCATGAAGGCAGCCATGGAGATGAGCGCCAGTGCGAGAAGCATCAGCAGCACGAGTTTCGCGCGCCGGTCGGGATGTCTCTCATGCATGGTGGCGTTTCCGGAGCAGGAGATAGAGGAACAACGCGCTGCCGATGACGCCGACCACGGTTCCGATCGGTATCTCATAGGGCGCGCGCACCGTTCTGCCGATGATGTCGCAGGCAAGAACGAAGACCGCGCCAAGCGTCGCCACCCAGGGCACGGAACGGCGCATATTGTCGCCGATAATCAGGCTGACCACATTCGGCACGATCAGGCCAAGAAAGGGGATCATGCCCACCGTGACGACGACGACGGCACTGACCAGCGAGACGATGGTGAGGCCGAGCGCCATCACCCGGCGATAGTTCAGTCCGAGATTGGTGGTGAAGTCGCGCCCCATGCCTGCCACCGTGAAACGGTCGGCGGCGAGGTAGGCAGCGATGGCGAAAACGAAGCCGATCCACAGCAATTCATAGCGGCCACGCAGCACGCCGGAAAAATCCCCGGTCATCCACGCGCCGAGCGATTGCAGCAGATCGAAACGATAGGCGAAGAAAGTGGTGACGGCAGAAATGACGCCGCCCAGCATGATGCCGATCAGCGGCACCAGCAGCACATCGCGCAGTGGCACCTGCCGTAGAATACGCAGGAAAAGTGCGGTTCCGGCCAGCGCGAAAGCGGCCGCCACCAGCATCTTGCCGAAGATCGGCGTTTCCGGGGCAAGCAGGGTGACGGTGAGCAGGCCAAGGCCGGCGGATTCGGTGGTGCCAGCCGTCGAAGGCTCCACGAAGCGGTTGCGCACCAGCATCTGCATGATGAGACCGGCAATCGCCATCGAGCTTCCGGCCAGTATGAGCGCCAGCGTGCGCGGAATGCGGCTGACGAGGAGCACGCGCAGTGCATCCGCGCTCGTATCCGGCGCAAAAAGCGTCGCCAGCGAGACGTTGCTCACGCCGACGAACAGGCTGACGATGGCGAGTGTCAGCGCCAGAAGGAGGGCGAGGATGAGGGACAGGGATTTCACGTCAGTGGTTTTTCGAAAATGGTGATGGCTCGCTTCGACCTCGCAGATTGCCCGGAGGACTGAACCTCTCCTTCGTCATCCTCGGGAGAAGCCCGGGGATGACGTCGCGAAGGCAGTTTTTACGACTTCTTTTCGGACACGGCCTCGTAGACCTGATCAAGCAGGGTGGTGAGCGCCGTATAACCGCTGCTGACGATATAGGCTGCCTGCGGGTCGAGATAGACGATCTGCTTTTTCTTCCAGGCGTTGGTCTGGTGGATCAGTTCGTTGTCCAGCACCTGGGCGGCGGCCTTGCCTGGGTCCGTTGCGCGGCCGATGCCGGCATCGCGGTCGATCACGAACAGCCATTCGGGATTGACCTCGGCCAGATATTCGAAGGACACGACATCGCCCCGGTCGAAGCGGTCATCGATATCAGGAGCGACCGGCTTGAAGCCGATTTCCGTGTGCAGCCAGCCGGTGCGCGAGCTTGGGCCGTAAACACCGACCTTGCCGGCATTGGTGACGAGGATCATCGCCGTGCCGGAATTCGGCGCGATGGCCTTCAGCTTTGCGACCTTCTCGTCAATGGAGGCGTCGAGCTTCTTTGCTTCTTCCTGCTTGCCGAAGATATCGCCGAGCTTGGTGATATTGGCTTTGACGCTCGCGATGAATTCCTTGGAATCGATCGACATGTCGATGGCGGGCGTGATCTTCGCAACATCGGGATATTTCGCACGCGAACGGCCGCCGACGATGACGAGATCGGCTTCTGCCGCATTGATCGCCTCGTAATCGGGTTCGAACAGCGTGCCGACCTTCAGATATTTGCCATCGGCATATTTCTGGAGATAGGTCGGCAGGTTGGAACCGAGGACACCAGCTGGCTCGACGCCCATCGCATCGAGATTGTCGAGCGAGGGGATATCCAGAACCAGAACCTTTTTCGGCGCGGCTTTCAGAACGGTCTCGCCCTGCGCGTGCTTGATCGTCATTTCCTCAGCGCCTGCGGTCATCGCGCCAAGGCTGAAGGCCGCTGCTGCCAGCAGCCGAACGGGGAAGGTGAAGTTGATGGCCACGGATATGTCCCTTGCAATATGGTTCTTGACCCTGCGGAAGCGGCTCCCGCAGGCGTAACTTGATGTTCGCTGTCAGCTTTATTGGCAAGGTATGCGGAAATCAAAAATATGTTTTAGAATGGTTCTGAATTGCCGTGAGCGGGAAATGTGTGTGGTACCGGAAGCCAGACCCCGGAGCCACATCAGGGGCCGTATCTTTTTTCAATTCGGCGGCCAGTCGCCGACGATCTCGCGTCTTTCCAGTTTCAGCGACCGGTCAGGCTGGATGCGGTAGGTTTCAATCGCCAGCCGGCCGTCGCCCATGACGAATTCGTGGCTGAGCGTGCTGCCGATGGGTGACTTGGTCAATTTGGTGTGGGGTTGTCCGCCATAGGTGATGCTGCCCGGAATGGGTTGCACGTCGGGTGCCTCGGTGGCGCAGCCGGCAAGGCCCAGAACCAGCATGATCGCGATCTTGCGCATGTTTTTCTCCTGCGTTGGACAGGAATACTACCACGGCCGTGCCTGCGTCACACATCCCGTTGCCGTGAATAAAAAGGGCCCCGCATCCGGAAGGAGACGGGGCCAGTTGCCTTGGGAGGCTGTTTGTTATCAGTCCTCGTTGGCGGCAAGCTGCGTCAGCACCTCGCCGCGGCCGCGGATGCGCATGATGAGCGGGACGATGAAGGCGGCGGCTGCGACAAGGAACAGGCCGACGGCAATCGGTGAGGTGAGCAGCACGGTCGGGTCGCCCTGGCCGATGGCGAGTGCACGGCGAAGCTGCTGTTCGGCAAGCGGCCCGAGGATGAGGCCGACCACGGCAGGCGCGATCGGATAACCGAAGATGCGCATGATGTAACCAAGGATACCGAAGGCGAGCAGCATGCCGAGTTCGAACACGGACGGGTTGGCGCCGATGGTGCCGAGCGTCGCGAATAGCAGGATGCCGGCATAGAGCCAGGGTTTCGGGATGGTCAGCAGCTTCACCCACAGGCCGATGAGTGGCAGATTGAGCACCAGCAGCATCAGGTTGGCAATGAACAGGCTGGCGATAAGGCCCCAGACCAGCTGCGGATTGGTGGCAAACAGCAGCGGGCCAGGCTGAAGACCGAACTGCTGGAAACCGGCAAGCATGATGGCAGCGGTTGCCGTCGTCGGCAGGCCGAGCGTCAGGAGGGGCACGAGCGTACCGGCAGCGGAGGCATTGTTGGCGGCTTCCGGACCGGCAACCCCTTCGATGGCGCCATGGCCGAATTCTTCCGGATGTTTGCTGAGCCGCTTTTCGGTTGCATAGGAAAGGAAGGTGCCGATTTCAGCGCCACCGGCAGGCATGGCGCCAATCGGGAAACCGATCAATGTGCCGCGCAACCAGGGTTTCCAGGAACGCGCCCAGTCCTGCGCACTCATCCAGACCGAACCCTTGACCGCTTCGACCTTCTCGTCGCCACTCTGGCCCTGCGCAACGATGAACAGCGTCTCGCCGATGGCGAACATGGCCACCGCAAGCGTCGTCACTTCCACGCCGTCGAGAAGGTCGGGAATGCCGAAGCTCATGCGGGTCTGGCCGGTCAACTGGTCGATACCGACGATGGCGAGCGCGAAGCCGATGAACAGCGAGGTAAGGCCGCGCAGTGCCGAGTCTCCGAAAGCCGAGGAGACGGTGACAAAAGCGAGCACCATCAGCGCGAAATATTCGCGCGGGCCGAAAACCAGCGCCAGCTTGACGATATAGGGTGCAACAAAGGCGAGAGCGACTGTGGCGATGAGACCAGCGACGAAGGAGCCGATGGCGGCGGTGGCAAGTGCCGGGCCGCCGCGGCCCGCACGGGCCATCTTGTTGCCTTCGAGCGCAGTCACGATCGATGCGCTTTCGCCAGGCGTGTTGAGCAGGATCGAGGTGGTCGATCCGCCATACATGCCGCCATAATAGATGCCGGCGAACATGATGAGCGAACCGGCGGGATCAAGCCGGTATGTAACGGGCAGAAGCAGAGCGACCGTCAGCGCCGGCCCGATGCCGGGCAGAACGCCGACGGCAGTGCCGAGTGTCACGCCGATCAGCGCATAGAGCAGGTTCATGGGTTGGGCAGCAACCTCAAGACCGTGCAGCAGGAATTCAAACGTACTCATGGACAGATGTCCCCCAAGTCGAGCAGATGGGCGGGCGGAACGGCTGGCGTTTGCGTCATCGCGCGCCGGCGGTTTCCTGTGATCTCGAATTTTGGTCGGAATGGCTGTTAGAACAACAGCCGTTCCAGAGGCCCGGCAGGCAGAGAAAGCTGCAGCAGCCGCGCAAAGATGATCCAGATGACGAAGCTCAGAGCGATGCCGATGGGGATCGAATACCAGAGCTTGCGTTTGCCGAAGGCGCGCGCCGTAAACGCAAACAGGAGACCGGTGGCGATGGAGAAACCGGCGACGTTCAGCAACAGCATCTGCGCGGCAAGGCCGGCGACGACCCATATGACCGGGGCGACTTCCTGTTTGTCCCGTTCAGGAAAATCACCGCGCCAGGCTTCGATGGCCGTCCAGAGCGCAAGGCCGACAAGACAGAAGGCGATGGCGTAGGGGACCGTTGCCGGACCGACCGGCGAGTAGCCGGTGACGCTGGCGAGACGCGCACTGTCCCAGAAGATCACGCAGGCGATAAGGACGAGGGCTACGGCGATCGCCAGCGCCGCCCAGTCAGGGCGGCGCTCTTGATGTTGTGAAGGGTTGGAACCCTGGCTCATTTTACCAGTCCGATTTCTTTGAGGATGGCGGCAGTGGCGTCGGTGTCCTTGGCAAGCTGCGCCTTGAACTCGTCACCGGAAAGATAAGTATCCATCCAGCTCTTGGTCTTCAGCGTTTCCTGCCACTTTGCGGATTTCGCCAGCTTCTCGATATCGGCGCTGACGGCCTTTTCCTGTTCCGGCGTCAGGCCGGGAGGAGCAGCGACCATGCGCCAGTTCTGCACGACGACGTCGAGGCCGCTTTCCTTGAGCGTCGGCGCGTCAACGCCTTCCAGCTTCTCTTCGCTGGAAACGGCCAGCAGGCGCAACGTGCCCGCCTTGACCTGGCTTTCGAATTCGCCGTAGCTCGAAATGCCGGCAGTGACCTGCGAGCCGAGGATCGAGGCAAGCGCTTCGCCGCCGCCGGAATAGGCGATGTAGTTGATCTTGGTCGGATCGACGCCGGCCGCCTTGGCGATCAGGCCAACAGCGATATGATCGGTGCCGCCGGCCGAGCCGCCGCCCCAGGACACGCTGCCCGGATCTTTTTTGAGCTGGTCGACGAGGTCGCCGATGGTTTTCAGCGGCGAGGATGCCGGAACGACGATTGCTTCATATTCACCGGTCAGGCGGGCGATTGGCGTCACTTCCTTGAGGGTGACGGGCGCCTTGTTGGTGAGGATCGCGCCGACCATCACGTAACCGCCGACGATGAGGGCGTTCGGGTTGCCCTTCTGCTGGCTGGCGAACTGTGCAAGACCGATGGTGCCGCCGGCACCTGGCACGTTCTGCACCTGAACGCTCTTGGAAATGCCTTCTTCCTGCAGCACGGTCTGCAGGGAACGAGCGGTCTGGTCCCAGCCGCCGCCGGGATTGGCCGGCGCGATGATGGTGTAGTCCGCTGCGACCGCCGGAAGCGCGATCACGCCTGCCAGAAATGTGCCGATAAGAAAATGTTTCACTTAGAAAACCCTCCTCAGGATGCCCTTTTTGGGCGTCGTTTTTCGTTTATGCGGAAGGGAGTTTCAGGCCGTGCTTATACTGACGCTGCCAGGGCAGCGCGGAGCTCTACGGTCCTCAAGATTTCCTCCCGCATCTTCTTCCGCCTCCACGGAATGAAGAAGGATTGCAGAGCATCATAAAAAGCTGTCATCTAACTGACGCACCGCAAGTCCTTGCGCATTTACTCTCTATTAATTTGTGCTTGCCGTCTACTATTGCGAGCGTAGCGCCTCGTTCCAACGCTCGATCAGGCGGCTGCGCTTGACCTGATCCAGATAGACCATCAGGCCCGGGCTGACGGGCACGGGGCGCAATTGTGCGCCGTGGATCGCCTGCATGGTGTTGGCGGTGTTTTCGCCCGCCACGTCAGGGCTGACGGCGGGGATCTGCAATTGCCGGGCCATGATCGTCTGGCCCTCCTTGGACATGAAGAATTCGAGATAGCGGCGGCCGAGCGCCGGATTGGCGGCGGCTTCCGGCACCAGCCCGATGCGCGACATGACCACGGTATAGTCCTTGGGCAGCACGATGCCGACATCGGGATGGCGCGAGGCCCAGTCGGCCGCGTAGGAACCGAGAATATTGTAGCCCAGCACGAAGCGCCCGTCGGAGACACGCTCCAGAATGGCGGATGACGTGGAATAGACCTTCACGCCGGCCGCGCCCATGGCCTTGATGACGCTCCATATATCGCCGAACTGCTCCTGATCGCGCGACATGAACAGGAAGCCGACGCCGGAGCGCTCAATGTCGTAGGTAGCGATGCGGCCATGCACTTCCTTGGCGTGGCGCTCAAGATAATCGACGAATTCGGCACGGGTGGCGGGCGGCTTTTCGGTGGTGAAGCTCGGCTTGTGATACACGAACACCGCCGGCTCGAAGGTCAGCGCATAGGCGGTGTTGCGCCAGTTGGCCCAGGTGGGCCAGCGCGCGCTCATGGCAAGGTCGGAGCGCTGGGCGTAACCGTCATTGCTCAACTTCACCTGCAAATCCATGGCGGATGAAAAGGCGAAATCGGCGGTCTTTTTGCCCGCATCGGTTTCTTTCACGATGCGATCATAGATTTCGCCGGTCAGCATGTCCTCGTAATGGACGGCGATATCGGGGTTGGCCTTCTGGAAACCCTCGATCATCGGCGTGGCCAGCGGTTCGTCCAGCGAGGAATAAACCACCAGCGTTTCCGCATCCGCCTTGCCTGATGGTGCAGGGAAAACGGCGACTTGTGCAAGCGCCGGTGAGGCCATGCAAAGACAGAGACAGAGAAAAACGGCGATACGCATGGAAAAGATCATGCCGCACGCGCTTGCCATTCACAAGCGCCAAGGGCTTGGATAAGCTCGGCAATGTTGCGGGAGGAAGAATTGCGTATTTTGCTGGTCGAGGACAATCAGGTGCTGTCGGAAGGGCTGTGTGCGCTTCTGCGCGGCAGCGGTTATGCGGTGGATGTCGTTTCAGACGGCGCTTCCGCCGACGCGGCGATTGCGGCGGAAAATTTCGATCTCGTCATTCTCGATCTCAACCTGCCGGAAATGGACGGCATCGAGGTGCTGCGCTCCATGCGCTCGCGCCAGGACAAGGCGGCGGTGCTGATCCTGACGGCGCGTGGCACGCCGGAGGAGAAGGTCAAGGGGCTCGATCTCGGCGCCGACGACTACATGATCAAGCCCTTCGACATCACCGAATTTGAGGCGAGGGTGCGGGTGCTGCTGCGTCGCAATGCCGGCCTGCGCTCTTCTACGCTCGGCTTCGGCAAAGTCCTGTTCGACCTCACATCCCGCACCTTTTCAGCCGATGGGCGCCCGCTCGATATTCCGGCGCGTGAAGTGGCGCTGCTCGAGGTGCTGTTCATGCGGGCGGGCAAGGTGGTTGCCAAGGAGGCGATCGTGCAATCGCTGACCGGTTTCGACGACGAGATATCAGGCAACGCCATCGAGCAATATGTCAGCCGGCTGCGCAGGCGGCTTGCGCCCCACGGGCTGACGGTGAAGACGGCGCGTGGCATCGGCTATTATCTGGAAAAGCTGCCGGAGATGGCTGAATGAGACAGGCCGCCTATTCGCTCAGGCGGCGTCTTTTAGGCTGGCTTCTCATCTCCACCGCCATCATCGGCTGCGTTGCGCTCACTGATACCTGGCGCGAGGCGGTCAATACGGCCAATGTCGTCTCCGACCGGGTGCTGTCAGGTTCCGCGCTTGCGATTGCCGAGCGGGTGGTGGTGGCCGAAGACGGCTCGCTGGAGGTCGATATTCCCTATGTCGCGCTGGAAATGCTGACATCGGCGGCGCAGGACCGGGTGTTTTACCGTGTCGACGGGCCAAACGGGCAATTTCTCACCGGTTACCAGAACCTGCCGACGGTGGAGAATCCGGCCGGAGAAACGCCTGCCTATCGCGATGCAGTGTTTCGTGACGAGCCGATCCGCATCGCCGCGATCCGCCGTTTTGCCTCCACCGGCATCAATTCCGTGCCCTTTTCCGTGACGGTGGCTGAAACGACGATCGCCCGCAGCCAGCTTGCGCAGGCCATCATCCTGCGCTCGGCCTTGCGCCTGCTGTTCATGATCGTGGGCGCGGCGATCATTGTCTGGATCGCGGTGACGATTTCGCTCCGGCCGCTTTACCGGCTCAGCGAAGCGATTGCCGAGCGCAGCCCCAACGACCTGCATCCAATCCGGCAATCCGTGCCGGTGGAGGTGGAAAATCTGGTGGAAACGGTCAATTCCTTCATGGTGCGGCTGCAATCGGCGCTCGATGCGCTCAGGCATTTCACCGGTAATGCCAGCCATCAATTGCGCACGCCGCTTGCCATCATCAGCACCCAGCTTGCGCTTTCCGCCCGCGCCGCAAGTCTCGAAGACGCGCAGGCGGCGGCGCGCAAGGGCGGCGCTTCGGTGGCCCATGCCGAACACATCCTCGCCCAACTGCTGCGCATGGCCAATATCGATGCAGCGGGTTCGAGCGAAAAACATGATTTTTCCGCGATAGACTTGGTGGCCGTCGCGCAGAACGTGACCGCCGATTTCGTGCCACGCGCGGCGGACGCCGGCATCGATCTCGGTTTCGAAGGCGAGGGCGAAGCGACAATTCTCGCCGAGCCGCTCCTTATCGGTGAACTGATCGGCAATCTCGTTTCCAATGCCATCAACTACGCGGGGCGTGGTGCGGAAGTCACCGTGCGCGTCGGCAGGCAAGCGGGCGCCGTCTGGCTGGAAGTTGAAGATAACGGCCCCGGCATACCCACGGAAAAACGCGCCATCGTGCGCCAGCGCTTCGCCCGCGGCGAAGCCAACGCCGCCCCCGGCGCCGGCCTCGGCCTTGCGATCATCGAGGAGATCGCCGGGCTGTTCGGCGGGCGACTGACGCTGGAGGACGGCGCGGGAGGGCGGGGCTTAAGGGCCCGGGTAAAGTTTTCCTGAGGCGGCACTGCTGCGCCGTCCCCTTGGATGAGACTCGCGGTCCTATTCGTTCATCTTATCGATAATCTGCATCATGATGTCAGCGCAGGCCTTCATCGGCTCGTCATCGGCACATTTGACGTCGATTTTGCGCTCGCCGTCTTCAATCCTGAAATGCGCTGCCTTGGAGGGCGGGGGTGGCATTCTCCTGCCATGCGGGCCGTCCCGCCAGCCTGCTTCCCTCGGACCACCAGGGCCGGGCGGAGGAGGTGGCGGCGGCGCATCCACCCTTGAACCAGCGTCCGCTGGTCCCGGCGGTGGTGGCGGCTGCTGGGCGAAGCTGGACCCCGCCGCGATGAGAAACGCGGCGCCGGCAATGACGAGTTTTTTCATGTGAGAGACCTCGCTGTTGGGCTACAGTGAAGAAACGGTCACATGGGATGCTCGGTTGCCGGTCGGTAAAAATAATTCCGCGTTGTTGTCGTGGCGTATTAGCCCATCCGTTCCGAAGCGTAGCTGCCCGGGCTTGGCGGGAAGACTACGGTGCGGTTGCCGTTGATGAAGGTGCGGTGGTGGATGTGGGCATGGATGGCGCGTGCCAGTACCTGGCTTTCCACATCACGGCCAAGAGAGACATAGTCTTCGGCAGATTGGGCATGGGTAACGCGCACCGTGTCCTGCTCGATGATCGGGCCTTCGTCCAGATCGGCGGTGACGTAATGGGCTGTCGCGCCGATCAGCTTTACACCTCGGTCATAGGCCTGCTTGTAGGGGTTGGCGCCCTTGAAGGATGGCAGGAAGGAGTGGTGGATGTTGATGATCCGGCCCGACATCTTGCGGCACATGTTATCGGACAGCACCTGCATGTAACGCGCCAGCACCACCAGTTCGGTGCCGCTGGTCTCGATCAGGTCCATCAGCTGCGCTTCGGCCTGCGGCTTGTTTTCCTTCGTTACCTTGATGTGGTGGAAGGGAATGTCGTGGTTGACCACCACTTTCTGATATTCGAAATGGTTGGAGACGACGCCGACGATATCGATCGGCAGCGCGCCGATCTTCCAGCGGTAGAGCAGATCGTTGAGGCAATGGCCGAAGCGGGACACCATCAGAAGTGTTTTCATGCGCTGGCCGTCGCTATAGATGCGGGCTTCCATACCAAATTTTTCCGCCACCGGCTGAAAGCCCTCGGTGATGGCCTGCATCGTCGCGCCCTCTTCGGAAATGAAGGAAACGCGCATGAAGAACTTGCCGGTCTCGAGGTCGTCAAACTGCGAACTGTCGACGATGTTGCAGCCCTTTTCCGCCAGATAACCGGAAATCGCGGCGACGATGCCGCGGGTCGATTTGCAGGCTACTGTCAGAACATAGGTTGTCATTCGTTTTCCCTCAAAGACTTTGCACCGGCGAGAACCGGCGCAGTTGGCGCGTTCCATAGCGCAGCTCTGTGGCGGAGCAAAGCGCCAAGACGAGTGCAGCAAAGTCATAAGACGGGAAAAGGGGCCGCGCCGTGCCGGAAGCGACATGGAATGTTCCACGGCCAGCACGGCGGCGGCAGGCGTTGCCGCCTGCCGTTACCACTCTCAGGCGCGGCGCAGGCGCATGGCCGGGCGGCCGCGGCCGTCGATCAACTCCAGCGTGCCGCGGCGCGGTTCGAGCCGGAAGGAGTGGGCACCTTCCAGCGCTTCGATGAACTGCCTTTCCTGGCGCATGATGTCAGGAGCGCAGGCCATCTGGGTGGAAATCATCCGGCCGAAATCGACGCGGTTGCGGCTTATCTTCACCTCGCCGCCGATGCCGTTGCAGCCGGCATTGCCGGAAACGCGGCCCTCGCGGGAAATTTCCAGCGTTGCCTCGCGGCGGCCGCGAACCCTTTCGCCACGGATTTCCTGCACCAGCCAGCGCCCCTCAATGCCAGCCTGCGGCTCCGGCCTGCCTGGAGCCGCCGCCACCCGTTCCAGAACGAGATCGGTGTCGTCACGCCCACCGGCCAGAACCGAGTAACGGCGCGTGGTGGTGAAGAGCAGCCGGTCGCCCTCGCGGATTTCGGCGCTGAGCGCATAGGAGCGGCGGCCACGGATGTCGCGGTCGTCATAACGCAAAACGAAGGGTACCGGCACCTGCCCACGCGGGCGTATGGTTGTTTCGGCGATCGTCTGCGAAGGCGCGTCCGCCAGCGAGACATCGATCAGGCGCACCGTAACAGTCGCGCCCGGCGGCAGGGCGATCCGCTCCCGATAGGAAACGCTGCCGCGCAGGCTTGCGGGTGCGGCAGCCGCACCGCCCGCTGCAAAAAGCGGTGCAAGCGCGAGGAGCCCTGCGAAATTCCGGCGCGAAAGAAGTGGCTGGCGGTCGTTCATGGTGCTTGCTCCGTGCTGCTGATCGAATTTCAGCGGATGATAAAAAACGGCACTGAACGGGCGATGAACCGGTGAATGTTTCCTCACGAGTGGGGCTGAGCCATCGCGGATTGATGAGGAAGGAGGGAGGCCACCACCAGCAGCCTCCCATTCACTTAGCCACGGAAACTGTCCCGCAGCGCTTCGAACTTCGCCAGCTGATCGCCACGCAGTTCCTTGTTTTCGTCGCGACGGACGAAAATCTTGAACATGGCGCCGCCGGCGGCATTCATGAACCAGACGGAACAGGAGCGTCGGCCGTGAAAGCCGCGATCGACGAAGGTGATGCCGGTGCAATTGTCCTTCTTGATGTGGCCGCCGATGGGGCTGTCCCCGTGGATGTTGAACCAGCCGTGGCTTTCGCTGCCCTCTGGCAGGTCACCCGGCACTTCCAGCACGATATCGCCGGTCTGGACGATCATCAGGACTTCGCCCCAGCCGCGCATCTCGTTCCAGATCGCGTCGAACTGATCGGAACCAGCCGAAACGGCCGCACCTTGCGGCAGGATCGCCAGAATTTCGGCTGATGTCACCTCTGCCTTGGCGGCAATGGCTTCCACGATGCCGTCAGGCTTTTCGGCAAGTGCTGCGGCAGCGCGGGCCTGCCGGTCATCGGTCTTTTGTGCTGCAATGCTCATAGGCGAGCCTCAGGCGGCAATCGAACGGCGTTCGCCATTCTTGTCTTCGTGGATGATGACGTCAAAACCTTCGAAATGCGGGCCGGAAAGATATTCGACCTTGCCACGGTTCTCACCGGCCTTGGCATGGGCGGCACGGAACTGTTCGGACTTGGTCCAGCTCAGGAAATCGTCCTTGGTGGCCCAGACGGTGTGCGAGGCATAGAGCGTATGGTCATCCGCCTTCGGGCCTTTCAGCATGTGAAATTCGATATAGCCCGGCAGCTCGCTCAGGTGCGATTTACGCTCGCGCCAGATGGATTCAAAGGTATCCTCATAGCCCGGTACGACGCGAAAACGGTTCATTGCGATAAACATGGAAGTCTCCCTTTAAGTTTACAGTTGCAGTCAGGATATCCAGCCGAAGCGTGGATGGAAAGAGGCTGACGATAAAGCGAACAATTTTACTCCACTTATCGATTGCGCCTTCTATAAACATGTGCAAATAACTCAAGTTAAATAAGATGGGCAATCCCGTATCCGCCCGTGCCAGCTTGTGTTTCAGGATAGCGTCATGTTGAATTTAAGCCTTCGCTCGTTCGTTTTCGCCGCCCTCGTGCCCGCCGTCATCGCCGTTGCCGCGCCCGGAGCTAGAGCTTCGGACAAGGGCAATCCGGAGGCGAAACGCATCGTTGCAGTCGGCGGTACGGTAACGGAAATCCTTTATGCGCTTGGCGCGAGCGACCGCATCGTTGCGCGTGACAGCACCAGCAGCTATCCGGCGGACGTGCTGTCCAAGCCCGATATCGGCTATATGCGGGCGCTCTCGTCGGAGGGCATTCTGTCGCAGAAGCCCGATCTCATCCTGTCTGAAGATGGGTCCGGCCCGGCGGATGTCGTTGCCATCCTCAAGGCCAGTGCGGTGCCTTTCGTCACCGTCGATACCCCGCCGAGCGGCGACGCCATCCCCAGGAAGATCGAAGATGTCGGTGCGGCAGTTGGTCTTGCCGACAAGGCAAAGGCGTTGGCCGCGGAAACCAAAGCCGGGCTTGATGTGCTCGCCAAGGACGTCTCAGCCGTGCCGGAAAAGAACAGGAAGCGTGTGCTCTTCGTGCTCTCCAGCGCCGGCGGTCGCATCATGGCGGCGGGCAAGGGCACCGAAGCGGCGGCGATCATCGAAATGGCCGGCGGCATCAATGCCGCGCAGGAAATCAGCGGGTACAAGCCGTTGACAGATGAGGCGGTCATCGCCTCCGCGCCCGATGTGGTGCTGACCATGGCGCGCGGCGACCATGCTGGCAAGGCGGATGAGATTTTCGCGCTGCCCGCGTTCCAGTCCACGCCGGCTGCTGCTGAGAAGGCGCTGATCAGCATGGACGGGCTTTACCTCATCGGTTTTGGCCCGCGCACGCCCGCCGCCGGTCGTGAACTGGCGCACAAGCTCTACCCTGATGTGGTGAAGCCGTGAGCCTTGCTGCCTTGAGTTCCACGGAGGGCAGGGTTGCCGGTGACAGATCCCGTCAGGGGGTCATTACCCTTGCCGCGCTCGTTGGCATCCTGCTGTTTGCCTGTGGCGTGTCGCTCGTCAGCGGGCCCACGGGTGTGGGCATTTCCGAACTCTGGGCCTATCTGACTGGCAGTGCGGATCAACTCGATGCGCGTGATAAAGTCATTCTCGAGGCGGTGCGACTGCCGCGCACGGCGCTCGGCATGTTGATCGGTGCTGGGCTTGGCGTCTCGGGCGCCATGATGCAGGGTCTTTTCCGCAATCCGCTGGCCGATCCCGGCATTGTCGGTGTCACCTCGGGTGCAGCACTTTTTGCGGTTGCGGCAATCTCTCTTGGGGAAGGTGCGCTTGCAACCGTCGCCGTATTTTTCGGCCCGCATTTTCTGCCGCTGATGGCGTTTTTCGGCGGGCTTTTGAATACCTGGCTGCTTTACGTCATTGCCACAAGGGATGGCGCCACCTCCACGACAACGCTTATTCTGGCCGGTATTGCGGTTGCGGCGATCAGCGGTGCGCTGACCGGCCTGATGATTTTTGTGGCCGATGACCGGGCGCTCCGCGACATCACCTTCTGGTCTCTCGGTTCGCTTGGTGGGGCCACCCCTGCCAAGGTTCTCGCCACCTTGCCCTTCATCATCGTCGTGCTTGCCATCATTCCCTTTGTCGCAAGGGGGCTGGATGCGCTGATCCTTGGCGATGCGGCGGCCTTTCACATGGGCATTCCCGTGCAGCGGCTGAAGCGAGTCGTCATTCTGGCCGTTGCCGCTGCCTGCGGGGCAAGCGTGGCGGCTGCCGGCTCCATCGGTTTTGTCGGTATCGTCGTGCCGCATCTGCTGCGGCTTGCCATTGGCCCATCGCACCGCTTCCTGCTGCCGGCCTCTGCACTTGGCGGGGCCGCACTTCTGCTTCTCGCCGACAGTTTTGCCCGCACGGTTGCGGCACCGGCGGAACTGCCCATCGGTGTGGTCACCGCGCTGATCGGCGCGCCGGTCTTCCTGTTCCTGCTGCTTGGCCGCGGCGGATTTTCCATGCGGAACATGTCATGATCCAGGCCGAAAACCTCACCCTCATCCGCTCCGGCCGCCGTCTGCTCGACGAGGTCTGCGTCGATCTGAAGCCCGGCAAGGTCAATGTCATTATCGGTCCGAACGGCGCCGGCAAATCGACGCTGATGAAAGTTCTGTCCGGCGAGATGCGTGCCGAGGCCGGTTCAGTGACCTATAATGATGTTGCCCTGCCGTTGTTTACGCCGGTTCAGCTTGCGCGCATCCGCGCCGTTCTGCCGCAGCATACCCAGCTTGCCTTTCCTTTCACCGCGCTCGAAATCGTGCGCATGGGCGCTGTCGCGCAAGGGTCGCGCGCGCCGGAAGAGCAGGCCCGCCGGGCGCTCGCCAGGGCCGGGCTTCGCGGGTTCGAGCAGCGCTCCTACAACATGCTGTCTGGCGGCGAGCAGCAGCGCGTGCAATTTGCCCGCGCTCTCGCCCAGGTGCCGCATCCCGTGGAAAACGGCGAGGTGCGGGCTCTCTTTCTCGACGAGCCGACGGCCAGTCTCGATATCGGCCACCAGATCGCGGTGCTGGAAACGGCGCGGGATTTCGCTATTGGCGGCGGTCTCGTGCTTGCCATCCTGCACGATCTCAACCTTGCGGCAGAATTTGCCGATCAACTTATCGTCATGCATGGCGGTCGGGTAACGGCGAGCGGTCCATCGCTGGACACGATCAGCGACGAGACGATTGCAAGGGTCTATGGCATTGGCGGCGTCGTCGGACGTCTGCCGGCTCGGCATATTCCTTATGTGCTGCCGCAGTCGAGGCATCGCTAGAGCATTTCCAGGAAAAGTGGAACCCGGTTTTCCGTCAGGAAATGCGACAAGGCTCTAAAGGTGATGTCGCCTCAGCTTTCCGGCCGGGTGACGATGAAGAGTGCAGAGCCGAGCATGACGGCGGCAACGATTGCCGCGCGCAGAGCCGGCGGGTCGCTGAGGAACCAGAAGGCGGCATAACTCGCACACATGGCCGACAGGGCCGCAATCTTTGCCTTGCGGGCAATTGCGCCGCGTTCGCGCCATTGCCGAAGCGACGGGCCGAATCGGGGGTGGGTCAGAAGCCACGCCTCGAGTTTCGGTGAGGAGCGGGAAAAGCACCAGAGCGCCAGCAGCAGAAATGGCGTGGTGGGCAAAACGGGAAGAAACGCGCCGACGATGCCGGTCGCGACCATAAGCCAGCCAAGACAGAGGTACAGAAGGCGCATGGATATGCCGGTATCATGAGTTCTCTACTCAGGATAGAGCGGCGGGGCGAAATGTGAGGGCCATTTTGACCGGAAAGCCCGCGTGTCCAGGTCATGCGCCAACTGTTTCGCCATCACATTTGCCGTGATCGGGCGGTTTCCCCTGCTCCTTAATCCGTCTTTAGGGTTGAAAGCACGGCACTCTGTCTTTATCCCCTTGGTCCGCAATGTCCGGAGCACAACCGGACGACGACGAGATAAGAAGCAGAAGGAAAACACCATGGCCAAGCTGATCCACTCGATGGTCCGGGTGCTGGAAGAAAAGCGTTCGGTGGAGTTTTACAAGCAGGCTTTCGGGCTTGAGATTGCGGAACGTGCCGAGTTCGAAAATTTCACGCTGATCTATCTCAGCAATGCCGAAGGCGATTTCGAGCTGGAGCTGACTGTCAACCGGGGTCGCGAAGTGCCCTATGCGCTGGGTGACGGCTACGGCCATCTCGCGGTCAGCGTTGCCGATGTGGATGCCGAACATCAGCGTTTCATCGAGCTTGGCCTGTCTCCGGGCAAGATCATCGAAGCCGACCATAAAGGTCAGCCTTTCGCGAAATATTTCTTCATTTGCGATCCGGATGGCTACAAGATCGAAGTGCTGCAGCGCGGCAACCGGTTCAAGTAACAAAGAGGCACATCATGGCAGAGGCAGGCGTCAAACTCGAAGACAACTGGAAACGTGTTCTTTCCACCGAATTCGCCAGCCCCTACATGCAGAAGCTCAAAGATTTCCTGCTTGCCGAAAAAACTGCTGGCAAGCACATCTTTCCCAAGGGTGCCGAATATTTCCGGGCGCTGGATCTGACCCCGCTCGACAGGGTCAAGGTCGTCATTCTGGGGCAGGACCCCTATCATGGGGTTGGCCAGGCACATGGGCTTTGCTTTTCGGTGCAGCCCGGTGTGCGCATTCCGCCCTCGCTCGTCAATATCTACAAGGAACTGCAGAGCGATCTGGGCATCCGCCCCGTCAGTCACGGTTTTCTGGAAAGCTGGGCGAAACAGGGTGTGCTTTTGCTCAACAGCGTGCTGACGGTGGAAGAATCGCGCGCTGCCTCGCATCAGGGGCAGGGCTGGGAAAAGTTCACCGATGCCGTCATCCGCGCCGTCAATGACGAATGCGAGCATGTGGTGTTCCTGCTCTGGGGTTCCTATGCCCAGAAGAAGGCGGCTTTCGTGGACCAGAAAAAACACCTCGTGCTGCGCTCGCCGCACCCTTCGCCGCTTTCGGCCCATAACGGCTTTTTCGGCAATGGCCATTTTTCCAAGGCAAACGCCTTCCTGGTATCCCATGGCCGCGAGCCTATCGACTGGCAATTGCCGGAAACTGCTTAAGCAACCTTCCAGCCTCCTCCGTCATGCCGGCTCAAGACGGGCATGACGGGGAGTGCAGCAAACATCTTTACAGCGCAGTCGGGTCCGGTTTAAGAATACTCGACTACAAAGTGAAGGATTTGTGCCCGTGTCTCTCCTGTCTGCAGAAACCTCTGTCTCGCTGCCCGATCCCGCATCGATCGTCGATGCTTTCGAGGATCATTTTTCGGAGCATATGGAGATGGAGCGGGAAGGGACGACGGTGCGTTTCAAGGCGGAATATGGCCATGGCAGCTTCAGCGCCGAAGGTGGCCGGTTCGCCGCCCGGGTAAGCTGCGTTTCGGAACATATATTGACGTCGGTCAAGGCCATGGTGGCTGAGCATATCGTTGAGTTTTCCGGCAAGACGGGACTCGATTTCCGTTGGAGCGGACACGGCGCCTATCAGCGCGAGCTACCCAATCTCTTCGTCGGCAAGGTTGCCCGCGCCTATAATCTGACGCCGCATATGCGCCGTCTCGTGGTGTCCGTCGAAAGCGGTATTGAAAGGCTTGTCACCGGCGGCATGCATGTTCGCCTGCTGCTCGTTCCCGATCAGGCGCGCGCTGCGGTCTGGCCTTATCTCGCGCCCACCGGCGCGATCGTCTGGCCGGCGGGCGACGATCTTCTGACGCGGCGCGTCTATACCATCCGCTCCGGCGATGTCGGCCGCGGTGAGGTGGATATCGATTTCGTCATGCATGAGGGCGATGACATGCCGGGCGCAAATTTCGGTGCGACGGCAAAGCCGGGCGACGTTCTCGGCATCATCGGTCCGAGCGGCACTTGCCCGGAAGCGGAGCGTTACGTCTTTGCCGGCGACGAGACCGCGCTGCCGGTGATGCTGCGCATGGCGGCGGAAATGCCTGTTGGCAAGACGCTCAGCGTCTATGCCGAGATCGACAACGAGGCGGAACGGCAGGAGATCGTCTGCGCAGCCAATGTCGAATGGACATGGCTTTATCGGCGCGGCAAGCCCGCCGGCACATCGGGCCTTATCGAACAGGCGTTGCGCGGCCATGCCTGGACGGGCGAGCATGACGGCCTGCATGTTTTCGTCGCCTGCGAGAAGTCCGAGGCGAGGGCGGCGAAATCCTTCCTCACTGATGAGATCGCCTTCCCCAAGGCATCGCTGCGCGCCGTCGGTTACTGGAGCATGGGCCTCGCCGACGATCATTGAGGCATGCCTCTATCGACTGGGTTGAACAGTCGGTTTTATCGTTCACCAATCGGGAACAATCCGTTCCTGTTGCCGGTCTATGCCCGCAGCACTTCTTACCCCATCTTCACGCCATGAACACGGCTGGCCCGATTGACGGGCCGCCAGGGCGAAAAGGGGTTTTTCATGTTGAACCAGATCAAGGGCCTGCACCACGTCACCTCCATGGCCGGTAGTGCGCGCCAGAACAACGGCTTTTTCACCGATACGCTCGGCCTGCGCCGGGTGAAGAAGACGGTCAATTTCGATGCGCCGGATGTCTACCATCTCTATTATGGCGATGAGCTCGGCACGCCCGGCTCCGTCATGACTTACTTCCCGTTCCCGCATATTGCCCGTGGTCGTCCCGGCACCGGCGAAGTGGGCACAACGCTGTTTTCCGTCCCGGAAGGCTCGCTCGGCTACTGGCAGGATCGTCTTTCCAAGGCGGGCGTGGACGGTCTGAAGGCTGACGAGGCATTCGGCAATAAGCGCCTGCATTTTGCAGGTCCCGATGGTGATGGTTTTGCGCTGGTCGAGGTCAAGGATGATGCCCGTGCGCAGTGGACCGGCAATGGGGTCAGTGCGGATCAGGCGATCCACGGTTTTCAGGGCGCGTCCTTGCGCCTTCATGACGAAGGGGCAACCGCCGAGCTTTTGAAGTTCATGGGGTATGAGGAAGTGGACCGCCAGGATGGCGTGCTGCGTCTCGGCATGCCCGGCGGCAACGGTGCTGATGTCATCGACATCGAAACCATGCCGAACATCTCCGGCGCGCGCCTTGGCGCGGGTTCGGTGCACCACATCGCCTTTGCGGTCGAAAACCGCGAAAAGCAGCTCGAAGTCCGCAAGGCGCTGATGGATACGGGCTATCAGGTGACCCCGGTGATCGACCGCGATTATTTCTGGGCGATCTATTTCCGCACGCCCGGCGGCGTGTTGTTCGAAGTGGCCACAAACGAGCCAGGTTTCGACCGCGACGAGGATACGGCGCATCTCGGCGAGGCGCTGAAGCTGCCGACCCAGCACGCGCATCTGCGCGCCCAGCTGGAAAAGCAGCTGGAGCCGCTGGGTGACGAGAAGGCGGTTTAACCCTATCGGACCTGGCCATCCTTTGGCGAAACGTTAGCCACTCTTTTCTTCTCCCCGTCCGGGGAGAAGACGACACGCTGAAACCTCTCGCTCGACATGTGATGCCTAATGCCTTGCGGCAGAGTGAGTTCGGTATCGCTGCATTTCTCCTTTCAGAAAGGATTATCCAATGACCAAAGACACATATTTCCACAAATCCCGTGCCGGCGTTGCGGGTGCACCGCTTTTCGTCGTGCTGCACGGCACCGGCGGTGATGAAAATCAGTTCTTCGACTTCGGCTCGGGCCTGTTGCCGAATGCCACGATTGTCTCGCCGCTCGGCGATGTCGCCGAACATGGCGCTGCGCGGTTTTTCCGGCGCACGGGTGAGGGCGTTTACGACATGGCCGATCTAGAGCGGGCAACAGCCAAGCTGGCGGATTTCGTCAAAGCCAACCGGGAGCACTATCAGGCTGGTCCGGTAATCGGTCTCGGTTTCTCCAACGGCGCGAATATCCTCGCAAATGTGCTGATCGAACAGCCGGAGCTTTTTGATGCCGCCGTGCTGATGCATCCGCTCATCCCGTTCGAGCCGCAGGCGGCTGCGGCCAAATCCTCGCGCCGGGTGCTGATCACGGCCGGAGAACGCGATCCCATCTGCCCGGTGCCGCTGACGAAGGCGCTGGAAAAGAGCCTTGAAGCGCAGGGCGGCACGGTGGAAACGGTTTGGCATCCGGGCGGGCATGAAATCCGTTCGAACGAGATCGAGGCGGTGCGGGAGTTTCTAGCGCCTTATGGAGGGTAGCTTTCTGCCCGGCCTCCTTCCTCACCGGCATGCCGGATCTAGTCCGGGGTGACGGTGAGGGTAGGTGATCCGCCTTTCCGCATCGCAGCCAGGCAGAACGATCCTGCTACCCCCGCCTTAGCGATATCCGCATTGCTGCAACTGCGCCTCGTAACGCAGCGCCATGTTGGCGGAGCGGCGGGCGGCTTTCTGGACGGCGGAATTGTTGCGCCAGCTTCCCTTGGCGTAACCGGCATGGCCGGAATAATAAGCGAGGTAGAGGTTATAGGGATCGTTCAGCGCAATGCCGTTTTCGCGGCGGCTCTTGGCGTGATACCAGCCGACGAAATGGATCGCGTCGGTGAAATCCGTGCGGCTTGCCGACCAGCGGCCGGTTTCGCGCTTGTAGACTTCCCATGTACCGTCCAGCGCCTGGGCATAACCGTAAGCGGTGGACTGGCGCGTCCAGGGAATGAAGCCGAAGAGTTTGGTGCGCGGCGGGCGGGCATAGGGGCGGAAGGCAGATTCGGTGTAGATCGTTGCCATCATCACCGGCACCGGCACGCCGAACTCCCGTTCGGCTGCCCTCGCGTCACGTCGCCAATTGTTGAAGAGGCCGTTCCGCTGCTCGAAAATCGCACAGGCATTGGTGACCTGCGACGGTGCGGTTGCGCAACCGGCCAGAACAGTCATCAGTAAAACAACGGCAAATACGCCACGCATCGCGGAACCCTTTCGTTCCGCTATTCTTAAATTGCTAACCATTAACGTCGGGTTTTAAGACAAGGTTAATTCAAATGCCGCCGATCAAGCGCCTGTTAACCCGCTGAAAATTCCTGTGTTCGGGATGCGGCAAAACCATGGGGTGAGTGGCGTTTTTTTCCGGAAATGGCATTGCCGGCATCCCCGCACATCCCCGGTCTCACAAAGCCGCTTATGTTTATCCCATCCCGGTCATCCAGCGTGCGCGCGGCGCAAGGTGGGCGGGGCAGGCGGCCAAAACCGGGGAGTTTCCCGATGTCACGGTTGAGGCGGCCGGCATGTGCTCATCCTCCAAACAGGAACCGGTTTGGCGGGTGGGTCACATGTTGAAGCCGGGGCCGCATCGTCTGCAAAACCCTACTACACCATTTGATACTCCCGCAGCGATGCGGCCCCTTTATCGCTTCTAAGCGTCGCCTCGGTTTCGGGGGGCGGGCGCGGGCTATGTTTCCGGAGAGCCTGCCCCTGTACAAAAATGAAAACCGATAAAATTGTAGCAATCGGCTTAAAGCGGCTGAAAACAGTGCTGTGCCATTGTGGGATCACAGACAAGGAGCGGACAACCTGCAAGGACGGGGCCGCTGCGGAAAACAGAAATCGAGACCGGCACAAGCCGGCGGATCGTCAAACGGGGTATGAAAATGCTGAAGAAGATTATTGCTGCCGCCATCTGCGGAATTGCCATTGCTTCCATGTCCACTCATGCCGATGCGGCTGGTGCCGCCGGTTTTGCCCGCAGCTTTGCCGCAGCCGAAAAGAGCGCCGTAACACAGATCGGTATTTCGGCGCCCGGCGGTTTTGATGGCTGCGTTCTGTCCGCCGGCCAATGCGTTTCGACGATTGCCGCGCCGCTGACCGGCGAACGCCGCGATGAACTGCTGCGCGTCAACCGCGATGTGAACGCCACCATGGGTGCACTCGATGATTATTTCTCCGGCTTTTCAGCCGATGTTCCGGCAACGCCTTCGGTAAGCGCCAATGATTGTGGCGATTGTGCCGCGATCAAGCGCACGGCACTGGTCGGTGCCGGCTGGTCTTCCGCAGCACTGCGCCTTGCCTTTTTGCTTGATGATGACGGATCGCTCGAAAAGGTGCTTGTTGTCACCACAGACAAGGGCGATATCGTGCTCGGCAACGCCGCTTTCTCTCCGGTTGAGCGCGAAACCACGCTCTAACCCGAACTTTTCATGCCTGCCAGACTGCGCCGGTTTTCCAGACCCTTACGGGATCAGGAAGCCGGCGATTTTTTTCGTTCCGCCACGGCAATGCCGGCCAGCGCCATCACCAGCGCCGCGATCTGGTAGGGATGCAGGGTTTCGCTGAGGACGATGACGGAGAGAAGCGTGCCGAAGACGGGGACGAGGTTGATGAAAAGGCCGGCGCGGTTGGCGCCGATCTGCTCCACGCCCTTGATGTACAGGATCTGGGCGATGAGCGACGCGAAGATGGCGGCATAGACCACCAGCACCCAACCCTTCTGATCGGGCCAGACGACGTTGTCGCGTGAGATTTCCCAAAAGACCAGCGGGACTGAGGTTAGGAGGGCGAAAAAGGCTGGGATCGCCATCAGCGTGCGCCAGTCCACGATCGGTTTCCAGCGCAGGATGACGGTGTAGATGGCATAGACCAGCACCGCCAGCAGCATGATGGCGTCGCCGGCATTCATCTCCAGTTGCAGCAGCGAGACCGGATCACCATGCGAGGCGAGAAGCGCCACGCCGGCAATGGTGAGACAGAAACCGGCGATCTGGCCGAACAGCACGCGAGTGCGGAACAGGATGAAGTTCAGCACGAATATGACCATGGGAATGCCCGCCTGGATGACGGCGGCATTGATGGCGGAGGTGTGCTGAAGCGCGGTATAAAGAAAGACGTTGAAGGCGGTGTAACCGACACTGCCGAGCACGAAGAAGTAAGGCAGGCGTTTTTTCACCACCGGCCAGTCCTTGATGAGCTGCGGCACGGAAATGGCGAAGATGATGGCGACGGCCAAAACCCAGCGCAGGAAGGTAAACGCCATGGGGCTGATGTGGCCGACGGCGAGCTTTCCGGCAACGGTATTGCCACCCCAGCAGAGCGTGGCGATGATGAGGGCGAGATAGGCTTTCGAAGGCACGCTGATGTTTCGCTTCTTCAAGGGGCGGGAAAAGGCTAAGGGGTGAATAGCGGCCTTGTGTCCGCGCTTGTCCCCCCACGGGGCGAGATAATGCGGAATTCGACGTTTTGTCACGGAAAAAGCAAAATTCACCATAAGAAACAGGGTCGCTTTCCGTAAAACAACGCAGTATACATTCGCGGGTTTGGGTTTCCCATCGGGTTATCGGGCGCGCAAGCGCCATGAGCAGGAAAGCAAGAAATGACGAATGTTGTGGTGGTCGGCTCGCAGTGGGGCGACGAAGGCAAAGGCAAGATTGTCGACTGGCTGTCCGAGCGGGCAGATGTCGTCGTACGGTATCAGGGCGGCCACAATGCCGGCCATACTCTTGTCATCGATGGCATCAGCTACAAGCTTTCGCTTCTGCCTTCCGGCGTCGTGCGTCCCGGCAAGCTCGCCGTCATCGGCAACGGCGTCGTGGTCGATCCACATGCGCTGATCGCTGAAATCGGCCGTCTGGAAGTGCAGGGCGTGAAGGTCACGCCGGAAAACCTGCGCATTGCAGACAATGCCACGCTCATTCTTTCCCTGCACCGCGAACTTGATGGCATGCGCGAAGACGCCGCCTCCAACAGCGGCACCAAGATCGGCACCACGCGCCGCGGTATCGGCCCGGCCTACGAAGACAAGGTCGGCCGCCGCGCCATCCGCGTCATGGATCTGGCCGACATGGAGGCGCTGTCCGCCAAGGTCGATCGCATCCTGACGCATCACAATGCGCTGCGTCGCGGCTTCGGCGCTGCTGAAGTTTCGCATGAAACCATCATGGAAGAGTTGAGCTCGGTTGCAGAACGCATCCTGCCGTTCAGCGAAACCGTATGGCTGCTGCTCGACAAGAAGCGCCGCGCCGGTGCGCGCATCCTGTTCGAAGGCGCGCAGGGCTCGCTGCTCGATATCGACCACGGCACATACCCCTATGTAACTTCTTCCAACACGGTTGCCGGTCAGGCCGCTGCCGGTTCGGGCATGGGTCCGGGTTCGCTGGGTTATATTCTCGGCATCACCAAGGCCTATACGACCCGCGTTGGCGAAGGTCCTTTCCCGACCGAGCTGCATGACGAAATCGGCCAGTTCCTGGGCGAAAAAGGTCATGAGTTCGGCACCGTTACCGGCCGCAAGCGTCGTTGTGGCTGGTTTGACGCAGCGCTGGTGCGCCAGTCGGTCGCCACCAACGGCATCACCGGCATCGCGCTCACCAAGCTTGACGTTCTCGACGGTCTGGACGAGCTGAAAATCTGCGTCGGCTACAAGCTCGACGGGCAGGAAATCGATCATCTTCCCGCAAGCCAGGGTGCGCAGGCTCGTGTCGAGCCGATCTATGTCACGCTGGAAGGCTGGAAAGAATCTACCGTCGGCGCCCGAAAATGGGCGGATTTGCCTGCTCAGGCAATTAAATATGTCCGTCAGGTGGAAGAACTGATCGGGGCGCCTGTCGCGCTTCTGTCGACAAGTCCGGAGCGTGACGACACCATACTTGTGACTGATCCGTTTGAGGACTAATGTCCTCGGCGATCTAGATTCATAAACCATATCGGGCCGGTACGTCGCCGGTCACGACGAGAAAGTGCTTATGGCGGATTTTGTAGCAGTCATTCGCAAGGCCGTGGATGGCTTGGCGAACAATACTCCCGAAAACCGGGCGAAGGTTTACGACAAGGCGCGCAGTGCGGTTGTGCGCCAGCTCGAGAATATGAAGCCACGTCCGCCGGAAGAATTGTTGCGCCGGCAGATCGCCAAGCTGGACGCCGCCATAGCCGAGGTGGACAGCGAATATGCCGAGGCCTTGCCGGCACTGGAGGAGGATGATGCTTTCTCCCCCGTGGCGGAAGAGGCGGATGCTGTCTATCATCCGCAGGACGTTGCCGAAGAGCCTGCCGTTCATGCCGCCGAGCGGTACGAGCCGGTGGAGGAAGAGCCTGCTCCGGTTGTGCCCGCACATTCGGAGCCGGTTTATCCTGTCCAGCCAGAGCCGGTTTATGAAGAACCGGCCCGCGAAGAGGAGCCTCTCCCCGAGGAACCCGTCGCCGCTTTAATCCCGCATGAGGAGCAGCATTACGGCGCGCGTGAGCCGGAGGAGCTTTACGACGCACCCGAACCGGCCCGTGTCGCGCCGGTTCATGAAGCCGGTCCTCACGAGGAAGCCGGTACCTATTTCACCCGCGCGCATGAAGAGCCGGCCTATCAGCCGGAGGACGAGCGCGTTGACGATATCGCGCCTGAAGCGGCGGCCCCCCATGCCGATGATTCCGTGCCGCCCCATTGGGCGCAGCCGGTTGACGAGGATGACTGGCGCAAGCTCGAAGAAGCGCAGGACGAGGATGTTCGCCCGGCTGCCGAGGCCGAAGTGCGCCACGAGAGGGACGACCATTCCGTCGTCGCCGGTTATTCCGCTCAGCACTATCAGGCCCCGGATGTCAGCTTCGAGCCTGAGCGGCGCGACGGGAACGAGCATGCCGGTTACCGCGCTGCTGCCGATCGCGATCCGATTTTTGGCGGGCACGACGATTTTTCCGAACCCCGGCAGACCGAAGACACGGCCCCGAAGAAGGCTGCTGTCGTCGAGGACTTCTCGTCCTATTTCGAGGACACGGATCTCGCGATCCCGCCGAAGGCCACGCCTGCGTTGCCGCGCGCCGATAACGATCCCTTCGATGACCGTGCGTCCAAGGACAACAAGGAGCGCACGCCCTGGGACGATCTGGACGAGCTGATCGGTTATGACGGCGCGTCATCTTCCAGCCGGGCAACGACGAACGAAATGCCCGCTCTCGGTGCTGGTGCCGCGACGCCCGCTTACATGGTCAAGAAGAAGCCGCGCCGGAATTATGCCTCGCTGGTACTTGCGCTTGTGGGCGCCGGGCTTCTTGCCGGTGGTGGTTATGCGCTCTGGTTGAACCGTGATGCGCTGAACGACATGGTCGGCGGCCTGGTGCAATCGGCACAGAAGGATGGCGGCACCCAGACGCCTCCAGCCAATACGGCGCAGACGCCGACATCCACACCGCCAGCTGCCCAGCAGCCGCCTGCCAGCGGGCAGCAGCCGACGACGAGCCCGACCAACCATCAGGCGCAGCCGAATGCCGATGACGGGTCCGTCACCGGCACGAAGTTCACCCAGCGGCTTCTGGCCGACGGGACCGAGCGCGACGAGGGGCCAGCGCCGGGCGCCAATGGCCAGCCCGTCACGGCGGAAGGCCAGTCGGTCTATGAGCAGAATGTCGCGCCGCCGCCTGCGGGCGAGGCTCCGGCCAATACGGCTGCGGGTACTCCGGCTGGTACGCCGCCGGCGCAGCCGCCTGCTGCGGCCGCTGCCGCCACGGGCGACCGCATGTTCCTCTACGAGGAAGTGCTGGGCCAGACCGTTCCGACCGCCATTCAGGGCAGCGTTTCCTGGTCCTTGCAGCAGGAAAACGACAATGAGGGTCGTCCGTCCGCAACGGTGCAGGGCCAGATCACGGTTCCCGGCCGTGGCCTCAGCGCGCTCATCACCTTCAAGCGCAACACCGATCCTTCGCTTCCGGCAAGCCATCTGATCGAGATCGTCTTCTCGGTTTCGCCCGGCTTCGAAGGCGGCGCGATCGACAGCGTCCAGCGTATCGCGATGAAGAGCACGGAGCAGGATCGTGGTAACGCCCTGATCGCGGTTCCGGCCAAGATCACCGACGATTTCCACATGATCGCGCTCAACGACTTCCCGGATGCGATGAAGACCAATCTGGAGCTGTTGAAGAGCCGCAACTGGATCGACATCCCGGTTTCCTACCGCAACGGCCGCCGTGCGCTTCTGACCTTGCAAAAGGGCAATGACGGCATCGCCGCCTTCGACACGGCGCTACGCGAATGGGCGGCTGCAAAGCCCGCGACCGGTCAGTGATTGGTGTGGGGGATCGGCTAAAGCCGGTCCCCTCATTTCTTCCTTATGTCTTGCAAATAAAAAGCCCGCAGATCTCGCGATCTGCGGGCTGAGAAATTTACTGGCAAAGAATCTCACTCTCTCGTCACGCCGGACACCAAGGGGAGTGAGAGGGGATGGCCGTCTAGCCAATTACTCCGACGTCATCCTCGGGACAGGCCCGAAGATGACGTAGCCGATAAGTTCAGCCCCACTCTCTTAAAAAGACCGAGCCTTACGCATCCACCACGCGCAGCGCGCGGGCGGCTTCGAGGGCTTCCTTCTGGACGGCTTCCTGAACCTTCTCGAAGGCGCGAACCTCGATCTGGCGCACGCGTTCGCGGCTGATATCGAACTCGGATGAGAGTTCTTCCAGCGTCACCGGGTCTTCGGCAAGGCGGCGGGCCTCGAAGATGCGGCGTTCACGATCGTTCAGCACGCCCATGGCCTTGGCCAGCATGCGGCGGCGGGTTTCCAGCTCGTCCTGCTCGATCAGCACGGCTTCCTGGCTTTCATGGTCGTCCACCAGCCAGTCCTGCCATTGGCCGGATTCGCCTTCGGATGCCTTGATGGGCGCATTCAGCGATGCGTCGCCATGCAGGCGGCGGTTCATCGAGATCACTTCTTCCTCGGAAACCTGCAGCTTGGTGGCGATTTCCTTGACGTGTTCCGGCTTCAGATCGCCATCGTCGATCGCCTGGATACGGCCTTTCAGCCGGCGCAGGTTGAAGAACAGGCGTTTCTGGTTGGCAGTCGTACCCATCTTCACCAGCGACCACGAACGCAGGATATATTCCTGGATCGAAGCCTTGATCCACCACATGGCGTAGGTGGCCAGACGGAAACCGCGTTCCGGATCAAACTTCTTCACCGCCTGCATCAGGCCGACATTGCCTTCGGACACGACTTCGCCAATCGGCAGGCCGTAACCGCGGTAACCCATGGCAATCTTGGCAACAAGGCGCAGGTGGCTGGTGACGAGCTTGTGAGCGGCGTCGCGGTCGCCATGCTCGGCGTAACGCTTGCCAAGCATGTACTCTTCCTGCGGCTCCAGCATCGGGAATTTACGGATTTCGTCGAGATATCTATTGAGACCGGCTTCGCCGGCCGTAATTGTAGGCAAACTATTGCGGGCCATAAAGCACCCCCTTATCTATGGTCTGGAACGGCACCCTCATCGATTGGCGATTACTCGCCCAAGGCACACCGCTAGTGGCTGGTCGTTACCGACCCCGCACGAACCCACGTAACAAATATGTATGCACCCGCCGCGTTTCAAGCGAACACAGCGTTCACACATGCGTTATGTCCCGGCGACACCTTCTTTGACCTGTTTAACTTTCGAACGGTAAATTCGTTCCGAAAAACCACCGAGACCGGAGCGCACCATCAACTCATACATGACCCGCCGGCGGGTGGGGTTGTGCAGGCGAACGACCCGGGAGCCGAGAAACTCCGTTTCGACATGATCGAGTGTCTGCAAGTCGGGGCCAGAGGCAATCGCGTCCGCGTAGACAGCGTGAAATTCCCGGCGGCAGACATAGGTCTTGTATTTCGTCATGGCGAAGCAGGCGAGGCTGTGGCCGTGGGTGCGCAGAAAATCGGCGACGCCAACGGTCACTTCCGGCCATGCGGGGTTGAAGGTATCGTCGAAGACGATGACGCCGTGCGGGGCGATCACCTCCAGCGCCAGTTTCGCGTCCGCCAGCACGTGGTGCAGGTGGTGCCCGCCGTCGATGCTGAAGAACCTGACGGGACCGGTCCGCGACGTAATATCGGTGGGTGCGAGCCGGGTGCTGTCGCCCTTGATGATCAAGTCCTCATCCATCGCAAAACCCAACCGCCTGCCGTTTTCCATCAGGCGGTCATATTGGTCGAGGCTTCCGTCCGAGGGTGGGTCGAGTTCGAACAGGTCGACGCCCAGAACCTTTTCCTGCGGCTGCGCGAATTTGCGCAGCAGAAAATAGGAGCGGCCATAATAGACGCCGATCTCCGCCATGCCGCCCTTCAGGCCGTCCCTTGTCTGCGCCTGCAGCAGCGCCTTGAAGACAAGCGCGTCGGGTGGGTCGATATAGCCTTCGACGCTTCGTAATCCCTGAAAGATAAACTGGCGTTCATCGGTGTTCATGCGCGATAGATCCCGTCGTCATGCCGGTTCCGTTCAGCTCTGCGGATAAAACGGCGTTCCTTGCAACGTCTGTCTTTCGGCAAGCCCGAGGTCCGGCCACGGCATTCGCGGTGACGATTTCAAGCTTTCCGGGGTTCGAAGAGGTGCGACGATTGAAGCGGAATTGGGGCGGTCTACAAGAAAGACCATGTGGGGAATATCGCTATCCGCTAATCTCTTTTTATTTTCCGTGGCTTCCGGCAAGATGCACGGCGTGGTTTTTTTGACCTCGCCGTGCGGCATTTTCAGCTCCGCAGGGCGATGAGCAGTTCTTCCATATCATCAGGCATGTCTGTTTCGAATTCCATCACCTCGCCGGTGCGGGGGTGTTCGAAGGCCAGGAGATAGGCATGCAGCGCCTGTCGCGGAAAGCGGTTGACGGTGCTTCTTGCCGGTTCCTCAAGCAGGTTCGCCTTGGTGCGGAAGGCCGCGCCATATTCGGGGTCGCCGATCAGCGGATGGCCGATATGGGCCATGTGCACGCGGATCTGATGGGTGCGGCCGGTTTCCAGGCGGCACTCCACCATCGAGGCGAGGCAGGACGCATCCGCCTTTTCATGGAAACGTTCCATAACCTCGTAATGGGTTATCGCCTCGCGGGCATCGTCCGTGTCCTCGCGCTTGACGGCGCGTTTGGTGCGGTCGGCGCCGCGGCCGAGTGCGGCGTCAATGGTGCCGCGCAGCGTGCGCGGTCGGCCCCAGACGACGGCCTTGTAGGCGCGTTCCAGCGGGCCGGTGCGGCCGTGATCGGCAAATTGCGCGGCGAGATGGCGGTGTGCATTGTCGTTTTTCGCCACGACCATGACGCCGGAGGTTTCCTTGTCCAGCCGATGCACGATGCCGGGGCGCTTCACGCCGCCAATGCCGGAGAGGCTGTCGCCGCAATGATAAATGAGGGCGTTGACCAGCGTTCCGGTCCAGTTGCCGGCGCCGGGATGCACGACGAGACCGGCGGGTTTGACGAGCACGATCAGGTCGTCGTCCTCATATTCCACATCGAGCGGGATATCCTCGCCCTTGGGTTCAGGGTCTTCCGGCTCCGGCATGACGATCTCGACGCGGTCGTGCGGGTGCACCTTCTTTTTCGGCTCGGTCACCGGCGTGCCGTTCAATAAGACGGCACCCTGCTCGATCAGGGCTTTCAGGCGGCTGCGCGACAGATCGCCGCCAACTTCGCCCGCCAGCCACACATCGATGCGGCCTTCGGCGTCTTCGCCGGCAATCAGGACTTTCCTTGCGTCTCCGCCTTGTTTAAAGGGGTCGTTCATTCTTATTTTTCCGATCAATCAGCATTCTAGGGAACCCGATGACGCACATCGAGCAAGACGAACAGGAAGACAAGCCGCTTGATCCGGCCATGGATAAAGTTCGCCGCAAGATGATCCGTTTGCAGATCGTGTCGGGCTCCGTGATGTTCATCAGCCTTATGGCTGTGTTCGGCGCGGTTGTCTACAAGGCGGTAGGACCATCGAAAACCGTTGTAACGCAGAGCGTACCGCAAAATCTGGCGGTTCCCACCGGCAACGGACCGCTTGCCGTGACCGCCAGCCTGCCGCAGGGCTTTACAATCGACAATGTCAGCTATTCCGGCGGTGACATGCTGTTTTACGGCAAGCTTGCCAACGGCACCCGCAAGGCGCTGGTCTTCAACGTCGCGGCCGGCCGGTTTCTCGCCGATGTGACGGTCGATGCCCAGTGAGGATATTGATCCGGCGGGCGCGCATGCGCTCCTGGGCGGTCGGGCTCTGATCCCGGTCGAAGACCCGGCCGATCCGCGCATTGCCGCCTTTCGCGATATTCGCGAGCGTGATCTCACCGGTCGCCAGGGCCGTTTCATCGCGGAAGGCACGGTTGTGTTGCGCATGCTGGCCGCCGCCCACAAGGCGGGTGGTGCCTTTGCGGCGGAGAGCATTCTCATCCTCAAGAACAGGCTTTCCGGCGTCGCGGATATCCTAGCCGATTTTCCGCCCGATGTGCCGGTCTATGTGGCGGAAGCGCCGGTGCTGGATAGCATTGTCGGTTTTCACCTGCATCGCGGCATTCTGGCGCTCGGCCGCCGGGTGCGTGACATTACGCTGGACGGGTTGACGGACGCGCTTCCCGCCTCGTCGCTGGTGCTGGTGGGCTGCGGCATTTCCAACCACGACAATCTGGGTGCGATGTTCCGCAACGCCGCGGCCTTTTATGCCGATGCGGTTTTTCTGGACGAGACTTCATGCGATCCGCTCTATCGCAAGGCGCTCCGGGTGTCCGTCGGTTCCGTTCTCTCGGTTCCCTATCATCGCGGCGGTGGTGCGGTGCAGATGCTGGAGCGGCTTTCGCAGGCCGGTTTTGCGATCTGGAGCCTTTCGCCGAATGGCGAGACCGAGATTCGCGATATTCCACGTTCGGATCGCATGGCGCTGGTCATCGGCACGGAAGGCGAGGGGTTGCCGCAATCGGTACTGTCTCGGTTCCATACCGCCCGGATTGCGCAGTCGCCGCAATTGGACAGTTTGAATGCGGGGACGGCTTCGGGGCTGGCGCTTTATCAGATGGCGGGGGCGATAGGGCGGGTTTAGGTCTTCGCGATGTTACTCGTGACGAATGCCGCTCACCCCCCTCTGTCCTGCCGGACATCTCCCCCACAAGGGGGAGATCGACCTGAGGCTAGGTCTCGGCCATCTCGATGTTTGCGAATGAAGTGACGTAAAGCTTCTTGCCGATCTCCCTCCTTGGGGGGGAGATGCCCAGCAGGACAGAGGGGGGTAAACCACACCCACCGAAGGGAATATCAACCCTTCCGCTTCTCCATCAACACACTCGCCCGCTTCGCAAGGCTCTCACGGCCGGTCGAGGCGCTGGCCTTCGCAAGCAGCCCCGGGATCGGCGATTTCTCGCCCTCCTGCGCTGCGGTGAGCGCGATCATCTGGGCGGCGATGCGGGCGATTTCGCGACGGATCGGTTCGTCGTTGCCGGTGCCGCGCACATTCAGAAGGCGTTCGGTGAGTGCCGTTCCCTGATTGCGGATATCCTCGATCTCCTGCTCCAGACCTTCCGGCGGCGTCGCTGCCGGTTCCATGGCGGTTGGGACCGGTGGAATGTCTGCCGCGACCACGGGCGCGATTTCGGGCAGGACGGGCGCCTTCTGCTGCTGGCTTGCGGTTTCCCCGTTCAGTACGGCGGGGTTGGGCAGACGGATGATCATGTCGTCGGCGCGGCCGCCGGTTGCGGCAAGCTGTTCCTTCAGGCGGGCAACCTCCTGATTGCGCAGGGTGAGCATTGTGTCGAGATCGGCATTTTTTGCCATGACACTGGCGATCTGTTCCTCCAGCCGGGTAACCTTGCGGCTTTCGCGCGCAACCGCCGTCATGGCCTCCTTGTTGCGGGCAGCGACATCCTGCAATTCGCGGGTCGCCGTTTCGCCCTCCTTGCGGAAACGCGAGGCGGTCTGTTTTGCCTGCTCGGCCTCCAGATCGCGGGTGGCGGCGAGGATTTTCGAATCATCCAGCTCGCGGGTCAGATTGGTGAGGCGAGCGGTGATCTCAGACATCTGGCCGGCACGCGCATTTGCGGCCTGTTCCTGCTCCAGAAGGTTTGCCTGTATTGCGCTCGCGCGTTCCTCGCTGGCGTCGAGTGCGCCTCGCAATTCGCCGATTTCCAGCGTCAATTCCTCGATTTTCAGCAAAAGGCCGCGGTTCTGCTCGCCGAGGCGATAGGCATCGCTGGATGCTGCCTCGTTGGCGAGGCGGAGCGAGGTGTTCTTTTCCCGTTCGGTGTCCAGTTCCTGACGAACCTTGGCGTTTTCGGCGGCATAGAGCGCGCGTGCCATGTCCTTCTGGGCACGAACTTCCTGGGGGCTGATGGGCATTGTCGCGCGCAGCCGGTTTTCCGTATAGGCAACGATGCGGCGATGGATCGCGGGCGCGATCAGCAAGGCCAGCAGGGTTGCGGTGAGAAAACCCAATCCGAAAAGAATGGCATATTCAATCACGCGAGACAGTCTCCGAAACTCAGATACGCGCGCATTCGGAAAGAGGAGCGCGAGAGCACGTTACGCTATTATTGCAACTGTTGGGAGGGGT
The DNA here is from genome assembly GCF_059429395.1 of Agrobacterium sp. K11. Taxonomy (NCBI): domain Bacteria; kingdom Pseudomonadati; phylum Pseudomonadota; class Alphaproteobacteria; order Hyphomicrobiales; family Rhizobiaceae; genus Agrobacterium; species Agrobacterium sp. K11. The sequence goes on along the minus strand of NZ_JCAHRB010000004.1, from coordinate 515,285 downwards.
ATCGCCAAGGCAATTGCGCGGGGAGCCGCAAGAGTGCCTCCCCATCTCAGCGTCAGAAGGGGTTCCAGGTCGGTTCCTGGGTAAGCTTCAGGTAGCCGACATTGATGCCGAGGCGCGCGCCGATGCCGGTGCGAATGGGTGCCAGCGTGACATCGCTGCTTTTCAGATAGGTCATGCCGACGCCGGCGACGATGAAGGCCGAGCCGCTGACGCCGCCGTAACGGCGATAAAGCGAATCGACCGACGGCAGGTTGTAGACCAGCATCATGGCGCGGGTGCCCTGGCCGCCGTAATCGAGGCCGAGCGAGGGGCCTTGCCAGAAGACGGGATGCTGGCCGGCATTCTTGGTATAAAGCGTGCCTTCGCCATAGGTGAGGCCCGCGACGAAAGCGCCGGAGCCTTCCTGCCCCAGAATATAGCCGTTCGGAAGACCGTATTGCTGGAAGGCGCGTTCCACCACCTTGGCGAGCCCGCCGGTGGTTTCACCGAAGAATCCGTGGCCTGCATCCACGACTTCCTGAAAAGAATATTGATCGCTGTTCTGGGCCGAGGCCGGTGCGGCCCACATCAAAAGGCTGGCAAGGAGCGCAAAAATCTTTCCCAGTCCGAGGCGTGCAATGGTGCGGGTTTTCGTAAGGCGCATCGTCATGTCCGTCCGTCTGTTCGTTGGTGCATCAGCCCGAAAATCCGAATCGATTTTCGGCAGGGCCCATGCGAAGATTCAAAGTTCCAGAGCATCCTTTATACGTCCGAACGGACGCAGGGCGCTCCAGGGTGGCCTGTTAAGGCATTTGGCATTTTGAAACCATCCTATTAACAATCGGTTTACCAAATATGGTGTCATTATGGCTTAACAATTTCCACACCGTCCGCGCCTCCCTTGCGCAGGAGAGAATTTTATGACGAGCAAACTCAATATCACGCTGTCCGGTCCCGATCTGGCAGCTCTTCTGTGCAGTCGTGTGTGCCATGACGTGATCTCTCCTGTCGGCGCCATCAATAACGGCCTCGAATTGCTGGACGAGGGCGGCACCGATGACGATGCGCTGGATCTCATCCGCACATCCGCTCTTAACGCATCCGTGCGGCTGAAGTTCGCCCGCCTCGCTTTCGGCGCGTCCGGCTCCGCTGGCGCTTCGATCGATACCGGCGAGGCTGAAAAAGCCGCCAAGGATTTCGCTGCCGCCGAAAAGAAGGCCGAAGTGACCTGGAACGGCCCACGCGCCATCGTCGCGAAAAATCGTGTCAAACTTTTGCTCAACCTCTTTCTCGTGTCGTACAGCGCGATCCCGCGCGGGGGTAATGTGGATGTGGTGCTGGAAGATCCGGAGGGTGACGCCAAATTCGAAATCACCGTCAAGGGCAAGATGATGCGCATTCCGGCCAAATTCGCCGAGATCTACGAAGGCAGGCTGGAAGAGGCGGTCGACGCCCATTCCGTGCAGCCCTATTACACGCTGCTTCTGGCGGAGGAGGCCGATATGGCCGTGGAATACAAGGTGCATGAGGATCGCATCGTGTTTACCGCAAAGACGGTTGCCGCGTGACCGTTCAGTTGCAGAGGTAGTTTTGTGAAAGGGCCGGGTAGCGTTTTCCGACGCGCCGGCCTTTTTTGCTTTTGGGGAAGAGGTTCATGACACGTCTGACAACCGCGCGCCTCGTCCTGCGGCCGCACGCCATCACGGATGAAGCGCTTTATTGTGCGTTCTGGAGCGCGGATGTCCGGCCCATCGAAGGGGTCACATCGATTACGCCGCTGGACCCCGAAATCGCCTTTGCCCGTCTTTTGCGCTTCATCGGCCATTGGTCGGTCTTCGGCTTCGGTCCCTTTGTCGTGGAGGAGGCAAGCTCCGGGCGTATCGTCGGCGAGGTGGGCTTTGCCCATATGCGCCGTGGAAACGGCACCGATTTCGATGGCGTGCCAGAAGCGATGTGGAAAATCGATGCTGATCTGAACGGCAAGGGCGTCGCGACCGAGGCGGTGGCGGCGGCAACCGGGTGGTTCGATCGCAGCGGAATTTCGCAGCGGACCGTCTGCATGATCGACCCGCTCAACACCCCCTCGCTCGTCATCGCCGCCCGTTTCGGCTTCCGCCTGTTTCGCGATTCGACATTCCGGGGCAATCCCATCCGGCTTTTCGAGCGGGTGGTGGGGGTTTATTAGTGCTGCGCATTCCCGCCGTGCCGTCTCAATCGCGTTTCAGGGCGACCTGAAACCTGTTCGAGGTCTCGGGCGGTGGCGGTTTGAACCAAGGGTTGATCCAAGATCAATTTTTGGAGCTTAACATGCGCAATTTTTTTGTGGTTGCCATCGCCATCCTCTCCACCGCTGCGCAGCTGATTCGGAATATATCGCCCGCAATCTGCCAAAGGCGACCACGGTTTATCGCGAAATACCGGATGCCAGCCATTTCAGCTTCATGCAGACATGCAAGCCAAACGGCGAAAAAATCGTCGAGGAGCTTTCACCGGGGGAAGGTTTCGTCTGCCGTGACGGCGGGGCAGGGACCGCCTGGCCATCCACCGGCAGATCGCGGAGGCGATTGTCGGCTTCCTGAACGTGGAAATGCATTAAGACAGGTGTTCGGGACGTCTCGGTGAACCGTTGCGCGACGTCCCGATCCTTCAGGTCACTTTTTGCGGATGATACCGATAGGCAAGGTCTTCGGGATCAGACCGTGGTGCCGATGGGTCGATAACACCGCCGAGGCGCTGTGCAACCGCTGCGGATTTGCTGTTGCGCGGCGAGACATAGCTGACCAGCGTCTGCAATTTCAGGGTCTCGAATGCCCAGTCGCGCAGTGCAGAGGCCGCTTCCGCAGCATAACCGTGGCCTTCCTGGCCGCCATAAAGCAGCCAGCCCAGTTCCTTTTCGGGAAATAGCGGGCCGTGATTGATGCCGACCTGGCCGATACATTGCCCGGTTTCGCCAAGTTCGATCATGAGCGCCCCGTGGCCGAAAAAATGCCAGTTGGCGAGATCGTGACAAAAAACGCCCCAGGTTGACGGCAGGTCATATGGTCCGCCGACGCCGATGGAGCGGGTCGACGCCATAAAGTCTCTATAGGCGGGGAAATCCGCCATGATCTGCGGGCGCAAAATCAGGCGTTGCGTTCTGAGGGTGGGGATAGAATGGTCCATGGCACTATCCAATCATGAAATCGCAACAAAAAACCCGCTGTCGCCAGCGGGTCTTTTAAAAACTGCCATATCCTGAAGGGGATCAGGCGGTTTCGAGAAATTCCGTGGCTCCATCAGGCTCGCGCAGGACATAACCGCGGCCCCAGACGGTTTCGATGTAGTTTGCGCCGCCTGCAGCATTTGCGAGCTTCTTGCGCAGCTTGCAGATGAAGACGTCGATGATCTTCAGTTCCGGTTCGTCCATGCCGCCATAAAGGTGGTTCAGGAACATTTCCTTGGTCAGCGTCGTGCCCTTGCGCAGCGAAAGCAGCTCAAGCATCTGATATTCCTTGCCGGTCAGGTGAACGCGCTGGCCGCCCACTTCAACCGTCTTGGCATCGAGATTGACGATCAGCTCGCCGGTGGAGATGACCGATTGCGCATGGCCCTTGGAACGGCGGACGATTGCGTGAATACGGGCAACAAGCTCGTCCTTGTGGAACGGCTTCGTCATGTAGTCGTCTGCGCCGAAGCCGAGACCACGAACCTTGTCCTCGATACCGGCCATGCCGGAGAGGATGAGGATGGGTGTCTTGACCTTGGAAAGGCGCAAGGTTCTCAAGACCTCGTAACCCGACATGTCGGGCAGGTTGAGATCGAGAAGAATAATGTCGTAATCGTAGAGTTTACCGAGGTCCACGCCTTCCTCGCCGAGGTCGGTCGTGTAGACGTTAAAACTTTCCGACTTGAGCATCAGTTCGATGCTCTGCGCTGTTGCGCTGTCGTCTTCAATAAGTAGAACCCGCATAATTATCCCCTTTGCCGCCCGCAGATTGGTAAATCATTGCCTCGCGCGATGCGGATCCAGACGTTGCCTGATTTGCAGGCTGCCACCAAATGGTTAACAAATTCTAATTGCCTTTGGCAAGGTGTATCGAATTTATTAAGCAAAGTTGGCATTTCGCTGTTTTTGCACGTGAATCCACCATCGCCAAAATTGAAGCTTAACGTGAGGATATCTCGCTAAGTGATTCAATCGACTCTTACATCGTCGGGCCCGTTTTTTTGGACCTGGCATTTACCGACCCTTAAATGATCGTGTTTATCATTAACGATGCCCGTAAACGAAAGGTTAACGGCGGCGTTTTTTTATTAACGCCGGGTAACTTTTGGGAATCATTCCGGCACAACGGGTTAACCGGGCCGGTTGAGCGGGCGGGTTAAACGGGCCGATCGAGGGGGCATAGTGCCTTTTTGATCCGGGTCTCGCTATCCATGGAGTATTGCGTATGAAGTCGCGTGACAGCCTGGTTCGCCTGAAAGAATTTCAGGTTAATGAAAAACGCCGGCAACTTAGCCAGTTGCAGCAGATGATGTCCGAGTTTGAGCGGATGGCAAAGGAACTGGTGCATCAGATATCGCTGGAAGAGAGCAAGTCCGGCATTACCGATCCGACCCACTTCGCATATCCGACCTTCGCCAAGGCCGCGCGTCAGCGTGCGGACAATCTTCAGGTCTCGATCCGGGAGCTGAAGACCCAGCAGGAAGCCGCAGAGGCTTCTCTGGAAGAGGTGCAGGCCGAATATGAAAAGGCGGCGGCACTGGAAAACCGCGACGGAGCGATCCGCGCCCGCGCCTAGGTATTGGCGCAAGATCATATAAGGATCGTCCTCATTGACGGCTGCCGGTGGATCAGGAGGCGGCTTTCAATGACCGGATGCCCATGCTTTTTTCTGGAAGGCCGCCTCTCGTTGGCGGCCTTTTGCTTTGGTGCACCGCAGCGCCTTGCCCTGCTGGTTTCTTGCGGGGCAGGGATGGAGGGAATCCCTGCGTTTTCGATTGTCCGGGGCCAGGGAAAGGCGTAATTTGGTGAAGTTCCGACCAAGAGCCGGAGGCTTGTCCCACGCGCGCCCTGCGCGGACGCGGGTGGGCCAGAAGCGGGGAGGAAACAAATGGCCCGCCAATATATCGATTGCCGCGAATTCCCGAGCGACAGCAAATGCTCGATCGCCATCTCAGCCGATACGCCGGAGGAGCTCATGGAAGCGGCGGTTCAACATGCCGTGGCAGTGCATGGCGCCGAGGATACGCCGGAATTTCGGGCCGAAGTTCGAAGGAGCATACATGCAGGAACACCGCCGCTGAAGGTGGCGTGATTGCTGGCAGCCTGAAACCTATCCGTCGACATGCCGGGCCTGATCCGGCATCCAGCCGACGCGCGTCTGCGCGGCGGAAGATTCCCTTAAGCTCAAGGATTTGAGCTGGCTGGACCCCGGCTCTTGGCCGGGGTGACGGAGCGTGTGGGCTCCGCTTTCGCTAAAAAACAAACTTGAGGTTTTGTCCCGAGCCTCAGCCCGTCTGGCTAGTTACCCCTTGATAACATCTGCCCAGTCAGGGTGGCGTAGCGTCTGAGCCTTGAAGAAGGGGCAGAGCGGAATGATTTTCCAGCCGCCCTTGCGCGCTTCATCGATCGCGTGGGCCGCGAGCGCCTGGCCGACACCTTTGCCGCGCAGTGCATCGGGCACGCCTGTATGGTCGATGATGATGAGGGAAGGGGAGGTGCGCGAATAGGTCATCTCGGCCTTGTGGCCGTCGATGGTTGCCGAATATTCGCCGTGCGATCCGGTTTCGGTTGTCTTGATATCCATGATCTCTGCCTTCGCATTGCTTTTCGTTTTTTCCACTGTAACGGCCTGCGCCTGAATTGAAACAGCGGGATAGCGAACGCAGTGGACACAAACCGGTGACAGTCACCGGCTGTGTCTGGCAATTTTCAGGGGACATCCAAAATCAAACCGAAAGCCCCGTCGATGCGACGGGGCGTTTTGGAAGTTCGGTTTGGGCGCTTTGCCGCGCCGGCGCACTGGTTTAGTGGCGATATTGCTGAATGCGCGTGGTGCGCAGGCCGGCAAGGCCATGATCGGCAATCGACGACTGCCAGGACAGGAATTCTTCGACGGTGAGCGTATAACGCTCGCAGGCTTCCTCAAGGCTCAGAAGTCCTCCGCGCACGGCGGCGACGACCTCTGCCTTTCTGCGAATAACCCATCGACGGGTATTTGACGGCGGAAGATCCGCAATCGTCAGAGGGCTGCCATCGGGGCCGATGACATATTTAACTCGTGGGCGTATCATTTCGGTCATTGGACACTCTATACAAACTCAAGACCATATGACGGGAACTTTAGCCCCGTACCTTTAAAAATTGCCTAAGCAGTTCGTGACAATTTATTAAGAATTTGAACGGTTTCGCCCGATCTGTTCGAGTCGCCTTATTTTGTCGGGAAAAAATTTTTCCAAAAATCGTGTTTTTTATCGTCCATCGGTTGTTTTCCTCACAGCGCCGCAAGCGAAAGGCACGTTTTCCCGCTGCCTTGGGCGAATTCCGCGGTTCCCTCATGCAACAGACGCAGGCGATCGCCGGCATTGAGGGGCAGGATAAGGGTCGTCGACTGCGAGGTGCCGGCATTGGAGGCGTTGCCCGCTACAGTGAGGCCGCCAGCCGCGCCGTTGACGGCAAGCGAAACCCGGTGCCCGGAGGAGGACACCACGGCAAGCGACAGGGTGGCCAGATAGAGACCTTTCACGGGAACGACGAGTTCTCTTCCGCCGCCTGTGCCGACCGCGTCGCCGAGAACGAAACCACCCTCGTCGATGAAGAGCATGGAAAACCCCGAAGCCGAGCCGTTGACCGGCCTCGTCGTGCCCGAAGGCAGGCTTGCCAGAACCACGGGCCGGTTCGGCATCGTGACCCTGCCGTCGCCGCTGCACAAAAGGGCCGTGTGCCAGGAAATGCCGTCGGCGCTGGTCTTGATCGAAAAACCGTCATTGCCTGCAAGGCCCATTTCCGCCCGGCCGCTCCAGCCGGACTGGAACAGCAGCGAGGCGGTATCGGCCTTTGCCGCCTTGTTGATCGCCATGCGGTGGTTGCCGTTCTCTTCTGTGTGGGTGAAGAGGCTGGCGGGGGCGGCAAGCGCCAGACGGTTGGTGACATCGGCCTGTGTGCCAATACCAAGCTTTTCGAGGGTCGCCGCGGCAGGCAGCGGCACGTCCCGCCATGCGCTGTCCCGCAGGACGCGATGTTTACCCTCGCTGGAAAACCATGCCGTCCAGCCGGGCTGCGGCACTATCAGCAGCCATGCACCGTCCTGCCGGAAGGCAAGCTTCCCGCCCTTGCCCGCCCAGTCGCCAGCGGCGTCAAGCGAGAGCAGGAAGCAGTCTCCCTCCGGCGCATTGTCGGGCGGGGCGGCGACCACGTCCTTGACGACCAGCTGGACGATCGCGTCCAGCCGCTGCAGCGCCTCGTTGTGGGTGACGTGTTTCTGTGCCTGCGAGGGCAGGATATAAGGAAGCCTAAGTCTCGCCGTCTGTTCAGTCATGATGTCTCTTCCGCGCTCCGTGGCTGTTCGCCGGCGATTGTGATGCGGCGGGGCGGGGCGGGGATGAGCGGGGAAGATTATTTTTGCGGCTTCGGTGGGGAGTGCGTTCCGTGGTTGCCGAGATGGGTGGCTGTGGGCGAGCGGGAGAGCAGTCTTTGCTTCGGTGCCTGCGGCTTCACCCCCTCTGCCCTGCCGGGCATCTCCCCCACAAGGAGGGAGATCAGCAAGATGCGCTACCCCCGCTTCGTTCTCAAACGTCGAGATTGGCGGGACCCCGCCACGAGTTGATCTCCACCCTTGTGGGGGAGATGCCCGGCAGGGCAGAGGGGGGTGAAGCCGCAGGCACCGAAGCGAACGTCTAAAAAAGCGCAATCACCATATCCCGGCATCGTCGCCGTCCTATCGCGCGATATCCGCCGCAACCGCCATTGCGCCCTCGGCAATGAAATCCGGGTTGGCGAGTGCATCTTCACCATCGCCTCTCACCTCATAGGCAAGCAGCCGCCCCTCGCAATCCAGCGTTCTGCCACCGGCGGCGCGCAGTACGGCGTCGCCTGCCGCCGTATCCCACATCATGGTGCGGCTGAAGCGGGGATAGATATCGGCAGCACCTTCCGCCAGCATGCAGAATTTCAGTGAGGAACCGACGGAAATGCAGTCTTTCAGGCCGTGTTCGGCCACGAAGGCTTCCGTTTTCGCGGTACAGTGCGAGCGGCTGATCAGCGCCACGGGGGAGGCGCCGCGCTGGCGTGCGCGGATGGGGTGGCGCGCGAGGATCGCTCCTTCGCCTGATATTGCGAGCTTTTCGGCGCTGTTGTCCTTGCCGGTCCAGGCCTGGCCGCGGCAGGGGGCGTAAACAACGCCTACAACCGGCACGCCGTTTCTGATCAGGGCGATATTGACGGTGAAATCATCCTTGCCGGAAATGAATTCCTTGGTCCCATCCAGCGGATCGACCAGAAAAAATTCCGTGCCTGTCTCCGGCAGAATGCCGTTCGAGACCGCTTCTTCGGCAATGACCGGGATTTCGGGAAAATGCGCAGCCAGTGCCTGCAGAATGATCACCTCCGCCCGCTGGTCTGCCTCGGTCACGGGTGAGCAATCGTCCTTGTACGATACGTGTGGCCCGGCGCGATGGACCGCCATGATTGCCTGCCCGGCGTCCAGCGCCGCTTTCGTCAATATGTCGATCATCTTGTTGCCGTTGCCATTTCGTGCCGGGGATCCTTTGCCCCTCTATTTCGCTACTCTTTTGCCCGCCACCCGTCAAACAATGCGTCAGGCAACACTGAAATAAGCATTCGAACGCCAATTTTTTAGCACTTACTGCCGAAATCCTGGCTATTCTGATCGGGAAAACGGCAACGAATGTGGAAATTCCAAATTTTGTGCAGGATCGCCCGTTTTTGACTTCACATTTTTAGCGAACACGATATGCATTTTGCAGGTGGGGGCTAATCGAAAAGGTTCCCCCTATAATTAACATAAACGAGGCGTGGCTCATTAGAGGTCATGCCCAGGGGAAAGACATGGAGTATTTTATCCAGCAGCTCATCAACGGGCTGACTCTTGGATCGATCTACGGCCTCATCGCAATTGGCTATACGATGGTCTACGGCATCATCGGCATGATCAACTTCGCTCATGGCGATATTTTCATGCTTGGCGGTTTCGCCGCGCTGATCGTTTTTCTGATCGCAACATCGTTTTTTGCCGGTATTCCGGTGGCGCTTCTTCTGATTTTGATGATGGTCGTCGCCATGCTGATGACCGGCCTGTGGAACTGGGTGATCGAGCGCGTGGCCTACCGTCCGCTCAGAGGCTCGTTCCGCCTTGCGCCGCTGATCACCGCCATCGGCATGTCGATCGCGCTGTCCAACTTCATCCAGGTGACACAGGGTCCGCGTAACAAGCCGATCCCGTCAATGGTGACGGACAGCTACCATTTCGGCTCCATCACCGTCTCGCTGAAGCAGTTCATCATCATGGCGGTGACGTCGGTGCTGCTGTTCGCCTTCTGGTACATCGTCAACAAGACTCCGCTCGGCCGGGCGCAGCGCGCCACGGAACAGGACCGCAAGATGGCGGCCCTTCTGGGTGTGGATGTCGACAAGACGATCTCGATCACCTTCATCATGGGTGCCGCACTCGCGGCGGTCGCCGGTACGATGTATCTGATGTATTACGGTGTCGCATCCTTCAACGATGGCTTCATTCCGGGCGTCAAGGCGTTTACCGCAGCGGTTCTCGGCGGTATCGGTTCGCTTCCGGGCGCCGTTCTCGGCGGTCTCCTGATCGGCCTCATCGAATCTCTCTGGTCCGCCTATTTCTCCATTGCCTACAAGGACGTCGCGGCATTCGGCATCCTGGCTTTCGTGCTGATCTTCAAGCCGACCGGCATTCTCGGTCGTCCGGAAGTCGAGAAGGTGTGATCCCATGACCAATATCGCTTCCGAAAACGACACTTCCAGCCCGAGCCTGATGGCAACGGCGGTGAAGGAAGGCATCTTTGCGGGCATCGTCTCGCTCGGCATGTTCATTCTTTACGTCGGTATCGTCACCTATCAGGACATCAATAACCAGCTTATCTGGGGCACCCGCTGGGGGCTTCTGTCGATCTTCGTCGGCGTCGCCGCCATCGGCCGTTTCCTGATGGTCGGCTTCATCCGGCCGTCGATGGATCGCCGCAAGCTTGCCAAGGCCAAAAGCGGCATTCTGGAAATCTCCGAGGAAAAAGGCTTTTTCCACAAGCACTTCCTGAAGCTCGCGCTTGTCCTGCTGCTGCTTTATCCCGTCGTCGCCGTGCAGCTGTTCGGTTTTCAGGGCTCGCTGAAATTCGTCGACAATTTCGGCATCCAGATCCTGATCTATGTGATGCTGGCGTGGGGCCTCAACATCGTCGTTGGCCTCGCGGGCCTGCTCGATCTCGGTTATGTGGCCTTCTATGCGGTGGGCGCCTATTCCTACGCGCTGCTGTCAAGCCATCTCGGCCTGTCCTTCTGGGTGCTTCTGCCGGTGGCCGGCATTCTCGCGGGCTTCTGGGGCATCATTCTCGGCTTCCCGGTGCTCAGACTTCGTGGCGACTATCTTGCCATCGTCACGCTCGCCTTCGGTGAAATCATCCGTCTCGTGCTGTTGAACTGGACGGATGTGACCAAGGGCACCTTCGGCATTTCCGGCATCGCCAAGGCGTCTATCTTCGGCATCTGGTCCTTCGATGTCGGCGCGCCGAACAATTTCGCCAAGGCCTTCGGCCTGACGATGTCGTCGGCCTATTACAAGATCTTCCTGTTCTACGTGATCCTGCTTCTGTGCATGCTGACGGCTTACGTCACCATCAAGCTGCGCCGCATGCCGATCGGCCGGGCGTGGGAAGCTTTGCGTGAAGACGAAATCGCCTGCCGTTCGCTCGGCATCGATACCGTCATCACCAAGCTTACCGCTTTTGCGACAGGCGCGATGTTTGGCGGTTTCGCCGGTTCCTTCTTCGCCGCCCGTCAGGGTTTCGTATCGCCGGAAAGCTTCGTCTTCCTGGAATCGGCCGTCATCCTTGCCATTGTCGTTCTCGGCGGCATGGGTTCGCTCACGGGCATCGCCATTGCCGCCCTCGTCATGGTCGGCGGCACGGAGCTGCTGCGCGAAATGGAATTCCTGAAGCATGTCTTCGGGCCTGATTTCACGCCGGAACTCTACCGCATGCTCCTGTTCGGTCTCGCCATGGTCATTGTCATGCTGTTCAAGCCGCGCGGCTTTGTCGGCTCACGAGAACCGACGGCCTTCCTCAGGGAACGCAAGGCCGTCTCGGGCAGCTTTACCAAGGAAGGTCACGGTTGATGGCTTCCGGAACGACAAACATGACACCCAATCTAACTGGCGACACGATCCTCAAGGTCGAACATCTCTCGATGCGGTTTGGCGGCCTGATGGCCATCAATGACTTCTCCTTCGAGGCGAAGCGCGGCGAGATCACGGCGCTGATCGGCCCGAACGGTGCTGGAAAGACCACTGTTTTCAACTGCATCACCGGCTTCTACAAGCCGACGATGGGCATGATCACCATGCGTCAGCAAAACGGCGAGGCGCATCTTCTGGAGCGCCTGCCGGATTTCGAGATTACCAAGAAGGCGAAGGTGGCGCGTACCTTCCAGAACATCCGCCTGTTTTCGGGTCTGACGGTTCTGGAAAACCTGCTGGTGGCGCAGCACAATGCGCTTATGAAGGCATCGGGCTACACCATTCTCGGTCTTCTCGGCCTGCCCGCCTACAAGAGGGCGGTCAACAGTTCGATCGATAAGGCGAAATACTGGCTGGACAAGGCCGATCTGACCGACCGCGCCGACGACCCGGCCGGCGATCTGCCCTATGGCGCGCAGCGCCGTCTGGAAATTGCCCGCGCCATGTGCACGGGGCCGGAACTTCTGTGCCTCGATGAACCGGCGGCCGGTCTCAACCCGAAGGAATCGCTGGCGCTCAATGCGCTACTGCGCGGTATCCGCGACGAAGGCACGTCGCTGCTTCTGATCGAGCACGACATGTCGGTGGTGATGCAGATTTCCGATCACGTCGTGGTTCTCGAATACGGCCAGAAGATTTCCGACGGTTCGCCGGACCATGTGAAGAACGACCCGAAGGTCATCGCCGCCTATCTGGGTGTCGAGGATGATGAAGTGGAAGACGTGATTGCGGAAGAACTCGACGGAGGAGTGGCCTGATGTCCGGTGAACCGCTTCTCAAAGTACAGGGTGTCGAAACCTACTACGGTAACATCCGGGCCTTGGCCGGTGTCGATGTCGAGGTCAACAAGGGCGAGATCGTCAGCCTTATCGGCGCCAACGGCGCCGGCAAATCGACACTGATGATGACCATCTGCGGCAGCCCGCAGGCGCGCACTGGCCAGGTGACGTTCGACGGCGAAGACATTACCCGCCTGCCGACGCACCTTATCGCCCGCAAGCGCATTGCCCAGTCACCCGAGGGCCGCCGGATTTTCCCGCGCATGACGGTGCTGGAAAACCTGCAGATGGGCGCCAATCTCGACAACCTCAAATATTTCAAAGAGGACGTCGAGAAGATTTTCGTCATGTTCCCGCGGCTGAAAGAACGTCAGAGCCAGCGTGGCGGTACGCTTTCCGGCGGCGAGCAGCAGATGCTCTCCATCGGCCGCGCGCTGATGGCACGGCCGAAACTGCTGCTTCTCGACGAGCCGTCGCTGGGCCTTGCCCCGCTGATCGTCAAGGGCATCTTCGAGGCCATCAAGAAGCTCAACCAGGAAGAGGGCCTGACCGTCTTCCTCGTTGAACAGAACGCCTTTGCGGCACTGAAGCTTTCCGACCGCGCCTATGTGATGGTCAACGGCAAGGTGACGATGAGCGGTTCGGGCAGGGAATTGCTGGCTGATCCGCAGGTACGCGCGGCCTATCTCGAAGGCGGCCGGCACTGAAAGATTTTACTTGCGCCGGAAATTTTGCGGCGCAAGATAACGAACCGCCGCCGGCCGTTTTCGAAGGGGAAATGGCCGGTGGCAAACAATAAAATGCCTGCCGGAAAAACGGCGGGACGACAACAAGGCAGGGCCGGACATTTGCATCCCGGCGCTGATGGGGAAAGAAGATGCAGGGCCTTTTATTCGAGACCGATAGCGGCGTGCGTTATATTCTGCGCGCACTGGTTGTTCTTCTTGGTTTCTGGACGGCGTGGCGCACGGGCAGATCCGTCGCCGATGGCTGGGGCGATTTCCCGCGTGTGGTGATCTATACGCTGGCTTTGGGGCTCGTGATGCGGTTTCTGCATTTCGCGCTTTTCAACGGGCCGTTCATCAACGGCTTCTACTACGTGTTTGACGTCGTTCTTCTTCTGGCTTTTTCAAGCATCGGTTTCCGCATGCGCAGGACGAGCCAGATGGTCAATAACTACTATTGGCTCTACGATCGGACGTCGGCATTTTCATATAAAAAGAAAGATTGACAGCCGGATTCCTCCGGCTGCACGATACTCGCGTGAGTGGAACGTTTCCTGTTCGGTTAAGGTGGGTACTGAACAGGTCCTGGTAGTCAACCCATCCAAAGGAACTGGGAGTATAGTAATGAAGAAGTCTCTTCTTTCCGCCGTTGCGCTGACCGCCATGGTCGCCTTCAGCGGTTCGGCCTGGGCCGATATCGTGATCGCTGTCGGCGGCCCGCTGACAGGCCCGAACGCCGCATTTGGCGCTCAGCTTCAGAAGGGTGCTGAACAGGCTGCGAAGGATATCAATACTGCAGGCGGCATCAACGGCGAGCAGATCAAGATCGTTCTCGGCGATGACGTTTCCGACCCGAAGCAGGGTATCTCGGTTGCCAACAAATTCGTTGCTGATGGCGTGAAGTTCGTCGTCGGTCACTTCAACTCCGGCGTCTCCATTCCGGCTTCCGAAGTTTATGCCGAAAACGGCATTCTCGAAGTAACGCCTGCTGCGACCAACCCTGTTTTCACCGAGCGTGGCCTGTGGAACACCTTCCGTACCTGCGGTCGTGACGACCAGCAGGGTGGCATTGCCGGCAAGTATCTGGCCGACCACTACAAGGACGCCAAGATCGCCATCATTCACGACAAGACCCCCTATGGTCAGGGCCTTGCCGACGAAACCAAGAAGGCAGCCAATGCGGCCGGCCTGACGGAAGCCATGTATGAAGGCGTCAATGTCGGCGACAAGGACTTCTCCGCACTGATCTCCAAGATGAAGGAAGCCGGCGTTTCCGTTATCTACTGGGGTGGCCTGCACACCGAAGCCGGTCTGATCATCCGCCAGTCGGCTGACCAGGGTCTGAAGGCGAAGCTCATCTCGGGCGACGGTATCGTCTCGAACGAACTTGCTTCCATCGCCGGCGACGCCGTCGAAGGTACGCTGAACACCTTCGGTCCCGATCCGACGCTGCGTCCTGAAAACAAGGAACTGGTAGAGAAGTTCAAGGCCGCCGGCTTCAACCCGGAAGCCTACACGCTCTACTCCTACGCCGCCCTGCAGGCGATTGCCGGTGCTGCCAAGGCTGCCGGTTCCGTTGAGCCGGAAAAGGTTGCCGAAGCTCTGAAGAAGGGCACCTTCCCGACCGCACTTGGCGATATCTCCTTCGACGAGAAGGGCGACCCGAAGCTTCCCGGTTACGTCATGTACGAGTGGAAGAAGGGCCCGGACGGCAAGTTCACCTACATCCAGCAGGGGACGTAAGTCTTACTGGACTGCAATATGGAGGCCCGGTCGCAAGACCGGGCTTTCTGCTTTCTGGTGCGGGGCATTTCCGGCGTCAGCACCCAGCCAGCCCAAGTCCTTGGGCTAAAACACTTTCCGAGCCGCACGTCAGACGGATTCCGTCTCAAAGACGGAGTGACGGTGATGGGAAAGGCTCGAAACACTTGGCTCCGATCGCGCCTTCAGCCAGCTTCAGCCGCCAGCCTCTCCAGCACAATATCGGCACGTTCCGTGACGGGGGCTTTCGGCAGTACAATCGTCTCATAATCCAGACGGGCATAGTCGTGCAGCAGGCGTTGATATTCCTCCACTGCCACCTCGAAACCATGCTTGCGCTCGCTGTCGCCTCGGTAGATCTCCGGCCAGGGCGGGGTGAGGAAGACCAGCGGGTTGTAGCGGTGCGTGCGCCGCAGCGTTTCGATGAATCCATCGCCGCTAATATGATGAAGTGCTGAGGCGGCGTCGATCAGGCCGCGGTCGAAGAAGACGAAGTCTTCCGCTGGCGCCTTTTGCCGGTCCTCCAGCGCCATGGCGATCGCCCGGCGGGCAAAGGCTTCCAGGTCGATCCAGGGGAGGGCGGTGCCGTTATTTCTCGTTTCCTCAGTAACGATGCGCCGCCCCGGTTCCTCGACGGTCGCGAAACCACGGTGAGCAAGCTCGGCAAGCAGGGTTGATTTGCCGCCGCCGGAGCAGCCGGAAAGAATAATGAAATGGTGCATGGGAACCTCCCTGCGCGGGGTTTGGGTTGGATGGAAGGTGATGTTTCTTGGGGGGGACTGAATTGCGGCGTTGCCGCTTGTTTCTTTCCTCGAGGGGAGAAGAAATATGCTGCACTCGCTCGGCGAATAAGTCGATGCTCTACGCTTAAGCGGAAAATATATGTTTTTCCAACCGTGTCACATCAGATGCAGCCGTCACCCCTGATGCAAAATATGCGCGGCCTTGACGGCGGCGGAGGCGCGGTTTTCGACACCGAGTTTGACGTAAATCTGTTCCAGATGTTTGTTCACGGTTCTGGCGGAAAGGCCGAGAATATCGCCGATATCGCGGTTGGATTTGCCTTTGGCAATCCACAGCAGAACTTCCGATTCCCGCGTTGTCAGGGCAAAGTGGTCCTTCAGCAGGTGGTCGTCGGATTTCTCGTTGGCGGCTGTCAGACGGAAGAGATATTCGTCCGGTCCCATTGCGCCGAGGAAGGATAGCTGCAAAGCGGGCCGCCCGGCCTCGGTGATCGTCAGCGGTGCATCGCGGGCGGAATCCACTGTTGTCCTGTCGGCCAGCCAGCCGGAAATATGGGCAACGACGATCTCCAGCCCATCATCACGGCCGGTGGCGGCGTTGACCAGCCGGGTTGCCTGTGGTGTGGACCAGTGGATCGCGCCGTTGGCGCGCACGGCAAGCAGGTGGCGTCCGGCGGCATCAAGCGCCACGCGGGCGCTCTGCGCCGAGCGGGCATTGGAGAGATGCACACGGATGCGGGCGCGCAGCTCATCGATGTTGATCGGCTTGGTCAGATAGTCGACACCGCCGGATTCGAGCGCCCGCACCACATGTTCGGTTTCCGTCAGCCCGGTCATGAAGATGACAGGCACCTGGGCCATGGCGGCGTTGGCCTTCAGGCGGCGGCAGGTTTCGAAACCGTCCATGGCCGGCATGACCGCATCGAGCAGGATGATATCGGGCGTGATGCGTTCGGCAATGTTGAGCGCGGCCTGACCGGATGTGGCGATCAGCGCCGAAAAGCCTGACTGTTCCAGCGCATCGGTGAGGAACCCCAGCGCTTCCGGGCTGTCATCCACCAGCAATACAATGTCTCTCGGCAGTGCTGCGCCTTGCCCGCTCATGCCTTGCCGTCTCCCCTGTCGCTCTCTTCAAACCGCTTTAGAAAGTGGGCGTAACCGGCCAGATCGAAGGCCTGCACATAGGTGCCAAGCTCTTGCGTGAAGGGCAGGTTGTTGGTGTTGCGGGCGAGATCTGCGAGTTTTGCCTCTATGCCGCGTATGTAGCCTATTTCGCCGAGCCTCTGCAAATCCTTGATATGAATTGCGCCGGGATGAACGATCTGCGCCGGCGGCTGGGGGATGGGTGCCGGGGGAAGGTCGGTATCGTAAATCCATTTCAGGCCGAGATGCACCGCAAGCCTGTCGCACAGGTGGCGGATATCGACCGGCTTGGCGATGGCGTCGTTGTGATTGTCTTCTCCGGCACCCGCTACGGTGCCGTCACCGATATTGGCCGAGAGCATGATGAGCGGAGCCGTCTGCCCTGCTTCACGCAACTTCGTCACAAGCTGCCAGCCGGACATTCCGGGCATGGAGATATCGATGAGAAAGAGGTCGGGCTGCACGCCTTCGATGAGTGTCAGGCATTCCGGTCCGCTTTGGGCGGTCAGCACCACGAAATCGAGCGGCGAAAGCACCTGCCGCATCAGCTCGCGGTGATCCTCGTTATCATCAACCACCACGATGGTGCGGCGTGGGCCCGAATAGGAGCGAATGGTTTTTTCCGGCGCAGGTGCGGTACTTGGCCGGTGCACGGCCGACAGCATGAGACGGACGCGGAAGGTGGAGCCGTTGTCCTTTTCACTGGAGACGGAAATCTCGCCGCCCAGTGTGTTGGTCAGAAGCCTCGTGATGGTGAGGCCGAGGCCAAGGCCCGGCATGGGGCGCACGCTTTCGGCCTCGCCGCGCTGGAAAGGCTCGTAGATGCGGGCGAGGTCTTTTTCGGCAATGCCGCGCCCGGTATCCGACACCGTGAAGCTCGCCACCTGGCTGCGATAGGCGACATCGAAGGTGACGCTGCCCTCGTCGGTGAACTTGATGGCGTTGGAGAGCAGGTTGACGAGGATCTGGCGCAGACGCTTTTCATCCGTGCGGACATATTGCGGCAGGGAATGGGCGCGTTCATGCCGGAATTCCAGACCCTTGGCCTGCGCCTGCGGGCGGAACATATCGACGATCTGGTCGAGGAAATCCTGAATATTGATCTCGTTGGAATAGACCTGCAGGCGGCCAGCCTCAATCTTGGAAATATCCAGAAGCCCGTCGATCAGGCCGGAGAGATGGTCGGCGGAACGGCGAATGACCTTGATGGCCGATTGCCGCGGCGCGGGAATGGTCTCATCGCGTTCGAGGATCTGGGCGTAGCCTAAAACAGCGTTGAGCGGCGTGCGCAATTCGTGGCTGAGGCCGACCACGTAGCGGCTCTTGGCGCGGTTGGCGGCCTCAGCCGTTTCCTTGGCGTCCTGAAGGGCGGCGTCAGTCTTCTTGTGTGCGGCGATTTCCTTCAACAGCAGCGTGTTCTGGCGTGAGGATTCCTCTTCCGCAACCACCCGGCTGTCATGGGCAAGAACCAGAAACCAGCAGACGATGCCGGCAATGACGGCAAAGACGAAAAACACGATGAGGATGGTGCGGTTGACCACGTCAGCCGTTGCCGGCGAGGCGGTGCCGACCTGATGGGCGATGAGCGCCAATATGCCGCCAATGGCGGTGACGGCGATGGCCGCCGCCATGCCATAACGTCCGAGCCGTGTGGCGAGTTTTGCAACCAGTTGGTGGGGCAGGAAAGATTTTGCGACCGTCGCGACCTGATAGTTGAGTTTGGCCTTCGGCTTGCACATGTCATGGCAGCGGCTGTCCAGCGAGCAGCAGAGCGAACAGATCGGCGCCGCATAGGCCGGACACCATGCCATGTCTTCCGGCTCGAACGGGTGTTCGCAGATGGAGCAGGTGATGGCGCTCAGCTCGCGCCATTTCTGGCGCGGCTTGCGGGCCAGATAGAATTTGCCCTTCGTGCCCCAGGCGATCAGCGGCGAGGCGATGAAGGCGACGATGAGGGTGAGATAGGGCGCAAGCGAGGCAGCGAGTGCGCCGAAGGTGCCGAAATGCGCCATCAGCGCAATGGTGGCCGAAAGCGCCATGGAGCCGACGCCGACGGGATTGATATCGTAGAGATGGGCGCGCTTGAACTCGATGCCCGGTGGGGCAAGGCCGAGCGGCTTGTTGATGAACAGATCGGCCGAGATGGTGCAGAGCCAGGCCATGGCGACGATGGAAAAAATGCCGAGCGTTTCTTCCAGCAGGCGATAGATGCCGAGTTCCATCAACAGCAGCGCGATCACCACGTTGAAGACCAGCCAGACCACGCGGCCGGGGTGGCTGTGGGTGAGGCGGGAAAAGAAGTTGGACCAGGCGAGCGAGCCCGCATAGGCGTTCATGACGTTGATCTTCAGCTGCGAGACCACCACGAAGGCGACCATCAGCAGCATGGCCGCCGTATGGTTGGGGATCATATAGCCGAAGGCGGTGAGATACATCTGGGCCGGATCGGCGGCGCGGTCCACCGAGACGCCGGAACTGAAGGTCAAGACCACGAGGAAGGAACCGGCCAGCAGCTTCGGCACGCCCACGACGACCCAGCCAGCACCGGCCAGAAAGACCGCGATGCGATGGCGCAGGCGGCTCTGGCCCTCGGCGGGCAGGAAGCGCAGGAAATCCACCTGTTCGCCGATCTGTGACATCAGCGCGAGGATGACGGCAGACGCCGCGCCGAATTCCACCAGATTGAAATGGGCCACGGTGCCCGGCGGACCGGAGGCGTGATGAATGCCGGAAAACGCCCGCCACAGGTCGTATTTTTCCCAGTCCATCAAAGCGATGAAGATGAAGGGCAATACGTTCAGCACGATCCAGAAGGGCTGGGTAATGATCTGGAAACGGCTGATGAGGCGCACGCCGTGGGTGACGAGCGGAATGACCATGACGGCAGAGATGATGTAGCCGATCCACAGGGGAATGCCGAGCGCCAGCTCCAGCGCGCCGGACATGATCGACGCCTCTATGGCGAAGAGCATGAAGGTGAAGGCGGCGTAGATCAGCGAGGTGATGGTGGAGCCGATGTAACCGAAGCTCGCGCCGCGTGTCAGGAGATCGATATCGACGCCGTGACGGATGGCGTAACGGCTGATCGGCAGGCCGACGGCAAGCATGGCAATGGCCGCGACGATGATGGCGTAAAAGGCGTTGGTGGTGCCGTATGACAGCGTGATCGCGCCGCCGATGGCTTCCAGTGCCAGAAAGGAAATAGCGCCGATGGCGGTGTGGGAGATGCGGTTGGACGAAAATTGCCGGGCGCTTTTAGCGGTGAAGCGCAGCGCATAATCTTCCAGCGTCTGGTTGGCGACCCAGCGGTTATATTCGCGCCTGACGGGGATGATGCGTTGCCGTGCGGCCATGCCTAGGATCCAGCCCCTTTCCGCAAAAGGTGTTTTGCCATTCTCACAGCCGCACCGACATGCCGCCATCCACCGTCAGCACATGGCCGTTGACGAAGGAGGACGCGTCGCTGGCCAGAAACAGGGCGGCACCGGCGATTTCATCCGGCCTGCCCCAGCGTTCCAGCGGCACGCGCAGTTTGGCAAAGGCGACCATGTCAGGGTTTTCGGCAAGGGCCGCATTGGTTTCCGTGGCGAACATGCCGGGTGCAATGGCGTTGCTGGTGATGCCGCGCGCACCATATTCGACAGCGATTGCGCGCATCAGCCCTGTCAGCCCCTGCTTGGCAACGGGATAGATCGCATCGCCCGGCCTGACGATGTGGCCGAGAATGGAGGTGATGGTGATGATGCGGCCGTAACTGTTGGTATTCATGGCTTGCGCGGCATCTCGCGACAGCGAGACGGAGGAGGTGAGGTCGGTGCGGATAAGCTCCAGCACGTCCTCGTCGCTGAATTCGGAAAGTGGGCGGCGGTCGCGTGCGCCGACATTGTTGACGAGGATATCGAGATGGCCGAATTCGTCCATGATGCGGTGGACGAGGGCAGTTCCGGCGGCGGTATCGGCAATGTCGAAAGCGGCATAATCGGCTTTTCCGCCGGCTTGCCGAAGTATGCCTGCTGCCTGTTCCAGCGCCTCGGCGTTACGGCCGGTCAGCCACACATGGGCGCCAGCCTCGGCAAAGGCCCTGGCGATTTCGAAACCGAGGCCGCGGCCGCTGCCGGTGATGATGGAGATGCGGTTTTCGAGAGAGAATTTTTTGAGAATGCCCATCGCTCACCTTCTTGCTTTAGAGCATCGGACCGAAAACCGTGTCGCGGTTTCGGAAAAGCCGATGCGGTTGGTCAAAGCCACGCAACGTCTTCGAGTTTGCGCATAGGCAAGAATATTCCACGCAGGGCAGAGGGCGAAAGGTCGCCTGTCCGGTCCGGCCGTTCGGTGGACATAAAAATGGCGTCGCCCGGTTGCGGGCGACGCCATGTCTTGGGTTATCAGGCAGCAGCCGACTTTGCGAGCGGCACTTCTGCAATCGTCTTCAGAACGACGGAAGCGATCTGGTAAGGGCAGCCCTGCGAGTTCGGACGACGGTCTTCGAGGTAACCACGGTAACCGTTGTTGACGAAGGAGTGCGGAACGCGGATCGAGGCGCCACGGTCGGCAACGCCGTAGGAGAACTTGTTCCACGGAGCGGTTTCGTGCTTGCCGGTCAGGCGCAGGTGGTTGTCCGGACCGTAAACGTCGATATGCTCCTGCCAGTTCTTGGCGAAAGCTGCCATGAGGGCTTCGAAATACTCCTTGCCGCCAACTTCACGCATGAACTTGGTGGAGAAGTTGCAATGCATGCCCGAACCGTTCCAGTCGGTATCGCCGAGCGGCTTGCAATGGAATTCGACGTCGATGCCGTACTGTTCGCAAAGACGCAGCAGCAGGTAACGGGCGATCCAGATCTGGTCGGCGGCGCGCTTGGAGCCCTTGCCGAATACCTGGAATTCCCACTGGCCCTTGGCCACTTCGGCATTGATGCCTTCGTGGTTGATGCCGGCTTCGAGGCAGAGGTCGAGATGTTCTTCAACGATTTCGCGGGCAACCGAGCCGACGTTCTTGAAGCCGACGCCGGTGTAATACGGACCCTGCGGAGCCGGATAACCCTGCTCGGGGAAGCCGAGCGGGCGGCCGTCCTGGTAGAAGAAATATTCCTGTTCGAAGCCGAACCATGCGTCCTCGTCGTCGAGGATGGTCGCGCGGCTGTTCGATGCATGCGGGGTGACGCCGTCAGGCATCATGACTTCGCACATGACCAGTACGCCGTTGGTGCGGGCCGGATCGGGATAGATCGCGACGGGCTTCAGCACGCAATCCGAAGAGTGGCCTTCGGCCTGCTGTGTGGACGAGCCATCAAAACCCCAAAGCGGCAGCTGCTCGAGCGTCGGGAATTCATCGAATTCCTTGACCTGTGTCTTGCCGCGCAGGTTGGGGACCGGCTTATAACCGTCAAGCCAGATGTACTCGAGTTTGAACTTAGTCATTACGAACCTCTCATAGGTAACAATGCGAAGCCTTGAGGCTTGCCGTGGCTTTCGCCACCGGAAGCACATTCGCGTTCAAGGGCTGGCCATATAGATGCATGCCGCGTGCCAGATTGGCGATGTTTTGCGAATTCTTCGAAAAATCTTTCAGGCATGCTCAGGGCCGAGGGGGCCCATATGGCCATTAACCGCTCATGCTGCACTGCGGCAGGTAAATCGAACCCTAATGTTTCGTCAGTGATTCCTAACAGATAGCGGGTGGCATCGCTCAAAATGCCCTGTTGCGGTGCAATGTTTTCGATTGCGAACGACGGATCGGCATTTGCCCCAAAAACCGGCGCTTCCGGAATGGTTTTTCTTGCTGAATGACCATTTAATGCCTATATTTTTCGCAACGTGATTTTTTTTTAATCAGATGGAGCTAAACCAGAGCTAACGGGTTTGCTTCACAACCAAAGTGCTTCGATGCAAACAAAGTGAGATGTTCGATATGGCAACTGGCTTTCATCGTGAAACGGCAACGATCTTTCAATTTCCGGTCGGCGGACGCGCGGGGCTCTCAAAGTTCCGTAACATCGGGCTGAGCGATCTGGAGCGCGAGGCACGTCAGCCGCATGTCGATTTCGGCTCCTGGTATCATGACGATGCGATCCGCGACGAAGAGCGGGAAGACAAGCCGCACGCCTGATGTGAAGCGTCGCTGATCGTTTCTTCTCCCCTGCCGGGGAGAAGGTGGCGCGAAGCGCCGGATAAAGGGACGACTTCTCAGTCTGTCTCCGACCTCGCACCCTCGACCCGCGCCGCTCTCGTCTTGCCTGCCGGAGAAGAAGCAAGTTGAAACGCCAAGTTTCACATCGATTGCCCCGGCCGGATTTCCCTCTCCCCAACACTCCCTGCAGCTTTCGCCACCCCGCCTACGTCAATTGACGTATACGGTTTCTCGCCCGCGAGATCGATAGTCCTTTCCAGCAGCGGTCAACGATGCCGCTGAAGCCCCATGAGGGCTAAACAAGGAGAGGGGTTCTTCCGATGACATTCCGCAAGACGCTTAGCGCCGCGCTGCTCGGCGCAATCATGTCCACCACCGCCTTCCATGGCGCATTTGCCGCCGACGATACGATCAAGGTAGGCGTGCTGCATTCTCTTTCCGGCACCATGGCGATTTCAGAGACGACGCTGAAGGATGCCATGCTGATGCTCATCGACGAGCAGAACAAGAAGGGCGGCGTTCTCGGCAAGAAGCTCGAAGCCGTCGTGGTCGACCCGGCCTCCGACTGGCCGCTGTTTGCCGAAAAGGCCCGCCAGCTGATTTCGCAGGACAAGGTCGCGGCCGTTTTCGGTTGCTGGACATCTTCGTCGCGCAAATCCGTGCTGCCGGTTTTCGAAGAACTGAATTCCCTGCTGTTCTACCCGGTGCAGTATGAGGGTGAAGAATCCTCCCGCAACATCGTCTACACGGGTGCAGCGCCTAACCAGCAAGCCATTCCGGCCGTCGATTATCTCGCCAAGACCGAAGGCGTCGAGCGCTGGGTTCTGGCAGGTACCGACTATGTCTACCCGCAGACCACAAACAAGATCCTGAAGGCCTACCTGATGTCGAAGGGCGTCAAGGAAGAGGACATCATGATCAACTACACGCCGTTCGGCCAGTCCGACTGGCAGACGATCGTGTCCGACATCAAGAAGTTCGGCTCGGCCGGCAAGAAGACCGCCGTTGTCTCCACCATCAATGGTGACGCCAACGTGCCCTTCTACAAGGAGCTTGCGAACCAGGGCATCAAGGCCGAGGACATTCCGGTCGTCGCCTTCTCGGTCGGTGAAGAAGAGCTTGCCGGTCTCGATACCGCGCCGCTGGTCGGCCACCTTGCCGCCTGGAACTACTTCCAGTCTGTCGATACCGAGGTCAACGCCGAATTCATCAAAACCTGGCATGCGTTTACCAAGAACGACAAGCGCGTGACGAACGACCCGATGGAAGCCGCCTATATCGGTTTCAACGCCTGGGTTAAGGCTGTCGAAACCGCAGGTACGACCGATACGGACGCAGTTCTTGACAGCATCATCGGCGTTTCCGTGCCGAACCTTTCTGGCGGTTACTCCACCGTCATGCCGAACCACCACATCACCAAGCCGGTGCTGATCGGTGAAATCCAGGCCGATGGTCAGTTCGAAATCGTGCAGCAGACGCCACAGGTCGTGGGTGACGAATGGTCGGATTATCTGCCTGACTCGAAGGATCTGATTTCGGATTGGCGCAAGCCGATGTCCTGCGGCAACTTCAACGTTGCGACCGGTAAGTGCGGCGGCAAGGGTAGCTGATAAGGAAACGAACGCCGCCCCTCTTTGGAGGGGCGGATTGTTTACAAACTGAGCCAGAATTACCCCCCTCTGTCCTGCCGGACATCTCCCCCTCAAGGGGGGAGATCGGCAAGATGCTCTCCCGCCATTTCATCCTTGAACGTCGAGATGGACGGGACCTTGCCACGGGTCGATCTCTCCCCTTGAGGGGGAGATGCCCGGCAGGGCAGAGGGGGGTGAAGCCGCATATTCAGGTCGTGCCACACGCAACCGCAGAGTCGCAAACCGCTCCAAGGAACCCGACATGACGATCCGATCTTTTCTCGGAGCCATCTTCCTCTGGCTCACCCTGGGGATCGCCGCCCAGTCCCTCGCGCAGAGCGATCCGAAGGCGCTGATCGACCAGCTCGGCACGGCTGACTTCAAGCAGGCCGAAACATTGATCGGCCAGATTGCTGCCACCGGCGACGCGCGGGTGGTGCCGGCGCTTGAGGCTTTTGCATCAGGCGATCTTTACGTGCGCAAGGCCGACAATCTGGTGTTCATGACCAAGCCGTCGGGTTCCAATTTCACGCTCATCGATCCGCTGACCGGCGAAAGCGCTGGCGAAGCGCCGAAGGCGGCGGTTACCAAGATCAGGGTCAACAACAATCTGCGTCGCGTCATCCGCGCCGCGATGGGCGGCCTGACGTTGCTCAGTCCGGAACGCTCGGTGCGGCTTTCCGCCGCCGATGCGGTTCTGAAAGCCCCCAGTGCCGAAAATCTGGAATTGCTGGAAGCGGCCATATCCAAGGAAACCGACAAAGAGGTGCGGACGCGGATGGAGGAGGCGCGGGCTGTCTCGCTGCTTTCTTCCGACCGCCCCCTTGAGGTGAAGAAAGAAGCGATCGCCACCATCAAGGCGCTTGGCGGGCGCGATGCGATCAGCATTCTGATGGCGGCGACGCCCACGGTTGATCCGAGCCTGAAGCCGGATGTGGACGAGGCGATTTCGAGCATCGAGAGTTCCCTTGCCTTCTGGGATTACGCACAGAATGTCTGGTACGGCCTGTCGCTCGGTTCCGTGCTGCTGCTCGCCGCCATCGGTCTTGCCATCACCTTCGGCGTCATGGGCATCATCAATATGGCGCATGGCGAGATGGTGATGATCGGCGCCTATTCCACCTTCATGGTGCAGGAGTTGATCCGCAGCCATTTCCCCGGCCTGTTCGACTGGTCACTGGCGATTGCCCTGCCGGCCGCCTTTCTGGTCACAGCCTGCGTCGGCCTCATCATGGAGCGCGGCGTCATCCGCTATCTCTACGGGCGACCGCTGGAAACGCTGCTCGCCACCTGGGGTATCTCGCTGATCCTGCAACAGGGCGTGCGTTCCATCTTCGGCCCGACCAACCGTGAGGTCGGCAGCCCGAGCTGGATGTCCGGCTCCTTCAGCGTTGGTTACCTCAACTTCACCTGGAACCGCGTGTGGATCGTCTGCTTCTCGCTTTCCGTCTTCTTCGCGCTGCTGGTGCTTTTGAAGCGCTCCGCCTTCGGCTTGCAGATGCGCGCTGTGACCCAGAACCGCCGCATGGCCTCTTCCATGGGCATCCGCACGCCCTGGGTGGATGCCTTCACCTTCGCGCTCGGTTCCGGCGTTGCCGGCCTTGCCGGGGTAGCGCTGTCGCAAATCGACAATGTCTCGCCCAATCTCGGCCAGAGCTACATCATCGACAGTTTCATGGTGGTGGTGTTCGGCGGGGTCGGCAATCTCTGGGGAACGCTCGTGGGTGCGCTGTCGCTCGGCGTGCTCAACAAGTTCCTTGAGCCGACGGTGGGCGCCGTGCTCGGCAAGATCCTCGTGCTCGTTCTCATCATCCTGTTCATCCAGAAGCGGCCGCGTGGTCTCTTCGCACTCAAGGGAAGGGCGATCGAAGCATGATTACCGGCTTCCTCCTGCGCGCGCTCGATCGCCGCATTTCCATCGCCATCGGCATCATCCTGGCCATCGCCGTGCTGGTGCCCGCCTCCAATCTGCTGTTGCCGGCTGACAGCGCGTTCCGCATCCCGACCTACATCATGTCGATGCTCGGCAAATATCTGGCCTATGCGCTGCTGGCGCTGGCGCTTGATCTGGTCTGGGGATATTGCGGCATTCTCTCGCTCGGCCACGCCGCCTTCTTCGCGCTCGGGGGTTATGCCATGGGCATGTATCTGATGCGGCAGATCGGCACGCGCGGTGTTTACGGCCATCCCGTGCTGCCTGACTTCATGGTGTTCCTCAACTGGAAGGAACTGCCGTGGTTCTGGCATGGCTTCGACATGTTCTGGTTTGCAGCACTGATGGTGCTGGTTGTGCCCGGCCTGCTCGCCTTCGTGTTTGGCTGGTTCGCCTTCCGCTCGCGCGTCAACGGCGTTTACCTCTCCATCATCACGCAGGCCATGACCTACGCCCTGCTGCTTGCCTTCTTCCGCAACGACATGGGTTTCGGCGGCAACAATGGTCTCACCGATTTCAAGGATATTCTCGGCTTTTCCGTGCAGGCGGATGGCACCCGTGCCGTGCTGTTTGCGATGACGGCCGTGATGCTGGCGCTTTCGCTGCTGATTGCATCCGGCATCGTCAATTCCAAATTCGGCAAGGTGCTGGTGGGCGTGCGCGATGCCGAAAGCCGGGTGCGCTTCCTCGGTTTCCGGGTGGAAAACATCAAGCTCTTTACCTTCGTCGTCTCGGCCATGATGGCGGGCATTGCCGGTGCGCTGTTCGTGCCGCAGGTGGGCATCATCAATCCTGGCGAATTCTCCCCCGCCAACTCCATCGAGGTGGTGGTTTGGACCGCAGTCGGCGGGCGCGGCACGCTGATCGGGCCGATCATCGGCGCGCTCCTGGTCAATGGCGGCAAGAGCTATTTCACCGGCGCTTTCCCCGAATTCTGGCTGTTTGCACTGGGTGGGCTGTTCATCGCGGTGACGCTGTTCTTCCCCAAGGGCATCGTCGGCACCGTGCAGCATTATCTGGTCGGGCGGCGCGAAAAGCGTGTTGCGCGGGCGGCAAGTGCGGCCGGACAACCGGGCAATGACAGTGCTGCAACAGCGGCGCAACAGGCGGCGGAGTGAGGCTGATATGAACACGGTTTCCGAAAACAGAACCAAAAGCCTGCTTTATCTCGACGGTGTTTCCGTTTCCTTCGACGGGTTCAGGGCGCTCAATTCCCTGTCCTTCGTGGTGGAGCCGGGCGAGCTGCGGGCCATCATCGGTCCGAATGGCGCCGGCAAAACGACGATGATGGATATCATCACCGGCAAGACCCGGCCGGATACCGGCACGGTGCTGTTCGAAGACAGCATCGACCTCACGAAAAAGGACGAGGCGGATATTGCCCAGCTGGGCATCGGGCGTAAATTCCAGAAGCCAACGGTGTTTGAAAGCCATACCGTCTGGGACAATCTGGAATTGGCGTTGAACCGCAAACGCGGCGTCTTCGCCACGCTGTTCTACAGGCTGACAGCGGAGGACAAGGCGCGCATCGAGGAAATCCTCGCCACCGTGCGTCTCAGCCACCGCCGCGGCGATCTTGCGGCCAACCTCTCGCACGGCCAGAAACAGTGGCTGGAAATTGGCATGCTGCTCGCGCAGGAGCCGAAGCTGCTTCTGGTGGACGAGCCGGTGGCCGGCATGACGGATGCGGAGACAGCCGAAACCGCCGTGCTTCTGAAAGAAATCGCCAAGACCCGCTCGGTCGTGGTGGTGGAGCACGACATGGGCTTCATCCGCGAGCTGGGCGTGAAGGTGACGTGTCTTGCCGAGGGCTCGGTGCTGGCTGAAGGGTCGATCGATTTTGTGTCCAGCGATCCGAAGGTGATCGAGAATTATCTGGGGCGGTGATGGAAGCGTCTGCGGCTTTACCCCCCTCTGCCCTGCCGGGCATCTCCCCCACCGGGGGGGAGATCGGCAAGCGGCTAACACCCTGCTCCAAGACCAGTAGGCGATGGGACGAGCGGGAACGGCATCTGATTTCCCTCCTTGTGGGGGAGATGCCCGGCAGGGCAGAGGGGGGTAGCGCCGCCCACCAAAGCATCAATGGAGTTGCACCATGCTGAACGTCGAAAACATCAACCTCCACTATGGCGCAGCGCAAGCCCTGCGGGGCGTGTCTCTGAAAGCGGAGATGGGCAAGATCACCTGTGTTCTCGGCCGAAACGGCGTAGGCAAAAGCTCGTTGTTGCGCGCGGTCACCGGCCAGCATGCCATCAGTGGCGGGTCGATCAGCTTTGAAGGGGCAGCACTGGATGGGCTGGCACCTTACCACCGGGCCAAGCGCGGTGTCGGCTACGTGCCACAGGGGCGTGAAATCTTTCCGCTGCTCAGCGTGCAGGAAAACCTCGAAAGCGGTTATGCGCCGCTGCCGCGCAAGGAGCGTTTCATTCCCGACGATATTTTCAGCCTGTTTCCTGTGCTGCAATCCATGCTGGGAAGACGCGCCGGCGACCTGTCCGGTGGCCAGCAGCAGCAGCTCGCGATCGGCCGGGCGCTGGTGACGAGGCCGAAAATCCTCGTTCTCGACGAGCCGACCGAAGGCATTCAGCCGTCGATCATCAAGGATATCGGCCGCGCAATCAAATATCTCAGGGATTCCACCGGTATGGCGATCCTGCTGGTCGAGCAATATCTGGATTTCTGCCGTGAGCTTGCCGACTATGTCTACATCATGGACCGGGGCGAAATTGTGCATGACGGGCTTGCCGAAACGCTGGATACGCCCGAGGCGCGTCGCCATCTGACAGTATAAATCGAGACTAGAAGCCACGCACGCCGATCACGGCGTGCAAACGGCGGATTAATATTTTGAAAGTCTATGCGTGTCTGCATGGCTTTTATGCGCAATTTTAGCATTTCATTGAATAAACGCCTGTGATATTGGCAGCGGAAATGCTGCATGCGAGACACAGACGAAGTCTATTCGCACGCCGCGACAGTTGATCCCTTACATTCCACGCGCGTCCGACGTATCGTCGGGGAAACCGTGCCCAATAAAGGCGTGTCAATGCATCAAGACTTTGCCCTTGGCCGGGCTGCCCGGCTGTTCCGCTCCGCCCGCACCCTGTTTCTGGGTCTTGCGATCTGCGCGAGCGCGAGTGTCGCAGCGTCGGCCTCGACCTGCGGTCAGCTTGCTCAACCCGGCGTGGAACCGGGCAGGCATGATTTTTCCATTCTCTCCAGTGGTCAGAAACGCGAAGGCGTTTATTTCGTTCCATCCGCCTATGACGGAAAAAAACCGGTGCCTGTGGTGTTCGATTTCCACGGCTCCAACAGCAATCCGCACGGACAGCTGAACCGCAGCGGCTGGGACAAGCTTGCCGAGCGCGACGGCCTGATGGTGGTGGCGCTGGCGGGCAGCCTCAATGGCGAATTGCCCGGCACCCATGCCTGGAATGTTCCTGGTGTTACCACCCGTCCCGGCGGGCTGGATGAGGTGAGCTTCATTCGCGATGCAATTGCCATGGTGAAAGGCAAGTTCTGCGTGGATGAGGAGCGCTTTTACGGTTCCGGTTATTCCGGCGGCGGGCGCATGCTGTCGCAATTCATCTGCAATGGTAGCGCGGATTTCACCGCTGCCGGCTTCGTTGCATCGTTGCGCGCGGGTTATCCGCTGGAGACCGAGGGCAAATGGGGACCGGATGCGGCAAGCTGCAAGCCGGCGCGGCCGATGTCGATCATCGCCTTTGCGGGTCTGAAGGATCCGGCCAATCCCTATCAGGGTGGTGGCAAGTCCTACTGGCAATATGGCGGCGAGACGGCGCTGAAACGCTGGGCGGAAATGGACGGCTGCAAGGGCGGCGCGAAAACCAGACCGGGCGAGAGCTTCACCGTCAATTCCTATGACGTCTGCAAGGGCGGGGCACGTATCCAGTCCTATGTCATTGACAATTGGGACCATGCCTGGCCGCGCGCCACCATGAAGGCGGAAGTGCTGGCAGCGTCGGCGGTCCTTACCCGCAAGCCGGGTGGCGAGCAGACGCCGAAGGCGGAACCCGCCGTGGAGCGCAAGATGCCCACAGGCGAAGTGACGCGCACGGTTGATGCGGCGGAAAGAATGTGGGATTTCTTCCGCAACACGGAAGGACAGATGGTGGTGGATGCCGTCGTCAAAAAAGATTGCGGCGCCAAGGCCGGGTCCGCTTCCGCAACCGTTTCGGAGACCGCGTGCAGCCAGAACAGCAAGCCATCCGCCCTTCCGGTCTCGAAGACGGCGAACCTGCCCGGCAGCAGCGCGCCCGTGGCAGAGGACGCATTGTAACCAAGGCTGTCGAAGGGCGCAGCCGGCTGGACCAATTGTTCCAGGAAGGTTGCGCCAAGATCCGCCTGCCGGATACGTTTTCCAACGAGATCGAGGCCATCCTCATCAACTCCTCCGGCGGATTGACCGGCGGAGATGAAATGGAATGGCAGGCTGTTGCCGGAGCCGGCACCTCGCTGGTGGTGACGACGCAGGCCTGCGAGAAGGTCTACAAGGCATCCTCCGGAACCGCCACCGTCACCGCCCGCGTTTCCGCAGGGCCGGGCGCCCGGTTGCACTGGCTGCCGCAGGAAACCATTCTTTTCGACCGCGCGTCGCTGACCCGCAGGCTGGAAGCCGATCTCGACGTAACCTCCGAATTCATCGCCGTCGAAGCCGTGCTGCTCGGGCGTCAGGCCATGGGCGAAGCGATGCAGCATGGCCTGTTCCGGGATCGATGGCGCATTCGCCATGGCGGCCGGCTGGTACATGCCGAAGAGCTGCTGCTTGCGGGTGAAGTGGCGGAGCTGACTGCAAAACCGGCGGTGCTTGCCGGGCAGGTGGCCTTTGCCACGCTTCTTTATATCGGGCCACTGGCCGAGGCGCTTTTGCCTAAAATCCGGGCTATTGCCGGGGAAAGCGGCGGCGCCAGCGAATGGCAGGGCAAGCTTGTCGTGCGCGTGTCCGCCGCCGACGGTTTCTCCCTTAGAAAAATACTTTTTCCGATCATTTCGCTCTTGCGAAACGGCGCGCCAGTGCCGAAAGTCTGGAATCTGTAAAGCTCCGGATCGCCCGCGACAGGCGACCTTCCGGGGTCTGTCAAACAAGTCGGATCAGCCCCCGAAACACTGTGTTTTGCGGGGCAGGTGCGAAAGCTGCGGGACGACGATGAACCTTACTCCGAGAGAAAAAGACAAGCTGCTGATTTCCATGGCCGCCATGGTGGCGCGCCGCCGGCTGGAGCGTGGCGTGAAGCTGAATTACCCGGAAGCGATTGCGCTGATTACCGATTTCGTTGTCGAGGGCGCCCGCGATGGTCGCGCGGTGGCCGACCTGATGGAAGCCGGCGCGCATGTCATTTCCCGAGATCAGGTTATGGAAGGCATCGCCGACATGATCCATGATGTGCAGGTGGAAGCAACATTTCCCGACGGCACCAAGCTTGTGACCGTTCACGAACCTATACGCTGAGGGGGACGATATGGCGCTGGAGCTTCGGCCCAATTGCGAATGCTGCGACCGTGATCTTGCCCCCGACAGTCGGGATGCGATGATCTGCTCGTTCGAGTGCACCTTTTGCGCCGATTGCGCGACCGATGTGCTCAAAGGCGCCTGCCCGAATTGCGGCGGCGAGCTGGTTCGCAGGCCCATCCGCCCGGCGGCCAAACTAGTCAACAATCCGGCATCGACGACACGGGTGCTGAAGGCTGAAGGCTGCGCGGCAGCCACCGCTGCTTGAGAGAGACAAAGGGGAGCACCATGAAACCAGGCGAAATCATTGCCGCAGAGGGCACCATCGAACTCAATGCCGGCCAGCCGACGGTGACGATCGAGGTTGCCAATACCGGTGACCGGCCGGTTCAGGTGGGCAGCCATTACCATTTCTTCGAGACCAATGCGGGTCTTGTCTTCGACCGCGATAAGGTGCGCGGCATGCGCCTCGACATTCCGGCTGGCACTGCGGTTCGTTTTGAACCCGGCCAGAAGCGGGAAGTGACGCTGGTGCCGCTTTCCGGCAAGCGTGAGGTTTACGGGTTTCGTCAACAGATCATGGGGAGGTTATGAGATGGCGACGGCACATTATCACGGAAGTTGCCAATGCGGCGACGTGAGCTTCGAGGTCGACGCCGATCTCGACCACACGGTCGTGTGCAATTGCTCGCGCTGCAAGCGCTTGGGCTCGACGCTTGCCTTTGCGCCTCGCGAAAAATTCACCCTGCTTTCCGGCGACGACAAGCTGACGGAATATCTCTTCAACAAGCACAAGATCCATCATCTGTTCTGCTCCACCTGCGGCATTGAGAGTTTTGCCTATGCCGATGGGCCGGATGGGACGCCGATGGTGGCGGTGAATACCAATTGCCTTGATGGTGTCGATCCGCGTGCGCTGAAGCCGCAGGCTTTCGATGGCGCGGCTGCCTGAGTGATGGCCATGACTTTGAAAAAATTCTGTTTCGGTGCGGCTGTCCTGCTGTCTCTTGCGGCGTCTTCCGCATTTGCCGACGACGCGCCCGATTGCACCTCGCCGCAAACGCAGGCCGATATGACAATCTGCGCCGGCAAGGATTACGAAAAGGCCGACAAGCAGTTGAACGCCGCCTACCAGAAGGTCCGCAAGCAGCTTGCCGAGCGTGACAAGACGGCAGACGAGAGCGGCAAGGGTGCCGTGGATGCATTGGTTGCCGCCCAGCGTGCGTGGGTGGCGTTTCGCGATGCCAATTGTGATGCCTTCGGGTTTCAGGCGCGTGGCGGCACGATGGAGCCGATGCTGGTTTCCTCATGCCTGGCCGATATGAGCAACAAGCGCGCTGATGAATTGCGCCAGTTGTCCGAAGGTTTCTGAACGGTATGGGGCGGCGGATCATGATTGTCGGAAACGGAGAAATGCCGCAGGGCGTGGCTGATCTCATCGACCTTTCCGACATTGTCATCCGCTTCAACGATTGCCGTTCGCTGGGCGCTGGCGGCAGCCGCACGGATGTGGTGGCCGTTTGCAACACCGGCCGGCCCGGCCGCGAGATGAGCGAAGGGGCCGCGTGGCGCGACAATGAGGGGGTGCAGCAGGCTTCCGCCGTCTGGTCGGTGCGCGATCCCGCGAAATTTTCGCAGATGGAGCCGGATATCCGCGCTCGCTGGCCCGAACTGACCGATTTTTGTGCCGATTATACCGCCGGTTTCGCAGCATTAGCCGAAGAGACCGGCAAGAGCCACCTCGTCATTCCGGGCGGGGTGCATGAGCGGCTTGATCACGCATTGCAGGTCTATGCGCCGGCCCCTTACGTCTGCCCGAGCACCGGGCTTCTTGCCATCGCCCATGTTCTGGAGACCGTGAGCGGCGGCGATGACGAGGTGGCGATTGCGGGCTTTGGTCATCACGGCTGGAACGGGCATCCGTTTGCCGCCGAAAAACAGCTTGTAGAGGCCCTCACACACGAGGGCCGGCTGACACGAATTTCTCCCATATCGATTTTCTCCGTGTCCGAAGGAGCCTGAACCCATGCCTTACAAGATTTCCCGCGCCGCCTATGCCGGCATGTTCGGCCCGACCGTCGGCGACAAGGTGCGTCTTGCCGATACCGAACTCTTCATCGAGATCGAGAAGGACTACACGACCTATGGCGAGGAAGTGAAATTCGGCGGTGGCAAGGTCATTCGCGACGGCATGGGCCAGAGCCAGGCGACGCGGGCCGAAGGCGCTGTCGACACCGTCATCACCAACGTCGTCATCGTCGACCATAGCGGCATCTACAAAGCGGATGTGGGTCTGAAGAACGGGCGCATCCACGCCATCGGCAAGGCGGGCAACCCCGATACGCAGCCGGGCGTGACAATCATTGTCGGCCCTTCGACAGAGGCGATTGCCGGCGAAGGCAAGATTCTGACTGCCGGTGGCATGGATGCACATATCCACTTCATCTGCCCGCAGCAGATCGAAGAAGCGCTGATGAGCGGCGTTACCTGCATGCTGGGCGGCGGTTCCGGCCCCGCTCATGGTACGCTTGCCACCACCTGCACCGGCGCGTGGCACATCGAGCGGATGATCGAGAGCTTCGATGCTTTCCCGATGAACCTCGCATTGGCGGGCAAGGGCAATGCTTCGTTGCCCGCGCCGCTGGAAGAGATGATCCTTGCCGGTGCCTCATCGCTGAAGTTGCACGAGGACTGGGGCACGACGCCCGCCGCCATCGACAATTGCCTGACGGTGGCTGACGAATATGACGTGCAGGTGATGATCCACACCGATACGCTGAACGAGAGCGGTTTCGTGGAAGACACGGTTGCCGCCATCAAGGGCCGCACCATCCATGCCTTCCACACCGAAGGGGCAGGCGGCGGCCATGCGCCTGATATCATCAAGGTCTGCGGCAATCCGAACGTCATCCCGTCTTCCACCAACCCGACGCGGCCCTACACCATCAATACGCTGGCCGAACATCTGGATATGCTGATGGTGTGCCACCACCTGTCGTCGTCCATCCCTGAGGATATCGCGTTCGCCGAAAGCCGCATCCGCAAGGAAACCATCGCGGCGGAGGATATTCTCCACGATATCGGCGCGTTCTCGATCATTTCCTCCGACAGCCAGGCCATGGGCCGTGTCGGTGAAGTGGCGATCCGCACCTGGCAGACAGCTGACAAGATGAAGCGCCAACGCGGCCGTCTGAAGGAAGAGACCGGCGAAAACGACAATTTCCGCGTCCGCCGTTACATCGCCAAATATACCATCAACCCGGCCATCGCGCAGGGCGTCAGCCATGAGATCGGCTCCATCGAAGTCGGCAAGCGTGCCGATCTGGTGTTGTGGAACCCGGCATTCTTCGGCGTGAAGCCGGAAATGGTGTTGC
This sequence comes from Agrobacterium sp. K11, assembly GCF_059429395.1. Lineage (NCBI taxonomy): Bacteria > Pseudomonadati > Pseudomonadota > Alphaproteobacteria > Hyphomicrobiales > Rhizobiaceae > Agrobacterium > Agrobacterium sp. K11. The sequence continues at coordinate 480,144 of NZ_JCAHRB010000004.1, read as the reverse complement.
TCGGCGGTTCCATCGCCGCGGCACCGATGGGCGATCCGAATGCCTCCATTCCCACGCCGCAGCCGATGCATTACCGCCCGATGTTTGCCGCCTATGGCAAGCTGCGCACCAATTCCTCGGTTACATTTGTCAGTCAGGCGTCGCTGGATGCCGGCCTTGCAGGGCGTCTTGGTGTTGCCAAGAAGCTGATGGCGGTGAAGAACGTGCGCGGCGGCATTTCCAAGGCCTCGATGATCCACAATTCGCTGACCCCGCATATCGAGGTTGACCCGGAAACGTATGAGGTGCGCGCCGATGGCGAGCTTCTGACCTGTGAACCGGCGACGGTGCTGCCGATGGCGCAGCGTTATTTCCTGTTTTAACGGCGTTTCGTGGTGAGATTTATCACAAGGTGGATCGGCGGTGGCCTGCTGCTGATCATCCTGCTTCTTGTACTCGGCACCGTCGTGCCTCGACCCTTTTTTGCCGATGAAACAAGCGGCGTGAGGGATCGCGAGATATTGCTGTTATCCAACCCGATCCATACCGATATCGCCCTGCCTGTTGATGACGATCTGCGGCGGGTCTTTTCCGAATTGCAGGAGGGCGGTATCGCGGTCAACCATCCGGCTGCTGCCTATCTGGTGTTCGGCTGGGGTGGCCGGTCGTTTTACATACAGACGCCGACATGGGCCGACCTGAAGCCGATGCCAGTCGTGCGCTCTCTGACACTCGACCAGTCGGTGATGCATGTGGATGTGACTGGGGATTTTCCCGCCGACCTTGCCGGGGTGAAGCGCCTTCGCATTTCCGAAGCGGGATATCAGCGACTTGTGGCGGGCATTCGTGCGAGCTTCCTGCGGGACAATGGCAAAGTTCAGCTTATACCCGGTGCTTCCTACAGCCTGACGGATGGATTTTTCGAGGCGAATGGCTGGTTCAATGCGCTGGCCGGCTGCAACACGTGGTCTGCCGCCATGCTGCGGCAAGCCGGCATTCGCACCGGCTGGTGGACACCGTTGCCGCCACTGTTGCGCTGGTCGGTAGCGCTGCACAATTGATCTTACCGCGGTGCGACGTTTCGTTGATTTGACGTCTGGTAATCCGATTTTTATGCTGCACCGCAGCGCATCTTGCGCTAAAGAAACGGCAAAAGAATTCCGTGCGGATCGGTCCCAAGCGATCCGTGCAAAACGCCAGAAAATTGAAGACAGATCAGGAGACAAGACATGCTCGGCAAAAAAGTGCCCGCCGTTACCTTCCGCACGCGTGTTCGCGACGAGGCCGTTGGTGGCCCCAACCCTTTCCGTTGGCAGGACATGACCTCCGACGATTACTTCAAGGGCAAAAAGGTCGTTCTCTTCTCGTTGCCCGGCGCTTTCACGCCGACTTGCTCGACCTACCAGCTTCCCGATTTCGAAAAGCTCGCGGGCGAATTCCGCGCGCTCGGCGTCGATGAAATCTATTGCCTGTCGGTCAACGATGCCTTCGTGATGAACGCCTGGGCAAAAGGCCAGAACCTCGAAAACGTCAAGGTCATTCCTGACGGTTCGGGCGAGTTCACCCGCAAGATGGGCATGCTGGTCGCCAAGGACAATCTCGGTTTCGGCATGCGCTCCTGGCGTTACGCCGCCGTCATCAATGACGGTATGGTGGAGCAGTGGTTCGAGGAAGAGGGCTATTGCGACAATAGCGATACCGACCCTTACGGCGTTTCCTCGCCGCAGAACATTCTGGAAAACCTGAAGAGCCGCGCTGCGGCCTGATTGCGGTTTGCTTTTTTTGACAAGGCCCGGCAGCGATGCCGGGCTTTTTCGTTTTCCGAGACGCGTTCGACCTGAAAACACGCCTTGAAATCGGCCGGGCTATCCGTCAACAATCGGAACCCCAAGACTGTTTCTGAAATGGATCATCCCATGCTGCGCGTCACGTCCTATCACCCCGCCGGAACTCCAGCCGACGAACCTTCCGGTTATGTCACTCTCGCGCATGACCAGCGGCATCTGCGCCGCAAACTTCTGCATTTGCAGAATGACGAGATGGTGATGTTGGATTTGAAGGAAGCCGTGCTGTTTGCCCATGGCGACCTGCTGGTGGTGGAGAACGGTGATCTGGTGGAGGTTCGCGCTGCGGACGAAAAGCTGTTCGAAATCAAGGCGAAGGACCGTCTTCACCTGATCGAGCTTGCCTGGCATCTGGGCAACCGGCACCTTTCGGCGCAGATCGAGGAGGAGCGTATTCTCATCCTGCGTGACCACGTGATCCGCGCCATGCTGGAAGGTCTTGGCGCAACAGTGCGTGATGTGGAAGAACCTTTCCAGCCGGCGCGCGGTGCTTACCACGCCCATGGCGGCCATTCCCACGGTCACGGTCACGGGCATGACCATGGCTGAGGCATGAGCGAAGATCGCGGCGTTGCCGCGCTGCTGCGGCTCATGGCCTGGATGTCGCCGGCCTTTCCTGTCGGCGGCTTTTCCTATTCTGGCGGCCTTGAAAAGGCGGTGGAGGACCGGCGCGTCAGTGATGCCGCCGGCCTTTACGGCTGGGTGGAGGTGCTTCTGCGTTCCGGCAGTCTGTGGAACGATGCGGTATTTCTGGCTGATGCCTGGCGTAATGGAACGGACGCCGTCGCCCTGAGTGAAGCGGCGGATCTGGCTCGCGCGCTCGCCGGTTCTGCAGAGCGCTACCGCGAGACGGTGCTCCTCGGTGATGCCTTCGTTGCCGCCGCCGGCGCCTGGCCGCACGCGGTTCTTGAGCTGTTGCCGAAAGAGGTTCCTTATCCTGTTGCTATAGGTGCGGTGGCGGGAGGGCATGGCGTGCCGCTTCGGGAAACGGTTGCCGCATTCCTGCATGCCGGTGTCTCGCAGATCGTCTCCGCCGGTATCCGCCTCGGCGTCGCGGGGCAGAAGGATGGCGTTGCCATTCTCGCCGCAAGCGAGGCGACAATCGGCGAAATGGCGGCACGGGCCGTGCAATCCACGCTCGACGATCTCGGCAGCGCCACTGTTATCGCCGACACCGCGACCATGCGGCACGAGATGCAGGGAACGCGGCTTTTCCGCTCCTGAATATCTCGCCGCAATGCAGCATTGCCGCCCTTGAAGCGGTCGTGCGAAGCGTTATGTTGGGACAACATCAAAGCATATTGAAGGGAACATGGTTGTGACATCGGGCATGAAATCGGGCAACGGTCCGCTGCGCGTCGGCATTGGCGGGCCGGTCGGTTCCGGCAAGACCGCGCTGACGGAAAAACTTTGCAAGGCTATGAGCGCCGATTACTCCGTCGCCGTCGTTACCAACGATATCTACACCAAGGAGGATGCGGAAGCGCTGGTGCGCATGCAGGCGCTGCCGTCCGAGCGTATCGTTGGAGTGGAGACGGGCGGATGTCCGCATACCGCCATCCGTGAGGATGCGACGATCAATCTGCAGGCGATTGCCGGTCTCAATGCGCGCTTTCCCGATCTCGATGTTGTCTTCATCGAATCCGGTGGCGACAATCTTGCGGCGACTTTCTCGCCCGATCTTGCCGATATTACCATCTATGTGATCTCCGTTTGTCAGGGCGAGGAAATTCCGCGCAAGGGCGGGCCGGGCATCACCCGCTCGGACCTGCTGGTCATCAACAAGAAAGACCTTGCCCCTTATGTCGGCGCTGATCTGACGGTGATGGACAGTGACGCCACCCGCATGCGCAATGCCATGCCTTTCGTCTTTACCGACATGAAGCGCGGCGAGGGTGTCGATCGCATCGTCGGTTTCCTGAAAGAGCAGGGCGGTCTCTGAGATATGACCACGCCCCTCCGTTTTGGTCCCTATGACGTTTCCCGTTTTGTCGATGGTGTCTACAAGGCGCCTGTTGGCCACCTCATCCACCGACAGGGCGCGGATGCGCTGGCGGCGGCGCTTGCCGGGCATGAGGGCGAAACGGTGGATATGGACGTCAACTGTTTTGTGCTGTCGGGGCCTGATGGTATTTCGCTGATAGACACCGGTTGCGGCACGGCCTGGGGGCCGACCTACGGCCATGCCCGTGCGGGGATGATTGCCGCTGGGATCCAGCCTGATGATGTCAGCCGAGTTATCCTCACCCATATTCACGGCGACCATGCGCTGGGACTTATCGACGGCGACCGGCCTTATTTTCCCAATGCGGACATATGGGTGCCCGAGGCCGATCTTGCTTTTTTCACCAGCGAGGATGCGCGCAAGACATTGCCGGCTGCGAGGCAGGGCGCCTTCGATATTGCCGCCCGGCTGCTCGACATTTGTGGGGCCATGCTGCGGCCAATCCCAACTGGCAGGATTGCCGAGGGTATGGAAGCCATCGCCATGCCCGGCCATACGCCTGGCCATACCGGCTATCTCATCGGCAATGGCGGTGACCGGCTGTTATTGTGGGGCGATGTGCTGCATGTGAGCGCGTTGCAGGCGGACGATCCGGGTATCGGTTTCGTCTATGATATCGATTCCGAAACTGCCTATTCGACACGTCTCGATGCGCTGACCCAGGTTGCCGATCACGGCTGGCTGGTTTCCGGCGGCCATCTTGGCGGGTTTTTCCGCGTCGAGCGAGAGGGCGATCGCTTCCGCTTCGTGCCGCAGCCGGTCTGATATGCTGCTCGACAAAAAATTAGAGGACGGGATACCCGTAGGCGTCCCGTCCTCTTCCTCTCCCCGGTACTTCTTCAAATCTGCTTCAGCGCCGCGACATCATTGACCTGCACGATGCGGCCGCGAACGGTGACGCCCGCCTTTTTCAGTGCGGAGAAAGCGCGCGACAGCGCTTCCGGTGCAAGGCCGAGCTTGCCGGCGAGCAGGCTTTTCTGGAACGGCAGACGCAGCGAAAAGGACGTAGCGTCGCGCGGCCCCTGATTGATCAGGTAATGGGCAACGCGTTGCGGCGCGGTTTGCAGCCGGTCGTTGGCAATGCAATCCATGGTGCCAAGCAGGCTGTTGGAGAGGCAGCGCATCACGGCCTTGGCGATTGCCGGTTCCTGATCCACAAGGCTGCGGATTCTTGCCAGTTCGAAACGCGCCACGGTGCAGCTTTCCGCCGCCTGCGCGCTGTAACGATAGCTGTCGCTGCCGAAGATCAGGCATTCGTTGAAGGTATCGCCCGGACCGCTGACACGCACATCCGCCTCGCGCCCGTGCCTGTCCAGCCGGTAAAGGCGGACATAGCCCGACAGCACACAGTAGAAATATTGCGCTGCCTCGCCCTCCTTGAAGAGCACATGGCGGGCATTGAGATTGGTGACGGTCGCCGCCTCCATCAATTTCAACGCCGCCGCTTCATCCGCAATCCCTATCAGGGGCACGCGCAGCAGAATGTTCCTGTCCCTGTTGCTCAGCTTTACGGTCTTGTTCACGTCCATCCGGCTCCCGCTCAAACCTTTTGCCGGGTTGTCCGAAGCGATACGAAACCGGGGATGTTCCTTTTCCCTCACGCCTATCTGAAAAGAGCTCATCGCATTATCCTTCGACCGGCAATTCCCGATGCGAGGGAGATTAGCAGTTCACCTGAAAAGCGAATTGATTTCGATCAAATGGGTTTGGCGTTGTTGTGCGGGGAGCAGGGAAATGTGGAGCGAGCAGGTGCGGCCTATCTCTTCTCCCCGACGTGGAGAAGAAGCCAGCCGCAACGCAGTCGCGACCAAGCAAACTCACCACAAAAGGAAACGCCGGGCGCTGGACCCGGCGTTTCAACTTTCACTCGGCAGCGAGCGGCGGCAACCGCAATATATTGCTGCCCTTGTCACCGGATTTTTCACCGGAGCCTTTTTCCATGCCGGCAACGCGCGCTTCCAGCGAGGAGAGCGCCAGGCTGTTTTCGCGGGCGATCTCCGAGAGTTTTTCGTTGGAGAGCGACTCTTCCTCCTCTTCCTTCTTGCCGACAAAGCGGCCGAAGAGGTGGGCGAGCAGGCGCGACAGGTCATCCATGATCAGGAAGAAGGCGGGGACCACGATCAGGGACAGCACCGTGGAGACGATGATGCCACCGATCACCGCAATCGCCATCGGCGCGCGGAAGGAGCCGCCTTCGCCGACGCCAAGTGCCGAGGGCAACATGCCCGCCGACATGGCGATGGAGGTCATGATGATCGGGCGGGCGCGCTTGCGGCCGGCCTCGACCATGGCATGCACCCGTTCCATGCCGTGCCGGCGCATTTCAATGGCGAAGTCCACCAGAAGGATGGCGTTTTTTGTCACGATACCCATCAGCATCAGAATGCCGATGAGAACGGGCATGGAAAGCGCGTTCTGCGTGATGATGAGCGCCACGGCCACGCCGCCGATGGCGAGCGGCAGCGAGAACAGGATGGTGAAGGGCTGGATGATATCCTTGAACAGAAGGATAAGCACCACAAGCACCAGAAGCAGGCCGAGCAGCATGGCGTTGACGAAGCCCTGCTGCATTTCGCCCTGTACCTTGGCATCGCCGCTTTCGGCAAGGCGAACGCTTGCCGGCAGTTCGGTTTCCGAAACGATCCGCTTGAACTCCGCCGTAGACGTATCGAGCGCTGTGCCGAACGGTACATCGGAGCCGATGGAGACGACGCGGTTGCGGTCGTTGCGCTTGATCGAGCTTGGACCTTCCGAATAGTCGATATCGGCAACACTGTAGAGCGGCACCAGCGAACCGGATGCGGTCTTGATCTTCAGCGCGCGGATGGTGGCGAGGTCACGGCGGGTATCGATGGATGCCTGCACGCGGATCGGGATCTGCCGGTCGTCCAGCGAGATTTTCGTCAACTGTGCGTCGATGTCACCGATGGTGGCGACACGCACCGTCTGCGAAATCTGCTGCGGCGTGATTCCGAGGCGGGCGATCTCGTCCTTGCGCGGGCGGATCTGCAGTTCAGGACGGGGAAGCGCTCCCTCCGAGCTGACATTGGCAAGGATGGGCGAGGCGCGCAGGCGGCTTTCGAGAATGCCGACGGCGTCGTTCAGATCCTTCTCGTTGGACGAGAGGAAGTTGAAGCTCAGTTCGCGTTCCGCGCGGTCGTTCAGCTTGATGATGCGCACATCCGGAATGCTGTGGACCTTGGCGAAGATATCCCGCTCCACATCCCACTGCGGACGGACACGGCCCTTTTCCTCGATCTTCGGAAGATATTGGCCGACAAGCGGAAGCGAGCCGAGACCCTTGTTGACAAGGGTTTTCAGCAGCGAATGGTCGATATGCTGGAGAATGACGTTGACGGTGGCGCGGCGAAGCTCCAGATCGCCCTTGGGCGAGGCGCCGCCGAGGATGAAGACGCTTTCCACACCGTTGATATCGCGGATCGCGTGGAAGATTTCGGTCGTCGTCCGGTCTGTCTCGTCCAGCGTTGCATTGGGCGGCAGTTCTACCGAAAGCGTTACGCGCGAGGCGTCGTCCGGCGGCAGGAAGCTGCCCGGCACCTGGCTTAGAAGCATGACGGAAGCAATGAGGAAGCCGATGGCGCCGACCAGCGTCAGGTAACGCGCCCACCATTTGGAGGTGGTGGCGGAAACCATGCGCGTATAGGCTTTCATCAGCCAGCCGTCATTGTCGGCATGGTCGTCCATCGCGTCTTCGGCGCGCATCAGATAGGCGGCCATCAAGGGCGTGATGAGACGGGCGACCGCCAGCGAGAAGAACACCGAGAAGGCGACCGTCAGACCGAACTGGATGAAGTACTGGCCGGGAATGCCTGGCATGAACGACACGGGTACGAAGACGGCGATGATGGTGAAGCTGGTGGCGATGACGGCAAGGCCGATTTCGTCTGCGGCTTCCAGCGAGGCGCGATACGGCGTCTTGCCCATCTTGATGTGGCGGGCGATGTTCTCGATTTCCACGATGGCGTCGTCCACGAGAATACCCGTGGCGAGCGTCAATGCGAGGAAGCTGACGAGGTTGAGCGAGAAGCCCATGATGTCCATGATCCAGAATGTCGGGATCGCGGAGAGCGGCAGGGCCACGGCGGCAATCAGGGTAGCGCGCCAGTTCCTGAGGAACAGCAGAACCACGATGACGGCGAGGACCGCGCCTTCGATCAGCGTATCGAGCGCTGCCGTATAGTTGCCATAGGTGAAGTAGACGGCGTCATCGACCATCTGGATCGCGACGTCGGGATGGTCCTTGCGGACCTGATCGAGGCTTTCGGCCACGGTTTTGGCGACCGAAACCTCGCTGGCGCCCTTGGAGCGGAACACCGCAAAGGTAACGGCGGGGTTGCCGTTGAAGCGCGAGAAGGACTTCTGCTCCTCATAGGTGTCCGTGACTGTGCCGAGTTCGGCGAGCTTTACGAAACGGCCATTGGAGAGCGCGATGGTGGTGTTGGCAAGCTGGGTGACGTCGCGGGTGTCGCCGAGCGTGCGGATCGTCTGTTCGTTACCGCCAACCTGGCCGCGGCCGGAGCCAAGGTCGATATTGGTGCCGCGCAGCTGGCCGTTCACTTCGCTTGCGGTGATGCCGTAGGCGTCGAGCTTTTCGGGGCTGAGCGAAACGCGCACTTCGCGGTCGGCGCCGCCGTAACGGTCGACCTTGCCGATGCCGGACTTGCCCTGCAGCGAACGCTTGATGGTGTCATCCACGAACCAGGAAAGTTCTTCCAGCGTCATGTTGGGCGAGGAGACGGCAAAGGTCTGGATTGCCTGGCCTTCCACGTCGATCTTGCTGACAACAGGCACTTCGATGTCGGATGGCAGATCGCTGCGGATCTTGTCGATAGCGTCCTTGACGTCCTGAACCGCCTCTTCCGTCGGCTTTTCGATGCGGAAGACGACTGTTGTCAGGGATTGTCCGTCGGTGACGGTCGACTGGATTTCGTCGACGCCGCTAATGGCGGCGACAGCGTCTTCGATCTCCTTCGTCACCTGCATTTCCAGCTCGGACGGCGAAGCGCCGCTCTGGGTCACGGTGACGGCAACGACGGGAACGTCGATATTCGGAAAACGGGTGATCGGCAGGGCGTTGAAGGCCTGGATGCCGAGGAACATCAAAAGCGCGAAGCCGAGAAGCGGCGCAATCGGGTTACGGATTGACCATGCGGAGAAGTTCATTTCATTCCCTCAGTCAGTTGGACGCAGCCGTCTGGGCTTCCACCGGTCTTATCCGGTCACCATCACGCACGAATGCTCCAGCTTTCTCGACAACCTTGTCACCAGCGGCAAGTCCGCTGACAATCTCGATGAAACCGCTGTCTTCAATGCCGGTCTCGATCTTCACCTGCTTGACGATGTCGCCTTCCACCTTGCGGGTGGTCGAGCCTTCACGCCCGGAGGTGACGGCCGAAAGCGGCAGGGCAAGCGCGTTCGTCTCTTTTACGATGATCTCCGCGCTGGCATACATGCCCGATCGTGCCGGGCTGTCCGTCGGCAGCACAACATGCACGGAACCAAGGCGCGTTGCCGGATCGACGGTCGGCGAAACGAGACGCACCTTGCCCTCAATTTTTTTGGCTCCGCCGGCAACCGTCAAGAAAGCTTTCTGGCCGGCCTTCACCCGCTGGATGTCAGTCTCGGAAAGATCGGCGACAAGCTCGATCGCGCCGTCCTTGATGATCGTGAAAAGCGGGTTTCCCGCGCCGCTGGCGATGGCGCCGACCTTGGCATTCTTGGCGGAAACGATGCCGGTGACGGGGGTTTTCACACCCGTGCGCGTCAGTTTCAGATTGATGTCGTCAATCTGCGCGTCGACGACCTTGATGTCTGCCTCTCCGGCGGAAACGGTCTGCTTGGCGGCATCAAGGCGTGCCTGCGCAACCTGGGCAGCGGCCTCGGTCTTTTCCGTCTCGGAGACGGAACCGGAACCGCTCTGGCCGAGCTTGGCGGCGCGGTCGCGCTGGCGAAGGGCATCGGCCTTGTTGGCCTCAGCCTCCAGAACCTGCGCCTTGGATTGCGCAACGGCGGCCTGCGCCTTGGCCCTGTTGGCCTCAAGCTGGCTTTTTTGCAGGAGAAGACTGTCCGAGGAAAGCACGGCCAGAACCGCATTCGCCTCGACCCTGTCGCCGATATCGACGTTCAGTTCGTCGATCGACAGGCCGTCGACCAGCGGCTGTACATAAATTTCGTCCACGGGCCTGATGGTGCCGGTGGCGATGATGCGGTCCACGAGATCGCGTGTTGCGGCGTGCGCGACGATGATGGAAGGCAGGTTCTGCTGTTTGACCGGTTCCGGCACTTCTCCCTCGGCCACGGCCGAAAATGGCAGGGCCGTTGCGGAAAGAAAAAGGAAAACAAAGCGGTTAAACGTGACTTTATGCTGCATGTGTCTTGGCTCGCGCAATATTCGATCGCATGTCCTTCAGCCTGAAGGCGTGTTTTAAAAGGTCATGCGGCAACGAATGTGAAACAAGGGATCACAATACTTCCTTCTCGATCCTCCCGATTCAAACGCCCCTCAACGCGAATCTTAAGCACCTTTGCCTAGTGCTTTTTTACAAGATCAAATTCGGCAGTCTTGTTGGCGGGGACTCTAATTGTTGTTGCTATACAAATCAATCCGCATAGCCTCGAGGGTTGATATACATTTTTGTATATGGCCGAGTGTTGTAATTCATCAAACGGGTCACCAACGCGCAAAAAAACGCGCGGCGATGGCCGCGCGTTTCCATGTTTTCGGCTTCGACGTGACTATTTCAGCGCCGCATCGGTGATTTCAGTGGTGTAGGCGCCTGTCGGCTCCTTGGTGATGACGGGATCGGAACCGCCGCCGAGCAGCGTCTTGACGGTGCGCTCGTAATCCGCCTTGTCCAGCGCACCCTTCGAGCCTGCCGTCAGCTTGGCGACTTCGCCCATCATGCGCTTCTGGTGCTTTTCGGTCTGGGCGCCGGAGGCGTCATTTTCAAGAACGATACCTGCTGCATCGTCAGGGTGTTCTTCCGCCCACTTCCAGCCCTTCATGGAAGCGCGGACGAATTTGACCATGTCTTGTTTGAACTTGGCGTCCTTCAGCTTGTCTTCGAGAACGTAGAGCCCGTCCTCCAGCGTTGCGACGCCTTCGTCCTCATATTTGAAGGTGACGAGTTCCTCCGGCTTGATGCCGGCATCAATGACCTGCCAGTATTCATTATAGGTCATGGTGGAAATGCAGGCGGCCTGCTTTTGCAGCAGCGGATCGACGTTGAAACCCTGCTTGAGGACGGTGACGCCATCCGCGCCGCCGGTGGTCGGGATTTTCAGGTGCGCCATCCACGACAGGAACGGATATTCATTGCCGAAGAACCAGACGCCGAGCGTCTTGCCCTTGAAATCTTCCGGCTTGGTAATGCCGGTTTCCTTGAGGCAGGTCAGCATCATGCCTGACGTTTTGAACGGCTGGGCGATGTTGACGAGCGGTACGCCCTTTTCACGGGTGGCGAGTGCCGATGGCATCCAGTCGACGATCACATCCGCGCCACCGCCGGCCAGAACCTGCGCAGGCGCAATATCCGGTCCGCCCGGCTTGATATCGACATCGAGGCCTTCGGCTTCATAAAAGCCCTTGTCCTTGGCGACGTAATAACCGGCGAACTGCGCCTGGGTGACCCATTTCAGCTGCAGGGTGATCTTGTCGGCGGCCTGAGCCTCAAATGCGCTCAGAAGTGACGCGCCGGCAAGAAGCATGGAGGCAAGTTTCATTTTCATCGCTGTTCCCTTTTTCGTTATTTACGTTCGTCCCCCACGGACGGACGGATGCCAGAAGGTGACGGCGCGCTCGATGAGCGCCACCAGACCGTAAAATCCTGAGCCTGCGAGCGCCGCCACGGCAATTTCTGCCCAGACCATATCGACATTGCTGCGGCCCATTTCCGCCGAGATGCGAAAACCCATGCCGACGATGGGCGTGCCGAAGAATTCCGCGACGATGGCGCCGATCAGCGCCAGTGTGGAATTGATCTTCAGGGCGTTGAAGATGAAGGGCCAGGCGGCGGGCAGGCGCAGTTTCAGCAATGTCTGCCCCCAGCCTGCGGCATAGGTGCGCATCAGGTCGCGTTCCATGTGGCTGGAGGCGGCAAGCCCTTGAACCGTATTCACCAGCATCGGGAAAAACGTCATGATGACGACGACAGCCACTTTCGACTGCCAGTCGAAACCGAACCACATGACCATGATGGGAGCGATGCCGACGACCGGCAGGGCGGAGACGAAATTGCCGATGGGCAGCAGCCCGCGCTGGAGGAAGGGCGAACGATCGATGAGGATGGCAACGATGAAACCGAGGCCGCAGCCGAGCACATAACCTGTCAGCACCGATTTGAGGAAGGTCTGGCGGAAATCCGCCCAGAGGATCGGTAGCGAGCCGAGAAGGCGGGCGAGGATGGCGCTCGGGGCGGGCAGCAGGATGGGCGGGACGGAGAAGCCGCGCACCACACCTTCCCAAAGCGCGAGAATGGCCAGCCCGAAGAGAAGCGGTACGGCCATGCGGCTCATTCGCTTTGCCGACTGTGATGCGAAGGTGTGGCGCACCAGCCATTCGTTGGAGGCCCAGGCGGCAAGCCAGAACAGGATTGCGCCAATAAACCAGACGGGATTTGTCATGGCCGCGCTCCCATTCTCTTGAGGACGGCAGCGTGGGCGATGCCGATGATCGAGACCAGAATGGCGGCCACACCGGCGGCCATGAACAGCGCTGCCCATATCTGCACGGTCTGGCCGTAATAGGAGCCGGAGAGCAGACGCGCACCGAGGCCGGCGACAGCGCCCGTCGGCAATTCGCCGACGATGGCCCCGACCAGCGCAATCGCGATGGCGATCTTCAGCGAGGTGAAGAGATAGGGCAGGGCAGACGGCCAGCGCAGCTTCCAGAAGATTTGTGCGGGCGAGGCATTATAGGTGTGCATCAGGTCCAGCTGGATGGTTTCGGGGCTTCTGAGGCCCTTCACCATGCCGACGACAATCGGGAAGAACGAGAGATAGGTGGAAATCAGCGCCTTGGGCAAAAGCCCGGAAATGCCGATGGAATTCAGGACGACGATGATCATCGGCGCGACGGCAAGGATGGGGATGGTCTGGCTGGCGATGATCCACGGCATGACCGAGCGATCCATGGCGCGATTGTGGATGATGGCGACGGCAAGCAGGATGCCGAGCACCGCGCCGATGGCGAAACCGAGGAGCGTGGCCGAAAGCGTGACGCCCGCGTGATAAACGAGGCTGCGCTTGGAGGTGATCGCCTTGTTGACGGTGGTGTCCCACAGTTCCGCGATGATCTGGTGCGGGGCGGGGAGAACCGGGCGCTCCTGTGCGAAGGTTTGCGGCAGAAGCTCCATGAAGCTCGGCGTCTGGCCGGCGCGGTTTGCCTGATCGCGGACGAAGGGCATGTTGAGGTAGATGACGGAAAGGTGCCAGACGATGAGGATGGCGAGGAGGACGGTGAGGATGGGGAGGACGCGGTGGCGGAGGAGGGTCATCGGGTTGCCCTCGGTTGATGGGAGTTACCCCCCTCTGTCCTGCCGGACATCTCCCCCACCAGGGGGGAGATCCAATCGTGGATAGGTCTCGGCAATCTCCAGGCTCGAAAATTGAGAGGAGAGTGCGCCCCTTGCCGATCTCCCCCCTTGTGGGGGAGATGCCCGGCAGGGCAGAGGGGGGTAGTGCTGGCGCTGACCTCACCCCTCATAGCTATGCCCCGCCTTCAATCCCTCACGCACGCGATGCGCAATTGCCAGAAATTCCGGCGTCTCCCTGATCTCAAGCGGCCTTTCCCTTGGCAGCGTGGATTCGATGATATCCGTCACGCGGCCGGGCCGTGGTGACATCACGACGATCTTGGTCGAGAGATAAACGGCTTCCGGGATGGAATGGGTGACGAAGCAGATGGTCTTGCCGGTCGTATCCCATAGTTTTAGTAGCTGTTCGTTCAGATGGTCGCGGACGATCTCGTCCAGCGCGCCGAAGGGTTCGTCCATCAGCAGCAGGTCGGCATCGAAGGCCAGCGCTCGGGCGATGGAGGCGCGCTGCTGCATGCCGCCGGAAAGCTGCCATGGGTATTTCTTGCTGAAACCGCTGAGATTGACGAGATCGAGCGTGCGGTCGATGCGCTCCCTCTGTTCGGCCTTCGTATAGCCCATGATTTCGAGCGGCAGCGCAATGTTCTTTTCGATGGTCCGCCACGGATAGAGTGCGGCGGCCTGAAAGACATAGCCGTACGACCGGTCCTTGCGGGCGTTTTCCGGCGTGGTGCCATTGACGGTGATATCGCCGGATGTGTGCTTTTCTAGATCGGCAATCACCCGCAGGAACGTGGTCTTACCGCAGCCGGAAGGGCCGATGAAGGAGACGAACTCGCCCTTGCCCACTTCCAGATCGACATTGGAAAGCGCGTGCACCGGGCCATCGCCGGTTTCGAAGGTGAGGCCGAGATTTCTGGCGGAAACGACGGAATAGGACGAGGCTTGGTTCATCGTGGCTTGTTTCCACTTTCCGTCAGGGCTGCGCGTGCCAGCGGCAGCATACGTGTTTCCGTGAGTTTGGCGATCGGCAGATTGGAGGCCGCATCCAGATCGAGCCAGCGCACCTCCTCTATCTCGGCCTGCGGGGTAACGTCGATATTCAGTTGGGCGACGAAGGCATGGGCCACGACCTCCGCCCCTGTCTCATTGGCGGCCTCCTCCCGAAAGATGCCCTCGTATCGCGCGGCATTTTCAGGAAGCGTGAGGCCGATTTCCTCGGCAAGTTCACGGTGAAGCGCCTGCTCAGGCGTTTCACCCGGATCGATCTTGCCGCCCGGCTGCATGAATTGCGTGGTGCCGCGCTTGCGCACGACAAGCATTTGCCGCCGCGCATTCAGGAGAACGGCGGCAGCGATGACGATTTCGCGTTTCGGATCGGTGCTCAAGGTCATACACCCGATGCCGGAATGCCGCTGCGTTCTACCTTGCGTGGCGCGACGAGCTCTTTCCATGTGGACAGCGCCTTGCTGACGGCGGGATAGGGATCACGGGCGACGAACGTGCCGTGACCTTCCTGCGTCTTGACTGTGCTTTCCTCGATGCTGACGATGCCGCGCGACAGGGTGAAGCGCGGCAGGCCCTTGACCTTCTGTCCTTCGAACACGTTGTAGTCGATGGCCGATTGCTGGTTTTCCGCGCGGATGGTCTTTTCCCGCGCCGGATCCCAGACGACGAGATCGGCATCGCTGCCGACGAGGATCGCGCCCTTTTTCGGATAGATGTTGAGGATTTTCGCAATGTTGGTGGAGGTGACGGCGACGAATTCGTTCATCGTCAGCCGACCGGTCGCCACGCCATGGGTCCAGAGCAGCGGCATGCGATCTTCCAGCCCGCCGGTGCCATTGGGGATCTTGCGGAAATCACCGAGGCCGAAGCGTTTCTGGTCGGTGGTGAAGGCGCAATGGTCGGTCGCCACGCATTGCAGCGAGCCGGAGGCGAGACCCGCCCAGAGGCTATCCTGATGCTGGCGGTTGCGGAAGGGTGGCGACATGACCCGGCGGGCAGCATGGTCCCAGTCGGCATTGGCATATTCGCTTTCGTCGAGGATCAGGTGCTGGATCAGCGGTTCGCCATAAACGCGCATGCCGTTCTGACGCGCACGGCGGATGGCTTCATGTGCCTGCTCGCAGGATGTATGAACGACATAAAGCGGCGCACCGGCCATATCGGCGATGATGATGGCGCGGTTGGTGGCCTCACCTTCGACGGAGGGCGGCCGGGAATAGGCATGCGCTTCCGGCCCGACATTGCCTTCCGCCATCAGCTTTTCCTGCATCTGCGCGACGATATCGCCGTTTTCCGCATGAACGAAGGGAATGGCGCCAAGCTCGGCGCAACGCGAGAAGGAGGCGAACATCTCGTCGTCATTCACCATCAACGCGCCCTTGTAGGCCATGAAGTGCTTGAACGAATTGATGCCCTTTTCCTGAACCACAGTCTTCATCTCGTTGAAGACCTGCTCGCCCCACCAGGTAACGGCCATGTGGAAGGAATAATCGCAGTTGGCGCGCGTTGCCTTGTTGTCCCATCTTTGCAGGGCGTCGAGCAGCGACTGGCCGGGATCGGGCAGACAAAAATCCACCACCATGGTCGTGCCGCCGGCAAGGGCGGCACGCGTGCCACTCTCGAAATCATCGGCGGAATAGGTGCCCATGAAGGGCATTTCCAGATGCACATGCGGATCGATGCCGCCGGGCATGACGTAACATCCCGTGGCATCGAGCACTGTGCCGCCGGTCAGATCGGGTCCGATCTCTGTGATCTTGCCGCCTTCGATTTTAACATCGGCCTTATAGGTCAGGTCGGCGGTGACGATGGTGCCGTTCTTGATAATGGTGGCGGTCATTGCACGATCTCCGCAGTTTCCAGCACCGCATGCAGCAGCACGTCGCAGCCCGCGGCGGCCCATTCGGAGGAGATGTCTTCGGCTTCGTTGTGGGAAAGACCGTCCACGCAGGGGCAGAAGATCATGGTGGAGGGTGCAACCCTTGCCGTCCAGCAAGCATCATGGCCGGCGCCGGAAATGATGTCCATATGGCTGTAGCCCAGCTTTTCGGCAGCAGCGCGCACGCGGCCCACCAGCACCGAATCGAAGGTGACGGGATCGAAATGGCCGATGGCCTCGATTGAGCAGCCGACGCCGAGTTCTTCGGCGATAACGGGCACCTCGCGTTCGAAGATGGCGCGCATGTTGTCGAGTTTCGCCTGCGAGGGGGTTCTGAGGTCGATGGTGAAAACCACCTTGCCGGGCAGCACATTGCGGGAATTGGGCGTAAAGATCATCTGGCCGACGCCGGCGACAGCGCCCGGCTGGTGGGCCATCGCCACTTCCTGCACCTTTTCGAGGATGCGGGCGGCGGCGAGGCCAGCATTGACGCGCATGGCCATCGGCGTCGAGCCGGTATGCGCCTCCTTGCCTGTCAGCGTCACTTCCAGCCACCACAGGCCCTGACCATGGGTAACGACGCCGATCTGCTTGCCTTCCGCCTCGAGGATCGGTCCCTGTTCGATATGATATTCGAAATAGGCGTGCATCTTGCGGGCGCCCACCTCTTCCTCACCCAGCCAGCCGATGCGCTTCAGCTCGTCGCCATAGGTCTTGCCGTCGGTATCGGTGCGGCTATAGGCGTAATCGAGATCGTGAATGCCGGCGAAGACGCCGGAAGCCAGCATGGCCGGGGCAAAGCGCGCGCCTTCCTCATTGGACCAGTTGGTAACGACAACAGGGTGTTTCGTCTTTATGTTGAGATCGTTCAGGCTTCGCACGACTTCCAGTCCAGCCAGCACGCCGAGAACGCCATCGAACTTGCCGCCGGTTGGCTGGGTGTCGAGATGGCTGCCGATATAGACCGGCAGTGCATCCGGGTCCTCGCCGGGGCGGGTGGCGAACATCGTGCCCATCTTGTCGACGCCCATCGTGAGGCCGGCCGCTTCGCACCAGCGCTTGAACAGGCTGCGGCCTTCAGCATCTTCATCCGTCAGCGTGCGGCGATTATTGCCGCCGGCAATGCCGGGGCCGATTTTCGCCATGTCCATCAGACTGTCCCACAGACGGTCGCCATTGACCGTCAAGTTCTTACCCGCTGCCATGAAGTGTCGTCCTCACCTGTTTTGTTTTTATCGAAGCAAAGCTTGTGCCGTTCCCGTTTTTGCCGGTTAAGATAACAGCCATTGCCTTGTGATGGCGATGGTGGATAAATTGACCGGCTGGTAAACATTGCAAATTCGCCATGACGTCAGCAAGGGATTTTCGTGACGAATCGCACTAATTTTGCCTAAACTGTACGCGGCGATTATTTTTTAAGCATACTGTAGCGGCAATTGCACCGAAAAGAAACACAGAGAGCAGAGTATGGCCATACCGCGCGCAGCGAAAACACAGAAGCGGACCCGCATTCAGGAAGAAAAGCAGGAAGCGATTCTTGAGGCCGCGCTGAGTGTGTTTTCCACCAACGGCTTTCGCGGTTCCACCATCGACCAGATTGCCGAGGCGGCCGGCATGTCGAAACCGAACGTACTTTATTATTTCCGCACCAAGGAGGCGATGCATCGCGCGTTGATCGAGCGGGTGCTGGATACCTGGCTGGATCCGCTCAGGGCTTTTGATGCCGAGGGCAATCCTGAAAGCGAAATCCGCTCCTATATTCGCCGCAAGCTGGAAATGTCGCGCGATTTTCCGCGCGAGAGCCGCCTGTTTGCCAATGAAATCCTCCAGGGCGCGCCACATATCGAGGATGAGCTGAAGGGTCCGCTGAAGCAACTGGTGGATGAAAAGGCAGAGGTAATCCGCGTCTGGATCAAGGCCGGGCGGATGGCGAAATGCGATCCCTATCACCTGATTTTCTCTATCTGGTCGACCACGCAGCACTATGCGGATTTCGACGTGCAGGTGCGGGCCGTGCTGGGCGACAAGAACGGTGGCGAAGGCCGGTTTGAGGATGCAGCCCGGCACCTGGAGCAGCTTTTCATGGGTGGATTGAAGATCAACAACTGATCTGGTGAGGTTATCGCGAATATGTGATCGATTCTTTATGTCAAAACATGAGGAAAATTATCACCTTTATACTTTACTCCAAAACTCATCTTTATTATGGTGCCGGCATCCCGAACGTCGGGGCATGAAAAAATTCAACCGGCAGGTGAGGGAATGGCACGCAAGGAAAAGAAGAAAGCCGAACGCGGCGGCAAGCAGGGCAAGGGCGCGCCTCAACCTGAAAAGGATGTGGCTGAACAGCAGCTTTCCGGTCCGAAGAGCTTTCTTTATGTTGGCGGCCGTGACTGTCAGGTTGCCCATCTTCGCCAGATCGCCAGCAATTTCGGCGCCGAGCTTATCCATCACGATGGCGGATTGCGTGAGGCGGTCTCGCGTATCGACACTGTTCTTCCCTCCGTCGACTGCGTTTTCTGCCCGATCGACTGTATCAGCCACGATGCGTGTCTGCGGGTGAAGTCCGGTTGCAAGAAATTCGGCAAGACGTTCATTCCGCTGCGCAATGGCAGCAAATCCAGTCTGGAGCGAGCGCTGCAGACGATGAATGAACGGACCTTAAACGATGAGCGACGAGCGCAATAATTTCAAGGATGCAGAGCAGGCGGTGACTGAGGCCTGCCGCGTGGAGCTTCACAAGATGGCCGACCACGGCGCCGATCCGGCCCTGACGGAGATGTATGAAGTCGTCGGCGAACGCGAGCGGCGCAACCGCGCCGCAGCTGACGGCGGCAATGTGCTGGCTTTTCCCTATCTGCGCACCCGCCAGCCGGGCGAAAAGCCGTTCTTCGAGATCGGTGACGCGGCTCAACGTGGCGGCAACATCCTGTCGTTTCGCTGGAAACGGCGTTGATGCCGATTTAGCCCCTCGGCTTCAAAAATGCACCGGCGCAGAGCACCAGCCATCCCGCGATCATGCCGAGGCCACCCAAGGGAGCCGCGTAGGGAAACAGGCTGTGACCGGAAAAATGTCTGGTGACGAGATCACCAACAAAAACCGCCGTGCCGAAGCCAAGAATCAGCCCTGCCGGAATGGCGGTTCTGATGCGGTCCGCGCCGATATGCAGTGCCACAAGCACTGGCGCATGGGCGAGCGCCATGGCCGAGGCGTTGCCAAGCATATAGGTTTCGCCGGTATGGGTGGCGGCGGCGGCAAGCATGACGCCGGCAGCACCCAAAAGGCTGCCCAGCAGCAAAATCAAGGCGCGCAATCTTTCCGTCGTCATGGGTTATTCGCTTCCTGATTTTGCATGTGAAAGGCCAGCCGCTCCACCGGTCCCCAGATGATGTCCCGGAGCTTTGGGTTGTCGATGGTCTCGTCCATCGCGCGGCGAAAGCAGAGCAGCCATTCGTCCCGCTCGGCGGGTCCGATAGGGGCCACGAAATGACGCCTGCGCAACATCGGGTGGCCGTGTTTTTCGACATAGACCGGCGGTCCGCCAAGATATCCGGTCAGATAATCGTAGAACTTGCTTTCGCTACCGGAAAGATCGGCTGGATGGATGGCGCGGCAATGCACCGCCTCCGGCAGGGTGTCCATCAATTCGTAGAAGCGCCGGGTCAGTGCTCTGACTGTGGCATCGCCGCCGATCGCTTCATAAAGGGTAATGGTCTCGCCGCTCACATCCCGCCTCCTTGAACCCTGCGGCCCTTATCGCTTTCCGGAGCAGGAAGAGCAACAGGCAAAGACGGGATGCGACATTTGCGACACTGGGACATTCATGTGACCGTCCGCTTTAAGCGTTCGGCGCCATCCACTCATCCAAAGTTGCGGATGAGATCGAGGCCCCTGCTCAGCAGCGTTTCGGCTTCGTCCTGATTGGCGGCCTCGACGTAGCAGCGCATTTCCGGAGCATTGCCGGACGGGCGGAAATGGATGGTGCTGCCGTCTGTCAGCGCCACGCGCAGGCCGTCAATGTCGCTCAGCGCCTTGACCGTGCCCACGGGGGCGAGGAAGGTTTCGAGATTATCCCGCGAGGCGCGCAGATGCGTCATCAGGGCAGCGCTCTTTTCCTGTGCGAAGTTTTCCAGACGATCCGCAGCCGCGACCGGCAGGTTATAGGCGGCGGCAATCTGCGATAGCGGCTTTTTCTGCTCGGCGGAGAGAAGCAATACGGCGAGGATGGGCAGAAAGCTGTCCCGCGTCGGCAGGGGCGATAGCGGTTTGCCGTTCAATGTGAAGGTGGAGGCTGTCAGAAGGCCGCCATTGGCCTCGAACCCCATGACGCCGTTGTTTCCTTCGGCAAGGGCCTGTGCCATGCCGGCGATCACGAAAGGCGAACCGACCCTGGTGCGGATGACCTTGAACGAACCGCTCGCCTCAATGCCGGAATTGGAGGTGACGGGGGTGACGACTACGCCGGCATCGAGAAAATTCGCTGTGATCAATCCGATCAGGTCGCCGCGCAGCGGCACGCCGTTTTCATCGGCAAGCAGGGGCCGGTCGCCGTCACCATCGGCGGAAACGATGGCATCGAGGCCGTGTTCCGGCGCCCATTTTTTGAGAAGCGCCAGCGTTTCAGGGGAGACCGCCTCGGTATCGACCGGAATGAAGGTCTCGGAACGGCCGAGCGACACAACTTCGGCGCCATAGTGGGCGAGAACGTCGACGAAGAGATCGCGCGCCACCGTGCTGTGCTGGTAAACGCCGATTTTCAGGCCCGAAAGCGCCTTTTCCGGCAGGAGTGCGGCATTGCGCTCATAAAAGAGCTCGGCTGCAATTGCGGAATGGTCGTCCGCCGTTGCGGCCTCGTCGTTAATCCCTTCAGCCTCGACTTCGGCTGCGAGTGCGGCGATCGCCGTTTCGTCCTGTTTGTCGATTTCGCCGTCCGGGCGGTAGAACTTGATGCCGTTGCGGTCGGCCGGAATATGCGAACCCGTTATCATCAGCGCGCCGGCCTTGAGGGAAAGTCCATAAAGCGCCAGTGCCGGTGTCGGGACCGTGCCGCAATCGAGCGGTGTGAGGCCGGCCTTTTTCAGCGCGGCGATACAGGTTGCGGAAACATCCGGGCTCGAATCGCGGAAATCGCGGGCCACGAGAATGGGGTCGCCCGCCTTTGCCTGACCCGATGTGAGAAGGTGCCTTGCAAATGCCGTTGCGTAGACGGCCGAGGCCTTTCCTTTCAGATCGACAGACAGGCCGCGAAGGCCGCTCGTTCCAAATTTCAGGCTCATGCCAAACTCCGTTTCGATAAAATCTTTGAGGTTCAAATGGATAATACAAAAATATAACGCCAGAAAGAACCGTATCGATCCATTCAAGTCAATCATCTCTTTCATGGACGCGGCGAATAGGTGATGATGGCGGGGATGATGCGGGTAACCTAAAATTCACCCGTTATATCTAGACTTGCCGGTTAATAGTGGTTCTGGCGACGATGAAAACCATCTGTTGCAGGCCTTTTTTGTGGTTCGTTCAAGTTGGATTGGCTGATGTACAGGCTTCAAAAGGCGGGACATAAGCAGGCACGTCCGCTGGATGAAAAAGCGGCGCCCGCCGCCAGACCCCACGGTTCCCTGCTGGACGATCTGGTGGATGAGGATGAGGTTTTCGAGCGCACGGTGCTGAAAGAGCATCTTGAGCCGAAGCCGGCGGCTGCCATTGCCGAACCCGCTCCGGCTGAAAAGCCCACAAGGCCGGCCTCGCCAAGCAACAGTCTCGCGGCCACGCTGCCGGGCCTGAAATATATCGACCGGATCGGTGTCGACGAGGTGCTCGGCTGGCTGCGTGCCGGGATCGTCTGGATTGTGCTTGCGATCATTCTCTGCGTCGCCGCTGCACTCGCCTACGCCTATGTGACGCCGCCGCGTTACACCGCCTATACGGATATCGTCGTCAATCCCTCCAACCTGAATGTCGTCAATGACGGGGTGTTTTCGCCCAACCAGCAGCGCGACACCCAGATTCTCGAAGTGGAGAGCAAGCTGCGCACCGTCACGTCGCGCAACGTGCTGGCGCGGGTGGTGGACGAGCTGAAACTGGATGAGGACCCGGAATTCATATCCCCACCGCCTCTTGCGCGGCTGAAAGCATTTTTTTCACCCAAGCCGGAAGATGGTGACAACAAGGTCGGCGCGCTTCGTTCGCTGGGCGAACGGGTTGCGGCGGAACGGGATCCGCGGTCCTTCGTGGTGACGCTTGCGGTCTGGACCAATGATCCGGACAAATCCGTGACAGTCTCGAAGGCGATGGTGAAGGCTTTCGAAAGCGAGTTGTTCCAGACGACCTCCGACAGCAGCCTGCGTATCGTCGATGATCTCAAGAAGCGGCTTGAGGAAATGCGTCAGAACGTGACGGTTGCCGAAAAGCGCGTCGCCGATTTCCGCCGCGAAAACGGCCTGCAGGAGAATAACGGCCAGCTGGTCAGCAATCTGGCGTCCGGCGAGCTGAATGCGCAGGTTCTTGCCGCGCAGCAGCGCGTCATTCAGGAGGAGTCGCGCCTCAAGCAGATGCAGGCGGCGATTGCCCAGAACCGCACCCAGAGCGACGCGATCTTCGACAGCCAGACCATGAACACCATTCGTGCGCAATACAGCACCTTGCAGCAGCAGATTGGGGCGATGACGCTGACCTATGGCGCCCGCCATCCGCGTCTGGCGACTGCCGGGGCGGAACGCGACATGCTGGAACGCGGCATTGCGGATGAGGCGCAGCGGATTTTGCTGGCGGCCAAGACCAATGTCGCCGAGGCCCGCTCCTCGCTTGATGCCCTGCGGCTGAAGGCGGTTGCGGAACGCGCCAATGTCTTTACCGACAATGAGGCGCAGGTGCGGCTGCGCGATCTGGAGCGAGACGCCAACTCAGCTGCCGCGATCTACGAGACCTATCTCAATCGCTCACGTCAGATCGCCGAGCAGCAGACAATCGATTCCACCAATGTGCGGGTGATTTCGCAGCCGGTAGCGCCCAATTCCAGAAGCTGGCCGCCCGGCAAGCTGATCTTCCTGATCGCCGGTGGCGTGGGTGGTCTGTTCCTTGGTCTCGGAATTGCCATCGCACTGGGGCTTTTGGGTTTTCTGCGCCGGACAGACCACGCGGAACGCTACGCCTGAGGGCTGTGACCGCGCGCGCTTATTCCTCGGACATCAGGCCGTCATAGACTTCGAGCAGGGCGGCGGCGATGGCAGCGCCCAGCGCATTACCCGCATCGCGAATGCCTGTCTCGTCGCCGTCACGGACCGAAACGGCAAGATCGGACGCCTCGTTGGCGACGATTTCTTTTGCCCGTTCGATGGCCCAAAGGCCGAAATCGCCGCGGTTGTCGATCGATATGGTTTCCATGGCCGGGACCTTTTCTATGGTGTGGTTTCGTCGTCCCTTAACCCATCAGCCGCAAAACCGGAATAGGTGGAGGAGAGGTTGGGGTGGTCACTCAACCCCCGGGCGTATAATTGTTTGATTCAAGCGTCAGATTTATAAGAATATTAATGATAGTTATTCGTAGTGTTTGAAGCCTTATACCTTAATCCTATGCGTGAATATAACAGTGAAACGATGCCTATCTTGGACACCGGACAGAATATGACAGGGAGAGATGTCCCGCATGCGGAAGGGCCTGGCACACACTGGCCGGTTGTTCCGCTTGCGGCTTTGCCCATCACCGATGCGACCATCGAAGAGACGGCGCAGGATTTTATCCTGCGGGCGGAACGTGAACGCGCGGCCGGCGCAAAGCCGTTCTATTCGACATCGGCGAACGGTCAGGTCATCGCACTCTGTCACCAAGACAAGGAATTCGAAGCCCTGCTGCGGCAGGCGGACCAGATTCATGCCGACGGCATGTCGCTGGTGATCTTTTCCCGCCAGTTCTGCGTAAGGGCGCTGCGGGAACGTGTGGCGACGACGGATCTCGTTCATGCGGTGGCCCGGAGGGCTGAGGCGACCGGCACGCGGTTCTATTTTCTCGGCGGTTCCGAAGAGGTGAACCGCGCGGCAGTCGAGGAAATGCAAAAGCTCTATCCACGGCTTGTCTTTGCCGGTCGGCGCAATGGTTATTTCAGACCCGGCGACGAGGAGGCGATCCTTGCCGATATCGTCGCATCGCAGACCGATATTCTCTGGGTGGGCTTCGGCATACCGCTGGAGCAGCGTTTCGTCGCGCGCAATCTCGACAGGCTTTCCGACATTGCGGTGATCAAGACCTGCGGCGGTCTGTTCGATTTTCTCGCGGGCAAGAACAGCAGGGCGCCACAATGGATGCAGGATATGGGGCTCGAATGGCTCTACAGGGCCATGCTTGAGCCGAGGCGTCTCGGCAAGCGCTACCTGCTGACCAATCCCATCGCCATATATTCGCTGCTGAAGCATCGCTACGGGTTCGGGGCCGGCAAGGTCTGAAATCTGCGCATTCTCATTGATTCTTTACGGAATTGCCCCTGACCGTCCGGCCGGTTCAGGATCGATATCATGTGAGCGGCATCTGCCGGCGCATGCAATCATCATATGGAGTCGCGCTATATGAGGTCGCTCTAACGTATCGGGGTGGAGGTGTCTTTCCGCGGAAAATCGTTGCAAGTGGGCGTAACGGCGGTACACTGAGCGGATATTACATATTTATTCGAATCAGAAATATATTGAGGACAGCGATGGTAATTACGTCCATTTCTCTTTTCGTATATGGGATTGGCACCGTTACTTCTCTTGCCATGACCTATATAGAAGGCGCCCGCCGCGACAAGGATTGGGACTTTTACCGGGTGACCGGTATCATCCTTTGTTTCTTCTGGCCGGTTCTTGTGCCGCTTCTCATTCTTGCAGCCGTTTTTTCGTCATTCGCTTCCCAGAAACGGCATGTGAATGGGATCTCTTTGCGCAGGGAAAAAACCCTGAGCTGAAAAGCTGATATTAACTGCCGGAACGAGCCCGCGTTCAGGCCTTTTTCGCCGGCGCCTTATAGGGCGTGAGCGTAATACCGAGGCTCGCCATGACGCGGCCGATGGACATAAGCGGTGGATGCGTGGCGGGCAGCAGCGCACCGGTTTTCAGGAATGCGGAAACGGCGCGGACCAGTGACAGGCACAGGCTGATGACGTTTTTGGCGGCAAGCAGCAGCCCGCCCTTCAGGCCGGGGCGTCGGGCGCGGTCGATGCTGTAATTGATGATGCCGGTTCGGAGCGAGCGCTCCATGATCCAGCGCGGCGCCATGCGGTTTTCCGGCACATATTCGATGATGAGGGCTTGAGCGTTCCAGGCGAATTTGAAACCCGCCTTTCGGCAACGGGTGAAGAAATCCATGTCGCCGCCGCCGAGGAAGTTGAACCGTACATCGAATTCCGGCTTTTCCAGCGTTTCGAAAACCCGCCTCGAGATCAGGCAATTGCCAGACCCATGGATTTGATCGACTACGCCGGTGGGTGCCTCGATGGAGCCGAACAGCGGGTGTGCCAGAACCGCCTTGGGTGCGGGGGCATCGAATTCGCGATCGACCGGCCCGCCGACGATATCGACGCCGAAGGATTTTGCGGCAGAGACCATTTCAGCGAGCCAGACGGGCGAGGCCGCTTCGTCGTCATCGATCATCAGAAACCACTGCGCGGATGGATAGCTCTGCCGCGCCGTGCGGAATGCCGTGTTGATGGCGTAACAATTGCCCTGCGTCGGCTCGACCAGCGTCTGGCCCATCATTCCGCTCTCGGAGAAAAACGCACGCGCGACGGCCAGCCCCGCCTGGCCCAACCCGTCATTATCGACAACGACGATGGCGAAGGGGAAATCGACCTTCTGGGCTGCCAGCGAGTTCAGCGTCTTCTGCAAACCTGCAGGCCTGCGGAAACTCGGAATGCACACCACCGCTTCCGGCATGATTTCGGACATGGACACTCCTAAATTCCGGCAAGGGCTGCGGCGGAAAACACGACGGCGCGCAGGCTTTGGCGCGGGCGATTGACAAATGTATCGGCAAGCGCCGAAAAGGCCTCGCGATAGCGCCGGGCGCGAAAGGCCTGCGCCACGGTATAGGCATTCATGTGATTTTCGGATTTGCGGCGAAGCCGGCGCAATTCCTGCGGCGCAATGGCGGCGACGATGGCGGGATCGGAAAACACCGCTTCGATCGCCGGTTCGCAATCCCGGAAGGTCAGAAGGCGGTTCATCATCACGCTTGTCCGGTGCACCCGGTAATCCAGCACGTGGCGGCCGGGCAGATAGGCGAAACGGCCGGAGGCAGCCAGCCGGCACCAGCCATACCAGTCTTCCGCGTAACGCAATGTCTCGTCGAAACCGCCAAAATCCTGAAAGATGCGGGTTTTAACCAGCATGATGCCGCCATTGACGATGAAGTTTCCGCCCAAAAGCGGCTGGAGGATGAAACCATCAGGTTTTTCCCGCCGTCTGATGAGGTTGCGCCGTCCGATCTTGGCGCCATTCTCATCAATGCGCTCATAATCGCCGTAGACGGCAACGACATCCGGTCCGGAGATGCCGGCGCATAGGGCGGCGATCGCGCCTGGCTTCACGCGGTCGTCGGCATCGAGAAACATCGTCCATTCACCGCGCGCCTGAGACAGGCCGAAATTGCGCACGGCGGAAACGCCCTGCCGTCCCTGCGGCCGGGCCAGCAGTTTTACGCGGGGATCGGCGAAACTTTGCACCTTTTGCGCCGTTGTGTCGGTGGAGCCGTCATCGACGACGAGCACTTCGCAAACGGTTTTCCCCTGAGACAACACGCTTTCGATCGCTTCCACGATGTAACGCTCGCCGTTGCGAACGGGAATGACAATCGAGACGGAAACCAATATTTTTACTCCATCAGGGGCGGGTCAATAATTCTCACACTGAAGTTACTACCGGATTAAGCCGGCTTGCGCCAATTGTGACGTGGTATAGCGTCAGTTAACCTTGCAAATCTTTAATATCCTTTTGGCATGATCAAGATGTTATGTTTTGAGAATTAGAGCGTCGTGCGGCCATTGGGACGCATCAGCGACGTGCTGACAGTTGTGATATGCGCATCGTCCCTTTCGAAAATCGCTTTCGATTTTCAGGCCGATGCGCCGGGGTTGTGGAGGCGGGCGAATGCGGATCGGGCGGCGGAATTTTCTGGGTGGTGCTGCAAGCGCTGGCCTGTTGCATGCCATGGCCGGGCAGGGCGTTGCCGCGACCAGGAAAACGTCGACAAAGATTGCCCCTTACGGTGCGGCCATCTATCTGCCGGACCTTACCGCCGATAGCCGCATCGGCGAAGCGGTGGTCAAATATTGCTCGCGCATCACACCCGTTACTGAAATGAAATGGGAGGTCATGCGGCCTTCGGCAGACGTTTTCGATTTTGCCGCTGCCGATGCGCTTGCGAACTTCGCGCGCCAGAACAAACTCACCATGCATGGTCATCCGCTTATCTGGTACGCTTCCAACGCGCCCTGGCTTGCCAGCATCGGCAGCGGCTCGAAGGTCGAGAAGTTGATGGAAACCCACATCGTCAAGGTGATGGAACGGTACAAGGACGTGATACACAGCTGGGATGTGGTCAATGAGCCTATCCCCGACGTGCCCGGCAATGTGCGCTCGCGCCGCGACGCCTGGTATTATGGCGCAGGCCCGGACGCCATCAAAAAGGCCTTTGACATCGCCCATTCCGTCGATCCGAAGGCCCAGCTTGTCCTCAACGAATATGATGTGGAATTTGCGGTCGAGAAATCGCCGGCCAAGCGCGCGGCCTTCCGCAATCTCATTCTCGAGTTGCTAGAGAAAGGCGCTCCGATCAACGCTATCGGCCTGCAGGGGCATCTGCGCGGTGGCTGGCCCATTGCGAAAGACGAGCTTGCCGCCTTTACCAAGGAAATGCGCAGTTATGGTCTTGCCGTTCTGGTGACGGAACTGGATGCGATGGACCAGACGCTTCCCGCCCCGGAAGCCGAGCGCGACATGCTGATAAACGGTCAGGTCCGCGATTTTCTCGAAGCGGCGTGCGAAGGCGGCCCGCTTTCCTCCATCACCACATGGGGCATTTCGGACCAATATACCTGGATTCGCTGGGCCTATCCCCGCCGGGATGGCACCGCGAACCGGCCGCTGCCGCTCGACTGGAGCTTCAACGAAAAACCCATGATGGCCGTCATCAATGAATTCCGGAACCGTGGTGCGTAATTATGACTGCTGAAATGCCGCTTCCTCCCGTACAAAAGGCGCTGCAAATCAATCTGCATCCCTTCGACGCACCGCATGCGGCCCTGACCGTTCCGCATCAGCTGCGGGTCTGGGGCGGGCAGGTGGACCGCATTCTCCTGACGGTGGATACCGGCCAGGTTGGAGCCGGCCGCTACAAGGGCAACGGTTTCGAGGCCGCCAGCAAACGCCTGTTTGACATGCTGGAGGAAATGCAGGCCAACTATCCGCATCTGTATGTGGATATTGCCGACTGTAGCGATGCGGCGCGCAGTGCGGTGGCGGAGACGTTCTTTTCGCGCTCGCCGGTTCCTTATCCCGCCAAGGCTTTCGACGGCGGGCCTTTCCATGTTTATTTCCACGGGTTGAAACGTGCCAACGCCCGTTATGTGCTGCATATGGACAGCGACATGATGTTTGGCGGCGGCAGCCAGAGCTGGTTCAACGAAGCCATTGCGCTGCAGAAGGCCAACCCGGACGCGCTCTGCATCACGCCGTTTTCCGGGCCGCCCACCGTGCGCGGCGATCTCGATATCTCCCGCCATGTCGGCATGCCGGGGGTGAAGAACATTCCCGAACCGCGCAAGCTGCCGAGCCGCGTTCCCACATGGCGGTTCGCGACCGTTTCCACGCGCCTGTTCATGATCGACATGGACCGTTTCGCCAAGCGTATCGGCTCGCTCGAACTGCTGAGACCCGACGTCAAACGGCGCATCCGCTCCTATGCCTATAATCAGCAACCGGTCTCAATGCCTGCCGAAGAGGTGCTGAGTGACAATATGATGCGCATCGGCGTATACCGGCTTGATTTTCTCGGCACGGGCAAGGGCATGTATTCGCTGCATCCGCCCTATCGCTCGCCCGAGTTTTACGCGGCGCTGGGCTCCATCGTCGAGCGCATCGAAAAGGGTGACGTTCCCGAAGGCCAGCTCGGAGATTTCGATATCAACGGATCGATGGTGGACTGGTCGAGCGCCCTTGCGGCCAAGACGCGCTCCAAACGTTACGCGAAGGCGCTGCGTCACCTGATTTCAGCGAATGTCCAGCGCTTCACTGGGGCATAGAAGGCTCGGCACTTTCTTCACAACCGGCGCAAGTGCCTTAGAAATCTGTGATGAGCTTGCTCCAGCTTTCCGAGCTTAGCCCGCCAATATAGATATCGCCGGCAAGCGCCCGATCCCGGAGGGCTTCATCCCGGGTGGCCATGCAGAAATAACCGCGATGATGGAAGGTCACGTGGTTCTGACGGTAGAGCGCGTTCATGAGAAACGGCTGCGACATCCCGGTGACATGGGCATAGTTCTCATCATCGAAATGGCGGAACAGCGCACCGAGCACGTCGTTTTCGCGACCGGCATCGCAGACGAGGTTCAGCACATAGGCGGTCCGTCCCGCCTGTCCGAAATACAGGGCAGCGCCGATGATGCGGCCTTCGGCATTTTCGATCGCCAGGCTGCTCAATTCACCAAGGGTGCCGTTGGTTTTACTCATTTCGATCAGCCAGTGGAATTCCTCGTGGGACCATTCCGGGCGGACGGAAAAACGCTCGATCATTGTCAGCGCGTTGCGTCGGAACGTCTCGAAATCCACCGGTCTGACCGTGGTGCCGGCAACTTCATTGGGCCTTATGCCCTTTTTCCACGATCGCAGGATACGGTCCACAAATCCAAGTGCCATAAGTCCGGGCCTGGATTTGACTACTTGCGAACGGCGCGGCATGCGCAGGGCAATCGCGCTGAAAGGCTTGAGCGCCTTGTGCCATTGCAGGCTTTCCATCGGCAGCATGCTGCCGCCGATCGCAAGCCAATGATCGGCGCTGACGGGGGAGGCCGTGTCCGAAAACAGCATATCGTGTTTCGTCGCGCGCATGCCGCGGGAGAGGCGCGCGGCGCCGAGTGCGCCGAGTTTTCCTTTCGACGCGAAAGCACATAACAACCTTGCGGTAATGGGTTTTCCGTTCGCGACAAACCGCATGGGGACGGCAAGGATAACGCTTGTAACGCCGCTCTCTCCAGCATCGTAGACAACGCTGCCATATTCGGGATCAAACACAGGACTGCTGAAAAACAATGTTTCGACGTAAGCGCCGAAGTCGAAGTTTCTATCAAGCCCGGTCTTTTTGAACGCGCTGTTGAGCACAACCTCGACAGCCGGAAGATCGTCCCTGCGCATGGGTCGAACGCCGGGCGCAGCTGGCTGAACCGGGCGTTGTGTCACCCCTTCGTTGTTGCTATCGTCCATATTGGTGTGTATCGGAACGTCCACCGTCGGTTTCCAGCTATTTACGCGTTTATGAAATCAACAAGCCAAAGATATATCCAGAGTTGTTAATATACGTTAAACAGAATTTCGGATCATCACCCCAGTATATCCTTAACGTAGCGAAATATCTCTGTCGTCAAATAGATATAAGCAACCTTTACGAGGGCGTATGTCTAGCCAATAATAGGGAAATCAGCAACTTAAATTTGACAGATGAAGTTTGATATGGTCAAGATTCTACCCTTATCCATATGTTGACTTTGAAAATCAGGTTCTGTTTCAATTTCCCGGGCTTCATTCCTCTATAATGGAATTACTATTCCTCCGTGTATTATGGATAACTAAAAAATAGGGTTTTGACGGGATATTCATGTTACCGAGACGAAGCATCGGGTACGATGTGAGAACGTATGGAAAAAGGTAGAGAAAATTACCTGATGGATGCAGCGCATGATGAGCAGGCGAGTGTCGCCTGGCGGAATGCACTGTTTTATGTGACGTTCTTTTATTTCACGGTCGGCTTCTCGCCCTATATCTCGCTTTCCTCGACCTATCTGGGGTCCGCCATGGCGGCCGGGTCCAACCTCCTCAACCAGCTCACCGCGATCATCCTGCTCATCAGTTTCGTGGCGTTCATGGCAAAGGAGCGGTCGTCTTCCATTGTCTTTACGCCGCGTTTGCTGATGCTCGCGATCTTCGGCTGGTATATCTTCACCTCAGTGGTGGGCGGCGCGCCGGTGTTTTCGCTGCGGCGGCTTGCCATGTGCGCTATCATCTGCGTGCTCGCCAGCTGCTTCCTGCAATTGCCGCGCACCGAGCGGCATTTCACCACGCTGCTTGCCACATGCGTGCTGATCATCCTGTTCCTCTGTTATTTCGGCGTTGCTGTCCTGCCGTCGCGGTCGATCCATCAGGCAAGCGATGCGCTGGAGCCGCTCCTTGCAGGCAACTGGCGTGGGGTCTTCCGTCACAAGAACGAGGCAGCCTCGATCATGGCGGTGCTGATGATCGTCGGGATTTATCTGTGCAAGCGCTGGTCCCTTATCGGCGGCCTGGCGGTGCTGTTGCTGTCGTTGATATTTCTCGTCAAGTCGGGTGGCAAGACCGCGCTCGGCCTGATGCCGATCATCATCGCCACGGGCTGGTTCATCGTGGGCTGGCCCAGATGGCGTTACGCTGTTGTGACCGTGCTTCTGGGAACCTTCGCCGTGGTGATCGTCGGCACGACCGTTGATCCGGTCTTTTCACAGATGCTGACGAAACTGGGGATCGACGCCAGTTTCACCGGCAGAACCGATATCTGGACCGTCTCGATAGATTATATCCGCCAAAGCCCGATTGTCGGATACGGCTACCAGGCCTTCTGGCGCAGCGACACCCTGATGACGAGCTTCACCGAGAACAATACCTGGGCAACGACGGCGCCGGATTCCCACAATGGCTATTTCGACCTTGTGCTTGGCGGCGGCGTGCCAGGTCTTATTCTGGTGCTGACGTGGATTTGTCTGATGCCGCTTCGCGATCTCGGCAAGATGGATGAGGCCACGCGCAAAAGCCCGCTGACGAAGCTCTATGTCGGCGTCTGGCTTTATGTCCTGCTCTACGGCTTTCTCGAAACGATGTTCTTCCTCAGTACCGGTTTCGTCTGGTTTTTCCTCGTCGTTGCCGTGATGGGCCTGCGTTTGCAGGCGAATGCCAGCCTTGTCGAGGATGAGGCGCAGGCGGAACCGCAATTGGCCCTGACTGGCAGTAACGCGGCCAGCGTGGCGAGGCGCATCAGGGGCAAATCGCGCAGATCGTTGCTCGCGGATGATATTTTGAAATGATTTTTCGTTTCAAATGTGTAAAAGAGCCTGATATTGCGCGCGTTTGCAGCAGGTTTCGCTAAACATGCGTGGCTTAAGTCTTTGTTGTTATGCATGTCCTGTCGCAAAACCGCTCCGCATTTTGCTCGACACGCAATGAACCGGATCGGCAAGGTCAATAAATGGCAGATACAGGCGCCTGTGCGCTCGAAGCGGATGACATCCACAAGAGCTTCGGCACACACGAAGTTTTGAAGGGCGTTTCGCTGAAGGCCCACAAAGGCGATGTGATATCGATCATCGGCTCGTCCGGTTCCGGCAAGAGTACCTTCCTGCGCTGCATCAACTTTCTCGAAACGCCGGATCGCGGCCGGGTCATCGTCAATGGCGAGGAGATCGCCATGAAGATTGGCAGGGACGGCAAGGCTGTGCCGAAAAGCTGGCGGCAAGTGGAAAAGCTGCGGACAGGGCTTGGCATGGTGTTCCAGAATTTCAATCTCTGGGCCCACCGCACCGTTCTGGAAAATGTCATCGAAGCGCCTGTTCACGTTCTCGGCGTCAAGCGACAGGAGGCGGTGGAAAAGGCCGAAGCCCTGCTGAACAAGGTTGGCCTTTACGACAAGAAAAATGCCTATCCGGCGTTCCTCTCCGGCGGGCAGCAGCAGCGCGCCGCGATTGCGCGCGCGCTCTGCGTGGAGCCGGCGGTGATGCTGTTCGACGAACCCACCTCGGCGCTCGATCCGGAACTTGTGGGCGAGGTGCTGAAGGTCATCCGCGATCTGGCCGAGGAAGGCCGCACCATGTTGCTCGTTACTCACGAGATGCGCTTTGCGCGCGATGTTTCCACCGAGGTGATGTTTCTGCATCAGGGCCGTGTGGAGGAAGCGGGGCCACCGGCGCAGGTGTTCGGCAATCCCGTAAGCGCCCGTTGCAGGGAATTTACCGGCGCGCTGGCGTGATGGCCGTTTCGCTTCGCCGTTTGTTTTAACAGGAGAGACTTTAAATGAAATTCTTCGCCACGCTGCTTGCCGGAACGGCATTTGCGGTTTCCGCCTTCACCGCCAGCGCCGATGTCCGGTTCGGCATCATGAACGAATCCTACCCGCCTTTCTTCGCCAAGGATGCCAGCGGCAAGTGGCAGGGCTGGGAAATCGATCTCATGGACGCCGTCTGCGCGGAAATGAAGGAAAAATGCTCGATCGTCGAGCTTTCCTGGGATGGCCTCATCCCGGCGCTGCAGACGAAGAAGTTCGATGTTATCTGGTCGTCCATGTCCAACACGGAAGAGCGCGAGAAGGTCATCGATTTCACCAACAAATATTACAACACGCCGAGCAAGCTGATCGGCGCCAAGGATGGCAAGCCGGGTGCGGCGCCGGAAGACGTCAAGGGCAAGACCATCGGTATTCAGGTCGCGACCATCCAGTCCGAATATTACAAGAAATATTTCGCTGCTGTCGCAGACGAAAAGACCTATCAGACGCTGGACGAGGCGTTTCAGGATCTCGCAGCCGGCCGTATCGACTACGTGTTCGGCGACTCGCTCGTTCTCGATGCCTTCGTGAAGAGCGATGCCGGCAAGGATTGCTGCGCCGACATGGGCAACGTTGCGGATGACAAGGAAATCCTCGGCCTTGGCGTTTCCGGCGGCCTGCGCAAGGACGACACCGAACTCAAGAACAAGCTGAACGCTGCTCTCGCTGCCGTTCGCGCCAGCGGGAAGTATGACGAGATCACCAAGAAATACTTCAGCTTCGATATCTACGGTAAGTAATTTCTCCTGACCGGTCACATAAATGGCAAGCCTTGAAACCACGCTGCAACTGCTGTCACCCTATCCTCCGGGATGGGGCGGCACCCTTTTGAAGGGTGCGGCGTCGACCCTTGCCATTTCCGCCGGTGCCTATCTGATCGGCATCGTCATCGGGCTTGCCGGTGCACTCGGCAAGCTCTCCGGCAACAGGCCGCTTGGCCTTCTGCTCAATCTCTACACGACGGCAATCCGCGCCGTTCCCGAACTGATCCTTATCGTCGGGCTTTATTACGCCGGTACTGATGGCCTGAACCGGCTGCTACAACTGGCAGGCCTGCCGCCTTTGGAAGTCAACGGTTTCGTTGCCGCTGTTGCGGTTCTGGGTTTCGTGCAGGGTGCCTATATGACCGAGGTGCTGCGCGGTGCGATCCTTGCCATTCCGAACGGGCAGATCGAGGCGGCGCGCGCCTTCGGCATGTCGCCGGCCTTGCGTTTCCGCCGTGTGGTCTTGCCTGCACTGTTGCCGAACGCCCTGCCGGGCCTTGCCAATCTCTGGCTTGCGGTAACGAAGGATAGCGCGCTGGTGGCGGTTGTCGGTTATCAGGAACTGGCGCTTGCGACACGGCTGGCGGGGGCCAGCACCAAGCAATATTTCCTGTTCTTTCTTGCCGCAGCCCTGCTTTATCTTGCCATTACGCTGGTTTCCAACCTCGTCTTTTCGCTGCTGGAGCGCCGTGTGCGGCGCGGCCAGCCGGCGTTGGCATAAAGGGGACGCGGCATGGATTTTTCATGGATCGCCAAATATTGGCCGCTGCTTCTGTCCGGTGCCTGGCAAACGCTGGCGCTGCTCGTCATCTCCGTCAGCATTGGTTTTCTTCTCGCTATAGGGCTTGCCTTCGCGCAGGTCAGCGGCGGGCGGGTGACAAAAATTCTGGCGCGCGCCTATTGCACCTTCTTTCGCGGCACACCGCTTCTGATCCAGCTCTGGCTGCTCTATTATGGCGTCGGCTCGTTTCTGCCGATGATCCCCGGCTTACGTCAGAGTTTCATGTGGCCGGTGCTGCGCGAGGGCTTCTTTTTCGCCGCCGTCAGCTTCACACTGAATTACGCGGCCTATGAGGCCGAGGTTCTGCGCGGCGCGTTGCTGGCTGTGCCAAAGGGTGAGCTGGAGGCGGGCCGGGCTTTCGGCATGGGCCGTTTCACCCTTATTCGCCGCATCTGGCTGCCGCGCGCCATCCGCATCGCGCTGCCGACAATTGCGGGCGAGGTGGTGATGCAGCTCAAATCCACGCCGCTTGCCTTTACCGTGACGGTGATGGACCTCTACGCCGTCGCCTACAAGGTGCGGCAGGACACGCTGCTCGTCTATGAGCCGCTGATCGTCGTCACCGTCTTTTATCTCATTCTCACCGCCATCATCGCCCGCTGTTTCGGTCTTATCGAACAGCAGGTGCCGGTCCGGCGGTAAACCGTTCAAGGAGCATGAACATGGGCACTATCCGTATTCTCGACGGCGGCATGAGCCGCGAATTGCAGCGGCTCGGCGCCGAGCTGAAACAGCCGGAATGGTCGGCGCTGGCGCTCATCAATTCACCTGATATCGTGCGGCAGGTGCATCAGGAATTCATCGAGGCCGGTGCCGATGTCGTCACCACCAATTCCTATGCGCTGGTGCCGTTCCATATCGGCGAGGAGCGTTTCCAGAAGGATGGCGCATCGCTGATCGCCCTTTCCGGCAGGCTGGCGCGCGAGGCTGCGGACGCCTCCGGCCGCGACGTGCTGGTGGCCGGTTCGCTGCCGCCGATCTTCGGCTCCTATGAGCCGCAGAATTTCGATGCAACGCGGGTACAGGACTATCTGAAGGTGCTGGTCGACAATCTCGGGCCCTTCGTCGATGTCTGGCTGGGTGAGACGCTGAGCCTGATCGCCGAAGGCGAAGCGGTGCGGGAAGCCGTGGCCGCAACCGGCAAACCGTTCTGGATTTCCTTCACGTTGAACGACGATGCGGCTGCGACAGGCGGCGGCGAGCCTGCGCTGCGCTCTGGTGAAACGGTAAAGGCGGCGGCCGAATGGGCCGCGCAATCTGGCGCTGCCGCCCTGCTGTTCAATTGCAGCAAGCCGGAAATCATGAAAGCCGCCGTGGAAACGGCATCCGCCGTCTTTGCGGAAAAGGGCGTTTCGCTTGAGATCGGCGTTTATGCCAATGCCTTCGAAGGTGAACAGGGCGATTCCGCCGCCAATGAAGGTCTGCATGGCACGCGCACCGACCTGACCGACGATGTCTATTCGCGGTTCGCCTGCTCCTGGGCGGATGCCGGCGCAACCATGATCGGCGGCTGCTGCGGCATTGGCGCTGCCCATATCCACACGGTTGCAACGGCACTGCGGCGCGCGGCCGCCTGAAGTCTTCGACAGGCTCCCAGCGACATTGAGTTGAAAGCGGCAGGCTCAACGCCTGCCGCTTTTTTTCGTTGCGGCCATTGACCTCAACTATAGTCGAGGAATTATCAGGGAGTGGAACATTACTGAAGGACGTTCCATGAGCGATAATACACTCTCCATCCGGATCATTTTTGGCAGTGCCCGCAATCCGCGGTTCTGCGATGTCATCGGCAAATGGCTGCAGGACCGGCTCGGCGCATTGCCGGGGATCGAGTTTGCGGTGCTCGACCCGCGCGAACTTGATCTGCCGCAGAGCCACACGCCCGACCGCGCCTCTGTGCGGCAACTTCGTGAAAGCCTTGATGCCGCCGATGCCTTCATCGTCGTCACACCGGAATATAATCGCAGCTACCCCGGCGCGCTGAAGGTCCTGATCGATTCCGCCTATGACGAATGGGGCGCCAAGCCGGTGGCCTTCGTTTCCTATGGCGGGATTTCCGGCGGCCTGCGCGCTGTCGAGCAGCTTCGCCCCGTGTTTGCGGAACTGCATGCCACGACGATCCGCGATGTCGTCAGCTTTGTAAATCCCTGGGACCGTGTCGATGCCGCCGGGCAGTTCGACCCCGGAGCGCCAGCGGCAAGCGCGCTGGAAACGATGATGGGCAAGCTGGGCTGGTGGGCGCATGCGTTGAATAAGGCGCGTTCCGCAACACCCTACAAAGGGGCTTGAGAATGACTGACAATTCCCCGTCGCTGAAACTCACGCTTCTGTTCGTCGCCACACTCACCATCATGGCCGGAACCACGGTTGCGCCCTCGCTGCCCGCCATCGAACAGAGCTTCCTGTCGACGCCGAATGTCGAGATCATGAGCCGCATGGTGCTGACGTTGCCATCGGTTTTCGTGGCTCTTTGCGCGCCGGTCGCCGGCGTGCTGGCGGATCGGTTCGGCCGCAAGCGGCTGCTGCTCGGCGCGATCCTGCTTTACAGCCTTTCCGGCATGTCCGGGCTTTTTGCCGATAGTCTTGCGGGCCTGCTCGTTGGCCGGGCCTTTCTGGGGTTTGCGATCGGCGGCATCATGACGATCGGCACGGCGCTGGTGGGCGAGTATTTCGAAGGCCCGGCGCGGGAGCGTTATCTCGGCCTGCAACAGGCCTTCACCCAGCTTGGCGGTGTCGTTTTCGTGGTGGCGGGCGGCTTGCTGGCGGATGTTCACTGGCGCGCGCCCTTCGCGGTCTATGCCGTGGCGCTGCTCATTCTGCCGGCGGCACTGTTGTTTTTGCAGGAGCCGGCAAGAAACAATAGCCACGTTAAAAACGGCGGCGAACAGGCTTTTGCGGTCAACTGGTTTCTGGTGGCCGTGCTGGCACTGGCGGTATTTCTCGTCAACGCCCTGTTTTACACCATCCCCTCGCAATTGCCGTTTTTCCTGCGGGAGCTTGGGCTGTTTTCCGGCAGCGTTGCCGGATACGCCATCGGCATCTTCAATCTGGCGGGCGCGCTGATGGCGCTCAACTTCGGTCGGTTGGGGGCGCGGATTGGCGTGACCGTTATTCTGGCGGTCGGGCTGGTGTTGATGGCAACGGGTTTTGCGCTGCTTGCCGCGGCAGACGGGTTGGTTTCCATGCTTTCGGCGCTTGCGGTGGTGGGCCTTGGCCTCGGTGCTGTGATGCCGGCTATTATGTCCACGACGATCATGCTTGCGCCGCTTCGGTTGCGCGGGCGTATTGCCGGCGTCGTTACGGCATCGATGTTTCTCGGGCATTTCATATCGCCGCTGGCAAGCCAGCCTTGGATCGCCCGGTTCGGTTTTGCCGTGACCTATCGCGATATTTCCACGGCGTTCACCGTCATGGCCGGTCTTGCCGTCATGGCTTCCATAATTCAGCGATGGGCGGCGGTGCGAAAGCCACGGTCTTTTGCCCGGGGTGGATGACACGCTCTCTTTGACGTTGTCACTGATCGATGGGGACGGGGGCAACAGCCCTCGTCAATGTTTTACCGACTGACATTTCCTGTAGCCGGCATGAATATTGTAAGAAAACCAACGAAGCGCGGCTGTGAGACGATCAGCCGTTTTCCGTTCTTTTCCCTCGAAATGTGGCCCGGGGCTTCCGCTTGCTGGCGGACGTGTGCCGCCCGCATAATGGTGACCTGTGTGCATTTGCGCGTTAAATGCGTAAAATGGCGCACCCGACAGGATTCGAACCTGTGACCTTTGGAATCGGAATCCAACACTCTATCCAGCTGAGCTACGGGTGCAGCGGTCACGCTTGAATCGCGTGCAGCGGTTGGTTCATACCCCAGCTTTCTTTCCGCATCAATGTCTAAAAATCAAAGATTTACGAAATGGGGCCTGTTTTCCGGTGTGGGGAGAGCGTGGGTTGCTGCGAGGGCTGCTGTCTGCATGTTCGCGATAGCAGGGCGGTATGTTGTTTGCGGTATTGCGTTTCTTCCTGATAAGACGTTTCCCTTTTAAGTAGTATTTTACGGCTGCATCCAGCGGCTGTCCTGGCACTTTTGTACACAGGCGGGTTGATTGTCGTATCGCCTTTCAAACAAGGTGGGGGAGGCGGTATTCGACCCTAAAAATCGGTGGGTAAATAATCATACTTTTCTTTTGCGCACGATGGTGATTACGAGACAGGGGTTGTCGCAATGGGTATTAACTGTCAAATTATTATACAATATTAGTATCATCTACATTTATTTGGGATACAGTTTAGTCCTGTTGTCGGTTATCATTCCGGCAGGGTTAAGGAACGAATCAGGCGGGGGATCGGATGGCTTTGCAATTGGCACATAGCAACGGGCCACGGGCGGAAAAGGCCGAAAGCGGCGGCACGCAGGCGGAACATTTAAACGCTATCGACTATGGATTGTTGACGACCGCGATCGGTTATCATTTGAGGCACTCGCAACTTGCCGTGGCAAACGGCTTTTCCGACGTGCTGGCGGAGATGGGATTGCGGCCGGCCGATTTTTCCGTTCTCGTCATCGTCGGCGGCAATCCGGGCCTCAAGCAGAGCGATGTGGCCGAGGCGCTTGGCATACAGCGCGCCAATTTCGTCGCGATCGTCGATAGCATGGAAGGCAAGGGATTGCTTGTCCGCCGCAGGTCGGAAGAGGACAGGCGCGTTCATTTCCTCGACATGACGGATGAGGGCAGCAGCCTTCTTGAGCGCCTTTCCGATGCATGGCGTGACCGCGAGGAAAAGCTGATCGACCGGATCGGCGGCAAAAAAGCCCGTGACCAGCTGCTGGCCCTGCTTGGACGCCTGCGGGACTGAGCGGTATCGGTCAAGCCGGTCGGCAATCCCCCTGCCTCTCCCTTTCACGAGGGTCTGATTGGTAGCGGGTGGATTTGCGTTGCAATTTTCCTGCGAAACGGCCAAGACGCCTTGGACGTGCCAACGCCTTTCGCGTCGCGTCATGCCGCAACTGCGCAATGTTCTGGAAAGGCTCGAAACGGGAACGCCATGCTAATTATCGATACGAGCCATCCGCTTTATCGCCGCTTGTGGGTCAGATTGCTCATCGTCGGCTTTTGCGCCGCCTGGTCCGTCATCGAATTCGTCAATCGCGAATTTTTCTGGGGAACGGTTGTCGGCGGCGTAGCGGTCTATGCGGCTTATGAGTTGTTGCTGAAGTTCAAGCCCGCCAGCGAGGAGAACGCTGGAGGCAAGGCTGACGCGGCCAGGGACGAATCAGACGAGCCAGTGGAAAGCGCACCCACGGATAGAAACGACGCCGGCTGAGGCGAGCTTTCCGGGCGTAAAACCGCTACCTGCCTCTACTGGAAATGTTCACGGGTTCGCAGCATCCGGATCGCCTGGTCAATCAGGAGATTTGCCGCTGTCATGCGCAGCGTCGCATTGTGCCGGAATTCCGGTCTCACTCCGTCGGGATGATTGAGCCTTGCGAAGGCGCGGCGCTTTTCCGCAAGCGTTGCGGCGGTGTCGGTTTCATGGATGGCCAGTTCTGCTGAAACATCCGCGAGCGAGGTCTTTTCGAGATGGGCCGGCATGGGTTCGGGTTGGGGTTCCGGCTGGGGCTCGGCAAGCGCAACGGGCTCCGGCAGAAAGGCCAGATAGGCGTCGAGACTGGCGTTTCCCGGTTGCGGTGCATCCGGATAGGTATCCACGACGAAGCCAGAGCTGAAACCCACAATACGATGACCGGTGGGCGGCGTCGGCTCCGCGCTCTCGTCTTCTTTTTCCTGTCTCAGTCTTTCAACGACCGACTCGAAGACGGATTGTCCGAAAAGCATGCGGCTATTCCCTGGGCAAGTCCCGATAAATCCGGCCTGTATATACAATGAAGTTGGCGTCTGGCTTGCCTTCCTCAAAAGCCCGTCAGTTTGCGGCTTTCATCCAGAACCAGATCGTAGAGAAGCCGGGCGCTGGGCGGCAAAACGCGGCCTTTGGTGGTGATGATGCTGTAGGGCTTGACGACAAGCTCGAAATCCGTGGGCAGGATGCGGGTGCGGCCGATATCGGCCTGCTGGCCGGCCACGAACTCGGCCATGTCCTGCGCGATTGGCGCAATTGCATCCGTGTTGCAGATAAGGGCAAGCGTCAGCACCACGGATGGCGTGTTGATAACGTTGCGCGGCATGGCGACGCCGTGAGTGAGGAACACGTCTTCCATCGTTCTGCGCAAAAGCGCGCCGGGCGGCTGGAAGACCCAGTCGTAACCGGACAGATCCTGCAATGTCACGGGCTCGCCGTGGAGCAGGGGGTGGCCCTCGCGAACCACCAGACAGGCGCGCTCGATGCCAATTTCATGGATGGAGAACAGGCCGGGATCGAAATCATCGGGGATGCGGCCGATGATGAAATCGTGACGTGCGGCCAGAAGTTCCCGCGCCAGCACGTTGCTACTTTCCACCTGCACGTTGATCTCGATACCGGGATAGGTGTCCATCGCCCGTCTTATGGCGGGCACGACCAGGCTGATGGCCGGCGCGGTGACGGCGCCGATATAAACCGATCCGCCGCTGCCGGATTTCATCTGGTTGAGTTCGCGGCTCGCCTCACGCAGCTCCAGCAATATGGTGCGGGCGCGCCGCGCCAGCGCCTCGCCGAACTTGGTCAGCACCACACCACGCGACGCTCTCTGACAGAGCGGGCTTTTGACGATTGCTTCCATTTCCGAGAGCATGCGCGATGCCGCCGGCTGCGTCATGTTCATGGCGGCGGCGGCGGCGCTGACCTGCCCGTGCTCCTCGATCATGACCAGCATGCGCAGGTGGCTCATCTTCAAGCCGGCGCGCAGCAAAGGGTTGTCTTCGAAGACGAAGAGCGCATCCGCTGTTTGCGTCTGCTCATACACTTTTTGGTTGCTCATTCGCCGGTTTATACCCCTCAATGGTTATTGTATCGATTTAATATATCATAATTGATATACGTAAACTGATTTATTCTATTTGACAGTTATATGGATTCAGAACAATTTGCGGAATGCCGGGGAGGAGCGGCATCTGTTCCATTTCGCAGTTGCGAGATCGGAACGGGCGCAATGCGGCTTCTTCCTCTGATGGCATGAATTTTATGGTGCAACGCAACAAGCGGGTACCAAAGAGGGTTCAAGGGAGAGAGTTAATGAAGTCCATTATTTCGCTGATGGCGGCTTGCGCCATCGGTGCTGCTTCCTTTGCAGCGCCGGCTTTCGCGCAGGACAAGGGTTCTGTCGGTATCGCCATGCCGACAAAGTCTTCCGCGCGCTGGATCGATGACGGCAACAATATCGTCAAGCAGCTGCAGGAAGCCGGTTACACGACCGATCTGCAATACGCCGACGACGATATTCCGAATCAGCTTTCCCAGATCGAAAACATGGTCACCAAGGGCGTTAAGGTCCTCGTGATTGCTTCGATCGACGGCACGACCCTGTCGGACGTTCTGAAGCAGGCTGGTCAGCAGGGCATCAAGGTCATCGCTTATGACCGTCTCATCCGCAACAGCGGCGACGTCAGCTACTACGCCACTTTCGACAACTTCCAGGTTGGCGTTCTGCAGGCAACTTCGATCGTCGACAAGCTTGGCCTGAAGGACGGCAAGGGCCCGTTCAACATCGAGCTGTTCGGCGGTTCTCCTGACGACAACAACGCCTTCTTCTTCTACGATGGCGCGATGTCGGTTCTGAAGCCTTACATCGACAGCGGCAAGCTGGTCGTAAAGTCGGGCCAGATGGGCATGGACAAGGTCGGTACGCTGCGTTGGGATCCGGCAACGGCCCAGGCTCGCATGGATAACCTCCTGTCGGCTTATTACACGGACGCAAAGGTTGACGCTGTTCTGTCGCCCTATGACGGTCTGTCCATCGGCATCATCTCCTCGCTGAAGGGCGTTGGTTATGGCACGAAGGACCAGCCGCTGCCGGTCGTTTCCGGTCAGGACGCTGAAGTTCCGTCGGTCAAGTCGATCATTGCTGGCGAACAGTATTCGACCATCTTCAAGGACACTCGCGAACTCGCGAAGGTTACTGTTGGCATGGTCAACGCCGTTCTGCAGGGCAAAGAGCCCGAGGTGAACGACACCAAGACCTATGAAAATGGCGTCAAGGTTGTTCCGTCCTACCTGCTCAAGCCGGTTGCCGTGACCAAGGACAACTACAAGCAGGTTCTCGTCGACGGTGGTTACTACACCGCAGACCAGCTGAAATAAGCCTGCAACACATGCGGGGATGGCTTGGCGCCGTCCCCGTTTTTCCATAAAAATAAAAACGCCTGAATTAATCGGGCGCTGGATTGCGATATGGCCAATACCATTCTCGAAATGCGGAACATCACCAAGACGTTTCCGGGCGTAAAAGCGCTTGAGAACGTCAACCTTAAGGTAAAGGAAGGTGAGATCCACGCGCTCGTTGGCGAGAACGGCGCTGGAAAGTCGACCTTGATGAAGGTCCTTTCCGGTGTTTATCCCGCTGGCACCTATGAGGGCGAGATCCACTATGAAGGTGCTGTGCGAAATTTTCGCGCCATCAACGACAGCGAAGATATTGGTATCATCATCATTCACCAGGAGCTTGCGCTTGTGCCGCTCCTGTCGATTGCCGAAAATATTTTCCTTGGCAACGAGGTCGCTTCGGGCGGCGTGATCAACTGGCAGCAGACCTTCAACCGTACCCGCGAACTTCTGAAGAAGGTGGGCCTGAAGGAATCGCCGGAGACGCTGATTACGGATATCGGCGTCGGCAAGCAGCAGCTGGTCGAAATCGCCAAGGCGTTGTCGAAGAGCGTGAAGCTTCTCATCCTTGATGAGCCGACCGCCTCGCTCAACGAGAGCGATTCCGAGGCTCTGCTCAACCTTTTGATCGAGTTCCGCAAGCAGGGCATGACGTCGATCATCATCACCCACAAGCTCAACGAAGTGCGCAAGGTGGCCGACCAGATCACCGTGCTGCGCGACGGCATGACAGTGAAGACGCTCGACTGTCATCAGGAAGAAATCAGCGAGGACGTCATCATTCGCAACATGGTGGGACGCGATCTAGAAGATCGTTATCCGCCGCGCGACGTGCCGATCGGCGAGACCATTCTCGAAGTGAAGAACTGGAACGCCTATCACCAGCAGCACCGCGACCGGAAGGTCCTGCACGACATCAACGTCACCGTGCGCAAGGGCGAAGTCGTCGGCATTGCCGGGCTGATGGGGGCAGGGCGCACGGAATTCGCCATGAGCGTGTTCGGCAAGTCCTACGGTCACAAGATCACCGGTGACGTTCTGATCGACGGCAAGCCCGTGGATGTCAGCACCGTGCGCAAGGCAATCGATGCCGGTCTTGCCTATGTGACCGAAGACCGCAAACATCTCGGTCTGGTGCTCAACGACAACATTCTGCACAACACCACGCTTGCCAATCTGGCCGGCGTGTCGAAGGCCAGCGTCATCGACGACATCAAGGAAATGAAGGTGGCGA
This sequence comes from Agrobacterium sp. K11, assembly GCF_059429395.1. Lineage (NCBI taxonomy): Bacteria > Pseudomonadati > Pseudomonadota > Alphaproteobacteria > Hyphomicrobiales > Rhizobiaceae > Agrobacterium > Agrobacterium sp. K11. The sequence goes on along the minus strand of NZ_JCAHRB010000004.1, from coordinate 435,546 downwards.
GCGATTTCCGCACACGCCTTCGCATCCGCTCTTCGGGCATCTTTCAGGAAACGGTCAATCTTTCGGGCGGCAACCAGCAGAAGGTCGTGCTTTCCAAGTGGCTCTTCTCCAATCCTGATGTCCTGATCCTAGACGAGCCGACACGCGGTATCGACGTTGGCGCGAAATACGAAATCTACACCATCATCAACCAGCTCGCTGCCGACGGCAAAGGCGTTCTGATGATCTCATCGGAAATGCCTGAACTGCTCGGCAATTGCGACCGCATCTACGTCATGAACGAAGGCCGCATCGTCGCTGAATTGCCGAAGGGAGAGGCGAGCCAGGAAAGCATCATGCGCGCTATCATGCGCTCAGGGGAGAAGAACTCATGAGTTCGGCAAACACCACAAACGAAGAAAGCAACGTCATCTCGGTCGGGTCGTATATTCGCTCCAATATCCGCGAATACGGCATGCTGATCGCGCTCGTCGCTATCATGGTTTTCTTCCAGTTCTATACCGGCGGTATTCTGTTCCGGCCCGTTAACCTGACCAACCTCATCCTGCAGAACTCGTTCATCGTCATCATGGCGCTTGGCATGCTGCTGGTCATCGTGGCCGGACATATCGACCTTTCGGTCGGTTCCATCGTCGCCTTCGTCGGCGCGATTGCGGCCATATTGACCGTGCAGTGGGGCATGAACCCGTTTCTCGCGGCGCTGATTTGTCTTGTCATCGGCGGCATCATCGGTGCTGCCCAGGGTTACTGGATCGCCTATCACCGCATCCCGTCGTTCATCGTGACGCTGGCGGGCATGCTTGTGTTCCGCGGCCTCACGCTTTTTGTGCTCGGCGGCAAGAACATCGGCCCGTTCCCGACGGATTTCCAGATCATCAGCACCGGCTTCCTGCCTGATATCGGTGGCATCGAAGGTCTGAACACCACGTCGATGATCCTGACATTGGTGATTACGGTCGTGCTGTTCTATCTGGCGTGGCGCCGTCGCGTGGTGAACGTGAAGCACGGCATCGACGTGGAGCCGTTCGGTTTCTTCATTGTGCAGAACCTGCTCATCTCAGGCGCTATTCTGTTCCTTGGCTACCAGCTGTCCACCTATCGTGGCCTGCCGAACGTCCTGATCGTGATGCTGGTTCTGATTGCGCTTTACAGCTTCGTGACGCGTCGCACGACCATTGGCCGCCGCGTTTACGCCATGGGCGGCAACGAGAAGGCGACCAAGCTTTCCGGTATCAACACCGAACGCCTGAGCTTCCTAACCTTCGTCAACATGGGTGTACTGGCCGGTCTGGCCGGCATGATCATCGCGACACGCCTCAACTCGGCAACGCCGAAGGCAGGCGTTGGCTTCGAGCTTGATGTGATCGCGGCCTGCTTCATTGGCGGTGCTTCGGCCTCCGGCGGCGTTGGCAAGATCACCGGTGCTGTTATCGGTGCCTTCATCATGGGCGTCATGAACAACGGCATGTCGATCGTCGGCCTCGGCATCGACTTCCAGCAGATGGTCAAGGGCCTCGTGCTGCTCGCTGCCGTGTTCTTCGACGTCTACAACAAGAACAAGGGCTGATTGCCCAGCCAATATAGCAAGTCAAAAAAGTGGCCGGTTTCCGGCCACTTTCATAAGGTGAAGGCGCAACGCGCCGAAGAAGATAAGGCGCGTTGCGCCGCAGGAAGGAAATCCCGTGCTCATTTCACAGATCAAGGATGCCAGTGGCAAAATCACCGTCGCCGTTCGCGAAGAAGGCGGACAGGCGCACGCCGTCAACGGCGCTCAATCGGTTTACGCGCTGGCCATGGAAGCTGCCAATGGTGGCAAGAGCCTTGCCGATGTTGTGTCCGCCCATGGTCTCGGCGATGCCGTCGATCTTGAAAAGGCTTACGCTGAAGGTCGCTTTCTGCCGCCGATCACGCATCCCGATCCGGCGCATCTGCATCTGACAGGCACGGGCCTGACCCATCTCGGCTCTGCTGCTACCCGCGACAGCATGCACAAGAAGACCACGGAAGCCGCCGAGGAAAGCCTGACGGATTCTATGAAGATGTTCCGCATGGGTCTGGAAAATGGCAAGCCGAAGGCTGGCGAAAAGGGCGTTCAACCCGAGTGGTTCTACAAGGGCAACGGCTATGTCGCAGCGGCACCCGGTGCTGCTCTCACCTCTCCGTCCTTTGCGCTTGATGGCGGCGAAGAGCCGGAAATGGCCGGCATCTACGTGATCTCCGACAAGGGCGAACCCGTGCGCATCGGCTTTGCTGTGTCGAACGAATTTTCCGATCATGTCACCGAGCGGATCAACTATCTCTACCTCGCCCATTCGAAGTTGCGCCCGGCAAGCTTCGGCCCGGAAATCCGCGTCGGCGTTGCACCGTCGGATATTCGCGGCACCTCGCGCATCCGTCGTGGCGACAAGGTCATTTTCGAAAAGCCGTTTGTTTCGGGTGAGGACAACATGTCCCACACTTTCGCGAACCTCGAATATCACCACTTCAAATACGGCCTGTTCCGCGCACCTGGTGACGTCCATGTGCACATGTTCGGCACCGCGACGCTCTCTTTTGCGGAGGGCATCAAGCCGGAAGCGGGTGACGTGTTCGAGATCGAGGCCGCTGGTTTCGGCCTGCCGCTGAGGAACCCGCTTGCGGTTAATGCGGAAGAAGAAATCACGGTTCGGCAGATCTGATCTACCGGGGCTGCACGTTAAACGGTTGAGGGAGGGGGTCGCTCAGCGTCCCCCTCTCGACGTCATCCCCGGCTTGTCTTCAGGTGGGACACATCCGCCAAAGCGATAACGCCGCGGTTTTGCCAGTAATCGTCTTGTCTTAGGTGCGTAATGCTGCCGGAAGACGCGGGAAAGCTGACATAACCGACGCTGTCGATCGGCATTTTGATCCATGCCGCGATGACGAAGGTAAGAGCGAAGCCATGGGTAACGATGATCTGCGTGGGGCAAGGACGCGATATAATTGTGTCCACGGCGCGGTACACTCTTTCGGCCAACTCTCGTCTCGTTTCGCCATCAGCAATCCCGCCGCGATGATCCATCCGGTCGTGATGGGGGGCCGGTATCTGACGGGCGTCGAGCCATTCCTGCGGCATACCACCCGCCGAACCGTAGCTGATTTCCCGCAGGCCATCCGTGGTTTCAAAAGGGGACTCGAGGTGTTCAGCAATGATTGCCGCAGTCTGGGAGGCCCGCAGAAGATCGGAACTGAAGATTTCGACTGATGCGTTGCCGATCAAGGCCACAAGTTTCTCGGCCGTCGCCTGCGCATCGGCTCTTCCCTTGGGTGTCAGTTCGGTATCATACCAGCCACCAACCTTGTTCTCGACATGATGGACGGACTGGGTGTGTGTGACGACAAAAATGTTCTTCATGGCGTTCTTCCGGGTAGTTGGTGCTTACTCGAACCCCCACAGCCTGCCTTCGCCCACCTCCACGGAATTGTCGGCCGGGTCGCGGATGTAGACGGAATAGCTGTCATTCGGCCAGCGGTGATAGTGTTCGATGGGAATTCCAAGCTCCTCGAAGCGGGCTTTCCAGTCGTCCACTTCCGACTTGTCTTTCGCATAAAAACAGAAATGGCCTTGTCCGGTGGCGCCGTGGCGCGGGACCGGATTGTTGGAGGTGGCCGTGCGCGATTGTTGCGGATCGAAGACCAGCAGCATCTGCCGGCCACATTTGAAGAACACGAACTGGCCCGGCAGCCTGCGCACCACCTCCAGCCCGAAGACATCGCGATAAAAGGCCTCGGCGGCGTCGAGATCGTCGGCGTAGATCGCCGTTTCCATAAGGGCGGCTGGCGGTTTCATGGTTCCTCCCCGATGTCCGGCAACGGATATAGCGGACAGTCTATGTTTTCGTGCTGTAGGTCAGCACCGTCAGGTCGTGCTTACCAACACCACGTTCCAGAACGGTCCAGCCGCAGTTCGTATAATAGGTTTCGAGACGGCGCTGGCAGCACAGGTAGCTGATGTCGTGACCAAGTTCGGCGGCCCGTTGTGTTGCGGCCTGCATCAGCGCCCGGGCGACACCTGAGCGTCTGCTGTTTTCCTCCACCCAGAGTGCGGCAACCCATGGCAGATATTGTGGCCGCTCCTCCAGATCGCAGTGGATAAGGAAGGCGGAGCCGACGTAACCCTTGTCGTCATGGGCGACGAAGCCGGTCGGCAGGGCATGGGGGTTCACCATATCCTTCAGATGTTCAGCCACATCGCCGACCTGGAGGCCACTATCCTGCCACCATGCCGTCCAGACCCGTTCCGCAATGATGGGTCCATGGGACTGGCAATCGCGATAGTCGGAAATACTGTACAAAAAGCCCTCTCCCTGATCGGTTGCTGCGGCGATTTAACCGGTCACGGCGGGCTTTCGCAACCCACAGGTTGTTGAAAGCGGATCAGGGTTTCGTTGCCGTCACATGCAGCCAGTCGGTTGGCAGCTTGTCGTAACCGCTGCCGTGCCGTGCTTCTATTTCCACCCCTGCCCAGGCGAAATGCCCGTACAGGTCCTCAAGCCAGGTTTTCGAAGGATAGTTGTAATAGCGGCCGAACGTGTCGCGGCCTTCCGCTTCCCCGGCCTTGAAGCTGGCGTAAAAAACGCCGCCCTGTTTCAGCGCCGTATGGATGCGGCGGATGATGCCGGAAAGGGCAGGGCGCGGCACATGCAACAGGCAGGCATTTGCCCACACGCCGCCATAGGTCTCCACGTCGCCGATATCTTCGAACAGCAATGTCGCGACGGGAATGCCGAGCCGCGTTTCGGCCGCTTTGGCGATTTCGGGTGTGCCGTCCGTCGGGCGCACGTCGAAGCCTGCAGCGAGCATGAATTCACTGTCCTGCCCGCCACCGCACCCCAGTTCGAGGATGGTCGCGCCTTTGGGCAGGCGCGACAGGAATTTTTCCAGATGGGGAAGGTCCGCCGTCTGCCCTCTCGACGTATAGGACCCGGCATTATCCATATAAAAGCCGATCGTTTCGTCGTCTCTGCCGGCCATTGTCTCAGCTTTGCGATTGGCTCTGCGATTGCTGCACGGTCACCGAAACGTTCAGTGTTTCGCCGGCTGGGCCGATCCGCATGCCCGATATCGGCGCGCAGTCGCGGTAGCAGAGGCCAAGGGCAATGCGCACGTAGCGATCGTCAGGGCAGATATTGTTGGCGGCGTCAAAGCCAACCCAGCCGAGCCCCTGCAGATGCACCTCGGCCCAGGCATGGGTTGCCGTCTGCTCCGCCACGTCTTCCATCATCAGATAACCGGAAACATAGCGGGCGGGCAGGCCCATCAGCCGGGCGGCGGAAATGAGGATATGGGCATGGTCCTGGCAGACGCCCTTGCCGGCTTCGAGTGCCAGTTCGGCGGTGGTTTCGGTGTCGGTCGAACCCGGCACATATTCCACCTTGCTGTTGATCTTCTCCATCAGGTCGTGCAGGCGCTCTAGCTCGCTGTTGCCGGTGCTGGCCTTCGCCAGTTCGCGCACGAGTTTGCCAGGCTTCGTCAGCGGCGTCTCGCGCAGGAACAGCCATAGCGGCGCACTGCCGGTATGGGGGCCGACCATGCCGGCCCTGTCTTCGGTTATGACGAGGCCACCAGCCACGACCTTGACCCTGCGTTGCGGGCCTTCGGTCTCGACCAGTGCGACACGGTTGCCGAAATGGTCGTCATAGCTCACTTCGACGGTGGCGCCGTCGACCGATACATCCCAGTCCTCCACCGTCTGGCACGGGCCGGTCTGTGGCGTCAGGCGCAGCCGCTGCAATGCATAAGGCATCGGCTCGTCATAGACATATTCGGTCGTATGGGTGATTTTCAGACGCATAAGCTGTCCCCGTCCACGCGCTTACAGATAAAAGCGGTAGCCTTCCATGATTTCCTGCCCCAGCTGCCCGTTCCGGTTGACAAATCTCTCCAGAAACTCGTGCAGGCCTTCATCCATGACGCGATCGATCGTCGTCTTGCGCAGACTGTCGCGAATGCTTTCCGCCGTTTCATGCGCCTTGTGCTTTTCACCGTAATCCTCAGCTATGTAATTGAGGTTGCTGGTGATCTTCTCATAGCAATAGGCGAGCGAGCGCGGCATGCGGCCGTTGAGAATGAGGAAGTCGGCAATGTTGGCGGGCTTGTATTCCGCATCATAGACCCAACCATAGGAGCGGTGCGCCGAGACCGAGCGCAGGATGGATTCCCATTGGGCATTGTCCAGCGAGGAGCCGACATGCGCCACGGCCGGCAGCAGCACGTAATATTTTACGTCGAGAATGCGGGCGGTGTTGTCGGCGCGCTCGATGAAGGTGCCGATGCGGGAGAAATTATAGAGATCGTTGCGCAGCATCGAGCCGTGGAAGGCGCCGCGCACCAGACCGGCGCGATGCTTGATGACATCGATGGTCTGCGGCAGTTCGGCATGGCTGAGCTTGCGGCCGAGGATGTTCTTCAGCTCGATCCAGAATTCGTTGGTAGCTTCCCATGTCTCGCGCGTCAGCGCGGTGCGCACCATGCGGGCATTGTTGCGGCCTGCCTCGATGCAGGACATGACGCTCGAAGGGTTTGCCTTGTCCCGCAGGAGATAATCGATCGCGTTGGCCGCGGTCACCTTCTCGCGCGTTTCGAGAAAGGCTTCGTGCACGCCGGCACTCTGCAACACGCCGTCCCAGTCCTCATCGCCGCTGCCGCTGCGCGTCAGGGAAACGCGCAGGCCCGCATCGATAAGCCGGGCGATGTTTTCAGCGCGCTCAATATACCGGAACATCCAGTAGAGCCCGTTTGCCGTTCTGCCCAGCATGGCTTAGTCCTCCAGTACCCATGTATCCTTGGTGCCGCCGCCCTGGCTGGAATTCACCACCAGCGAGCCCTGCTTGAGGGCAACACGGGTCAGTCCGCCGGGAATGATCTTCACCTTGTCTGAAACCAGTACATAAGGACGCAGATCGACATGGCGCGGCGCTATGCCGTTTTTCACCATGATCGGCACGGTGGAAAGCGACAGCGTGGGCTGCGCGATGTAATTGGAGGGGCGGGCTTTCAGCTTTTCGGCAAAAAGCGCCCGTTCCTTTTTCGACGCGGTGGGACCGACCAGCATGCCGTAACCGCCCGAACCGTGAACTTCCTTGACGACCAGTTCGGCAAGGTTGTCGAGAACGTATTTCAGGCTGTCCGGCTCCGAACAGCGCCATGTCGGCACGTTTTCAAGAAGCGGCTTGCGGCCGGTGTAGAACTCGACGATCTCGGGCATGTAGGAATAGATTGCCTTGTCGTCGGAAATGCCGGTGCCCGGCGCATTGGCGATGGTGATGTTGCCGGCGCGGTAGACATCCATGATGCCGGGTACGCCGAGCGCCGAATCCGGCCGGAAGGTGAGCGGATCAAGGAAGTCGTCGTCGACGCGGCGGTAAAGCACGTCGATGGCCTCGTAGCCACGGGTAGTGCGCATCTTGACCTTGCCGTCCATGACGCGCAGGTCGGACCCTTCCACCAGCTCCACGCCCATCATGTCGGCCAGGAAGGAATGTTCGTAATAGGCGGAATTGTAGATGCCAGGGGTCAGCACCGCGACGCGCGGCTTGCCGGTGCAGCCGGGGGGTGCAAGCGAGGCGAGCGATTGGCGCAGCTGATAGGGGTAGTCCTCCACCCGCTGTACCCGGTTTTCATGGAAGAGTTCCGGGAACATCTGCATCATCGTTTCACGGTTTTCCAGCATGTAGCTGACACCTGAAGGCGTGCGGGCGTTGTCTTCCAGAACATAGAACTGGTCTTCGCCGGTGCGGACGATATCCGTGCCGACAATGTGGGTATAAACGCCGCCGGGTGGCGTGAAACCGATCATTTCCGGGAGGAATGCGACGTTCTTCTCAATGATTTCGCGTGGAATTCGCCCGGCGCGAATGATTTCCTGCTTGTGGTAGATATCGTCGAGGAAAGCGTTGAGAGCGAGAACGCGCTGTTCGATACCCTGGGCCAGTTTGCGCCACTCGCGCCCGGAAATGATGCGCGGAATGATATCGAAGGGGATCAGTTTTTCTGAACTGTCGGCGTGGCCGTAGACTGCGAAAGTAATGCCGGTTTTTCGAAAGATGTTTTCCGCGTCTTTAGACTTCTGGATCAGGTGTGCCCTGTCCTGCCGGCTGTACCACTCGTTATAGTTTTCATATGGGCTTCGCGGCGCGTTGTCCGCATTTATCATTTCGTCAAATGCCAACTTCGATGTCCCCTTTTTTGCCATATGAATACAACGACAAATGCAATGCAAGAACTATGCGGAGGCCTCCGTGAAGATTTTTTACCGCCCTAGAGTTTTAAAAAAGAAGCGTTTTTTTGCTTTCAGCCTATAAATGCGGCATTGGCAAATTGGTTGCAGGGCAAGGTGGGGCTGAACGGGGTGGCGGCACTGTGTGCGCCGTGGGCGAATGCACAAATTTTGTTCGTTCGCTTTCGGTTGATGGGTTTTGGGTGTGGCATCAGAAAATCTGAAAGATGCGATCACCAAAACACTTTTGACCTTTTGCGGGGATGGGGATACCGGCTAGCTTGGACGGCTGTGTTTCGCCAAGGGGTGCGCGCCGAGATCCGGCCGGGTAGTTCACCGGTTGCTTCAAGTCGTAAAAATGTCAATTCGCCGCATGCCTTATGTCCCGGGCCCATGTCCGGTTGCGGGGCATCACGCGGCACAGGGGAAGTTCCCATGTCGCTCGACCGTCTGGCTCCGGCCATCTTCGTCTTTCTCTGGTCGACCGGCTGGGTCACCGCGAAATATGCCGTTTATTATACCGGTCCGCTGACCTTCCTCTGTCTGCGTTACCTGTTGGCGGGTGCGATATTGTGGGCGATCTGCCGGTTTTCCTCCATTCAATGGCCTGAACGGCGCATCGATGTTTTCCGGGCAATCTTGTCCGGCGTGTTCCTGCACGGCCTTTACCTTGGCATGATCTGGTGGGCGATAGGGCAGGGCGTGCCGGCGGCGATCGGCGGCATTATTGCCGGTTTGCAGCCGTTGATGACGGCGGTTGCCGCCCGTTACATGATCGGCGAAAAGATCTCTCCGGTGCAGCGTGCCGGCTTGCTTCTCGGCTTTGTCGGCATTGCCATCGCCGTGCTGCCGAAGGTCATGGCGTCAGGCGCGCTCGGCCTTTCCGTGCCGTTTTATGCCGTGGCGGTGAATGTGCTGGGCATGACGTCCGTGACCTATGGCACCCTTTACCAGAAGAAATACGTCCATGGCGGAAACATCATGGCGGTCGCCACGCTGCAATATGTCGGCGCCCTCATCGTCACGGTTCCCTTCGCGCTGTTGCTGGAGGATGGTCATGTGGACTGGAGCCTCGGGCTTGCCGCTACGCTCGTCTGGTCGGTAGGCGCGATCTCCATCGGTGCGGTGGCTCTGCTGCTCTATCTCATCCGGCGCGGGCAGGTCTCGCGCGCTGCCTCGCTGATCTATCTCGTGCCGCCGCTTGCCGCCGTGGAAGCGGCCCTGCTTTTCGGGGAAACGCTGACGCCTGCCATGATTGCCGGCACGGTCCTGGCGGTAACGGGGGTGTATCTGGCCAACCGCCGGCCCGCAGCGCCGGTTGAGGCACGTTAATTCCTACAACCTCATATTAGAGATTTGTTAACCATAAAATTATACCTCTCGTTAATCTAGAGATTTGGCGGGGGTTACATGTCTATTTCACGTCGTGGTGTTCTGTTCGGATTGCCGCTGTTGCTGGCCGGCTGCGCAAGTTCCGGCATCGGGCAGCAAAGGCTTAATTATGCGGCGAAGCCGGACGAGAAGTTTCCGCTTCCGGAAATGCATCTCGACAAGGTGAAGCCCGAGTTGCGCCGGCAGGAAGTGGCATACGATACCGCGCATCCGGCTGGAACGGTGATTGTGGATACGCCCGCGCGGCGTCTTTACTACGTACTGGGCGATGGACGGGCAATGCGTTACGGCGTCGGCGTCGGTCGCCAGGGGCTTGCGCTGAAGGGTGACGCCTATATCGGCCGGAAGTCGGAATGGCCTTCCTGGACGCCGACCGCAAACATGATGCGCCGTGATCCGCGCAATCTGAAATACGCCGGCGGCATGGAGGGGGGGCCGAACAACCCGCTCGGCGCACGGGCGCTCTACCTCTATCGCGGCGGCAACGACACCATGTTCCGTCTGCACGGCACCAACCAGCCGCAATCCATCGGCCACGCCATGTCAAGCGGCTGTATCCGGATGCTGAACCACGACATCATCGATCTTTACAGCCGCGTGCCGGTTGGCTCCAGGGTCGTGGTGTTGCAGGCCTGACGGAGAGGCGGATTTTTCCGCCTTTGCCACTCGAAAAAATGCCTGTATCCTTGGGTTGATTTTTTCCACATGAGTCCAGTTTTATGGTGGAAAATCAACCATGTGTAGAATGACTCCCTTTATGTATTTAAGGGAGTTCTGCTATATCGGAAATGTGATTTTCGGTGTTCGAGACGTGTATCCATAAAGGCATGATTGCGCTGTATCGAGCGTCGCACCACTTCAACGGGGACACATGAACATGGCAATTTTCGACAATCTCTCCCGCTACCGCCCGCAGGCACTCGGGGCGCTGCGCATCATGACGGCGCTGCTTTTCATTTCGCATGGAACACAGAAGCTGTTCGGTTTTCCGGCATCGCAGATGGACGGCTCCCTGCCGACGATGCTGCTGGTGGCGGCGCTTCTGGAAGCCGTTGGCGGCATTCTCGTGCTGGTCGGCCTTTTCACGCGTCCGGTTGCCTTCATCCTGTCCGGCCAGATGGCTGTTGCCTATTTCATTGCGCACGGGCCTAAGAGCTTCTTCCCCGCTCTCAATGGGGGCGACGCCGCGATCCTGTTCTGCTTCATCTTCCTTTATCTCGTGTTTGCCGGTCCGGGTGCTTTCTCGGTGGATGAACGCCGGGCCTGATCGGCCGCTGCAATCACCGGTCTGTCATTGAAGCCCCGCATGGCTGGTACCGTGCGGGGCTTCATGCTTTTGAAGCGTTGGAAACTTCGGCCGTCACCGAAGCATAGATGCTTGTTTTCGGGTTAGGAACGGTTCATCCTGAACGCAGTTGGAAAATTGATCCGTGACCAGTCAAAACCCTATCGCCCGCGAATTGCTGCTGCTTGCCCTGTTGTCCACTCTGTGGGCCGCATCCTACACTTTCATCAAGATCGGGGTGGAAACCATACCACCGCTGACCTTCATTGCCGCAAGAACCCTGATTGCCGGTCTGTTGCTGCTGGCGGTCATTCGCCTGCGCGGGCTGCGGTTGCCGCGGGATTTCGCCACATGGCGGCTCTTCTTCGTTCAGGCCTGCATCAACAGCGTGTTGCCTTTCACGCTGATCGCGTGGGCGGAGCAGAGCATCGATGCCGGTCTCGCCGTCATCCTCAATGCGACGACGCCGATCTTCACCTTTCTTCTCACTGCGCTGATCATCCGGCATGAGCAGGTCAGCGGGCGCAAGCTGTTCGGCACTGTTGCGGGCATGACAGGTGTCTGTCTCATCATCGGTCTGGATGCGTTGAACGGGGCGGGTGAGGCGCTGTGGAGCCAGATTGCCGTGCTGACTGCAGCCTTTTCCTACGCCTGTGCCGCCATCTTCAGCAAAAACTTCAGGGGTCTCGATCCCGCTATGCCTGCCGCCGGCTCGCTGATCTGCGGCGCCGTGCTTCTGCTGCCGGTGAGCGTGATCGTTGACCGGCCCTGGACATTGTCGCCATCTCCGGCGTCGCTCACCGCACTTGTGTGCCTCAGCGTCTTTTCAACCGCGCTCGCCTTCATGGTCTATTTCCGGCTGATGCAGACGCTCGGTTCGGTCGGTACCACGTCGCAGGCGTATCTGCGGGTTCCGATCGGTGTCGCCATTGGCATGGTGTTTCTTGGAGAAGTGCCGACGCCTGCAATGTGGGTGGGTCTTGTCTGCGTGATTGCCGGGGTGCTGGCCATGACCCTGCCGTCGCGGCGCAGGTCTTTGGCGCAGGGCGGTTGAGAGCAAAAAGAAAACCCCGCAAGCCTGCGCTTGCGGGGTTTGAAGGTAAACACGCGATACCGGGGAATCGGCTCGCGCAGAGTTAAGTTACTTAGCGGTTACGGCCGCGATTGCCGTTTCCGTTGCCGGAAGCGCGCTTTTCCTGACCATTGCCGCCAGCAGGCGCGTGACGGTTGCCACCGCTGCCGCCGGGCTTGCGGGCAGGGCGGCGCTGCTTGCGAGGGCCGGCCGGGCGACCTGCGTCACCTTCCGCCGTCTTCACGCGCTTGAAGTCTGACGTGACTTCCAGATCGTTGTCCGCATCACGCGGGGCGTGGTGACGCGAGGGACGGGGCTCGCCATTGTGGCGTCCGCCTTCGCGGGGTCCACGCGGCTGGCCGCCATTGTTGTTGCGACCACGGTTGTTGTTGTTCGGGCGCGTCGGGCTGGCAAGACCGGCCGGACGTTCACCGGATGCAACCGGGATATCGATTTTCATCAGCTTTTCGATATCGTGCAGCAGACGTGTTTCGTCCGGTGCGCAGAACGCGATGGCAATGCCGTCGCGGCCGGCACGGGCGGTACGGCCGATGCGGTGGACATAGGCGTCGGGCACTTCCGGCAGGTCATAGTTGAAGACGTGCGTCACGGCCGGAATATCGATGCCGCGGGCAGCGACGTCGGTTGCGACCAGAACCTTGATCTCACCGTCTTTGAAGCCCTTCAGTGCCCGCTCGCGCTGGCCCTGGCTCTTGTTGCCGTGGATGGAAGCGACCTTGAAGCCGATATGTTCCAGATGCTTGTAGAGTTTTTCCGCGCCGTGCTTGGTGCGCAGGAAAACGATCGAGCGGCCATCCGGGTTTTCGTTGAGCGACTTCTTCAGAAGGTCGGTCTTGTCGTTCTTGCCGGCGACGAAATGCACGTACTGCTCGACCTTGTCGGCGGCCTTGCCCGGAGGTGTTACCTCGACCTTGATCGGGTCCGTCAGGAAGTTGCTGGCAAGCTCGGAAATCGCCTTCGGCATCGTTGCCGAAAACAGCAGGGTCTGGCGCTTGGCCGGAACCATCTTGGAAATCTTGCGCAGATCGTGAATGAAGCCCAGATCGAGCATCTGGTCGGCTTCATCAAGCACCAGATAGGTGACCTTGGAAAGCGAGATCGCGTTGCGGGCGATGAGGTCCAGCAGGCGGCCGGGTGTCGCCACCAGGACGTCCGTGCCTTTTTCGAGCTGAAGCTGCTGCTTGTTGATCGACGCGCCGCCGACAACCTGGTTGATGCGCAGCGGCGTCTTCTTCACGAAGGAGCGCAGGTTTTCGCCGATCTGGTTCACCAGTTCGCGGGTCGGTGCAAGGATAAGGGTGCGGGTGGTGCGGTTTGCCGGGCGGTCGGCTTGCTTCATCAGCATTTCGATGATGGGCAGGCCGAATGCTGCCGTCTTGCCCGTGCCGGTCTGTGCGAGGCCGATGAGATCACGGCCTTCAAGCAGCAGCGGAATGGCCTTTGCCTGAATGGGGGTGGGGGTTGTGTAGCCGAGCTGGGTAACGCTGGCCACAATCTTTTCAGAGAGGCCGAGTTCGCTAAAACTGGTCAATAGTAATGCCTTTCGGGGCGCCAAAAACCAATCGTCCGGAGCAGTTGCTGCTGTCCGGCGGTTTCGGCGTCAAGAACCCCGCGTGAATTGGGAACTTGTGGGTTGGAATAACTTTCTGCGCATCAGTGCGGCAAAACGCCGTCTTCTGTATTCGTTGCGCTTTTCCTTCATGCGGGCCAAGTCATCTTGGTCATGTGCTGCAGCTCACGCGGCTGCCGAAGGTGAAAGCTTGACCGGCATGTGGGCGTTTTATGGCGTAAAGTCAAGCAATAGTTTTGTAACGCTGCCGTCCCGCGGCGCATGGCTGCCATGCAGAAGGCAGGCTGGCGATTGCCGGCGAGGCGCGGAGGCTTGCGAATAATTATGGTTAAAAAAGGGTAAAGCGACCATTCCGCACATAGCAAATAGCGGTTTTCTCACATAACGTTTTTGCAACGACGTCTGGAAATATTTGATTCGACAAGGATGGAACTGCACGGTGTGGAGTATCGCTTGACCCAAGGATGCGGGTTGCTGGAAAAAGCTTACGGGGCCATCGCCGCCCTGGATTTGCCCGCGTGCATCAAGGACAGCGAGCTTCGCTACCTCATGGTCAATGCAGCCTATGGCCGGGTCATGGGGCGTCCGCCCGCCGCGTTCACGGGCCACACCAGCCTTGCCCTTTCCGCCGATATTCGCGATGCCGAGCGCGAGGACAGGGAGCGCCGCTCGCTGGTCTTTGCCACGGACGAAGTGATTTCATGCCATGGTGCAGCGTCTTCAGGGCCTTACAAGCTGCGTTGCGAACGTTTCACCGGCGATGACGGCAGTCTGTTCCTGTTTGAGGTGTTCGAAGAGGCGCCCTCTGTCGTGAAGGGTGTTTCGGACGGCGGCAGCGCCGACCTGCTGTTCGACAGCGGCGTTATCGACCTCATCGATGCCGGTATCGTAATTTATGACCGTGAAAACCGGCTCGTCTATTGCAATGCGCGTTTCGTGGAATTCTACAGTGATTTCAACCTCCAGCTAAAGCCCGGCACCCGGCTTGAGACGCTGATGGAGGCGGTCTATTTCTCGAGCGGCTACCGCAGCGTGAAATCGGACGATCCGGATTATCAGGCATGGCTGCAGAAGCAGTTGCGGGATTTTTCCCTGCCCTATCTCGAAAGGGTGGAGCAGTTTGCCGATGGCCGCTGGGTGCGTATGGTCAACAAGCGGCTGGAAAACGGCATGCTGGTGGGGCTTCGCGTCGATGTGACGGAGTTCAAGGCGCATGAGACCCTGCTTAGCAAGCAAATCCGCGAGACCTGGCTGCTGCGCGCCGCGCTTGAGCAATTGCCCGTGGGCGTGTTCCTGCGGGACCAGGACAGGCGGCTGACCTTTGCCAATGCGGCCTTTGAGAAATTCCGGGGCGGCAGCCTCGCCGACTATTTGGGCAAGACCGAATGCGAGATGTTTCCGCAGGAGGGCGCAGAGTTCCAGCGGGAAAACGAGCATATCCTGCAAACCGGAGAGGCGATTGAAAAGACGGGAACCATTCCGCTTTCGGATGGCGGCGCCGTTCCGGTCATAACCCGGCTCGGCCGGGTCACGACGCCCGATGACGAATATTATCTGGTGGGTTCAGTCACAGATGTCAGCCTGCTGAAGGAGCGGGAAAATGCGCTGATCGCGGCGCAGGCGCAGGCCGAAGCGCTGCATCGCCAGTTCGAAACGGTTCTTCATGCCCTGCCGGTTGGCGTACTGCTCCTCAACGCGGATCTCGTCATCGAATATGTCAATCCGTGCTTCGACACGTTATGGGGCGAAATCGGCGGCGAGAAGTCGCTTGTCGGTAAAAGCTATCGCGAATTCATGGAGGCGAATTTCGAAAGCGGCCTTTATGACTATGGCGATATACCCTTCGAGGAGCTCTACAACCAGCGCGCAGAACGGCTGCTCAACGACAAGGTCTTCACGCCGCGCGAGGTGCGCAGCAAAAGCGGCAAGGTCACCGTCATTTCCAAGACCCGCCTCGACGGCGGAAAAATCCTCAGCACCTATGCCGATGTGACCGACGTGCGCATGCGCGACGCCGAGATCAGTGAGGCAAAGGCCGAACTTGAGCGTGTCGGCGAATATATGCAGGGCGCCACGCGCGCCATGGCGCAGGGGCTGGTGCTGGTCGAGCAGGGAACCATCATCATGTCCAACGAGGCTGTGGCGCGAATGTTCGACGTGCCGCCGCAGCTGCTGGAAAAGGGCTGCAACTGGTCGGGGTTTTTTGCCCATTGTGCCGGGCGCGGAGATTTTGGCACCAAAGAGGAGGCGGCCGCGACGCTGACCGCCTGGAGAGAGCACATAGCCGCCAACAGGCCGTTCTCCTGGCTGATCCATATTGCCGGAAAGACGTGGCTTAATCTGGAAGCGACCAACAGTTCCGGCAATTACTGGCTCATCATCGTCACCGACGTCACCGAGATGAAGATGCGCGAGGAGGAGTTGCAGCGGCTGCTTTCCCGCGCGGAAGCGGCAGATCGCGCCAAATCTGAATTCCTTGCCAATATGAGCCATGAAATCCGCACGCCGATGAATGGCGTGCTCGGCATGGCGGAACTTCTGGCCAAATCCAATCTGGATACACGCCAGAAAACCTTCACCGATATCATCGTCAAATCCGGCAATGCGCTCCTGACGATCATCAACGACATTCTCGACTTCTCCAAGATCGAGGCCGGGCAGATGAAGCTGCGCAGCGTGCCTTTCGATCCGGCGGAAGCGGTGGAGGATGTCGTTTCCCTCCTGTCCTCAGCGGCGCTGGAAAAGAACATAGAACTTGTCGTCCGGATCGATCCATCGGTTTTCGGCAAGGTCATGGGGGACGCCGGGCGATTCCGCCAGGTCGTCACCAATCTTGTTGGAAACGCCGTCAAGTTCACGGAAATGGGGCATGTGCTGATCGAACTTTCGGCGCAGTCGGCGGAAGCGTCGGAGACCATTCTGTCGCTGCGCGTCGAAGATAGCGGCATCGGCATTCCTGCAGACAAGCTAGAAACCATCTTCGACAAATTCAGCCAGGTCGACGGTTCAGCGACGCGGCGGCACGAGGGAACGGGATTGGGACTGGCGATCACGGTCGGTCTTGTCGGTCTTTTCGACGGTACGATCAATGTGGTGAGCGAAGTCGGCAAGGGATCGACCTTCGAGGTCAATATTCCGTTTCACGTTACGGAAAAACGGCGCGACGCTCCGCTTCTTGCCATGGCGATCGAGGATATACGCGTACTCGTCATCGACGATAACGACGTCAATCGCCGCATATTGACGGAGCAACTGAAGACTTGGGGAATCGACGGCCATGCTGTGCAGGACGGGCCATCGGGCATTGCCGTGCTGCAGGAGGCTGCGTCCCTCGGTTTTGCCATCGACGCCATCATTCTCGATTATCACATGCCTGTCATGAACGGGCTGGATGTGGTCGAGCGGATCAGGGCGGATAGCCGTTTCGACGATATCGCCATCGTGTTCCTGACGTCTATGGATGTCGTGGGTGACGAGAGCCTGTTCACCGATCTCAGCGTGCAGGCACATCTGATGAAGCCGGCGCGGGCGCGTCTGTTGCGTTCCACCCTGTTCGATGTGGTGCGGGATGTGCGGCAGAAACGCGCCCGGCAGGATCCGCAGGGGCTGGGGTCAGGCGGCAGCGATGCGCCGGTGCGGCCAGACAATGGCCCGACGGACAAGAAGCGGCGGGTTGTGTCACCGCCGACGACGGTTCCAGACCGGCGCCGACCCTGCCTTGTGGATGTGCTGGTGGCCGAGGACAACGACGTCAACCAGATCGTCTTTACCCAGATCTTGCAGCAGGCGGGTTTGCGGTTCCTGATCGTCGGCAATGGCAAGAAGGCCGTTCAGGCGTGGGAGGAGCACAATCCCGCCGTCATCCTTATGGATGTGTCGATGCCGGTGATGAACGGGCATCAGGCGACAATGGCCATCCGCGCTGCCGAACAGGCGGCTGCCGACGGCCGGCATGTTCCGATCATCGGCGTTACCGCGCATACACAGGACGCGGACCGCGAGCTCTGCATCGCAGCAGGCATGGATGATTATCTGTCGAAGCCCATCAGCCCCGAAATTCTCGAGGACAAGATCGCGCAATGGCTGGGAGACGCGATGCCACGCCGCGACGTGCCGACCGCCTGACAGTGAAGGCCGGTTGCTGCTGTGGGAGCCGTCTCAGTGGGATGGCTTGGTGCCGCACAGCATCTCACGCTTTCCGGCAAACCCTTTGCGGCGCTCCAGTTCAAAACCGGCGGCGATGAGGTTGCGGCGGACGAAGCCAGCGGCGGCATAGGTGGCGAATGTGCCCCCCGGTACCGTTTTGCCGAACAGCGTCTGCATGATTTCCAGCGACCACATGTCGGGATTGCGGGCAGGGGCGAAACCGTCCAGAAACCAGGCGTCGAAGCCTTCGCTTCTGCCGGAAATGCCGGTGAGCGCTTCGCCGCACACCACTGTCAGGCGCGTCTGGTCGTCCAGTTCGATATCGACCTCGCCTTTCGGGTCCGCCGGCCAGCGGGCGACCAGTGCCTTGCGTTCGGTATCAACTTCCGGCCAGCGGGAAAGCGCCCGGTCAATCTCGTCCGCCTTCATCGGGTAGAGTTCGAAGGACATGAAATGCAGCTTGGAGTGGCCGTTGCGCACCTCTTTCCATTGACGCCAGGTCTCGCAGAGATTGAGACCGGTGCCGAAGCCAAGTTCGCCGATGCGGAAGATGCTCTCTCGCTCAAGCCAGCGCTGCGGCAGGCCGTTTCCGGACAAAAAGACATGGCCGCATTCCAGCCTGCCATCCGTCTGGCAATAAAAATGATCGTCAAAGGCTAGCGAATAGGGCATATCCCCCTCACGCCAGTCGAGCGCGGCGGGCGGATTGTCGGCTGCCGAACCGATATCTGCGGTGTTTTCCTTGGAATGTGTCATGACTAATGCCGATAGTCCCGCTTTCGAATCTGGTCAATCACCAAGATTGCGGGCACCAAGATTGCCTGGCTCGGTGCCGCTCCTCATCGTCGGTGGCGGCATTATGGGGCTGTGGGCTGCCGTCAAGGCAGAGAGGATGGGCATAAACGCCCTGCTGCTGGAAGCGGGCCGTCTTGGAGATGGTGCAAGCGGCGGGCTGTTGGGCGCACTGATGCCGCATATGCCGGACCGCTGGTCGGACAAGAAGCAATTCCAGTTCGACGCTCTCGTTGCGCTGGAAAAACAGATCGCGGAGTTGGAAGCCGAGACCGGGCTTTCCGCCGGTTATCGGCGCTGCGGCCGGATCATTCCCCTGCCGAAACCACATTTGCGCAGCATTGCCGAACGGCACGAGCGGGATGCCGGGGAAAACTGGGTTTCAGACGGGCGCCGGTTCCACTGGCATGTCGGTGACAGCCCTTCCGTTGCCGGATGGGTGGACGATGCGGCGGGACAAGCGGGCTTCGTGCTGGATACGCTGGCCGCACGGGTTTCTCCCCGGGCGATGATCGCCCTTCTGTCGGCTTTCCTCCGCAACGCCCGGCATGTGCGGGTGGCGGAACAGTGCCGCGTCGTCTCGCTCGATCCGGATAAGGGGCGTGCGGTGCTGTCGTCGGGCGACGAGGTCGCCTTCGATCATGTCATCGTCGCGAACGGCCATGGTTCCTTCGCGCTGATCCGCGATGCCATCGGTCTGAAACCCGGCATTGTGCTTGGACAGGCGGTGAAGGGGCAGGCCGCCCTTCTGGATGCTGCGGCCGATCCGGCCATGCCGGTCGTGTTTCTGAACGGCCTCTACATCGTGCCGCATGAGGATGGCACCGTCGCCATCGGCAGTACCAGCGAAGATTGTTTTTCCGATCCATTCAGCACCGACGAAAAGCTGGAAAAATTGCTCGCGGATGCATGCGCCGTGGTGCCGTCGCTTGGCCGTGCGCCGGTGATCGAACGCTGGGCCGGGTTGCGGCCGAAGGCGGTTGGACGGGACCCGATGGTTGGTGCACTTTCCGAATATCCGCGGCTCGTGGCGTTATCGGGCGGCTTCAAGGTCAGCTTCGGCCTTGCCCACTGTCTTGCAGATGCTGCGTTGCAGGCCGTGTGTGGCCACACGCCGGACGTGCCTTCCGGTTTTCGCCTTCAAGAACACGTGAGTATTGCCGTCCGGACTTTAGAAACTTCTGATTAGTTTGGTCCACGTCGTTAATCTGTCACGCAAATCGCTTACTTGCTGGCCTGCAAAGAGCCCCGTTTGGCCGCATTTGCGGCGAGGTGATAGCGCATGCGATACGCCATCCATTTCACGCCTTCCCCCAACGACCCGCTGACGCAGGCGGCTGCCGCGTGGCTGGGACGCGATGCCTATTCAGGCCATGCGGTGGAGCCGCCGGGCACGATCGATCTCGGCATGCAGGAGATTTCCTACCATACCGCCCTGCCGCGCCGTTATGGTTTCCACGGCACCATAAAAGCCCCGTTCCGTCTTGCCGAAGGTCATTCCGAGGCCGCGTTGTTGCGCGACCTGATGTATTTTTCCGGCAGGCAGGACCCCTTCACGCTGCCACAACTTATAGTAGCGCGGCATGACAATGTCTTCAGCCTCGTTCCCGAGCGCCCCTGCGAAGTGCTGAATTTTTTCGCAGCCCGTGTGGTGCAGGAATTCGACCGCTACCGCGCGCCGCTCTCCGAGGCGGAAATCGAGCGGGCGGATCCCGACCGGCTTTCGGCTTCGCAGCTGACCAATCTGCATCGCTGGGGCAGTCCGCATGTGATGGACGAGTTCCGTTTTCAGATGTCGCTGACGGGCGGTGTCGAGCCTTCCAGCAGCCAGAGGATCGAGCGTGCCGTGCGCAAGGTTTTCGAGCCGCTGCTCACCCGGCCTCTGTCATTTTCCAGCCTTGCGCTTTTCATCGAGGATGAACCCGGTGCGCCTTTCCGGGTGCACTCGCTGCACCCCATGGGTCGTGTTTCCGCCCGAAAGATCGCTTGAGAAGCGCCCCGCAGAAATCGTACACAAAAAAGCATCGGAATGTCGGCAAAATTGCTCTCGACATTCCGAATGCGGATGCTACCGTCCGTGCATCGCATGTCTGAAGCGTGTCGTGTTTACCCGTGTCGGGCAGACACCTTCGGATGGTTGTTTTGCTCATGTCTTCCAGAAGCGGGTTCCGCTTCGGGAGAGGTGTTTTGGGTGGCTGAATGATTTCCGAGAATTACTCCCGCAATCTGGTGGGCTACGGCCGCAATAGTCCCGATCCGAAATGGCCGGGCGGCGCACGCATCGCCGTGCAATTCGTCATCAATTACGAAGAGGGCGGCGAAAGCTGCATTCTCGACAATGACAAGGCGTCGGAATCGCTGCTGTCGGAAATCGTCGGCGCGCAGCCGTGGCCGGGCCAGCGCAACCTGAACATGGAATCGATCTACGAATATGGCTCACGCGCCGGTTTCTGGCGGCTGTGGCGCATGTTCACCGATCTCGGCGTCACCACAACTGTTTATGGCGTGACCGCTGCCATGGCGCGCAACCCGCAAGCCGTTGCGGCAATGAAGGAAGCGGGTTGGGAAATCGCCAGCCACGGTTATCGCTGGCTGGAATACAAGGATTTTTCCGAGGAGGAAGAGCGCAAGCATATTGCCGAAGCCGTGCGCCTGCATACCGAGCTGACGGGCGAGCGCCCCTTTGGCATGTATCAGGGCAAGCCTTCCGACAATACGTTGCGTCTCGTCATGGAAGAGGGTGGTTTTCTCTATTCGTCCGATTCCTATGCCGACGATCTGCCCTATTGGGTGAAGGGATTGCAGGATGAACCGTTCCTGATCATTCCCTACACGCTCGACACCAATGATATGCGTTTCGCCACGCCGCAGGGTTTCAATTCCGGCGACCAGTTCTTCGCCTATCTGAAAGACGCTTTCGACGTTCTTTATCAGGAAGGGCTTGAAGGCGCGCCGAAGATGATGAGCGTCGGCCTGCATTGCCGTCTCGTCGGCCGTCCCGGCCGCGCCGCAGCCCTTCGCCGTTTCATCGAATATGTGCTGGGCCATGAAAAGGTGTGGATCCCGCAGCGTATCGAGATCGCTCGTCACTGGCATGAAAACCACAAGCCGGGAACGCTCTGATGCTGACGCGGGATGAATTTGTCAGCCGTTTCGGCGGTGTGTTCGAACATTCGCCTTTTATTGCCGAACGGGCCTATGATGTCGGAGGCGCAGGTCTGGAGTTAACAGCGAAGGCGGTTCATGGCGCATTATGCGCGCAGTTTCGTGCCGCCTCCGAAGTGGAACGGCTGGGTGTTTTGCGCGCGCATCCTGATCTTGCCGGCAAGCTCGCAATAGCAGGTGAGTTGACCGCCGATAGCCGCAATGAACAGGCGGGCGCAGGGCTCGACCGGCTTTCGCCCGAGGAGCATGCGCGCTTCACCGAGCTGAACTCCGCCTATACGCAAAAATTCGGCTTTCCATTCATCATTGCAGTCAAGGGGCTGAACAGGCACGATATTCTCTCCGCCTTCGAGACGCGTATCGGCAATGATGCGGCGACAGAATTTGCGACGGCGACGGCGCAGGTGGAAAAGATCGCCTGGCTGCGCCTTTCCTCGATGCTGCCCGAGGGTTGAATTGGCGAGCGGCGGTCGTTCCGCTATACTCGTGCTATCTGGAGATTGAGGCCATGAGACCCTCCGAGGTGCTGGAAAAGAACAGGGAAGCGATCCGCGAAGCAACGAAGCGCTTCAACGCGGCAAACCCGCGCGTGTTCGGTTCCGTCGCCCGTGGCGAAGACAGGCCGGACAGTGATCTGGATATTCTGGTGGATGCGTTGCCGGGGACCACTCTGTTCGATCTTGGCGGATTGCTGGAGGAACTGAAGACTATCCTCGGTGTCGAGGTTGACGTCGTCACCTCAGGCGGCCTGCACTCGGATATCCGGGCGCGTGTTCTGATGGAAGCCAAAGCAGTATGAGTACGGATCGACTTCTGCTCTACCTGAAGGAGATGGATGTTGCCGCCTCCCGAATACGGGATTTCATTCAGGATATGGATGAGGCCACTTTTTCTTCCGATACGCGAACCCAGATGGCGGTGATGATGTGCCTTGCCCTGATTGGCGAGGCGGTCGCAAAACTGGACAAACATTACCCCGCGTTTTTACAGCAGCACCCGGAAATCCCCTGGATAAAGATGAAGGGTATGCGCAACTTGATAGTGCATGATTATTTCCGGGCGGAACTCTCGGTGGTCTGGAAAACGATAACGCAGAGCATTCCGGATTTGCAGGCGCGTCTCTCACTCCTCCGAAACTGGCATGCCCAAGGTGAATGACATTTGACTGATTTTCTCGAGATCAAGCCTCTCACCAAAGAGGCGTTCGCATCCTTCGGTGATGTGATCGAAATTACACCCTCTTCCATGCGCCACATCAATGGCGGCCAGACCGAGCGGCATCATGCGCTTGCGGCACCCGAGGCAGCGGGCGAGGGTGCGCGCATCATCCTCAATATTTTCCGCGGACAGCCGCGTACCTTTCCCCATACAATCGAGATGATGGAGCGGCATCCGCTCGGCAGCCAGAGTTTCTCGCCGCTGTCCGGCAGGCCTTTCCTTGTCGTCGTTGCCGAGGACGAGGGCGGCAAGCCTGGTCGGCCGCAGGTTTTTCTGGCGTGCGGGGATCAGGGCGTGAATTACCGCCGCAACGTATGGCATTACCCGTTGATGCCGTTGCAGGCGATTTCGGATTTTCTGGTTGCCGATCGCGAGGGGCCGGGCAACAATCTGGAAGAGCATTTTTTCGATGCGCCCTACATGATCGCGGAGCCCAGCCTATGACCGGTTTGACCACTCACGTCCTCGATGCCGCCCATGGCACGCCCGCCGAGGGGCTGACGATCGAGCTTTACCGGCTCTCGGGTGATCGTCGCGAGAAGATTAAGACGGTTAAGACCAATAGCGATGGCCGCGTTGATGGCGGGCCGCTACTTGTGGGCGACAGTTTCAAGGCCGGGGAATACGAGCTGGTTTTCCATGCGGGCGATTATCTGCGTGGCAAGGGCGTCACCCTGGCGGAACCCGCCTTTCTCGACATCATCCCCATCCGTTTCGGCATTGCCGACGAGAGCGGCCATTACCATGTGCCGCTTCTGCTTTCGCCCTATAGTTACTCCACCTATCGAGGAAGCTGACCGCCATGATCTTTGCCGCCATTGCCGATATTCATGGAAACTGCGCCGCACTGGAGGCCGTGCTTGAGGATATCGCGAGGCTGGGCATCAAGGACATCGTCAATCTCGGCGATTGCTTCAGTGGTCCGCTGGAAGCGGGTTTTACCGGCGATGTGCTGGTTGGCAACTGGATACCCAGCGTTCTCGGCAATCATGATCGCGAATTGATCGAGCGCGCGCCGGAAGAGATGGGCAGCTGGGAGAGGCCGGCGCATGCGCAGCTGACCGCCGCGCATCTGGACTGGCTGCACACCCTGCCGTTCAGCATGGTGTTCAAGGACGTCGCCTATTGCTGCCACGGCTCGCCGCGCGGTGATCTGGAGTACTGGCTGGAGACGCTTTCGACGGAAGGGGTGCTGAAATTGCGACCGCTTTCCGAAATCGAGGCCATGGCTGATGGCATCACCCAGCCGCTGATGCTTTGCGGCCACACACATATCGCCCGCACCGTGCAGCTCTCCGATGGCCGCCTGATCGTCAATCCCGGCAGCGTCGGCTGCCCCGGCTGGAAGGATGGCACGCCGTTCGACCATCATGTCGAAGTCGGTCATCCGCTTGCCAGCTATGCCGTGCTGGAAGAAACCGCACGCGGCTGGCAGGTCTATTTCCGGCAGATACGCTACGATAATCTTGCCATGGCCGAGATGGCGAAGGTCAACGGCATTCCGTATCTGGCCGATGCGTTGGAAAACGGTTGGCTCAAGCGGTAGAACTTACCCTTCGCTGTTCATGACAACGCAGGCATAAGACTGCGCCTTCAACTCCTTACAGGCGGAAACCGCCGAAGACTGGTCTTCAAAGCCGGTAAAGCGGGCGCGGTAGAGCGTTGCCGATCCGCTTTGCACCGCTTCGGTATAGGGCGCGATGCCGGAGTAGCTGCCGGCGATGTTGGAGCGCGCATTGGCGAGCAGCGAGCGGGCGGCAGCTTCGCTGTCGGTGGCGGCGATCTGTACTTCCCAGCGGCTGCGCTGGCCGGTCATTTGTGCAGCGGGTGCGGGTTTCGGAATGGCAGAGACCTGGATCATATCCGCCATCTGGCTGTTCGCCGTGGCGATCTGCATGGCGATCGGATCGGCGCGACGCTCGGCAAACATCGGTAGTGGTACTGCTGCCGGAGGGACGGCTGCGGGCGGCACATCGAAGGTGCGGCTGACATTGGTGCTTGCCACCAGCTGTTCGGTATTACGGTTTCTCGAGGCCTGCGGCATCGCCTTGTCCAGCAGAGCAGCCATCTGCGCATCGCGGCTGCGCGCGGTCTTGCCGCCCAGCACGACGCCAACGACACGGCGGCCATTGTGATTGATGGCGCTGACGAGGTTAAAGCCCGACGCATTGGTGTAACCGGTCTTGATGCCGTCCATGCCCTGATAGCGATACATCAGATTATTGTGGCCACGGATGCGCTTGCCCCGGAAGCTGAAGGATTCCATGGCAAAGAGGCCGTATTCTTTCGGAAAGTCGCGCTGCAGCGCAAGTCCGAGTTTCGCCATGTCGCGCGCCGTCGTCACCTGCGATTTGCTGGGCAGGCCGGAGGCGTTGCGGAAAACCGTCTTGGTCATGCCAAGCTGGCGGGCCTTACGGGTCATCATCTGCGCAAATTGTGCCTCGGACCCGCCGAGATGGTCGCCCATGCCTTCCGCCATGTCATTGGCGGATTTGACGATCATGCCGTAGACGGCTTCGCGCACCGTAAACGTCTGGCCCTCACGCACATAAAGCTTCGAGGGGATGACGGCTGCGCCGTTCCTGGACATCCTTATCTTCTGGTCCCAGCGAATCCGGCCGGCGTGCAACGCCTCGAAGGTCATATAGAGCGTCATCATCTTGGTCAGCGATGCCGGGTGGTTCAGCACATCGGCGTTCTGCGCGGCGAGGACCTTTCCGGTATTGGCATCCATGATGAAATGGGCATAACCGGCCTGCGCAGGCGATGCCTGCAATGAGAGGATCGCGCAAAAGAAGGCGAGTGCGAATACCCATGCGCCCGCCATTCCCCGTTTGATCGTTCCCGACATGGTCCACCCCTTTATGTTCGATCGCCGCGATGGGCGAAGTTTTACTGACACTTTCCGGCAACAAAACCGCTAAAACTTTAGAGATCGCTTTCATGCTTAATTAAGTATGAAATTCAAGTCGGCCGTCGCCCTCACAATTTCCTTGCAAAGAAACCAACCATCCGGTATGTTTTTGACCATGACAAATGCACATGAACGCAAAAAGCAGCCTGAGATCGTGCGCCGCAATCTTCTCGATTGCGCGGCGAAACTCGCTGCCGAGCAGGGGGTTGCGGCGCTTTCCGTGCAGGCAGTGGCCGATGCCGCCGGGGTGACGAAGGGTGGGTTGTTTCATCATTTTCCCTCCAAGCAGGTGCTGCTGGAAGCGGTGATGACTGACCTTCTGGCGGCTCTGGACACTGAGATCGACGACCTCATCTCACAGGATTGTGAAGCTTTTGGGAGCTTCACAAGGGCCTATGTGAACGCGGTTTTCTCGGATCGGGGCAGGGATTCGGGCAGGCAATGGGCAGCGATCTCGGTTTCCATGGTCGGTGAACCGTCGCTTCGGCGCATGTGGAACAGCTGGATTGAGGGGCGCCTTGCCCGTCATAAAGAAACGGATGACGGGGTGGTCCCGGAGATGGTGCGGCTTGCGGCTGACGGCATCTGGTTTGCCGATCTACTGGCCGACGACGGTAAAGCGGGTGGCGACAGGGCGGCTCTGAGGGCCCGGATGATCGCCCAGACGAAAAAGGAAGTGGAACGATGAACGCGGCTGTTTTGACTTATGGGGCGCTTGTCGCGGCTATCGTCTGCGAGGTCATCGCAACTTCCTTTCTGCAGCAATCGCAGCAATTCACCAAGCTGTTGCCGACGGTGCTGATGGCGCTGTTTTACGGTGCGGCCTTTTATCTCCTGTCGTTCACGCTCCGGGCGCTGCCGGTCGGCGTTGCCTATGCGATCTGGAGCGGGCTTGGCATCGTGCTCATTTCCGGCATTGGCTATTTCGTGTTCCGCCAGACGCTCGATATTGCTGCGGTGGTTGGTCTTGGGTTCATCGTGACCGGGGTGGTGATCGTCAATGTGTTTTCGAAGACGATTGGACATTGAGCGGACTTCTCCACCTCATTCCTGTTCTTGTCACAGGAATCCAGCCGGCGCGCGTCTGCGCGACGAGAATAGTCCGTTCAGCCCAAGGGCTTGGGCTCGCTGGATCCCTGTGACAAGCACAGGAATGAGGGAGGCGGCGTAAAGGCGATATTCTTACCGAAGCATCGGCTTCGATCTTTACGTTGTATGCTGTGTCGTCACCATCACGCCAGAATGCTGCGATCGACGTCCGTAATCAGCCGCTTCCCGCAAAGCGCCATGCTGATATCCATTTCCTTGCGGATGATCTCGAGCGCCGTCGTCACGCCCTGCTTGCCATCCGCGCCGAGGCCGTAGAGGAACGGGCGGCCGATGTAGGTTCCCTTGGCGCCGAGTGCTACTGCCTTCAGCACGTCCTGGCCGGAGCGAATGCCGCCGTCCATATGTACCTCCACCCTGTCGCCAACGGCATCGACGATCCTCGGCAGCATGGCGATCGAGGAATGCGCGCCGTCGAGCTGGCGACCGCCGTGGTTGGAGACGATGATGGCGTCCGCGCCAGTATCGAGCGAGGCGCGCGCATCTTCCTCGTCAAGGATACCCTTGAGTATGAGCTTGCCGCCCCAACGCTCCTTGATCCATTCGACATCCTTCCACGACAGGCGCGGATCGAATTGCTCGGCCGTCCAGGAGGAGAGCGACGAGAGGTCGGAGACGTTCTTGGCGTGGCCGACGATATTGCCGAAGCTGCGGCGTTGCGTGCGCAGCATGTCGAGGCACCATCTTGGCCGTGTCGCCATCTGCCAGATGTGTTTCGGGGTGAATTTCGGCGGGGCGGAGAGGCCGTTGCGCAGGTCCTTGTGGCGCTGGCCGAGAATTTGCAGGTCGAGCGTCAGCACCAGCGCCGAGCATCCGGCGGCTTTGGCGCGATCGATGAGATTATTGACGAAGTCGCGATCCTTCATCACGTAAAGCTGGAACCAGAAAGGTTTGGAGGTGACGGAGGCGACATCCTCGATGGAGCATATGCTCATGGTGGAAAGCGTGAAAGGCACGCCGAATTCTTCCGCCGCTTTCGCCGCCAGCATCTCGCCATCGGCATGCTGCATGCCGGTTAGTCCAGTGGGGGAGAGCGCCACCGGCATCGAAACCTTCTGGCCGATCATTTCGGTGGCGAGCGACCGGTCGGTCATATCCACCAGCACACGCTGGCGTAGCTTTATCTTCGAAAAATCCTCCTCATTGGCCCGGTAGGTGCCTTCCGTCCAGGCGCCGCTATCGGCATAGTCGAAAAACATCTTCGGCACACGGCGCTGAGCCTGTTTCTTCAGGTCCGCTATGGTGAGGATTTTGCCCATGGAAAAAGCCTTCACATTTGAATGATGGCTTCACATAACATGGTAATCGCGTTTACGCGATGGCAATCGTCTTTGCAGCAGTGCTTTTTGCACTCGCAAATGGCTAGGAATTATGCTTGAAATATACTGTATTTCGATAATAATTCAGATGGTTTCTCAAGTAATAGCGTATTTTAATATGTTAAATTATTTACTCAGATTATTTAGCGCAGTTCTTATTTCGCCCGCGATTGTTTTCGCCGCCGAGTGCCCCTCCGGTAAAAATGATGGAGATGAGTTTGTTCTTGCCCACGGTCAGGTGCGCAGCGAATTCAGGCGATCCGGACCGATCGTCTTGGTGGAGAATGATTTTCAAGGCGCAGGCAAACAGAGGCTTTTTCTCTTTCGGGGGTTAATCGAGCTGGCGCGTTCGGGCGATGACGGCAATTACAGCCAGCACTTTACGTCAAATCTGGAAGCGTTCTGGCCTCTGAAAGTTGGCGCTCGACGCACTTTTGAATTTCTGCCGCTCGAAACTACCAAAATCGAGGATAAGTGGTCACTGACCCTTGCAGTTACGAAGCGGCGCGCCTTTCCGATTAAATTCTGCAATTATGAGGTGTTTTATGTGACCTACGACATTCGTAAAAACGGCAAAGAGGAAGAACGATGGACAGCGGTTTATTCGCCGGATCTGCGCGCCACGGTGGCGAAGATTTACGATGAGGGGACGGAAGACGAAGAAATTGTCGCCTATAATTTGATTGCGCCTCTGAAGCGGTGACGGTTCGACTGCGCTTGAATCAGCTCCAGAATGCTCGCAAAAACAGCTCAGCCCCAAGCAATAGCAGGCAGATTAGGAACCAGCGCCTGAATGTCGCGGGAGTGACGATGCGGCGGATATTCTGACCAAGCCACATGCCGAGAAGCGCTGGCAGGACGGCGAGTGCGGAAAGCGACATGTGCTCGACGCGGAAGGCGTCCTGAGAGGCAAGGCCGGCGGCAAGCGCAACGGTGGAAACGGTGAAGGACAGGCCAAGCGCCTGCACGAGATCGTCGCGGCTGAAGCCAAGCGACTGGATATAGGGCACGGCGGGGACCACGAAAATTCCGGTGCCGCCGGTCAGAAGGCCGGTCGCCAGCCCGACGGCCGGGGAGAGTTTCGGTTCCAGCCTTGCGGGAACGGCGAAGGGCTTTGCAAGAAGGCTGTAGGCTGCGTAAGCCGCGAGGCACAATCCGAGCGCCGAGGTGGTCCAGACGCCGGTGCCTGATGTCATCAGCCGGATGCCGAGAAGCGTGCCGACGGCAATGGCGATCATCATCGGCCATAGTCGCGAGACGATCGCCTTGAAATCGGGTCCGGCCAGCAATTGCCAGATATTGGTGATGAAGGAGGGCAGAATGAGCAGGCCAGCGGCAACGACCGGCGGCATGAAAAGGCCGAGAACGCCCATGGCAACGGTAGGCAGGCCCATGCCGGTGACGCCCTTGACGACGCCCGCGACGATGAATGTGACGACAATCATGAGCGTTGTGGTTGTCTCAAAATCCGGCACGGCGCACTCCAGAGGTCATTCGCATTTCGGCTGACTTGGGCTGTCAGGCGATCATATGAAGCGGGCGAGTGCGGCCTGTTTCTTTTCCCGGCGGGGAGAGAAAAACAGGCGACGCCCGCTCGTTTCAATATGTACTGATATAGATGAGGCCACGACCTGATGTTTCGGCCTAAACCGAACTATGCAAGCGCGCTTTTCATCGCCTTGCCGGTGACGTAGGTCTCGACGACTGTGCGGTCGTCGCCCATGGTCAGCATCAGGAACAGTTCTTCGGTCAGGCTTTTCACCACTTCCATCTTAAGCGCCATGGCGGGCGTGGAAGAGGCGTTGAGAACCGTGATGTCGGCATCCGTGCCGGCGTCCAGCGTGCCGATGCGGTCGACCATGGAAAGCGCTTCGGCATTACCGCGCGTCATCAGATACCAGCTTTCCAGCGGGTTCAAACGCTCGCCCAGCAATTGCTGGATCTTGTAGGCCTCATCCATGGTGCGCAGCATGGAATAGCTCGATCCGCCGCCGATATCGGTAGCAACCGCAATACGAACAGGCTTTTCGCGCCGTTGCAGCTTTTTCATCGGGAAGAGGCCGGAGCCGATGAAGAGGTTCGATGTGGGGCAATGCACGGCGACTGCACCGGTTTCCGACAGCACGTCCGCCTCACGTTCCGAGAGGTGGATGGCGTGGCCGAGCAGGGTCTTGTTGCCCATCAGGCCGTAACGCACATAGATGTCGGTGTAATCGGTCGCTTCCGGGTAAAGCTCGCAGGTATATTTGATCTCGTCCAGATTTTCGGAAAGATGCGTCTGGATGAAGAGATCGGGAAATTCCCGCGCCAGCGCCTGGGCTGCTTCCATCTGTTTCGGCGTGGAGGTGATGGCGAAGCGAGGCGTGATGGCGACGTGGTTGCGGCCCTTGCCGTGCCAGTCGGCGATGACGGCCCGGGTCTCGTCATAGGAGGTTTCCGGCGTGTCCAGCAGGCCCTGCGGGGCGTTGCGATCCATCATCACCTTGCCGCC
The DNA here is from genome assembly GCF_059429395.1 of Agrobacterium sp. K11. Classification (NCBI taxonomy): domain Bacteria; kingdom Pseudomonadati; phylum Pseudomonadota; class Alphaproteobacteria; order Hyphomicrobiales; family Rhizobiaceae; genus Agrobacterium; species Agrobacterium sp. K11. The sequence goes on along the minus strand of NZ_JCAHRB010000004.1, from coordinate 404,818 downwards.
CACCATCAGCATGCCGCGCTTCAGGGCCTCAGTGAAAAACGCATCGGCTGAGGTCTTGTGCACGGAGCAATAGGCGACAGCCGTGGTGGTGCCGTGGCGCAGAAGCTCATCGTAAAAATGTGTGGCGATGCGCTGGGCATGCACGCTTTCGACGAAACGGCATTCTTCCGGGAAAGTATAGGTATTCAGCCATTCCAGAAGGTTCGCGGCATAGGAGCCGATGACCTGCATCTGCGGGAAATGCAGGTGCATGTCGATCAAGCCCGGCACGATGAGATGAGGGCGGTGGTCCTTCTCCTCGATGTCATCAGGTGCCTGCTTGCGAATATCGGCATAGTCGCCAATGGCGGCGATCTTGCCGTTTTCGATAAGCAGGCCGCCATCCTCGATGTAGAGATAGCTTTGCGTATCGTCGATTGCGAGCGGCGCGCGGCGGAAGCTTAACAGGCGGCCACGCAGCAGAACCATGCTCATTCGGTTTTTTCCTTGGCGTCTTTGCCCGCAGAAACGGCGCTTTCATACCATGCGGTCAGCACTTTGCGCTCCTGCGGGGTGATGGCGGTGATGTTGCCGGGAGGCATGGCATGGCTGCGGCCGGCTTGCAAATAGATTTCGCGGGCGTGTGCGGCGATCTGCGCGTCGGTTTCGAGCTTCACCGATTTCGGCGTGAAGGGCACGCCTTCCCACACCGGCTCGGCGGCGTGGCACATGGAACAGCGGCCCTGAACGACATCACGGGCGCTCGCGAAATGGGCGTCGCTGACGAATTGCTGCTGCATCGGCGAAAGCGTTGCCGCCTTCTGTTCTTCTTCGCCAGTCAGCACCTTCGGCACGGTGGAAAGCCACATGATGACGATGAAGATGAGCGCGGTCAGCAGCCAGGTCCATGTCGGCTTGCCCTTGCGGGCATGGGTGGTGTTGAACCAGTGGCGAATGGTGACGCCCATCAGGAAGACAAGTGCTGCGATGATCCAGTTGAACTCGGTCGCAAAGGCCAGCGGATAATGGTTCGACAGCATGAAGAAGATGACGGGCAGCGTCAGGTAGTTGTTGTGCAATGAGCGCTGTTTGGCGATGCGGCCATATTTCGGGTCCGGCGTGCGCCCGGCGATCAGGTCGGCAACCACGATCTTCTGATTGGGAATGATGATGAAGAACACATTCGCCGACATGATGGTGGCGGTAAAAGCGCCGAGATGCAGGAAGGCGGCGCGGCCGGTGAAGACCTGCGTATAGCCCCACGCCATCGCCACCAGCGCGACGTAAAGCACCACCATCAGGCCCCAGGTGTTGTTGCCAAGCGGCGATTTGCAGAGGAAATCGTAAAACAGCCAGCCAACAGCAAGCGATGCCAGCGACAGACAGATGGCCTGGAACTGGGTGAGCGCCAGCACCGAATGGTCGATGAGGAAAAGGTCGGCGCCGCCGTAATAAACGATGCACAGCATGGCGAAGCCGGACAGCCAGGTGATGTAGCTTTCCCATTTGAACCATGTCAGGTGTTCGGGCATCTGGGCCGGGGCGACCAGATATTTCTGGATGTGGTAAAAGCCGCCGCCATGCACCTGCCACTCCTCGCCATAGGCCCCCGGCGGCAGATGCGGCCGTTTGACCAGCCCAAGATCGAGCGCGATGAAATAGAAGGACGAGCCGATCCAGGCGATGGCGGTGATGACGTGGAGCCAGCGGACGGCAAAGGCCATCCATTCCCACGCAATGGCATATTCGTACATTCGGTTCCCCTGATCCTTGTGCAGCGCACCTTGCGAGAAATTTGACCGTTAGGAAAGGGAAAAGCAAACACCGCACCATGATTGTTCACAATCCCGTACGCTCGTGTCCACAACTTTGGCGCAGGCGCGGCGACGCCCCGCTTCCGGCCCCGTCCAATCGTCAAGGAGCCGTTCTGCCGCTGAGTTTGTGCTTAGCTGGCTAACGCGACTCAGCTATTATCCGCTGAGCAGTCTGCTGATGTGCAAAACTATTGGGCTGCGGGGCCTTGGAGCGACCTGCGTCCGAAAGGACGCTTCGAAGGGCACTCTGACACATTTATGTTGCGCATGTTCTTTCCGGTTTTCGGTCAGAGGCGCAGGGCTTCAATGACATGTTTTTCGCTGGCGGTTCATTCCGAAAGCGGGTGCTGCGAACCCTGGGGGCGGGGGGCAGATCAGGGGCAGGTGTTGCAGTTCCCGGTGCCGTTGCGTCCGGGTATGCGTTGATGCTTGGATTTTGAATGAAGTGACGCAATGACCTTCCGGCAGCCGCCGTTGTTTTCAACGGAGACCGTGCCGATGCGCCTTGTTCTGACAGTTCTTTTCCTGCTGATGGCGTTTAACGCCACGGCGCTTGCGCATGAATCCCACAAGGGGTTCAAATATGAAAGCTACTGCTGCAATGGCGACGCCGAAACCGGCGATTGCCAGATGATCCCTACGCGAAGTGTTCGTGTCACGCAGGATGGTTACGAGGTCTCGCTTGCGCCCGGCGATCATCGTCTGGTGACGCGGCGCCATGTCTTCAGCTGGTCGCAGCGTGAGGCAAGACGATCCGAGGATGGAGAATATCATCTCTGTCTGTTCCCGGACGAGGACACGCCGCGCTGCTTTTATGCGCCTGATATGGGGTATTGAGATGTTTGCGGCCGGTTTTCGTCGATCCGCTTCAGTATCCAGTCGCGAAACAGCCTTATCTTGCGAATGTTCCTGCGGTTTTCAGGGTAGACGAGCCAGTAGTTCTTACCTTCGTTGCTGAGGTGCTCGAAGGGCTGATAAAGGCGGCCGAGGGCAATCTCGTCCGCATAAAGTTCAGGGGTGAGCATGGCTACCCCCTGGCTGGCAATTGCCGCTGCGGCTTCGAAAGCCTGCACGCTGAGGCGGCTGCGCGGATAACGGTCGAGGCCCGGATTTTCGATGCCGACTTCCCGGAACCATTGGCTCCACCAGATGTCACCCGGATCGATGATGCGCAGGCGCAGAAGATCCTCCGGCTTTTTCAATCCACCGATGCTTTCGGCAAGGTTCGGATGCAGCATCGGCGTGTAAACGCCCCGCAGCAACTGATGATAGATCAGTCCTTTGCCATCGTCGCTGCTCCAGCGGATGGCGACATCGCAATCGGACTGCGTAAAATCGATCAATGCGCTTGATGTGTCGAGCCGCACGGCGATCGAGGGATGTTCAAGCTGGAAAGCTCCCAGATGCCGCGAAAGCCAGCGCGATGCGAAGGTCGCGGTGGAGTGAATTGTCAGGGTGGTGTCAGAGGTGTCACGGACATTGTCGACGGCCTCCCGTAAAGTGTTGAAGGCTTCCGCAACTTTCGGCGCCAGTTTCTGCCCGGCCTCGGTCAGCACAACCTGCCGCGCCTTTCTGATGAACAGCGGCTCGCCAACATTCTCTTCCAGCAGTTTCACCTGATAGCTGACCGCCGTCTGCGTCATGCCCAGTTCCTCACCGGCCTTGGTGAAGCTGAGATGCCGGGCGGCGGCTTCGAACACGCGCAGGGCATTCAGGGGGAACTGGCGGGACATTTTCATGGATAAGTTCTCTTTATGCCAACTGCCAAAGGTTTCATTGGTTTTTATCCGGAAAACAGAGCATTTTTAGCTCAATTCATCAACTGAGCTTCTGACATTTTTTAAATGGAGACGAACATGCGCACAGCACTCTTGCGCGCGTGGTCCCGCCTGCGCGCGGGTCTGCGGACCGCGGAACGGTTTTCCCTTGAAAGCCTTCGACCGGATAATCTGGTAGATGAAAGCCTGCCCGACGGGATCAGGCGTGATCTTGGTCTTGAGGATGGCCGCGCTGATTTTCGGTGCGACGGGTTTCGGCAGCGGAAAATGCTTGCAGCAACTCGGCTGCCACAAGGGCCGCTATGACGGCGGGGCGCTTGTCCCTGACGCTACTTCCACCGATCGGCAGGATGAGTTTTTGAAGGCGGGTAGCGGGTTCTCCCTCCCGCTCCAGCCAATGGGCGAAGGTGGCGCGTTTGGTTTTTGAGCCGATCATGCCAACATAAGCGAGATCGTCGCGGGCAAGCGCTTCCTTTGCAATCAGGAAATCGAGTGCGTGATCGTGGGTAACGATGATCGCAGCGCCGTTTGCGGGAATTTTCGCGATCAGCGCTTCCGGCATGGGGGTCAGCACGGATACGACACCGGCTGAAAGATCGCGCAACTCGTTTTCACGGGTTTCCACCACGGTCAGTGTCAAAGGCAGAAGCGACAGAGCATCTGTCAGCGCCTTGCCGACATGGCCCGCCCCGAAAATGAAGACGGCCGGCTGCTGCTCGGTTTCAGCCTTAAGCCTTGCCTCGAGTGCTGCCGCGATGGCCGGCGTTACCAGCCGGAAGCGGAGCAAGGTGCGGCCGCCGCAGCATTGACCGATTTCGGGGCCGAGCGGAATATCCATGCCGTCTTCGGTCGTACCGTTCTTCAACATGGCACGGGCATGGTCTATCGCCATATATTCGAACTGCCCGCCGCCGATGGTCTCCCACAGCGCCTTCCGGCTTACCAGCATGAAGGTTCCAGCCTCGCGCGGCGATGACCCTTTCACGGCCTCGATTTCCACGAGGATTGCAGGTCCGGAGCTGGCGAGGAAGCGGGAGAGGGACGTCATTATGTCTCCCCTCACACCTTCTTCAACCGTTCCACCGCCATCAGCACCCGCTCGGGCGTTGCCGGCGCATCGAGGCGTGGGCAGACCTTGTAGTCGGCGATGGACGCGACGGCCATGGAGAGTGCTTCGAGAACCGAGATCGCCAGCATGAAAGGCGGTTCGCCCACGGCCTTGGAGCGGCCGATGGTGGGCTCGGCGTTTTCCGACCATTCCGCCAGTTGAACGTTGAAAATCTTCGGCCGGTCGGAGGCAAGCGGGATCTTGTAGGTGGAGGGAGCGTGGGTGCGCAGCCGCCCCTTGCCGTCCCACCATAATTCCTCCGTCGTCAGCCAGCCCATGCCCTGCACGAAGGCGCCTTCCACCTGGCCGATATCGATGGCCGGGTTTAGCGACTTGCCGACATCGTGGAGAATATCGGTGCGGTCCATCATGTATTCGCCGGTCAGTGTATCGATCGACACTTCCGAACAGGCCGCGCCATAGGCGAAATAATAAAACGGCGTGCCGCGGCCTGCGGCGCGATCCCAATGGATTTTCGGCGTCTTGTAAAAACCGGCGGCGGAAAGCTGGACGCGGGCGAAATAGGCTCGTTTGATGAAATCGTTGAAGGCAATTTCCTCAAGCCCGATGCGCACCCGGTTTGGCAGGAAGACAACCTCTTCTTCCGGCACGTTCCAGTTCTCGGCAGCGAATTTGATAAGCCTTTCACGGATCTGGCGGGCAGCGTCATAGGCCGCCATGCCATTGAGGTCCGTACCGGACGAGGCGGCCGTGGCCGACGTATTGGGCACCTTGCCCGTGGTCGTGGCGGTGATTTTCACCCGGCCAATATCCACCTGGAAGGCATCGGCCACCACCTGCGCCACCTTGGTGTAGAGGCCCTGGCCCATTTCGGTGCCGCCATGGTTCAGGTGGATCGAACCGTCATTATAGATATGCACCAGCGCGCCCGCCTGATTGAAGGCGGTCATGGTGAAGGAGATGCCGAATTTTACCGGGGTGAGCGCAATGCCCTTGCGGATGATCGGCCTGGTCTTGTTGAACTCGACAATTGCCTGCCTGCGCGCGCGGTATTCGCTGGATGCTTCCAGTTCCTCGACGACGCGGGCGATGATGTTGTCCTCGACCTCCTGATGATAGGGCGTCGTGGTGCGGCCGGAACCGGTCTCGCCATAGAAATTGAGCTTGCGGACATCGAGTGGGTCCTTGCCGACAGCATAGGCGATTTCCTCGATGAAACGCTCAGCCCCGAGCATGCCCTGCGGGCCGCCGAAACCGCGAAAGGCGGTGTTGGAGACGGTATGGGTTTTGAGCGGCCGGGAGGTCAGATGCACATGCGGATAGAAATAGCTGGAATCGGCGTGAAACAGCGCGCGGTCGGTGACCGGGCCGGAAAGGTCAGAGGAAAAACCGCAGCGGGCGGCATAGGTGGCGTCAACGGCGTGGATGCGGCCTTCCTCATCAAAGCCGAGCTCGTAATCAACGCGGAAATCGTGGCGTTTGCCGGTGGCGGTCATGTCCTCGTCGCGGTCGGGGCGAATTTTCACGGCCCGGTTCAGCTTCTTGGCGGCGATGGCGCAGAGTGCGGCGAACTGGTTGCCTTGCGTTTCCTTGCCGCCGAAACCGCCGCCCATGCGCCGCACCTGCACCGTGACGGCATTGGATGGCACCTGAAGGATGTGGCTGACAATGTGCTGGATTTCGCTCGGATGCTGGGTGGAGCTCCACAGCGTCACCTCATCGTCCTCGCCCGGCACGGCCATGGCGATGTGGCTTTCAAGATAAAAATGCTCCTGCCCGCCGATCCGCATCGTGCCGGTCAGGCGGCGGGGTGCCACGTCCATTTCGAGCTTCGCATCGCCACGCTTCAGCGTCATCGGATCGATGACGAGCGCACCGCCGTTTTCAATCGCCGTGTCGATATCGGTGAAATGCGGCAGGTCCTTGTAGACGATTTTCGCCTTGCGGGCGGCCTTGCGGGCAATATCGCGGCTTTCAGCGAAGACCGCGAAGATCGGCTGGCCGTGAAATTCAACCTTCGTTTCGGCCAGCAGCGGCTCGTCATGACGCCCGCCGGAGGAGACGTCGTTTTCGCCGGGCACGTCTTTGCCTGTCATCACCCATAACACGCCCGGCGCAGCTTCCACTTCCGAAAGGTCCAACGAGACGATTTCGGCATGGGCCCGGTCGGAAAGGCCAAGCGCACCGTGAACGAGGCCGGCGGGTTCGGGAATATCGTCGATATATTCGGCGCTGCCCGTCACATGTTTATGGGCAGAATCGTGCCTGAGCGAGGCGTGTACAGGACCGTCGATTTCGGTCTTGGTCTTATCGAAGCTTGTCGTGTCCATGGTTCAAGCCTCCTCCAGCGAGAAGCGGGCAAGTTCCTGCTTTTCCCCTGATGTCTCGAGGAAAAACCGTGTCAGCAAATTCTTGGCTGTGAGTTGCCGATATTCGGCGGTCGCGCGCCAGTCGGTCAGCGGGGTGAAATCATCGTCCAGCGCATCACGCGCCGCATCGATCGTTTCCTGAGACCAGGGCTTGCCGAGAAGTGCTGCCTCCAGATGCGCGGCGCGTTTCGGCGTGCCGGCCATGCCGCCAAAGGCGACGCGGATGTCTTCAACCGTGCCGTCGGCCTCGAGCGTCAGATGGAAGGCGGCGCAGAGAGCGGAGATATCCTCGTCGCGCCGCTTTGAAATCTTGTAGACGGCATAGTGGCTTTCGGGTTTCTGGAACGGAATGAACAGCTTTTCGACGAATTCGCTGCTCAGCCGGTCCTGTTTGCCATAGTCGATGAAGTAGCTTTCCAGCGGCAAGGTGCGGCTGCCGGAAGACGAGCGCAAGGTGAGCGTGGCGCCGAGCGCGATCAGGGCCGGGGGCGTGTCGCCGATGGGCGAACCGTTGGCGATGTTGCCGCCGATGGTTCCCATATTGCGCACCTGTTCGCCGCCAAGACGATCGAACAGCCGGGCAAGCGGCGGGAAATGTTCTGCAATGGTCTTGAAGGCCTGGCTGTAGGTGACACCGGCACCGAGCGTCACGCCGTTCTCATCCACGGCAATACCCTGCAGATCGCCGAGGTTGTTGATGAAGATGACAGGGTTAAGCGCCCGCATCTGCTTTGTCACCCACAGGCCGACATCGGTGGAACCGGCAACGATGGTAGCCTTCGGCTCGGCGGCATAGATATCGGTCAATTCAGCAAGCGTTGCCGGGATGATGGTCCGATCTTCGCCGCGGGTGACCGTAATGGTCTCATTGGCGCGGATCGCCCAGAGCCTTGCCATGATATCGGTGCGGTCGCGTTGCAGCGGGTCGAACAGCGCACTCGGGCGGGCGGCTGCAATCTTTTCGGCAGCCCGCACAATCGGCTCGTAACCCGTGCATCGACAGAGATTGCCTTGCAGCGCCTTTTCAATATCGGCGCGGGACGGGTTTTCGCTGGCAAGCCACAGGCCGTAAAGCGACATGATGAAGCCCGGCGTGCAGAAACCGCATTGGGAACCGTGGAAATCCACCATTGCCTGCTGCACGGGGTGAAGCGTGCCATCGCGGCCGGCCAGATGCTCTACCGTCACGATATGGGTTGCATGCAGCGAGCCCAAAAAGCGGATGCAGGCATTGACGCTTTCATAGCGCAGCGAGCCATCAACAAGCCGCCCGACCAACACCGTGCAGGCGCCGCAGTCACCTTCAGCACAGCCTTCTTTCGTCCCGGTCAGCCGTCTTTGAAGGCGGAGATAATCGAGAAGCGTGTCTGTTGGTCCGAAACCCTTAAGCGAAATGGTTTCGCTGTTGAGGATGAAGCTGATCGCGTCGTTCATGCACTGCCTTGCTTTTTGTCCGGTTGAGCCGGTTCCCAATCTGCTATCTATGCACGCCCGCGCGCGCATATCGATTTCCGTTTTGGCAATTCATTGTTTCCAAAACGGAAAGAGATGTCATCGATTATTGCGCTGTCCAGCCGCCATCGACGGAAATATGCGTGCCGGTAATGTTGCTGGCGGCATCGCTTGCCAGAAACAGCGCCGCTGCCGCCACGTCATCGATGGTGACGAATTGCTTTGTCGCCTGCAATTCCAGCATCACGTCGTTCTTCACCGCCTCTTCGCTGATTCCGCGCACCTTGGCCATTTCCGGTATCTGCTTTTCGACGAGCGGCGTCAGCACATAACCGGGACAGATGGCGTTGACGGTGACGCCCGTCTGCGCAAGCTCGAGCGCCGCCGTCTTCGTCAGGCCCATGATGCCGTGCTTGGCTGCCACATAGGCCGATTTGAACGGCGAGGCGACGAGACCGTGGGCAGAGGCAATGTTGATGATACGGCCTTTGCCGGCCTTCTTCATCAGCGGTATCGCAACGCGCATCGTATGGAAGGAACTGGTCAGATTGATGGCGATGATCCAGTCCCACTTTTCCGTCGGAAACTCCTCGATCGGAGCGATGTGCTGAATGCCGGCATTGTTGACGAGCACATCGACCGAACCAAGCTTTTCATGCGCGGAATTGATGAGATCGGCAATCTCGTCCGGTTTCGTCATATCTGCCGGGTGGTAGAGCACACGCCCGCCACTTTCGGCTTCCAGCAGGAGGCGGAGTTTTTCAATTTCGTCTTCGTCGCCGAAGCCATTCAGCACGATATTCGCGCCCTCCCTCGCAAATCTCTGTGCGATGCCAAGGCCGATGCCACTTGTGGAGCCTGTCACGATAACTGTCCGATGCATGCTTTCCCCTTTTTGCATTACTTCGCACATATTTAAGCAGGTTATGCCCAAAGGGGGCGGGCTGGCAATCGCGATTTCGGGCGCGATTTCGGGGGAGGCCGGCACGGGGCATAATGCCCCAGCGCCCATCCACTTTTTCGAAGCTAAGCATCCAGATTTTACGCCAGATTTTGCATTTGTCTGAAGGGCCGTCCGTGCCTATCTCTCAGACAATCAAACAGAGGTATCGTCTATGGAACTCGGTCTTTACACTTTTGCGGATGTCAATCCCAACCCCGCCGATGGCCGTGGGCCGGAAGGTGCGCGCCGGCTGCGCGAACTGCTTGAGGAAATCGAGCTTGCCGATCAGGTCGGTCTGGATGTGTTTGGGCTGGGTGAACATCACCGCCCGGACTATGTCGCGTCCTCACCCTCCACCGTGCTCGCGGCGGCGGCGGTGAAGACGAAGAATATCCGCCTGACGAGCGCTGTCTCGGTTCTGAGTTCGGATGATCCGGTCCGGGTCTTCCAGCAATTCTCCACCGTCGATCTCCTGTCGAACGGCCGTGCCGAAATCATGGCCGGGCGCGGTTCCTTCATCGAATCCTACCCCCTGTTCGGTTACGACCTCGAAGACTATGACGTGCTGTTTGCGGAAAAGCTCGACCTGCTCTTGGCGCTGCGCGAGAACGAAATCGTCACCTGGTCCGGCACCAAGCACCCCGCCATCAATGGGCGCGGGGTCTATCCGCGTCCTCTTCAGGAGCGTCTGCCGGTCTGGATCGCGGTTGGCGGCACGCCGCAATCGGTGGCGCGGGCCGGCGCCATGGGGTTGCCGGTGGCGCTTGCCATCATCGGCGGCGAATATCGCCGCTTCGCGCCGCTGTTCGATCTCTATCACGAAGCTGCACGCCGGGCGGGGCAGGAAAAGACCAGGCTGCGCACCAGCATCAACGTGCACGGCTTCATTGCCGACACCACCGACAAGGCAGCGGACCAGTTTTACGGACCGCAGGCAGAGGTGATGAATCGCATCGGCCGCGAGCGCGGCTGGGGTCCGACAAACCGCGCGCATTTCGATGCGGCGCGTGGGCCGGAGGGCAACCTCTTCCTTGGCGAACCTGAGCTGGTGGCGGAAAAGATCATCAAGGCGCATGGCGTTTTCAAGAACGACCGTTTCCTGTTGCAGATGGCAATCGGCCTGATGCCGCATGACCAGATCATGCGCGGCATCGAGCTTTATGGTACGAAAGTCGCGCCTGTTGTCAGAAAAGAATTGACGGGGAGTGCCGATCCGGTGAAAGCCACGGCCTGATTATTACCAAGGCGGGCGTCTTCAGACCCGCCATTTAGAACGACGGACAGAAACATGGTCATCTCCACCGACGAAGAACTGGTTTTGCTAAAGGATATCGGTCGCATCTGCGCCGTGGCCATGCAGACCATGGCGGATGCGCTGGAACCCGGTATCACCACGGCCGAACTGGATGCGATCGGCCGAAAGGTACTGGAGGATAACGACGCGCAATCGGCGCCGGAGTTCTGCTACCAGTTTCCCGGCGCGACCTGCATCAGCGTCAACGAAGAGGTTGCGCATGGCATTCCCGGCCCGCGCATCATCAAGGCGGGCGATCTCGTCAATATCGATGTCTCGGCGGTGAAGAGCGGTTTCTTCGGCGATACGGGTTCGTCTTTCGCCGTGCCGCCGGTAAAAAAGGAGATCGAGCGGCTGTGCCGCGATGGCAAGCGCGCCATGTGGACGGGCTTGCAGCAGGTGAAAACCGGTCGGCCCTTTGCCGATATCGGCAATGCCATCGGCTCCTTTGCAAAAAAGAACCGCTACACGCTGATCACCAATCTGGCGAGCCACGGCATCGGCCGCTCCCTGCATGAGGAGCCGAAGGAACTGGCGACCTGGCCGGACAAGGGTGAGCGGCGCATCATGCAGGAGGGCATGGTCTTCACCGTTGAGCCCTTCCTGTCGACGGGTGCCTATTGGGCCGAAGATGGCGACGACGATCCGTGGACGCTCTATAGCGATCCGAGCGCGCCGACCGTGCAGTATGAACATACCGTGGTTGCTACGAAGAACGGCCCGCTGGTGCTGACGCTGGTTGAGTGAGGGGATGCGCAGGCGACGGGATCTCGCATCTCGTACCGATAAAGACGGCTTATGCTGCCGATCAAAATAACTCGCTTGTTCCGTGGCAGTGCGGTTGCGATAAGCCGTACATGAGCATCGACAAGCCACTTTCCCCCAAACATCTGACTGCACTCGGTTTCGCCGGCGCCTTGATGATGGCGTCCGCCATGGGCTTCGGCCGTTTTTCCTTCACCCCCATTCTTCCCGGTATGATGGCTGATGTTCCGCTATCGGCGGGGGATGCGGGGATTGTTGCGGCTGGAAATTTCGCCGGTTATCTCGCGGGGGCGGTTCTCGCCGCCTATTCCTGGGGCTCGGGGCGCGAACGGCTGGTCGCCCTCTGTGGCTTGTTTTCCACGGGCGCGTTGCTGCTTGCCATGGCAGCCTTCAACTCCGTTGCAGCCTTCACCCTGATCCGGTTTTTCGCCGGCGTTGCCAGTGCGATGACCATGATCTTCACGTCGCAGATCGTCATCGGCCACGCCATGAAAGCCGGCAAGGACCATATTCAGGCGCTGCATTATGGCGGCGTCGGTGCCGGCATCGCGATTTCCTCGCTTGTGGTCTATCTCATCGGCGTCGTTTTTGATGGCGGCGGTGCCTCCTGGCGGGAGGAGTGGATTGCCGGTGCCGTCTTTTCCTTCGCTACGTTTCTTCTCGTCTGGCGGGTGATGCCCGCCGGGCCACCCCGGCATGCCTCTGCGCTGTCGGAGCCGCCGCTCAAATGGACGAAGCCGCTCTTTCTGACGACGCTCGCCTATGGGCTGTTCGGCTTCGGTTACGTCATCACCGCCACCTTCATTGTTGCGATTGCCCGCATGGCTGCTGCCGGCGCTTTCGTGGAGTTTCTGGCCTGGTTCGTGACGGGATGTGCCGCCGCCATTTCGCTTTTCCTCTGGAAGCCAGTCTTGAAATCGCAGGGGCTGAAGCGCGCTTTCGTGATCGTGCTTGCTGTGGAAGCCGTCGGCGTCTTCGCTTCCGTCATGCTGCCACCCGTTCCGGGCGTGCTTGCCGGCGGTCTGCTTCTGGGGCTGACCTTCATGGTCATCACCGCCTATGGCCTTCAGCTCGGCCGGGAATTCGCAGGCCCAAGCCCACGCCGCGCCTTTGCCCTGATGACGGCAGCCTTCGGTACTGGACAGATCGTCGGACCACTCGCCGCCGGCTGGATTGCCGAGGTGACGGGAAGTTTTACTGCACCAAGTATTCTCGCCTCTGGCGTGCTTGTCGCCAGCATTCTCCTGATGCTGCCGGTTCTCGCCACGGAGCGGCGGCGCTAAATCCGCCCGGGCATATTGCGCCTCACAAGGGGCGATTTCAGGGGTTCCTTGCGGGATCGATCCGCCGTTTGCGCCTTACATCTTGTTAAGGTCGTCGCTTCTTCGTTGCTGTGCACAAATTTCTGCCCTAGGTTCGGGCCATCTAGTGCTTCGCCAATAATGGCTGACTTCAAACGCGCGTGAGTTCGAAACGTGTTTCATTCTTTCTTTCCCAAACCGAAATTGTTCTTCACCTCCGCCATCGTCTGGGCTTTTGTCGCCATTCTTGGATGGTACTTCATCGTTGAAGGGCTAGGCAGGTCTTGGGGCTACGTGATGCCCGAGCAAGAACCTTACGATCTCAGCTATTTTCTGGTTCCCGCCAATCTGTTCTTCTACGCCTATCTGGCATTGTGCCTGGTGTTGTTCGGGGCTGTCTGGACCGTTCTCGCCAAGGATCACCCCTGGAAGTTCTGGTCCATATGGGGATCGCTGCTGATTATCGCGGTGACCTATTTCGGCGTTCAGATTTCCGTCGTCATCAACAATTTCCGGCGGCCTTTCGGCGATCTCCTGCAAAATGCGCTGTCAAAACAGCCGGGTATCGAAGTCTGGGATTTTTACAGTCTTCAGATTGTCTTCGCCAAGATCGCCTTTCTCAGCATGGCTGTGTCGATCCTCACGGATTTCTTCACCAGCCATTATATCTTCCGCTGGCGCACCGCGATGAACGACTTCTACATGTCAAAATGGGAAAAGCTGCGCCACATTGAAGGTGCCTCGCAGCGCGTTCAGGAAGATACGATGCGGTTCTCCTCCACGCTGGAGGGGTTGGGTATTACCCTGATCAATTCGGTCATGACGCTTGTTGTGTTTCTGCCGATCCTGTTTGCGCTGTCGTCCTACGTCTCCGAATTGCCGATCCTTGGCGAAGTGCCGCACGCGCTGTTCTGGCTGGCGATTGTCTGGTCCGTGTTCGGCACCGTGCTTCTGGCGACGGTCGGCATCAAGCTGCCCGGCCTGAATTTCCGCAACCAGCGTGTGGAAGCGGCTTATCGCAAGGAACTGGTCTACGGTGAGGATCACGCCGACCGCGCCCAGCCGCCGACTGTCAAGGAGCTTTACTCCAATGTGCGGAAAAACTATTTCCGCATGTATTGGCACTACCTCTACTTCAACGTCGCGCGGTATTTCTACATTCAGGCCGATGCCGTGTTCTTGCTCCTGATGCTTGTTCCCACCATCGTGGCGGGCAAGATCACCTATGGTATCTACCAGCAGATCGCCACGGCCTTCGGTCAGGTCAGTAATTCGTTCCAGTATCTGGTCAATTCCTGGACCACGATCATCGAGCTGCTGTCCATCCACAAACGTCTTGTGGCTTTCGAGGCCGCGATCGATGACAAGCCCCTGCCTGAAATCGACGAGCGTTATCTTCAGCGGGAAGCGGAAGCCGGAGAGCTGGCGGCCAACAAGCCCTGACGGAAAACAAAAAGGGCGGCCGACTGGCCGCCCTTTTGCATTGTATCCGGGGACCTTAGCCCTCTGTCTTCTGCTTCCTGCGCGCCTTGATGATCGGCATGGCCTCGGCGTAACTCACGCAAGCAACATCGTCGCTGCGGCAGACTTCGCGCAGCAGCCGCTCATAGGCGTTCCAATAGGCGCCGCCATTCATCTTCACGAAATGGAAGCCCATCTGCAGGGGGATGCGTTCGCCATTATACTGCTTGTCGAAAGCGGTGCGGAACGCCGCATAGGCGCGTTCCTCGAATTCCTGCGCGCGGTCCGGCGTCTCGATGCCGATGGAGTGGCGGATGAAGAGGTTGTAGTCCATGGCGATGATCGGGCGATTGCCGGGGCCTTCCGGAACCAGCGGCAGACCGAAATGTTCGATGCCGTCGCGCTCCACCGGCCATTCCGGTCCCTTGGTGATGCTGGTGGCGTCATAAACGAAGCCGTGTTTCTTCTGGGCTGCGGTCAGCGCCGGCCCCTGCGAAAGATAGGGCGCGCGGAAACCGTTGATGTTTTTCACCATGTCGCGCCAGCCTTCGGGTTCTTCACCCTTCTTGCCAATCATCTGCCAGGCATTTTCCAGCGTGCTGGTGAAGGTGGTAAACTCGCCGTCCCATTGCTCGGCGGTCCATTGGCCGCCATCGAAATGCCCACAGGTGTGATTGCCGATTTCGTGACCTTCGCGATAGGCCGACCAGATGTTGCGCAGCCGCGTCTCCACCTCTTCCGGCGACTGGCCAAATCCGACATTGGAGCGCCCGGCCTTCTGGCCGGGGCCCTGATAGGTCTTGGCGCTGGTCTTGCGGTCCATCACCAGCGTGCAGGCAAGGAAATAGGTGAAATGCGCGCCGACCTCCTTCGCCGTCGCCCGACTTCTTTCCCACAGCGAATTGTCGCCCGCACCGTCGAAAGAAACGATGACGAGCTGCTTCGGCTTCTCTGCATTTTCGGCAAAAGCGGGAAGGGCAAGGCATAGCGACAGGGAAAAAGCAGTCAATGGGCGAAACATCAGGCATCCGTCATGTGAAACACCGCTGCCTTTTGCGGGTGGAATAAGGCGAAGCTTTGAATAAACTGGCTTTTTTACGTCTTTCAGCCTAATTCCTTTTCTGCGTCGCGGTAATGAGGCCGCATTCCGTTCCACCGGGGGACCGTGTTCCATGCTTTTTCTCGTACTCTGTCTTGCCTTGTTTTTCCTGACGCATCTTTTGAAGGTGTTTGCGCCGCGATTTCGCGCGCAGATGATCGCGAAGATGGGAGAAGGACCGTTCAAGGGCGTCTATTCTCTCGCAAGCCTCATAACGCTCGGTCTCGTCATCTATGCGTTTGGCGAGGCGCGACAGGAAACCGGCGTTCTGTGGAACCCGCCGGTCTGGACGAGCCACCTCGCCGTGACCCTGATGCTGCCCGCGATGATCTGTCTTATCGCCAGCCTCATCCCGGCTGGCCACATCGCAACCAGAACCAAACATCCGCTCATTCTGGCGGTCAAGATCTGGGCGCTCGCCCATCTTCTGGCGAATGGAGAGACCTCTTCGATTCTTCTCTTTGCATCGTTCCTCGCCTGGGGTGTGGTGATGCGGATTTCGCTGAAGCGCCGGGAAAGAGCGGGTGAAAAAGTGGTCCGTCCCTTCGTCTCGGGCCGTTACGATCTGGTGGCCATCGTCGGCGGCATCGTTCTCTGGGGCGCTTTCATCCTGAAACTGCACGAATGGTTGATCGGCGTTCAGCCCATCGCCATGTAGGAAATCAACGTTTCCCCCTTACATATCAGGCAAAATAGGCTAGAAGGCCGACCATGACCCGTCGGCCGGACTTTTGCTGACCCGGGTAAGCGGCTTGGTATGTCTGCGAACGGATGGATCGGCGACGATCTCCGCGCGGGTAACGGAGAATTTGATGGCAAACGAAAATGATACCTTTATCCGCGAAGTGAACGAGCAGATCCGTTCCGAGCAGCTTTCCCGTTTCTGGGGCCGCTACGGTATCGTGGTCGTTGGCGCCGCCGTTCTCGTGGTTGTGGGCGCCGCCGGTGCCGGCATCTACGAATACTGGAACACTAGCCGCGCTTCCAACTCCGGCGACCAGTTCATTGCGGCGCTGAAGCTTGCTTCCGACAACAAGACGGACGAAGCGCTGAAGGCCTTTGCCGATCTTGAAACCTCCGGTCATGGCAATTATCCGGTGCTGGCGAAGTTCCGTTCTGCGACGCTGCTTTCGCAGAAGGGCGATGCGGCCGGCGCCATCGCTGCCTTCACCGCGATCGGCAACGACACGTCTGCCCCGCAGGTCTTCCGCGATACGGCGAAGGTGCGCGCGGCGTGGCTGCTGGTTGACAACGGCACGTATGATCAGGTCGTTGCACTTGCGGAGCCGTTGAGCGGCGAAGGCCAGACCATGCGTGCATCGGCTCGCGAAGCCCTTGGTCTTGCCGCCTACAAGGCTGGCGATTTCGCCAAGGCCAAACAATGGTTCGAGCAGATCGTCAGCGACGCGCAGGCGCCACGCAATGTGACGAACCGCGCGCAGATCATGCTCGACAATATCACTGCTTCGGGCAAAGCTGTCTAACACGGCTTTCCCACCTCCAAGGATTAACGATCAATGAGCTTCACCGTCGCCATAGTCGGGCGCCCCAATGTCGGCAAGTCCACGCTTTTCAACCGTCTGGTCGGAAAGAAGCTGGCGCTTGTCGACGATACGCCGGGCGTGACCCGTGACCGCCGCCCCGGCGACGCGAAGCTTGTCGACCTTCGTTTCACCATCATCGATACCGCCGGTCTGGAGCAATCCGGGCCGGAGACGCTTCAGGGCCGCATGTGGGCGCAGACCGAAGCGGCGATCGACGAAGCCGATGTGACCCTTTTTGTCGTTGACGCCAAGGCAGGCCTGACGCCCGCCGATGAAACGCTGGCCGAAATGCTGCGCCGTCGTGGCAAGCCGGTGGTTCTGGTGGCCAACAAGTCCGAGGCGCGCGGTTCCGATGCGGGCTTCTACGATGCCTTTACGCTCGGTCTTGGCGATCCGTGCGCCATCTCGGCCGAACATGGCCAGGGCATGATCGACCTGCGCGACGCCATCGTCGAGGCGATCGGCGAAGACGTTGCCTTCCCGCCTGAAGTGGATGAGGCGGAGACCGATATCGTTCTTCCGCGCACTGAGCCCGGCAGCGAGGAAGAGGAAGAAGAAGAGCCTGTTTATGACGAGACCAAGCCGCTGCGTGTCGCCATCATCGGCCGACCGAATGCGGGCAAGTCCACCCTCATCAACCGTTTCCTTGGTGAAGACCGCCTGCTAACCGGCCCGGAAGCGGGCATTACCCGCGACAGTATTTCCGTCGAGTGGGACTGGCGCGGCCGCACCATCAAGATGTTCGACACGGCCGGAATGCGCCGCAAGGCCAGGGTGACGGAGAAGCTGGAGAAGCTCTCGGTCGCGGATTCCCTGCGCTCCATTCGTTTCGCCGAAACGGTGGTGATCGTGTTCGACAGCACCATTCCGTTCGAAAAGCAGGACCTGCAGCTGGTCGATCTCGTTATCCGCGAAGGCCGCGCCGCCGTGCTTGCCTTCAACAAATGGGATCTGGTTGAAGATCCGCAGGCTTTTCTGGCCGATCTGCGTGAAAAGACCGAGCGGCTTCTGCCGCAGGCCCGCGGCATTCGCGCCGTGCCGATGTCCGGCCAGACGGGCTATGGCCTTGACCGGTTGATGCAGAACATCATCGATACCGACAAGATCTGGAACCGCCGCATCTCGACCGCCAAGCTTAACCGCTGGCTCGATGCGCAGACCACGCAGCATCCGCCGCCGGCCGTTTCCGGCCGCCGCCTCAAGCTGAAATACATGACGCAGGTAAAGGCGCGCCCGCCAGCCTTCATGATTTCCTGCACCCGACCGGAAGCCATTCCGGAGAGCTACACGCGCTACCTCGTGAACGGTCTGCGCAAGGATTTCGACATGCCGGGCGTGCCGATCCGCGTGCATTATCGTGGCTCGGACAATCCATTCGAGAGCAAGGCGAAGAAGAGGCGGTAATCGGCTGCTGAAAACCTCTCCTCCGTTATTCTCGCGCTAATCCCGAGAATCTGCAAACTTTCGATTTTGCGACTCGGGAGGTAGATCCTCGGGACAAGCCCGAGGATGACGTCGCGTGGGGCCGAGGTCTCACCAATATCGAGATCGACGGTGAACCGGTCTCTCCCGTTGCCTTCCGATAATCATAAAACTGGCGAGTAAAAAACCATGTTGATCAAGCAGACCGACTATCACCGGATTTACCGCGTCATCAACAGCCTGCTCGTCAACGACAATGCCGACCCGGCTACGGCCTGCATGTATTTCAGCACCTTCGGCGCCTTCATCCTTCAGCAGCATTACAAGGTGAAAGCTGTGCCGAAGGGCGGGCTTGCCGCTTATAATCTGGGCGGAACGGTGATGCTTTTTGCGGACCATCGTGACGATGGTTACGTAACGGGCGCTGGCGATAATTTCCATTGCTGGGTCGAAGCGGACGGATGGGCTATCGATTTCATGGCGCCCGCTTTTTCGCAGAGCGCACGCGAACTTTCCGTGCCCCCGAAGATGTTTCAGCGTCCGCTATCGGCCATGGCGGCTTCCATCAACGATCTCGATCATTCTGGCGATTTCTTCTACCGCTCCGAGCCGGAAGCCACCGCGCGGCGTTTTGCCGACTGGCATAAACAGGCGATGATCGGCGATCTGGCGAGCGTCGCCGCAAACTGGTTCCGCAAGTCGCCGAAACAGATGTCCCCGTCGCTTTCGGTCACGGAGCGGAACGGCAAGGCGCGGACGGTGCCGCTTTCCGGCCAGACGCTCGTCGGCGCGTGGTGATCTGAGACGGGATAAGTCTTTGCGAAATTAGGACGGCCAGCGTGATCTCGCGGCAGCCGCCTGACGTCAATCAGCAGCCCGACCCCGTTCTAAAGATAACGGCGGTCGCGTCCAGATCGTCTTGTGACACTCCTGCTTTGTTTCGTCCACCGTTCCCCGATAAAATGTCGGGGATCAATGTGTCTCCACGTCAGGCAAGTCGTGAGCGGGACAAAAGCGGCAGGGATTTTCCGGCGGCGTGAATGACGTTGTCGAGGAATTGCCGCGATGCCTTTTCCCAGCTGTAGCTTTTGGAAAGCGCCAGAGCCTCCTGCGATGAACAATGGAGCGCTGCAAGACACGCGTCGCGAAGATTGTCATTCAGCGCGCCTGCCCCGGGATTGCCGCCGAGAATATCGATCGGCCCGGTAACGGGGAAGGCGGCCACCGGCACACCGCTCGCCAGCGCTTCCAGAATGGTGTTGCCGAATGTGTCGGTCTTGGACGGAAAAACGAAGACATCGGCCTGCGCATAGGCAGCCGCGAGTTCTTCCCCGGTCTTGATGCCGGTAAACAGCACGTCCGGATATTTTTCCTGCAATTCATGGCGGGCCGGGCCGTCGCCGATCACGACCTTCGATCCGGGCAGCTCGAGGTCGAGGAATTCAGGCAGGTTCTTTTCCACCGCCACACGACCGACCGTCATGAAGATCGGTCTCGGCAGATCGAAAGGCAGCGACGTTTTCGGACGTGGATGGAACAGTTCGGCATCGATGCCGCGGCTCCAGCGCTTCAAGTTGCGAACCCCGCGGGCCTCAAGCTCGGTCTCCAGGCTTGGCGTCGCCACCATGCAGGTGTTGCCGCCATTGTGAAACCAGCGCACGAAAGCGTAAAGCCAGCTTTCCGGGACGGGGAAGCGCGCCGCGACATATTCGGGAAAGCGGGTGTGATAGCTGGTGGAAAAACGCATCCTGTTCTTCACGCACCAGCGCCGCGCCATGAAACCCAGCGGACCCTCGGTGGCGATGTGGACGAAGGAGGGCTGGCTTTTTTCAATCTCCGCCGCGACACGGCGATAGCCGGCGACTGACAGGCGGATTTCCGGATAGGTCGGGCAGGGGATGCTGTAGAAACTCTGCGGTGTCACCATGTGCACATCCACGCCCAGCCGCGCGAGTTCCGTATTGGTATTTTCGATGGAACGAACCACGCCGTTGACCTGCGGGTGCCAGGCATCTGTGACAATCGTGATTCTCGTCATGAAACACCGATCCTGCTCGACTGCGCGCGGGCGATTCCCCACCACCCGGCTTCCGCCCGTATATGCGGCGTGCGTGTTACAGGATCATGTCAGGTCGGATGAGGGTAGAGAAGTGTCCTTTGCACACACAAGCTTGCTCTGTCCGTAATGCGCGCTCCTGGTCATCCCTGTGACAAGCACAGGTATCAGGAAGCCGGTTCCGTCTTGCATCATCCGACCAACGGAAGAAGCTCGGGGCTGATCAGCGCGCCGTGATGGCCGATGACGGTTGCCGCTGCCCGTGCGGCAAAGACGGCGGCGTCATGCGGCGAACTGCCGGTTACATATCGGGCGAGAAACGCGCCGTTGAAACTGTCGCCTGCACTTGTCGTATCCACCACATCCACGGCTTCTACCGCCGGAGCGTGGCTGCGTGCGCCGCTGAAATCGAGTGTCGCACCCTTTGCGCCATCCTTGACGACGATGTTGGCGACGCCGAGCGCACGGTAACGCTCGATTGTGGCCTCGACAGATGTGTCACCGAAATGGCTGGCTTCGTCATCGAAACTTGGCATTACCAGCGTTGCGGCGC
Organism: Agrobacterium sp. K11; assembly: GCF_059429395.1. Taxonomy (NCBI): domain Bacteria; kingdom Pseudomonadati; phylum Pseudomonadota; class Alphaproteobacteria; order Hyphomicrobiales; family Rhizobiaceae; genus Agrobacterium; species Agrobacterium sp. K11. Next base: position 383,919 of record NZ_JCAHRB010000004.1, on the reverse strand, counting down.
GTGCGCCGTTGGTAATCGTCTCCAGCATCGTGTCCTTGTCGGACCAGAGGCGCGGGCGGATGTTCGGGTCGAAGACCACGGGCTTGCCCGCTGCCTTGGCGCGGCGCAGTTCCGCAAGGAAAGTATCGACATCGTGCGGCGAGGCGAGAATGGCGAGCGTGATACCGGAAAAATAGATGACGTCGGCGCTTTCCACCGTCTTGCGCAGGTGGTCCGCATCTGCTGCGAGTTGCCTTGCTGCTGCGGCGTTGCGCCAATAGCTGAAGGTGCGCTCACCATCCTTGAGGTTGATGAGGTAAAGGCCGGGTGTGCCGCCCTTGATGCGGCGGATTTTTTCCGTGCCGATACCGGCATCTGCAATGAAGGCCAGCATGTCCTGCGAAAGAGGATCGTCGCCGAGTGCCGTGAAATAATCGACGGACCAGTCTTCTGGCAGGCAGGCACGCGCATACCATGCCGTATTGAAGGTATCACCGGCAAAACCCTTGCGCAGCAGCCCGTTTCCGGCCTGCGACAGTTCCACCATACATTCGCCAATCGACAGAAACCGTCCGCCCACGCCGTCATCCTCCACTTGCTTTACCTTCGGGATTACGACGACAGGAGGTGCCTGACAAGCCCGCTTCGAGGTGATTTTGGGCATTTGCGAAGTTCCGGTTTACGCAGGGACAGCTGCTTTATATTCTCGGACCAACCCTCATCAGGAGATCGCTCATGCCGACAACCCATGCCCCGGTCCACAAATCCCAAGCGCAATCGGACTGGTGGAAGGGGGCGGTGATCTATCAGGTATATCCGCGATCCTTTCAGGACACGACCGGGGACGGTTACGGCGATCTTGCTGGGGTGACGAAGCGGCTTTCCTACATCGCCTCGCTCGGCGTCGATGCCATCTGGCTCTCGCCTTTCTTCACCTCTCCCATGGCCGATATGGGCTATGACGTTTCCGATTATTGCAATGTCGATCCGATGTTCGGCACGCTTGCCGATTTCGATGCATTGATGGCCGAGGCGCACCGGCTGGGGCTGAAAGTCATTATCGACCAGGTGATTTCGCATACATCCGATAAGCATCCCTGGTTCGTGGATAGCCGTGCAAGCCGCATCAACAGCAAGGCGGACTGGTATGTCTGGGCCAATCCCAAACCGGATGGCACGGCGCCCACCAACTGGCTTTCCGTGTTCGGCGGGCCGGCATGGGAATGGGATGGCGTGCGCAAGCAATATTACATGCACAGCTTTCTCGCCTCGCAGCCGGATCTCAATTTTCACAATCCGGATGTTCAGGATGCGCTTCTGGAAACCGTACGGTTCTGGCTCGATCGCGGCGTGGACGGTTTTCGTCTCGATACCGTCAATCACTATTTCCACGACAAGCTGTTGCGCGACAACCCGCCGCTTTTGGACGACGAAAGCTTTGGTCTCGATGCGTCCGACGTCAATCCTTACGGCATGCAGGATCATCTCTACGACAAGACGAGGCCGGAAAACGTGGCCTTCCTCCAGCGCTTCCGCGCGCTTCTCGATGAATATGAGGGCCGCGCCACCGTGGGCGAGGTGGGGGACGGCGCACGCTCGCTGAAGACGGTCGCGGCCTACACATCCGGCAACGACAAACTCAACATGTGCTATACCTTCGATCTGCTTGGCCCGGATTTCAGCGCAAAACACCTGCGGGGCTCGGTCGAGACCTTTGGCAAGGTGGTGACGGATGGTTGGGTGTGCTGGGCTTTTTCCAACCACGATGTGGTGCGCCATCTGAGCCGGTTTTCCGAAGGCTCCGAGGAGCAGACGCGGGTTGCGAAGCTCGCCATCTGCGTTCTCGCCAGCCTACGGGGCTCGATATGTCTGTATCAGGGTGAGGAGCTGGGCCTGACCGAGGCCGAACTGGCCTTCGAGGATTTGCGTGACCCCTACGGCATTCGCTTCTGGCCCGCCTTCAAGGGGCGTGACGGGTGCCGCACGCCGATGGTGTGGGAAACCGGCAAGCCGAATGCGGGTTTTTCAAGCGCGGAAAAGCCGTGGCTGCCGGTGCCCTATGTCCACGCCATGCAGGCGGCGGATGCGCAGGAGCGCAAGCCGGACTCGGTTCTTAACCACTACCGCGCGGTCTTGTCCTTCCGCAAAACCCATGGAGCATTGCGCGACGGCGATATGGACTTCATCAAGACCAATCTCGATGTGCTGGCCTTCACGCGCCACAAGGGTGACGAAAAACTGCTGTTCGTTTTCAACCTGACGCGTGAGGCGGTGGAATTTCCTATCCCGAAGGGTATGGAGGTCACGGATATCCTGCCGATGCCGGGTTTTGAGCCTTTGTTCGACGCCGGGATCGTGAAGCTTGAGGGGTTGGACGTGTTTTGCGGGGTCGTCGCTTGAGCCTGCAATTTTCCATCAGGGACGCCGCAGCATCTCTGGATGACTGGTCCCTTTTGCGCCACCGTTTATGGCCCGATGCCTCTGTTGCCGACCACAGGGCGGAATTGCAGAACCTATCCGACAACGACGCCGGTTTCATTGCCTATGATCTGGTCGGAATGGCCATCGGTTTTGCCGACGTCAGCCTCCGGCGGGATTATGTCAACGGATGCAATACCTCGCCTGTTGCGTTTCTCGAAGGCGTTTATGTGGAGGAGGAATTCCGCGGTCAGGGCGTTGGCGCGGCATTGATCGCCGAGGTCACCCGCTGGGCGATCAGCAAGGGTGTGAGCGAACTTGCCTCCGATGCCAATATTGCCAATGTCGATTCACACCGTATGCATGCGGCGCTGGGGTTTGAGGAGACCGAACGGGTGGTTTATTTCCGCAAGCTGCTGCCATCGCATTCATGACTTGCCGATGCTGTAAGTCAGCCGATTTAGCAATCCGTCCGTTTCGCCTTCTTTTTTATGCGGACGTCGCTCGGCTCATTTATTCTTATTCCGGTAACTTGCGCCACGCCTATTTTGGCAGGGTCGCGGGCAAATATTATTACGTGACCTGGCCTGCAGAAACGAAAATCTGAGACGGCTCGCGCCGTCTCAGAAACGCGGCATAAGCAGATTACGCTGTTTCCAGCCGATAAACTCCGTCGTCAGATCAGTGCAAACCGATCCACATCCACCATGCCCATGTCGGAAATCTTCAGGTGCGGGATGACGGGTAGCGGCAGGAAAGCCACCTGCAGGAAAGGCTCCTCGAGCGTCGTGCCGAGCGCATAGGCTGCCTTTCGCAGGGTGTGGAGCGTGTCTCGCACCGTTTCGTAAGGTTCGAGGCTCATCAACCCGGCCACCGGGAGCGCAATCTCGCCCGTCACCTTGCCGTCTTCGACTACCACAAAACCGCCCTTGATTTCGCCGAGCCGGTTGGCGGCCAGCGCCATGTCGTCCTCGTTAACGCCGACAACGCAGATATTGTGGCTGTCATGACCGACAGTGGAGGCGATGGCACCCTTCTTCAGCCCGAAGCCCTGCACGAAGCCGTTGGCGTGGTTGCCGTTCTTGCCATGGCGCTCGATGACGGCGACCTTGATGATGTCGTTTGCGAGATCGACAGTCGTCTGGTTGCCGTCCGTCGGCAGCGTGTAGCGGCGATGTTCGGTGATGATCTTGCCGGGGAGCACGCCCATCACCGGGGTCTCGCCTTGCGCGACCGGCACGCCGAAATGGGCGGCGAGCACGGGTCTTGCCTTGACGCTGTCAAGACCGACGGGCGCGACCGGCTTGCGGGTGGCAAACAGCGCGTCATCGACGATACGGCCGCCGGAGAAGACCATGCCGGCCTTGCAGTTCTGCAAGGTATCGATCACCACGAGGTCGGCGCGCCAGCCCGGTGCGATAAGACCGCGATCGCGCAGGCCGAAGGCCTTTGCGGCGGAAATCGAGGCGGCGCGGTAGATGGCGAGCGGTTCCACGCCGTTGGCGATTGCCGTGCGGATCATATAATCGAGATGACCCTGTTCGGCGATGTCGAGTGGGTTGCGGTCATCGGTGCAAAGCGCAAGATAAGGCGACAGACGCTCGGTGATAACAGGCATCAGGGCGTGCAGGTCTTTTGAGACCGAGCCTTCGCGCACGAGAATATGCATGCCCCTGCGGATCTTTTCCAAAGCCTCGGCAGCACTGGTGCACTCATGTTCGGTGCGGATGCCGGCTGCCAGATATCCGTTCAGCGCCGTTCTCGACAGAAGCGGCGCGTGTCCGTCGATATGCTGTCCCTGAAAGGCTTCGAGTTTTGCCATGCATACCGGGTCTTTGTGGATGACACCCGGAAAATTCATGAATTCGGCAAGGCCGATAACCTTCGGATGATCACGGAACGGCAGCAGTTTTTCGATCGGCAGATCGGCGCCCGAGGTTTCCAGATGGGTTGCGGGCACGCAGGACGAGAGCTGCACGCGGATGTCCATGATGGTTTCCATGGAACTGTCCAGGAAGAACCGAAGCCCCTCCGCGCCCAGAACATTGGCGATCTCATGCGGGTCGCAGATGGCGGTGGTAACGCCGTAGGGCAGAACGCAGCGGTCGAATTCGTGCGGCGTCACCAGCGATGATTCGATGTGGAGATGGGTATCGATGAAACCTGGAACGACGATTTTCCCCGAAATGTCGATTTCCCGGCGACCCTTGTAGCTTTCGCAAGTTCCAACGATGGTATCGCCGCATATGGCGATGTCGGAGGCAACAAGTTCTCCAGTTACGAGGTCGAAGAATCGTCCGCCCTTGAGAACTATATCTGCCGGTTCACGGCCCGTACCCTGATCGATGCGCGTTTCAAGTTTCGAATTCATGCGGCTTTTCTTCGGCTCCTGGTTTACGTCGTTCGCGAGAATTTTCAGTATTTACATTCTTAGGTTGTTTCTTGGCTTAATCGAATTGATTCTTTGCGTTTTAAATATATCCAGAGTAAAAAATTTTCATATTCGTGCTATCTTATGTTTAAGTTCCAAAATTGAACAATGTTAGGAATGCGTAACTTACCCTTGCAGGGATACCGGTTGGTTCCGGTCTTTTCAGCATTTGCCAGTGCAGGTTACCATTCCCGGGAAGGAAAATAAAAGCGTCTGATGCTCAAACGAATTTCTACCCAGCAATTGACGGTTGGCATGTTTATCGAAGCGGTCGAGGGAGCGCTTTCGAACAGCGGATTTTTGCAGCGATATCGATTTCTTCTGCGCCATGAAGAGTTGATGCGTCAATTGAAATTGAGCGGCGCTGAAAGCATCATCATCAATACGGCCAAGGGAAACGATATCGAGGGTAGGCCGTACTCTGAAACCGTCCCGCCGCGATTAAACAATGGCCCCGAAACCATGGCTGCCATTACCCATGCCGTGCGCTCTGCCGCCGATGCCATTGCCGAGACATTTGCCGTTGCCGAAGCCGGTGGCTGCGTGTCCCTCAAGGGCATGACTGCGGCGGCCGGCAAGATTTCCGATGCGGTCCAGTCGAACCCGGCGATTTTCATCGGGGTTACCCGGTTGAAGTCGAAGGACGAGACGACCTTCGTGCATTCGGTTTCCGTCAGCGGGTTGATGATCCATTTTGGCAATTATCTCGGGCTGGAGAAGGAAACGGTCGATCTGCTCGGCATCAGCGGCCTGCTGCACGATATCGGCAAGGTGGAAATTCCTTCGTCGATCCTCAACAAGGCGGAAGGGTTAAGCGCCACCGAGCGGGAAATCATCAATCTTCATCCAACGTTCGGCCGGGATATCTTGTCTCGCAACGAGCAGATGCCGGCCATGGTTCTGGATGTCTGCTTCAATCATCACGAGCGCATTGATGGCGGCGGTTATCCCAGCGGCTGCGCCGGAAACGAGATCAGTCTTCACGCGCGCATTGCGGCGATCTGCGATGTCTATGACGCCGTAACCTCGGTTCGGCCCTACAAGAAGCCGTGGACGGCAAACGAAGCGCTGACGTGGATGTTGCGCCGGGAAGGCCACTTCGACATGCAACTTTTGAAGAAATTCGCGCTGTGTATTTCCACATCGCTGCCGCGTAGCTAGGCAGCAGGCGATCTCGAAGTCGCGCTGTTTGAGGCTTGCCCGGCGGCGCCGAAGTGACGCCGCCGATGCAGGATGTTTACGCTGCCTTGGTTTTCGCCTTGCGGGTGAGATGCACCACGACGTTCTCGATCATGCGCATGCCGGCATCCTGGCCGAGAGTCATGATCGATTCCGGGTGGAACTGAACGGCGGCTACCGGTTCCTTGGCGTGTTCGATGCCCATGATCGTGCCGTCTTCACTTTCCGCGGTGATGATGAAATCACGCGGAAGGGTGGAAGGGTCGGCGAAGATCGAGTGGTAGCGACCCACGGTCACTTCCTTGCCGAGACCGGAGAAGACCAGGCCTGGCTCCAGCACGCGGATGCGTGAGGGCTTGCCGTGCATTGGTACCGCAAGTTGGCGAAGTTCGCCGCCATAGGCTTCCGCCAGAGCCTGAAGACCGAGGCACACGCCGAAGATCGGCAACTCGCGGGCGCGGGCGGCCTTGATCGTCGCCTTGCAGTCGAAATCCGTCGGGCTGCCCGGTCCGGGCGAAAGCACGACGAGATCGGGCTGGAAGCGGTCGAAGACCTCCGCTGCGACCGGCGTTCTGACGGTGGAAACCGTGGCGCCCGTCTGGCGGAAATAATTCGCCAGCGTGTGCACGAAACTGTCTTCGTGATCGACCAGCAGGATCTTGACGCCGGTGCCTACCTTGGCGGCATCGCGCTTGGTGGCGGCCGAGTTTGTGGCTTTTGCATCGCGAATGGCCGCGATCATGGCGGATGCCTTCAGTTCGGTTTCGGCTTCTTCTTCCTGCGGATTGGAATCATTGAGAAGCGTCGCACCGGCGCGGACTTCCGCGATGCCATCCTTGATACGGATGGTGCGCAGCGTAAGCCCGGTATTCATGTCGCCGTTGAAACCCACCATGCCGATTGCACCGCCATACCAGGCGCGCGGGCTCTTTTCATGGCTTTCAATGAAGCGCATGGCCCAGAGCTTCGGTGCGCCGGTGACGGTGACGGCCCAGGCGTGGCTGAGGAAGCCATCGAAGGCATCCATGTCGTCGCGCAGACGGCCCTCGATGTGGTCGACCGTGTGGATGAGGCGCGAATACATCTCGATCTGGCGGCGGCCGATGACCTTCACCGAACCCGGCTCGCAGACGCGGCTCTTGTCGTTGCGGTCCACGTCCGAGCACATGGTCAGTTCGGACTCGTCCTTCTTCGAATTCAGCAGCTTCAGGATCTGCTCGCTGTCGGCAATCGGGTCGTCGCCACGCTTGATGGTGCCTGAAATCGGGCAGGTCTCAATGCGACGGCCGGAGACGCGCACGAACATTTCCGGCGAAGCACCGACCAGATATTCCTGATGACCGAGATTGATGAAGAAGGAATAGGGCGAAGGGTTGATCGCCTTCAGGCGGCGGGAGATCGCCGATGGATTGCTTTCGCAGCGCTCCATGAACTTCTGCCCGGGAACGACCTCGAACAGATCGCCGCGTCGGAAGCTTTCCTTGGCCTTCACCACCAGCTCGGAATATTCGCCTGGACGGTGATCGCCCTTGGGCGGGATCGTGTCGGTGGTCTTGAAGGGATCGGGCGCGATCTCTGAGGACTTGCCGTCCGTCGTTACACCGTCCTTCTCGAAATCGTAACGGTCGATCCAGGCCTTGGCGGAATAATGGTCCACGACGAGAATTTCGTCGGGCAGATATAGCACCATGTCGCGCTGGTCTTCCGGGCGCGCGAGCGAAAGCTTGATCGCGTCGAACTGGAAAGCGAGATCGTAACCGAAGGCGCCGAACAGGCCGATGGCCGAATCCGCATTCGAATAGAACAGGTCGACGATGGCGCGCAGCGCCGTGAAGACGGTCGGGATTTTCGAGCGTTCTTCTTCTGTAAAGACGCGGTCCGGCTCGTTGACCGTGAGGTCGAGACGGCGGACGGAGGATGCGCCCAGCGTCAGATCGGGCGTCGCCTTCAGCTTTTCGGTGATGAAGTCGAGCAGTACTTCGCCGCGGCCGTTATAGGCTTCGATCCACATCTGGCGACCGAAGCAGGAAATGCCGAGCGGCGGATCGATGATGGCCGTATCCCAGCGCGTGTAGCGGCCCGGATATTCGTAGTTCGACGAGAAAACCGCGCCGCGATGGGCATCGAGCTTTTCGATGTAGTTGTCGATGGCGCTGGCATATTCGGCGGCGCGACGCTTTCGGCTGACCTTTATGCCGCCTTTCGTCTCGTAGGTTTCCGCTCCGTCATCCTGAATGATCGTTACCATTTCTTTCGCACTTCCCGTTTTTCAGGCCCGATGACAGGCGGCAGAATAACAAAAAAGCCGCCTGAAAATTCGGGCGGCTTGGACTTTGTCTGAAGACATGACTGGTCAAGGCCGCGTAAAGCTGCTCCACCACCAGTTAGCAATGTTCATAGACACGATGTTCATGGGAAAATTGTTAGCCTGCACAATTCGCCTTGGCAAGCGGATTCCGGCGACGGAATGAACCTTACCGGCGCGAGTTGCGTTCCTGTCCTGCCGAAACAGTCAGGAGTGCCCCGGAAAATGCTTCATCGCCTGTGTCTTCTGATGACGAGTCTCGCCCTTATTTCCGCTTCCGAACCGCCGCCACAGGTGCCGGTGCCACAGCCGAAGCCTGGCGAACAGCAAGCACCTGCCACGACGGAAAAGCCGGCCGATAAGGGCGCGCAAACGCCCGAAGACACACCGAAGCCGACCCCCAAGCCGCAACCGCCTGAAGAAGGAAAATCCGACGCGGAAGGGAAGGGTGCCGAGGACAAGAAGAAAGATGACAAGGGGCAAAACGGCGGCGAGACGGTAACTCCGGCTGTCGAAGCAACGAAACCCGAGGAAAAACCGCCGGAGCCTGTGAAGCCGGAAGACCCGGCAGAGCTTCAGGCCTGCCTTGGCGCATTGAAGGAAATCGGCGCGGAATTCAAAGAGCTCGAGCCGATCCGCGACGACGAGCAGGGGTGCGGTATCGAAGCGCCGATCGAGCTTTCCGTGGTGCTGCCGGGCATCAAGCTTGAACCATCTGGCACCATGCGCTGCGAAACGGCCCTTGCGCTATCGCGCTGGACAAAGGAGATGATGCTGCCGGCTGCGGCTCTCGCCCTGCCGGACAAAAAGGTAACGGCGATTGCCAATGCCTCGACCTATATTTGCCGCAACCGCAACAGTGCCGAAACCGGCAAGATTTCCGAACATGCCAAGGGCAATGCTGTCGATATTTCCACCATCGCCTTTGACAAGGGCGATCCGCTGGTGATGAAGCCGCGCGGCGAGGATGGAACGGTGGAAGGTGCCTTCCAGCGGACGATCACAGCCGCCGCCTGCCTGTTCTTCCGAACCGTTCTTTCCCCCGGCAGCGACGCGACCCATCAGGATCACCTGCATCTCGACGTGCTGGAGCGAAAGGGAGGTTATCTCTACTGCCGCTGATAAAAAGGGGGCGACCCGAAGGCCGCCCCGACTGGAGATGATGTTCCGACCGGGTTCAGAATTTCTGGGTCAGAGAGATTTTGAAGGTGCGTCCCGCTTCCGTATAGAAGTCGACAGGCTGGTTGACGGTGCTGACGGCATTGGGGTTGACGTCACGGACGCCGACGGCGTTCCAGTATTGCTTGTCGAACAGGTTGTAGACGCCGGCCTGAATACGCAGGCCCTTGGTCTGTTCCGGTTCCCACCAGCCGGTCAGGTTGAAGATGCCGTAACCGGGTGCGTCGTAGGTTGTGGCCACCTTGTCGTCACGCATATGCGAGGAGAAGATGCCGGTGAATTCCGTGCCCCATGTCTCCTGTGCGTAGCCGACGCCGAGGACGGACTTGAACGGCGCCACCGTGCGGATGAATTCGTTGCTGTCTGTGTCTTTGCCATAAGCATAAGCAAGCGACGCATGGGCGAAGAAGCCGTTTGCGAGTTCCTTGCGGACCTTGGCTTCCACTCCGGAGATTTCAACATTGTTGCGGTTGCGATAGGTAAAGAGCGATCCGTTGCCCCTGCCGCCGAAGCCGGGGAACAGCGTCGTCGAGGTCGTGTATTGCTCGATGAAGTTCTTGTACTTGTTGTGGAACAGCGTCAGGCTCCCCGTCAGATCGCCGGATGCGTAATTGGCGCCGATTTCAAAGCCGTTGCTGGTTTCGGGGTTGAGTGCGGAGTTGCCGACCACGGCATAACCGGAGCTGATATTCGAGAAGTTCAGATAAAGCTCGTTGATGGTCGGAGCGCGATAGGCCATCGACCATTGCGCGAAGAGCTGCAATTCCGGCGTCACGTCGTATGTCGCGAGCAGCTTCGGCGAGAAGCGCGAACCGCTATTGCCGCTTGGCAGGCCGAAGGTGTTGTAACCGCTGTTGCTGGATACCGAGCCATCCGGATCGTAATCGTAGGAATCGAAGCGCAGTCCGGGGGTCAGCCTGAAACCGTTTCCAAACGCGATTTCGTCATCGAGATAGAGGCCAAGGCTCTTGCCGCTCACGTCAGGCATGTCCGACTGTGACGATGAGGTCACTCCGCCTGTGTTGGCATAAAGTGCCTGGCTGAAATCGGTTGTCATGGCGTTGCCGCCGAAGCGCACGGTGTGCTGCACGCCGCCGAGTTCGAAGCCGGATTCAAGGCCGCCGACTATGCCGAAAGCGCTGTTGCGCATGCTGTCTTCGCGGATATAGAGCGAGTTGTTGGTCAGCCGGTTGCCAGCGCCAGATTCTTTGGAGAGGCGCGTCCAGTAGAGCGACAGATTGGCTGCATCGATCAGGCTGTCTGTCGACGGCGCTTCATATTCGTAATCAAGCGATACGCGGTCGCGCTCCGTATCCTCGTAGCCGCTGTAGTCGCCAATACGGTAAGTCGATCCCGAGACGCTGACGCCTTGCAGGGTTCGCATGTCGCTGCGATCTCTCAATGAATAACGCTCGGCCGTAAGTCCGATGCGGTGGCCGCCTTCCAGATCCTGGCGGATCTTGAACATCAGGTTGCTTTCGTAGGTATCTGCCGGGTTGGGCTTGGTGCGGCGGGTTCCGTAGATATCGGCGAAGCCCTTATTGTCCGTTTCGTTGCCGCGCTTGTAGGAGCCCTGGAACAGAACCGAGGTGTTTTCGATCTTCTTTGCAACGGCGAGCGATCCGCCGACGCTTCTGTCCTCGCTGTCATAGGTGGTCTTGGCAACACCGCCCCAGTCCTTGCCTTCACCGATCAGGTCTTCCGGCTCAAGCGTGCGCAGAACGAGTGCGCCGCCAAGGGCGCCGGAACCGATGCGGCTGGAATCGGCGCCGCGTACAACGTCAACCGTGGAAAGCGATGAAAAATCAAAGCTCGAACTGGTATCACTCAGGGTCGTCGTGGCCTGTCCCTGACGGGCGAAATTGTTGAAGTAGGGAACGGGAATATTGTCGATCAGGGTCACGACACGGGCGCCGCCCAGACCGCGAATGAACAGGCCGCCGGGCCTGCCGGGCTTGGCATCCACATAATCGACACCCGGCTCGGTGGAGTTTCCGAGGTCCTTGATGCTGCCGATGTCTTTCTTCCTGATGTCTTCCGCCGTCGTCTGGCTTGCAAGCGGTGTGTCGGCGGCTGCATTCGCGCTTTTGACGCGCTTGCCCTTGACCACGATCTTCTCCAGCGTGGTGGTGTCGTTCGTCTGCGAAGCGGCATCCTGCGATTGCGCAGGTCCGGCAAAGGGCAGAAGAGACATGGCAGTGCACAAAAACAGCGCCGAATGTGTGCGCGAGATGGACATTAAATACCCCCGGATAAGGCGTGCGCAGAAGCTATGGCGCGCAAAAACGCGCCGCGCTTGCTGTCGCGGCTGAAACTGTTTTGATTTGTTACGGGCAAGCCGATTGCTGAGGACTAAAAAACATGATCATAACTGTCAACATATTATATATGACTTTTATCATCATGTTTTAAAGCATAACGGTGCGTGGCAAAAATGTGACGCCCCGTGAGACTGCATCCGGACCGGTGGAGAGGCGCGAAAATGCCGGGTTCCGGCCAAAGTCCCGACATTGACGCTTGCTAGGATATTCGCAGCCAGTTTAGATGGCGGAAGAATGCATGCTCCAACAATATACAAAAAAGTAATCGGATACGGAAATGAAGTCACTTGAACTGCTCGTCGAGCGGATCATTCTCTCCAGCCGCTGGCTGCTCGTCGTGTTTTATCTCGGGCTCGTCGCGGCGCTGGCGGTTTATGCATTTTCCTTCGTGCTGAAATTCCTGAAGGTCGCCAAAAACGTTTTCACTTACGACGAATCGGACATGATCCTCGCCATGCTCGGGCTGATCGATGCGGCGCTGGTCGCGAGCCTTATCGTCATGGTGATGATTTCCGGCTACGAGAATTTCGTCAGCCGTTTCGATGAGGCGGATGACGAGGTTTCGTTTCTGGGCAAGCTTGATGCCGGCAGCCTGAAAATCAAGGTCGCATCGTCGATTGTGGCGATTTCGTCGATCCACCTGCTACAGATATTCCTCAACGCCAGTCAGTATACGGATAGCCAGTTGATGTGGTTCACCATCATCCATCTGGCCTTTGTCGTCTCGGCGGTCATGCTCGGTTTCCTGGAGAAACTGATGGCTAAGCCGAAGGATAAACCCGAAAAACCGGCACTTTAGTCAAGGTGGTCCGCCCGATATGAAGGTTGCAACACTGTTTGCCCATGCCGCCTGGTCGTCGCTTCTGGGTGTCCTGCGCCCACCGCCGGGTGGCGCCTGAATGCCAAAGACGGAGCGCCAGGCCAGACTTTGCCGCGACCTTTCTGCTGCCATTGACAGACCCCAATGGCTGGCGGCGCTGCAGCAGGTGATGCAGGCGTTCAGTTATTCCTACGTGACCTTGCTGAAGCTGCCGAGCATTCGCAATGCCTATGCCCTGCCGATAGTGGTGGAAAGCAGCCTGCCGGTGTGGGTGGTGAATGCGATGACCCGGGACGGTGAACTTGCAGATTGCCCCGTCATAAAGCGCGGCGCTTCATCGATGATGCCGCAATACTGGTCTCTTGATGATAAGGACATCAACTCCGGCTCGCTGCTGGAAGTCTCAACCCTGCTGCGCGGCATGGGCATCACCTCCGGTCTTCTGGTGCCGGTGAACGGCATGGACGGAAACCGGCATCTGATGAATTTCGCAGGCGATTGCGATGTCCTGTCGCAGGGTTCGCTGAACGAGCTGTGCATGATCGCCCTTCACGCCCTGGAGGCCTATGACCGGCTTTGTCGTGCAGGCTCAAAACTCCCCTCACCACTGACGAAGCGGGAACTCGACGTGGTTCGCTGGACTGCGCAGGGCAAGACCTCCGTGGAGATTGCCGAGCTTCTGTCCATCTCGGAGCACACCGTCAATACCTATATGAACAACGCCATTCGCAAGCTGGATTGCGTCAACCGCGCGCAGCTGGTGGCCAAGACAATACGCCTTGGCCTGATAAGCTGATTTTCATGCCGGTCCAAGCTGTTGACTTACCTGTCGAGAACGGAGCGAAGCTCGACGAGGTTGGAGCGAACGCGCAGAACGTAAAATCCCATGGTGGCAAGGTGCGAGGGCATGATCCAACCGCTTTCGTCGCCGTTGGAAATGATTGCCGGCTGGATGCGTAGCGCCGCACGGGTCTGTCCCAGGGTGTCATTCCACAGATTGGTCAGATTGCGTTCGCGAATAACCTGCGCGAAGTCCGATCCGGCTGCCGACAGCACGCCGTAATAACCATAGAGCTGGCCATAGGCGAACCAGAAACGGTCGTCGGCGCGAGTGTCGAACCAGCCGCCATTATAGTTTTCCGAACGCTCGCGCAGAATGGCCGATGTCGAGCCGATATCGCCGGCAATGCGGTCGATGAACTGGATGAGGTTATCGGCGCGGGTATCGAAGACGGCCTTGCAGGCGGTGAGTTCACCGTTAAATGCCTGGAAGCTGCGGATGGCGGCGCGATAGTAGCTCGGTGTCGGCGTTTTGGGGCCAAACGGATCGAGGCCGAAATACCAGGAATATTCGCTGAACTGCATGTTCCCGCGCGCTTCCTGGAGATTGTTGTTGATACCGGAGGTTCCGCGAACGCGACCGAGCGTATCCACCAGTTCCACCGCGGTGCGGCGCACCGCCTGGTTCACGCCGCGCTGGAAGGACGCCTTGTTGTCCAGGAATGGCGTGCTGTCCCAGTCCATGCCGAAGAGGCCGAGACGATAGAGCAGCATGGAGGAAATCCATGCATTCTGATTGACGTTGAAATCGGTAAGATCGGCGGCAGCATCGACGATAGCCGAGCGCTGGCATACCGGTGCGGAGGTGTTTGCGGCAGCACCGGTGGCGCCGGCGGCGGCCGTGGGTGTCGCAGCCGGCAATTCCTGCCCGGGCGGCACCGTGCGTTCGGCAAGCTTGTAACGGGAAATATAATCCGGGTCGAAATTCGTCCAGACCTGCGTTTGCCAGAAGAAGTATCCGTAAAAGCCGGCCAGAAGGATGAGCACCAGAGCGATCGGACCCTTGATGATCCAGTTGCGGTCGCGGTACCAGCCGTGGGCGGCCATGAAAGGCCACAGAAGCCAGGCTACGACGAGACCGGCGGCCTTGCCGATGGCGTTGAAGGCTGCCTGAATCAAAGCGGTTATCCGGTCGATCATGTCGTCATAGTCTCCTCTGCCCGTGGGGCTGAACGCCGGAAGGAACAACCGCGGTTCGGCCATGCGCCTTTTGGCGCTTCGCAACAACCGCGGTCGTTTACTGTCTTCCAGATATGTCCCTACCCACCGGGATACAACATGATTGCGAAACTTTTCTCAACCTGCGGTCCGCGCGGGTCGTTCCCGTGTTCCGGAACCACGCGCGGAGCATGTATCGCCTGGACAAGGTGACAGGCGGTTACAGACCGAGCTTGGCAATTTCGGCGTCCAGCCGCTCCCGCGCCTTTTTCGGCAGCTTGCCGGTCTTTATGGCATCCAGATTGGCCGGTGCGGCATCGCCGACCACAACGAGGGCGACCATGCCCATGCCGAGATGCGGCGTGCATTTGACGACGTATGCGCCGTCCTTCTCGACGGTCAGTTTCACCGTCTCGTTCATCTTGCCCTTGAAGTCCGCAACGCCCTCGGGAAGCATTTCCTTGACGGCAGCCGCATCATGACCCTTGTCGACGGGCACGAAGGAAATGACGTCGCCGACAGCTGCCTTGACGGTTGCCGGTTCAAAGACCATCGCCTGGCCATCGCTGCCCTTGTTGAGCATCTTCACCTCGATTTCGGCCGAGAGGGCGGGAAAGGCAAGGAGGGCAGCAGCGATGGCAAGGCTGGCGACGGTGGCAGTTTTGTTGTGCATATCTTTTGCTCCTGAGAGAAAGCACATCCACGCGAATGTGTCCGCATGGTCTTAGCGCAGGAGCAGGGGAGCCATCCTTGCGAAAAATCAAATGCGGCAACCGGCCGCAGACGGTCAGTCGCCCTTGACCGTTTCGACCCAGTGGCGGCGGCAGAAGGAGACGTATTTTTCGTTGCCGCCGACATCGATCTGCGCGCCTTCCTTGACCACATTTCCTTCATTGTCGAAACGGGCGACCATCGTCGCCTTGCGGCCGCAATGGCAGATGGTGCGGATTTCGCGAAGCTCGTCGGCAATGGCGAGCAGTTCCCTGGAGGCCGGGAAAAGCTTGCCCTGAAAATCCGTGCGCAGGCCGTAGGCCATCACCGGAACGTTCAACCGGTCGGCAATACCGGCAAGCTGCCAGACATGGTGTTCGGACAGGAAGTTGGCTTCATCGATGAAAACGCAGGCAACGGGCGCTTCGGCATGCAGGGCCTCCACTTCGGAGAAGATATCGGTGTTTGCGTCGAAGGTCCGTGCGTCGGACGACAGGCCGATGCGTGACGCGACCCGGCCGAAGCCGGCCCGGTCGTCAAAGGCGGCCGTGAAAATCAACGTGCGCATGCCGCGCTCGTGATAATTATAGGATGCCTGTAACAACATGGTCGACTTGCCGGCGTTCATCGCCGCATAATTGAAATAGAGTTTTGCCATCGTCCACTCCCTGTACACCTTCGCGTCTTTTGACGGCGAAGGGCCGGGTTGAAAAGTGCCGCAACGGGAAAAACACAGATTTCCGCATGCCGCAGCTATCCGTATCGCGGACCAAAAAGCCGGAGATTTTCATCGTCGTGTCGCAAACGGCGGGCCAAAGCACGCAAATGCACGCGAGTTGATTGTGTCCGGCAGATATTGATAATGGCAAGGGAACGAAAAAAAGGGAGCAAGCGATGTTTGCAAATAGAAGTCGCTGTCTGGCTTTGGCCGCAGCAATCTCCGTCATGACGTTCAATGCAGCCGGCGCTGCGGAGCCGGCAAGTTGTGGCAAGGTTCGTTTTTCCGATGTGGGCTGGACCGACATCACTGCCACCACAGCGACTGCCACGGTGCTGCTGAAGAGCCTCGGTTATGAAACCGACGTCAAGCTTCTCTCGGTGCCCGTTACCTATACATCCCTGAAAAACAAGGACATCGACGTCTTCCTCGGCAACTGGATGCCGACCATGGAAGGCGATATCGCGCCTTACCGCGACGACAAGTCGGTTGAAACGCTGCGTGAAAACCTGACCGGCGCCAAATACACGCTCGCGACCAATGCCAAGGGTGCTGAACTCGGCATCAAGGATTTCAAGGATATCGCGGCCCATAGCGGCGATCTCGGCGGCAAGATCTACGGCATCGAGCCCGGCAATGACGGCAACCGCCTGATCCTCGACATGGTCGCCAAGGACACCTTCGGGCTGAAGAGTTTCGAGGTGGTCGAATCCTCCGAACAGGGCATGCTGTCGCAGGTTGCCCGCGCGGGGAAATCCGGCGAACCGATCGTGTTCCTCGGCTGGGAACCGCATCCCATGAATACGAATTTCAAGCTGACCTATCTGACCGGCGGTGACGAGGTTTTCGGCCCCAATCTCGGCGGTGCGACGATCTACACCAATGTCCGCAAGGGTTACACCGAGGAATGCCCGAATGTTGGCGTCTTTCTCAAGAACCTGGAATTCTCCCTGCCCATGGAAAACGAGATCATGGGCAAGATCCTGAATGATGGCCTCGAGGGCGAAGCGGCGGCGACTGCCTGGCTGAAGGCCAACCCGGCCGCGATCGAACCCTGGCTTGCCAACGTCAAGACCAAGGATGGCAGCGCTGACGCCTTGCCCGCCGTCAAGAAGGCCTTGGGCCTCTAGGTTGCAGACAACGCATGTATCCGGCCTAACCTTTTAAACAGGCCGGATACTGCAGGAAATTACGATGTCCTTTGCATGATCTCGGTCCGCGAATTTTTCTCGCATCAGGGGTCACGCGCGATCCCGGTGTCCGGCAATGCTGTTGCCGGCCGTCGTTTCTGCATTAGCGGCATTTCCGGTGAAACGGGATCACCTTCAATGCCTGTTCTTCTTATTTTTTTGCAATTCCGGGCCCAAAACCGTTACGCATTTTTACTGGAATTGCTCTGGTTCACGAAAGGTCTTGTCTTACCGTGGAATGGCTCAGCGCTCCTGAAAACCGCCTGCCCGTCGGCCGATATGCCAAGGAGGCCATTGACTGGCTGACCGGCAATCTCGCTTTTTTCTTCGATTGGCTTTCTTTCATTTTCCAAAGCGTCATTAACGCCCTGCTTTACGTTTTGCAGGCGCCGCATCCGCTGGTCATCGTCGCGATTGTGACGGCTCTTTCAGCCTGGACGAGGCGGTCGGTCGGCATGCCGGTCTTTACGGCGCTTGGTCTGCTGTTCATCATCAATCTCGGGTACTGGAAGGCGACGACGGAAACGCTGGCGCTCGTTCTCGCCTCCAGCGCGGTCTGCATGATCATCGGCATACCGCTTGGAATACTGGCGGCGCGGCGCAAGTGGATCTATGCCGGCATGCGCCCGGTGCTGGATCTGATGCAGACCATTCCGACCTTCGTCTATCTCATTCCGGCGCTAGTGCTGTTCGGCCTCGGCATGGTTCCCGGGCTTATCGCCACCGTCATCTTCGCCATTCCCGCGCCCGTGCGCCTGACCCGTCTCGGCATCGTTTCGACGCCGCCGGCGCTGGTGGAAGCGGCCATCGCCTTCGGTGCCACGCCATCGCAGGTTCTGCGCAAGGTGGAGCTTCCCTTCGCTGCGCCGCAGATCATGGCGGGCCTTACCCAGACGATCATGCTTTCGCTTTCGATGGTGGTCATTTCCGCCCTCGTCGGCGCCAACGGCCTGGGGGTGCCGGTGGTACGCGCCTTGA
Source organism: Agrobacterium sp. K11 (assembly GCF_059429395.1). Lineage (NCBI taxonomy): Bacteria > Pseudomonadati > Pseudomonadota > Alphaproteobacteria > Hyphomicrobiales > Rhizobiaceae > Agrobacterium > Agrobacterium sp. K11. The sequence continues at coordinate 365,692 of NZ_JCAHRB010000004.1, read as the reverse complement.
ACACCGTCAACATCGCCATGGGCTTCGAAGCTGGGTTGTGCATCGTCATATTGGCGATCGTTCTCGACCGACTTTTCCGCCTTCCCGGCACGGAGCATGATCTATGAGTGATGCAATCATCTTCGGAAATGTCGATATCGTCTTCGGCGACCGGCCCGAGGCGGCGCTGGCGCTGATCGACAAGGGCAGCACGCGTGACGAGATCAACGAGCAGACCGGACTGGTCCTCGGCGTTGCGAATGCCTCGCTTTCGGTAAATGAGGGCGAGATACTCGTGCTCATGGGGCTTTCGGGCTCCGGTAAATCGACGCTGCTCAGGGCCGTTAACGGCCTTGCGCCTGTGGTGCGCGGCAATGTCAGCGTGAAGACGGCGTCCGGTTTTGTCGATCCCTATCGGGCGACGGCGAAGGCGCTGCGCGATCTGCGCATGCATACGGTTTCGATGGTCTTCCAGCAATTCGGCCTGCTGCCCTGGCGAAACGTTGCCGACAATGTCGGTTTCGGGCTGGAGCTTTCCGGGACGCCGGAAGCGGAGCGCAAGCGCATGGTGGCCGAGCAGCTTGAGCTGGTGAACCTGTCCGCCTGGGCTGACCGCAAGGTGGGGGAGCTTTCCGGCGGCATGCAGCAGCGCGTAGGGCTGGCGCGCGCCTTCGCGACCGGAGCGCCCATTCTCTTGATGGACGAGCCGTTCTCGGCGCTCGACCCGCTCATCAGAAGCCGCCTTCAGGACGAACTTCTGGAGTTCCAGAGCCGGTTGAAGAAAACCATCCTCTTCGTCAGTCACGATCTGGACGAGGCATTCCGCATCGGCAACCGCATCGCCATGATGGAGGGCGGGCGTATCATCCAGTGCGGCACGCCGCAGCAGATCGTCAAGCAACCGGCTACGCAATATGTCGCGGATTTCGTGCAGAACATGAACCCGATCTCCATGCTGACCGCCGCGGACGTGATGAAGCCAGGCGTGGATGAACAAAACGGCCGGTTGAACGTGGCCGCTACCGCCCGTCCGACATCGCCGCTGATCGATATCCTCGATGCGCTCTCGAAACATTCCGGCGCGATCGGTGTTGTCGATAATGGCGCAATTATAGGCACGATTTCCGCAGAGGAAATTGTGACAGGCCTCACTCGCCACCGCAAGAAATGAGAAACACTCGCATTGGTCGAGAAAACGAAAGGCCTTCCTCACCGGAAGGCCTTTTTGTATTACCTAATGCTGGTATAAAGAAAAAGAATACCCAAGACATTATAAGTTATGCATTAAAATAATTACGAATAAAAAGCATATTGCAAACTTTGAGAAAATTGCGCAAAGTAAAACTAGATTCTGTACCTCCTTGCTAAATTTAAGGTGGTGTAAGGTAGTGGTCACGAAGCCAGACATTGGAAGACAAGATTTGTGTGCTCAATTTTTGATTGTTTTTTGCTCCAAATACTACTGAGAATGTAGCAGTTTGTTGCTAAAATGACGAAAAACAGGCGAAAGTCTGAAAATTTGATCAAGATGTCCAGGTAAATGATCAATGAAGAATAGTCTTGGAGGGGGACACGATATAAGCAAGATTTAGGTATATACAACGTATCGACTGAATTATAAAAAACACCTTTTGGACCACCTATAATAGCCACCATGACGGTCTTTCCGACTGTCATCAGGAGACTTGAGCGTATGGATAACCAATCTCTGTCGGAACATAGCATCGCCGCTGCAGACTTGCTCTCAGCGATGGCAAATCCCAAGCGCCTGATGATCTTGTGCACGCTGGTGGATACGGAAGTGCCGGTCGGTGTTCTCGCCTCCCAAGTTGGTCTCAGCCAGTCCGCGCTCTCGCAACATCTTTCGAAATTGCGTGCCCAGCGGCTGGTGAAAACAAGACGGGATGCTCAGACCATCTATTATTCCAGCAATTCCGAATCCGTCAAAAAAATCCTCGCTTCCCTCGAGGAGATTTATTGCCAGGTGCAGAAGAGCAGCAAGACTGCTGCCGCTTGATCTAACGGCCATCCCACGGCCCGGCGGTGCCATTCCGTTGAAACCGGCGCATGACGCCGGTTTTTTCTTTTTTTGGCGTCTGGCTCGCATGTAATGCGGTGAAAAGTCGCCCGCGCCACTCAGGGCGAAGACGCAGCCTGTATCTGTTGCTTTAGGCGGCTTGCCGCAGCCGCATATCCACCGTCGGCACCATCGACGAAATGCATATGGTCCTTCGAAAGCGGGGAGGGCACGATACAGGTCATCAATGCGGCGTCCTGCTCGTGCAGGCCGAAATAGCAGGTGCCGGAAAGGCGCCCCAGCTCCAGCCGCGCACGGATCTTTTCGAGCCTCTCGGCGTCGATATCAACCGTCATTTTCAGGCCATCGTCGAATTTCCGGAAATCGGTGTTGCTGGCAACCGAGCGCCGATAGCGATCCGCATTAAACCGTCCGAGCGACAATCCCGTCATGCCTAGGAAATTCACGAGGAAGCTCTCGCCGAGAATGCGCAGCGAACGGCGCACCTTGCCCCAGCTATCGTGATAGGCCGCACCTGCCCTGGCTTCCAGACCGAGGCCTTCCCGCACGAAGCCCAGTTTCGGCCCATCCTCCGGTACGGGGTGGCCTTGTCTTGCGTCCTGCGTGGCCAGATCGACGAGATCGATGACCAGCTGGCGGAATGCCGGCATATCCAGTGAGGGTCCAGGCATGGCGATGATCGACACCACCTTGCCATGGGTTGCCGGAATGGGGTTCCAGCGGCATGAAAGGCCGGTCAGGTCCGGCCGACCGCCTGTCGCAACCGTAGGCAGGGCATATTGCCCCTCCTTCATCCGCGCCTCGGCCCAGCTGTTGCCGCCGCCCGAAAACATGGCGTAGGAAACATCCTCGCTTGCCTGAAAGCGCGCGACGCGAACATCGAAGCCGTTGTTGCGTATGTCCTCCACCGGAACAAGCGCCACACGCATCGAAAGGTCGAGATCGTCCTTCACCCAGCGCTGCACGTTCGAAAGGGCGGTGCGCGCAAGGGATATCCCGTTCGGTGGCACCGCAACGGCGGCTCCATCGCCACCGAACACGAAGGGCAGGTCGTGACGCCCGAGGCTGTTCGATATGCCTGAGATGACCGCAGCGCCCGCCATGTTGACGGACTTATATCTGCCGGTGCCGATCGCCCCTGTCGAATCGATGATATCGGCAATGGCCAGCGCCCATCCCGGCGGCAGGGCGCGATAAAGCGCCGGGTCGGCCACGTCCTCGAAATGTCGGAAGACGGGCAGACCCGTCAGAAATTCGTCATCTGCTGTTATCATGCCGCCATTATCCTCCTGCGGCGACCAAACGCCAAGCGTTTACGCCGTTGCGCTCGCCCGTTTCGATGACACGATCGAGCCTGGCCTGACGATAGATTTACCGCGAATAGACCTTATCCAGCAAAGGTGACTTGCATAAGCCATCAAACCTTCCGTATGAGTTGAAATGAAGGCTCGGAATTCAAAAATGGAACGGGTTTTCGCCGGGAGGCGTCCGCGAAGTTTCATTCGGTCGGCGCCCAAGGCGCTCATCGGGGCTGAGACCCCATTTCCAAGGAGACACCAGGATGAAACTGAAGACATTGACCAGCGTGACGCTTGCAGCGTCCTTCGCATTCGCACCGCTTGCCCATGCCGAAATCGTCATCGGCCTGATTGCGCCGCTTACCGGTCCCGTCGCCGCCTATGGCGACCAGGTCAAGAACGGCGCCCAGACGGCAGTCAATGAAATCAACAAGAAGGGCGGCATTCTCGGAGAGCAGGTCGTTCTGAAGCTTGCAGACGATGGCGGCGAGCCGAAGCAGGGTGTGTCGGCCGCAAACCAGCTGGTTGCCGAAGGCATCCATTTCGTCGTCGGTCCGGTCACGTCAGGCGTTGCCATTCCGGCATCGGACGTGTTTGCTGAAAACGGTGTCTTGATGATCACCCCCACGGCGACCTCGCCGGGCCTGACGAACCGTGGCCTTACCAATGTTTTCCGCACTTGCGGTCGGGACGACCAGCAGGCCGAAGTTGCGGCGAAATACGTTCTTGCCAAGCTTAAGGACAAGAAGGTCGCCATCATTCATGACAAGGGCGCTTACGGTAAGGGTCTGGCGGATGCCTTCAAGACCACGCTGAATGCCGGTGGCGTTACCGAAGTTCTCTATGACGCGCTGACACCAGGCGAAAAGGATCTCGGCGCGCTGACGGCCCGCCTGAAGTCTGAAAATGTCGATATCGTCTATTTCGGCGGTTACCATCCGGAAGCCGGTCTTCTGGTGCGCCAGTTGAACGATATCGGCGCCAAGGCTGCCGTTATCGGCGGTGACGGCCTGTCGAACAGCGAGTTCTGGAACATCGGTGCCAAGGCTGGTGAAGGCACGATCTTCACCAACGCCTCCGACGCCCTGAAGAACGCGGATTCCAAGGCTGCTGCCGAAGCTCTAAAGGCCGCCAACATTCCTGCGGAAGCCTTCACCCTTAACGCTTACGCTGCCGTCGAAGTGCTGAAGGCCGGCATCGAGAAGGCTGGAAGCGCAAAGGATTCCGAAGCGGTCATCACGGCTCTGAAGAGCGGTGACGCTTTTGCCACGGCGATCGGCAAGGTCACCTATGGCGAGAGTGGCGACCTGTCATCGCAGGCTTTCTCGCTCTACAAGTGGCAGGACGGCAAGATCGTCGCAGCCGAATAAGGATAAGGCGTACCGGCCGCATCCGTTGCGGCCGGTACCATCTCCGTTGCGTGACTAGGGGCAAGCATAATGGGCAGTGACCTGGACGCCCGGGATGCAAGCGCGGCGGGTGGGGAAAACCTTCCTCACATTGGCTTTGCGCGGATATTCCCGATTCTCAGAATTTTCGATGAGGCCAAGGCGCGGGAATTCTATGTTGATTTTCTCGGTTTCAAGGTCGACTGGGAACACCGCTTCGGCGAAAACTTCCCGCTCTACATGCAGGTTTCGCGGGCCGGAATGGGGCTTCACCTCAGCGGCCATCATGGCGACGCGACGCCGGGCTCCAATATCTTCGCCACCATGCACGGCGTGCATGCCTTCCAAAAAGAACTGGCGGGCAAAGACTACCGCTTCCTGAAGCCTGGTGTCGAAGAATTGCCCTGGGGCGATGTCATGGAAGTCATCGATCCATTCGGCAACCGTATCCGTTTCTGTGAGCAGAAAAGCGAGGGGTGACGTCTTTGACGTGACCTCATGGGTCTTGACCTCGGCTGCGGTTTGAACGATAGGAAGCGCAAATAGCGAACCGCGTGCACGGAGACCCCGTGCGCGCGGTTCGTGCGTTTTGGCGGTCAGTTCTGCAATTCGTTCGCATCCGCACGGGGGCAAAAAATGAACACTGAAGGCAATGCACTGGTAAGGAAGCTCGCATTCTGGGGCATTCCACTTTCTTTCGGCGTGCTTGGCCTCAAGCTCGTGGCGTGGTGGGTCACAGGGTCGGTAGCGCTGTTGTCGGACGGTCTGGAATCGACCGTCAACGTTGTTGCGGCCTTCATTGCCTATTTCGTCATCCGTTATGCGCAGAAGCCCGCAGATGACGATCACCAGTTCGGCCATCACAAGGCGGAATATATCTCGGCTGTCGTCGAGGGCGTGCTGATCGTCGTCGCCGCACTTCTGATCGTGCAGGAAGCCTGGGGTGGTCTCTTCAACCCGAAGCTGCCGGAAGCGCCGGTTCTCGGTCTTGCCATCAACGCGTCAGCGGGCGTCATCAACGCCGTCTGGGCGACAATCCTCATCCGCGTCGGCCGGAAATACGCTTCTCCCGCCCTCAAGGCGGATGGTCATCATATCATGTCGGATGTCGTAACGTCGGCAGGCGTGCTGGTCGGCCTGGTTCTGGCGCTTCTGACGGGTTACGCCATTCTCGATCCGCTGCTCGCCATTCTGGTGGCCATCAACATCCTGTTTCAGGGATCGAAGGTCATTTTGCATTCGCTCGGCGGGTTGATGGACCGGGCGGTGGAACCGGAAGAAGACGAGGCGATCAAGAAGGCGATCGCCGAAAATTCCGTCGGCATCATCGGCGTGCATGATCTTAGAACCCGCCGCGCCGGTTCGGCCGCCTTCATCGATTTCCACGTGGTCGTTCCCGCCCCGATGACGGTGCGGGAGGCGCATGATATTTGCGACCGCCTTGAAGATGCCATAAGGGAAGTCATACCGGGTGCCAGCCTTGCCATTCACGTCGAGCCGGAAGGCGAAAAGGCGCATGGCGTCAAAGTGATCGTTTGAATAAGCAGGAGTTTTCCATGTCCGTGACGGATGTTTCCAGCCTGTCGCAGCTGGGCGCGAAGGTCGATACGCCCGAGAGCCCGGAAAAGGCCATTCTCGAAAAGGTGCCGAACGGCAATGCCGGTACCGATTACGTGGTGCGGTTCACAGCACCCGAATTCACCTCGCTTTGCCCTATGACCGGACAGCCGGATTTCGCCCATATCGTCATCGACTATATTGCCGGTGATTTTCTGGTGGAATCGAAGTCGCTGAAGCTGTTCCTGCAATCCTTCCGCAACCACGGCGCATTTCACGAGGATTGCTCGGTCTATATCGCCAGGCGGCTGGTGGAGCTGTTGCAGCCGAAATGGCTGCGCATCGGCGCTTACTGGTATCCGCGCGGCGGTATTCCGATTGACGTTTTCTGGCAGACCGGACCGGTGCCTGAGGGCGTGTGGTTGCCGGATCAGGGTGTGCCGACCTATCGCGGCCGCGGCTGATCCGGCTTTTCACGGTTGAAAACGTTCAGGCGAACGACCCGTCGTCGCCTTGATCGAAATCGTCATCGGCGCTGTCGTCGTAGTCGGCCTGCTGGACATCGTTACTATTGTCCGGCTGGGAGGAACTGTCGCCGTAGTAGTTGTTGATGACGGTTTCTTCGACCGGTGCGTTGTTGCCCAGCGGATTGCCGCCGCCGAATGGCGAGCCAATGCCGAGCGACGATGCGTGGTTGCCGAAAATACCGCTCAGCGAATTGGCGAGCAGCATGCCGCCGGCAACACCTGCAGCAGCGCCGAGCGCACCTTGCAGGAAACCGCCGCCGGAGCGTCCGGCTGCTGCGGGTTGCTGGCTCCAGAGGCCACCGGGCTGCTGATCAGGTGCGCGGCCGGCTGGTGAGCGCCAAGGACCGGTGGTCTGGCCTGCGGTATCGTTGCGCCATGATGTCTGGGGCGGTGGCGAGACGGGCGCCGGAGCAGGTGATTGCTGTTGGCCGGTGCCGAAGATCGAACTCAGAAAACCACCCTGTGCGGCTGCTTGAGGGGCCGCATTACCGCTTTCCAGCGCATGGATGTGGTCTTCGAGCTGTTGGATGTGTGCTGCTGCCGCTTCCAGACCTTTTTCCTGAACAATCACCGCCTGGGCGAGATAATAGGGGGCTGCGGGCTGATCGCGCACGGCATCTGCGATCAATATTTCCGCCTCGCGGTCGCGCGGAGTGGCGGATGCGGCTTTTGTCCTGTCGAACAGGGCCTTGAGAAGTTGGCTTTCTTCCGGTGACATATGATGCCTCCTTACCGTGAAGCGGAAATCAACGATAAGGAGGTAGGTCCAAATTCAGGCTTTTCAAAGCGGCCGAAACTTTAAATTTCGGTAATGATCGTCACCCGCCGAAGGCAAGCGAAAGGCCCGCTATCGCCGTCAGTGCGCCGGCGGTACGGCTTGCGGCCGAGCCGAAACGGGCAATGCGCAGGCCAAGCACGATGCCTGCGAGATGCAGGATCGCGGTTGCTATCATGAAACCGATGCCGAATTGCAGGGCGCCGGCGCTGCCGAGTTCACCGCCATGGGCATGGCCGTGGAAAAGGGCAAAAGCGCCGACCACGGCCGCAGCGGCTGCCGTCGGCAGCTTTGCCGCAATCGTGACCAGCAGGCCGAGGCCGATGACGGAGGCCAGGATGGCCGGTTCGACAAACGGAAGGCCGATGCCATAAACGGCCATCAGGAAACCAATGGCCATGGTGCCGACGAAGGCGGCAGGCACGATCCACAGCGCCTTGCGGTCATTCTGCGCCATGGCGATCTGCGATGCCCAGAGACCGACGGCAACCATTGCCAGAATATGATCCGCACCGAAGAAGGGGTGGGAGACGCCAGCCATGAAGGAGCCGTGTTCTTCCGGGTTCAAATGGGCGAAAGCGGGCAGGGCGGTGGCGCCGAGCGCTGCGGCAGCAAGGCTTAGTCTTTTCAGCATGATTCCCTCTTTTGATTATCGCCGCCAGCAAGGGGATCTTGGGGTTCCCGCAATCGGCGGCACTGCAATGAGGACCTGACGATACCGCGAACCCGGAGAGGCTGTCCATGCGTCATCTGCCGGGGGCGATGTTTATTGTTGGGGCGCAAACCTTGCCTTTTTTGCTCATTGCCTTACGTAACAAGTCGCACTATGTCCGAAGGGCATGCATGAATTACGCTGGAGAGCCGCTGATGAACGAAGACGAAGACGACAAGAGCAAGGAACTGCCGATCGGCAAGGAAACGGAAGCGAATCTTTTCAAGTCGCGTTCGATCTTCATCTATGGTGGCATCACGCAGGAATTGGCGCAGAAGGTCTGCACGCAGCTCGTGGCACTTGCCGCCGCCAGCGACGACGACATTCGCGTTTACGTCAATTCGCCGGGCGGCCATGTCGAATCGGGTGATTCTATCCATGACATGATCAAGTTCATCAAGCCGAAGGTTTATATCATCGGTACGGGCTGGGTCGCTTCCGCTGGCGCGCTGATCTATGTTTCGGTGCCGAAGGAACGTCGCCTTTGCCTGCCGAACACCCGCTTCCTGCTGCACCAGCCCTCCGGCGGCACGCGCGGCATGGCATCCGACATCGAAATCCAGGCCCGCGAAATCATTAAGATGAACCAGCGCCTGATCAAGATCTTCGCCAAGGCCACCGGCCAGAGCGAAGAAAAGATCGCCAAGGACATCGATCGCGATTACTGGCTCGGCGCTGAAGAAGCCAAGGGCTACGGCCTCGTCGGCAAGATCGTCGAGAGCCAGTCGGAAGTTTAAGGTTTTGATTTTTAGTTGAGAGAGCCCGTGCCGGTGGAAACCGGCACGGGCTTTTTCATTCAGGCCGGATGATACGTGCCGCTCCCGGTTATGTGCATTGAATGTTCGGCCGGCATCACTTCATCGTGTTGCAGGCCTTCATCATGTCGGCTTTTTTCATCTTGTTCATTTCCATGTCAGCCTTGTGCATGCAGTCCTTTTTGGATGCCATGGACATGTCGCCTTTTTTCATCGTCTGCGTCTTCATGGTGTCGTTGTGCATTTTCGTCATATCGGTTTTCATGCCGTCGGCATGTGCGATGCCTGCGAAAGAAAGAACAGACAGCATGGAAGCGGTGGCGATGGCGGTGAAAATGCGGGTCATGAAAGATCTCCTCTGGACGTCATTAAATGTCCGCCGGCGTTGCACCGGGGCTCACGATTGTCCATTCGGTGGGGGCCCGTGTGTCGTTACACGCTCACGCGTTTGTGACATCATATTCGGGCGAGATTCTTTTCACGCCATTATGTAACAATATCCCGCCGATTGCGAATAACCCGATAGTGACGATGACAGGCAGCCTTTCGGAAGAGACATTAAAAATGCTGATGCTGCGTTCCCTCGATGGGGACGAGGGCGCTTACAGGCATTTGCTCCATGCCCTACGCAGGCTGCTGACAGCCTATTTCGACCGGCGCATGAGGGCCGCTTCACGGGGGGATGTGGAAGATCTCGTTCAGGAAACCCTGTTGTCGCTTCACGCCAAACGCGAGACCTATGATCGAGCAAGGCCGTTTACCGCCTGGTTCTTTTCGATAGCGCGCTACAAACTCATCGATCACTACAGGGGCAGGGGTGCGCGCCAGCTTTCGGAAGTGGAACTTGATGAGACGCTGGAAGCGGGATCGTCCGTCGATCAGGTCACGGCACGTATGGATGTGGAACGGTTGCTCGACGAGTTGCCGCAGCGGCAACGCGACCTCATTCGCAGGGTAAAACTCGAGGGTCAGTCAATCGCCGAAGCGGCCCAAAAATCCGGCCAGACCGAGCTTGCGGCGAGGGTCGGCATTCACAGGACGCTTAAAATGCTGGCGGCAAAGTTGCGAGGCGAAACGTGAGGAAGACGGAAGACATCATTGAACAACTGGCAAGCGGCCTCAAGCCCGTGCCTGCCTTGTCACTGGAGCGCCGGCTGGCGCTGGCCGTCCTGCCCGGCCTTGGCGTTTCGCTGTTGCTGATGCTTGCAATTCTCGGGCCGCGGGTCGACATGCACAACGCCTTGACCGAGCTGGGTTTCTGGATCAAGTCCGCCTATAACGCCCTGCTGGCCCTGACTGCGTTTTTCGCGGTCGGCCGCCTTACCCGCCCCGAGGGGAACAGCGGCTGCCTTTTCGTTTGGCTTGCGGTGATTTTCGTTGTGATGGCGGCGATAGCGCTCGTACAGCTGGGGTTTGCCTTTCCGGACAATTACAGGACGCTTGTTCTGGGGTCGTCCGCGCTGCATTGCCCGTTTTTGATCGTCGCTTTCGCGCTTCCGGTATTCCTGGCGAATTTTTCAGTTCTCAAACGCTCAGCCCCGGCTGATCCAGCCCTGGCAGGTTTTGTGGCAGGCATTGCGGCGGGTGCGGCCGGATCCTGGGTTTATTCCTGGTTCTGCACCGAAAACGGCATGGCTTTCGTGCTGATCTGGTATTCGCTTGGCATTTTCATCACCGGCCTGATCGGCGCTTTTGCCGGTTCGCGTTTTCTGCGCTGGTAAAAGGCGTACCTGTTCAGCCTGCGGGCATCTTGCCAGCGGTTGGGTTTTTTGATCTTCAAGGGAAACAGAAGATCCGGGAACCGCCATGTTGATGAAAGATTTTTCCGTACAGAGCCTGTTCATGGGGTGCCTGACCGCCTTTGTCGGCTTTGCCAGTTCTTTCGCCGTGGTGTTGCAGGGCCTGAAGGCCGTGGGTGCGACGGATTTCGAGGCGGCGTCTGGGCTGATGGCGCTTTCGGTGGCGATGGGGGTTTGCGCGATAGCGCTTTCAGTCGCGACGCGAATGCCTGTAAGCATCGCATGGTCGACACCTGGTGCAGCCTTGCTGGCGACCACAGGCGTGATCGAGGGCGGTTTTCCGGCCACCGTGGGCGGGTTCATCATCTGCGCCATATTGATCATCATTGCCGGCCTGTTCCGGCCGCTCGGAAAGGCGGTGGCCTCCATTCCAGCGCCACTTGCCAACGCCATGCTCTCCGGGGTCATCATCGGCCTGTGTTTTGCGCCGATCAAGGCGATCGGCTTTAACCCGGCGCTCGGATTGCCGATCATTCTTGCCTGGATCGTGGTGGGAGCCTTTAAACGACTTTTCGCCGTGCCTGCGGCACTTGCCGCTTTCGTCCTGGTGATGATCTTCGGTGTCGATATTCCGGCGGGGGCGCTTGACCGTGTGGCGCAATCGCTGACGCCTCCGATGGAGTGGGTGACGCCCATCTTTAGCCTGCACGCCGTCATTTCCATCGCGCTGCCGCTCTTCATAGTCACCATGGCGTCGCAGAATATTCCCGGTATCGCAGTGCTGAAGGTCAATCACTACGATCCGCAGCCCGGACCGCTTTTCGCGGCGACCGGCTTCTTCTCACTGCTTTCCGCACCCTTCGGCGGCCATGCGGTCAATCTTGCCGCGATTACGGCGGCGATGTGCGCTGGCGAGGACGCCCATCCCGATCCGAAACGGCGCTATTGGGCGGCGATCATCGGCGGTGTGGGCTACATCGTCTTCGGCCTGCTGGCGGGCGCGGTCACGGCTTTCGTGGCACTGGCGCCGCCTGTCCTCATTCAGGCGGTGGCGGGGCTTGCACTGGTGGGCGCCTTTTCCGGCTCTGCCGTTGCGGCTTTCAGGGATCCGGAAACACGCGAGGCAGCGGCGATCACCTTCCTCATCACCGCCTCCGGCCTTTCCTTCGCCGGTGTCTCCGGTGCCTTCTGGGGGCTGATCGGTGGCGGGTTGATGATGGCTTTGACCGGTTTTGTAAAAGGATTGAAGAGACAATAGCCCTTGCATCCAAATATTTCGCCGATTATAAGCTTGCCCATGAGCAACAGCATCGCAACCATTTCCGGCATGAGCGCGCAGATTTCTGCGATTGCCTCTCCGTGCGGTGCACTCTCGCTTCTTAGCCTCGACCTTACACGCGGTTGCCGGGTCCAGTGAGGAGCGCCCGGCGGCCGAAAGCCCGCTGGCGCAAACGCTCCTCATCTCGAAATCTCATTTATACTGGATTTAGGCCCTTGAGGGCCGCGCATCCGCCGATGGCTCGAGAAGCCCGCGGAATGCGCAAGGAGGAAGCGAAATGGACGGCAAGATCACCAATATTTCCAAAGGCATGTCGGACGCGAACGTCAAGTATCGCCCTTACCCGACCATCAATATTCCTGACCGCACGTGGCCGGGCAAGACCATCACCAAGGCACCGATCTGGTGTTCGGTGGACCTGCGTGACGGCAACCAGTCGCTGGTCAACCCCATGGGCCACGACCGCAAGGCCCGCATGTTCAAGCTGCTGCTCGAAATGGGCTTCAAGGAAATCGAGATCGGTTTCCCTTCCGCTTCGCAGACGGACTTCGATTTTGCCCGCTGGTGCGTGGAGCAGGGCAATGTGCCTGAGGATGTTTCCCTGCAGGTGCTGGTGCAGTGCCGTCCGGAACTGATCACCCGTACCTTCGAAGCGCTGGAAGGCGCCAACAAGCCGATCATCCACTTCTACAACTCCACCTCGGAATTGCAGCGCCGCGTGGTATTCGGCAAGGATGTACACGGCATCAAGCAGATTGCTGTCGATGCCGCCAAGATGATCACCGACATGGCGGCCAAGGCCGGCGGCGGTTTCCGCTTCGAATATTCTCCGGAAAGCTTTACCGGCACCGAGCTGGAAGTGGCGCTGGAAATCTGCAATGCCGTGGTCGAGGTGGTGAAGCCGACGGCGGATAACAAGCTGATCCTGAACCTGCCTTCCACAGTCGAAATGGCCACGCCGAACATCTATGCCGACCAGATCGAATGGATGTGCCGCAATATCGACAATCGCGAAAACGTCATCATTTCGCTGCATCCGCACAACGACCGCGGCACTGGCATCGCTGCGACGGAGCTCGCTCTGATGGCCGGTGCGGACCGCGTCGAGGGCACGCTGTTCGGCAATGGCGAGCGCACCGGCAATGTCGACGTCGTGACGCTGGCGCTGAACATGTATACGCAGGGCGTCGATCCGGAGCTGGATTGCCGCGATATTGAGCGCATCAAGGCAGTCTACGAATATTCGAACGAGATGACGATCCCCGAGCGCCACCCTTATGTCGGCGAACTGGTCTATACGGCGTTTTCCGGCTCGCATCAGGATGCGATCAACAAGGGTATGAAGGCGATCAAGGTTGCCAATCACCCGGTATGGGAAGTGCCCTATCTGCCGATCGATCCGAAGGATGTCGGCCGCTCCTACGAAGCGATCATCCGCATCAATTCGCAGTCCGGCAAGGGCGGAATCGCCTATATTCTCCAGCAGGATTACGGCATCAACCTGCCGCGCAACCTGCAGGTGGAGTTCCGCGAAGACATCCAGCGCATTACCGATGAAGAAGGCGTGGAACTGCCGGCCAAGCGCATCTACGAGCGCTTCATGGAGCGTTACGTGACGCAGCCGAATGCGCGCATCAAGTTCGTCGATCACCACACCTATCCGGCGGGCGATTTCAAGGGCGTGCGCATTGTCGCCGCCGAAATCACCGATAATGGTGAGGTGAAGCGCATCGAGGGCAAGGGCACCGGTCCTATCGACGGGTTCATCAATGCGCTGTCGGTCTATCTCGGCATCGATCTGTCGGTGAATGATTATTCCGAGCATTCGCTGCAACATGGGTCCAATGCTTCCGCCATTGCCTATGTTGAGATGGAGCATCCGGGCGGAAAATTGTTCGGCGCCGGGGTGAATACGAATATTGTTGGCGCTTCGCTGGAGGCGATTGTTTCGGCGGCCAATCGGGTGCTGGAAGAGCGGGTTAAGTAAAGTTGGCGTTTGGGGGTGGGGCTACCCCCCTCTGTCCTGCCGGACATCTCCCCCACAATGGGGGAGATCGACCTGAGGTACGGTCTCGCCCATCTCAACGCTCAGAATGAATTGACGAAAGAGCGTCTTGCCGATCTCCCCCTTGTGGGGGAGATGCCCGGCAGGGCAGAGGGGGTGAGCCACAGACTCTAACCTCAACACTCCGGAGTTTATCCCCCCAGCCGCGAAAACCCCAACGGCCTACCATTCTCATAAAATACCCTGATATCTTCAAGCCCGATACCCGTTCCGGTGTCGTTGAGACTGTGGCGTTCGCAGGCGACGTTCCAGGTGCCAGGGCCACCGGAAATATGGAAGAGATTATAGGCCGCGCGCGGTTTTTCGCCGCCCGGTCCCTGGCTGGCGGAGGCAATGCCGACGACCGGGATGTGCTCTTGCCCGTGGTGAGTGTTCAGCCAGTATACGGTGTTCAAATGGGTGTGGCCATGCAGCACGAGCTCGGCGCCGCCAACGCCAAGCGCTGCCGCGAAACGGCGAATGCCGAACATGCGCTTGTGCGCAGCCGCCGCACCGCGGATCGGTGGGTGATGGATCATCACCACGCGGAACAGCCCCTGTTCACCGGCTTTTTTTAAGAGTTCCGCGGTTGCGCGTGCTTGACGGTTGCCGAAATAGCCGGTGGCCGAGAAGGGTGGCGTTGCAATCGAGGTGGAGCAGCCGATCAGTGCGACAGGACCGCGCACGCGCATGTAGGGGAAAATCTTGCGGTCATCGTCCCATTCCGCCGGGTCGCCATCGCCCCGAACATAAGGATACCAGGCGCGCATGGCCTTGTCGTGCGCGCCGGAAACATAGGCGTCATGATTGCCGGGAACGACCGAGATCTTTTCAGGGTCGCCGACTTCTTCCAGCCAGTCGGCGGCCGCGCGAATTTCAATGCCTGTCGCAAGATTGACGAGATCGCCGGTAATAGCCAGATGATCCGGCGATTTGGCTTCGAGATCATCGAGCAGCTTTTCCAGCGTGTCGGTGAAAAGGTGCTTGCGGCGGTTGCGGTGCCAGTTGACGAAACCGGTGATACGCTTGGATGCAAGTTCCCGGAAAGTAAGTTTTGGCAATGGCCCGAGATGGACGTCTGAAATATGCGCAAGTTTGAACATGGCGGCAGAGATAACCTATGATATGCGGCACGTCCAATAAAAGCCTGCCGGCAAGGAGAAACCAGGGTGAATGACGAGAGAACCGAGCGGCAGGCCCGTCCGTTCCACACGCGTATCCTTATCCGCCTGCTTCATTTCGTTTTTCTGTTCACACGCGGTGCCACCCTCGGTGTACGTGCGCTCTGCTTCGATGATGCGGGACGGATTTTTCTGGTGCGGCATACCTATCTGCCCGGCTGGTATCTGCCCGGCGGCGGGGTGGAACGCGGCGAAACGCTGCTGATGGCGCTCAACAAGGAAATCCGCGAGGAAGGCAATCTCGAGGCTGCGTCGATCCCCGAGCTTGTCCATGTCTACCTCAATCTGGAAGGCAGCAACCGCGATCATGTGGCGCTCTACCGGCTTCAGGTCACCCAGACCACGCCAAAAAAACCGGATCATGAAATCACCGAAAGTGGTTTTTTCGATCTCTCGGACCTGCCGGAAAATGTGACGCCTGCCACCCGCCGCCGCCTTGCCGAACTTTCCGGCAAAGCGGCGATTGCCGACTACTGGTAGCGGCGGCGTCTCTGCCGTCAGGCAAGCGTCTCACGGCCATGGGCCATGGTAAGGTCCAGTTCCGGGCCAACGGGCACGATACCTGTCGGGTTGATGGTGAGGTGGCTGCGGTAATAATGTTCCTTGATGTGGCGGATATCGACTGTGTCCGGCACGCCTGGTGTCTGGTAGAGGTCGCGGAGGTAACCCGTGAGATGCGGGTAATCGTGAATGCGGCGGATGTTGCACTTGAAGTGGCCGACATAAACAGGGTCGAATCGCACCAGCGTGGTGAAGAGACGCCAGTCTGCTTCCGTCTGTTCTGCACCGAACAGGAAACGGCGGTCCTTCAGCCGGTCTTCCAGCATATCGAGCGTTTCAAACACCTTCACGGCATTTTGCTGATAAGCATCCTGGGTGGTGGCGAAACCGGCCTTGTAGACGCCGTTGTTGACGGTGTCGTAGATAACGTCGTTCAGCGCATCGATGTCGGCGCGCAGTGCTTCGGGATAATAATCCGCCGCCGATCCGGTGAGGTCGTTGAAGGCCACGTTGAACATGCGGATGATTTCGGCCGATTCATTGGAGACGATGGTGCCGCGTTCTTTGTCCCACAGTACCGGCACGGTCACCCGTCCCGAATAGTTGGCATCCGCTTTGGTATAGACCTGCCACAGTGTGGAGAAGCCGAAGAGGTGGTCCTCGGTTGCACCCGGAGTGCGTTCGCCTTCCGGTCTGAACTCCCAGCCGTTTTCCAGCATCAGCGGATCGACGACGGAGACGGAAATCAGGTCTTCCAGCTTTTTCAGTTTACGGAAAATCAGGGTGCGATGCGCCCAGGGACAGGCGAGCGACACATAGAGGTGGTAGCGATCCTTCTCGGCCTTGAAGCCACCTTCGCCGGAAGGCCCGGGCGCGCCATCCACCGTTACCCAGTTGCGAAATTGCGAGGCGCTGCGCTTGAAGTGCCCCTTGGTTTCCTTGGTGTCGTACCAGACGTCTTTCCATACGCCTTCCACCAGCATGCCCATGATGATCTCCTTGATTGTTTCCTTGACCGCAATCCTAACCGTTTAGCGCGGTGCCGCGAACCCGTGGCGCATTGAACAATGCGTTTCCGGTCTCGCATGGGCTGAATGGGATAGTGCCGAGATTTGTTCTGGACGGGTGGGAATTTTCCTGATAATTGCGATTTTCACAAATCTGAGGAAATCGTAGATTATGATCGAAACACGGATGCTCCGACGACGCTGACGCTCCTGAACGCCTTTACCGGCGCAGCCGTCATCTATTGTCGCATCCGCATTTTGGAAGTTTCGGTCTCTTCATGTCCAAGCACGATCTTGTCTACCTCACCGAGGACGCGTCGCACGACGCCATCATCGAAATCATCAACGAAGAAGCATTCGGCCCCGGTCGGCACACCCGTGCCGCCGCGCGCATTCGCGAGCAGGGTCCGCATGACCGGTCGCTGTCCTTCGTCTGCGCCGATGATGGCGAGACGATCGCTTCGGTGCGCATGACGCCGGTTCTGGCCGGTGGGGTAAAAGGCCATATGCTCGGCCCGCTTGCCGTGCGGCCTTCGCACAAGAACATGGGCATCGGTCGTGAACTCGTCCGGATTGCCATCGCTGCCGCCCGGCGGAAGGGTTCGGAGGCCGTCATTCTGATCGGCGATCCGCCCTATTACATGCCGCTTGGTTTCGAAAAGGTCGCCTACGCCGCGCTTGATTTTCCAGGCCCGGTGGATCCGAACCGGGTGCTGGTCGTGCCTGTTGGTGACGACGTGCACCAGCGGCTGAAGGGCAAGATCGGCTGGCGCAAATGCGATGCCGCCATGCCTGCAGCCCAGGCGGAAGACGACGGCTTCGAAGAGCCTCTTCGGGTTTACGGCTGACGGATTTCTTTACGTCGGATTTCCCGCCCTTCACCAGTGCGCACTTTTTCCCTCATCAAATACGACTGACTTGATGAGGGACGGGGCGTTGAGTCGCCCATATACTGGCCGGTTATTTCGCTAAAGATGACGGGATGGTGTTCTGCCTTGAAACCATGCATCGTACTTCGCAAAATTCAATTCCGTTTCTTTCCCCTATGCGATAGCACTCGATAGTCGATTTCGGCACGGGGGCGAGCATATGACGGCAATCACCATGAACGATGCGCTGGAACGCGCAGGTGCGGGCGCCTATCAGCGGCGGTTGATGGGTATTTTCGGCCTCGTCTGGGCAGCGGATGCCATGCAGGTGCTGGCGGTCGGCTTCACTGCCGCCTCGATTGCCCTAACGTTTGGCCTGACTGTTCCGCAGGCCCTTCAAACCGGAACGGCCTTCTTTTTTGGCATGCTTTTAGGTGCTGCCGGTTTCGGGCGTCTGGCGGACCGTTACGGTCGCCGCCGTGTGTTGATCGTCACCGTGGCCTGCGATGCCGTGTTCGGTGTGCTTTCCGTCTTTGCGCCGAACTTTGCCATTCTTCTTGTGCTGCGTTTTTTAACGGGTGCGGCTGTCGGCGGCACCCTGCCGGTGGATTATGCGATGATGGCGGAATTCCTGCCCGCAAAGAACCGGGGGCGCTGGCTGGTTATGCTGGAAGGCTTCTGGGCCATCGGAACCCTGATCGTGGCGCTTGCAGCGTGGGGTGCGAGCCTTGCCGGTGTTGCCGATGCCTGGCGTTATATTTTCGCGGTTACGGCTTTCCCAGCCGTTGTGGGTCTGGGTTTACGGTTCATGGTGCCCGAATCGCCGCTTTACCTCGTGCGGAGAGGTCGATCGGACGAAGCCAAGGTCATCGTCAACCGCATGCTGGTGGTAAACGGCCGCGCGCCACTTGATGCCGGGACAGGGCTTTTTCAGCCGGAGGTTTCAAAAGGGCAGGGGATATTTTCGCCGGCGCTCAGACAGCGCAGCATCATGATCCTTGCCATCTGGTTCCTTGTCTCCGTTTCCTATTATGGCGTCTTCACATGGATGCCGGCAAAACTGGCGGGAGACGGTTTCGGCTTCGTGCGCGGTTATGGTTTCCTCGTGCTGGTGGCACTGGCGCAGATCCCCGGTTATGCGCTTGCCGCCTATGGCGTTGAAAAATGGGGCCGCAAGCCGACGCTGATCGGTTTCTGCCTGCTGTCCGCCCTCGGTTGCCTGCTCTTCACGCTCGCTACAGGCGGCGCAATGATCGCCACATCGCTTCTGATCATGAGCTTTGCGCTGCTTGGCACCTGGGGTGCGCTTTATGCCTTCACGCCCGAATTGTACCCGACGGAATCGCGTGCGACCGGCATGGGGGCTGCGGGCGCCATGGCAAGGCTGGGCGGCCTTCTGGCGCCGTCGTTGCTGGGTTATGCCATCGCGCAGGGCTTCGGTTTCGCCATCGGCATTTTCGCCGGGCTGCTGGTGCTGGCTGCGATTGCCGCAACGATGATCAATGCGGAAACGCGGCGGGTGGCGCTCTCCTGACACTGCCGCGCCAACCGCTTTCTCTCGAACGGATTAGAAACGCTTTTCAAGCCATGTGATCGCCTGGCCGCTAGAGAGCGGGGCAAGCGAGCCGATCCTGTTGAAACCGCAGCGCTCATAAAGCCTCAGCGCATCCGGGTTCATCGTGTCGATGTAAGCGCCGATGCAGCCGCGCTTTTTCGCTTCCTCTTCCGCCATGCCGAGAAGCTTCGCGCCTGTGCCCTGACCGCGTAAGGTCTCGGGGATGAAGAGAAGCTGCACATAAAGCCAGCCGCGGCCGGTATAGCCGACAAGACCGCCGGTGACGGTGTTCTCATCGTCGCGGATTGTGATGATGAGTTCGCGTTTGTCGCTTTCGCCAAAACGGGCGAGATTATAGGCCACCAGGGGATCGCGGATGGCCTTTTCAGCTTCTGCATCCGCGATGTCGCTCAAAACGAAATTCATGATTATCTTTCCCAGGTCGCCGAGCGGCGGCCGTTTCTCGTTTCCACTGCGAGACGTGAAAGCGCCTGAGCTTCCACCGGAAAGTTCCTACCGGCCCTCACGCCACCAGAGCGCGGAGAAAGCAAGGAGCAGGGCGGCAAGCCCGGCAAAACCGGCAAACAGCGGCAGGGTGTTGACACCTTTCAGCACCGTCTCGTCGGTCATGCGTATCAGCATGCGATCCTCATCGGCAACCCTGATATCGCCCCTGACAGGCAGGATATCGGGTAGTGCCACGCGGCCCGAATTGTCGGCGACACGGTGCACGCTGCCCTTGGTAGCGTCGGCAAGCGGCTTCAGCGTTTCGGTTGTCGAAATCATTGCCTTGAATTCCGGCGCATCCACCGCGCCGACATGGACAAGCGTAGTGAAATCGCCGTTCTTGATTTCGAACAGGCCGGTCTCGTCCATGCGACGCTCGATCTTGTAAAGACCGGGCTCGGTATTGTTGAAGGCCATGTTTTCGGTTTTGCCAGAGGGGAAATGCACGCTTGCCTGACCGGGGTCGTCGCCGATGGTCTGGCGGGTAATTTGCAATGTGCGGCCGTTGGCGCGCGCCGTCAGCGCCTCTTCCTCAAGCTCCGGTTCCTTCATCAGCCAGTGGGCGATACGCCGGTAAAGTGCCACATGCGGGCCGCCGCCTTCGTAGCCACGCGCCCAAAGCCAGCCTTGATCGGAAAGCAGCATGGCGACACGGCCTTCACCTTGGCGGTTCAGCACCAGCAGCGGGTCCTGCCCGTCACCCAGCATCACGGTCTGGCCCTGCGGCGGCTCGACGCTGACGGTGCGGAACCAGCGGCCCCAGTGCGGCGGCTCATCGCCCGACCCTTCCAGCCCACGGGTAACGGGGTGTTTCTTGCCCGCTTCCGAGAGGCGGGGATAAAAGGCGGACTGATGCACCTGGCCTGTCGGCTGGGCCGGCAGCACGGATGCAAGCGGCGTCATGGCGATCGAATCCTGACCGGCATGTTCCGGGCCGGCTGCGATCAAGAGCGCGCCGCCCTTTTCGACATATTGCGCGATGTAATCGTAATAGAGGATCGGCAGCACGCCGCGATGTTGGTAGCGGTCAAAGATAATGAGGTCGAAATCCTCGATCTTTTCCACGAACAATTCGCGTGTGGGGAATGCGATCAGCGACAGCTCGTTGATCGGCGTACCGTCCTGTTTTTCCGGCGGGCGCAGAATGGTGAAATGCACCAGATCAACCGAGGCGTCGGATTTCAGGAGGTTGCGCCAGGCGCGCTCGCCCGCATGCGGCTCGCCGGAGACCAGCAGCACGCGAAGGTTCTGGCGGATGCCTTCGATCAGGTGAACCGCACGGTTGTTCGCGGCCGTCACTTCGCCGGGAAGCTCGGCGACGGAAAATTCCATGACATTGTTGCCGCCGCGCGGAACCTTGAAAGTGAAGGGTGTCGGCTGGCCGGG
Organism: Agrobacterium sp. K11; assembly: GCF_059429395.1. Taxonomy (NCBI): domain Bacteria; kingdom Pseudomonadati; phylum Pseudomonadota; class Alphaproteobacteria; order Hyphomicrobiales; family Rhizobiaceae; genus Agrobacterium; species Agrobacterium sp. K11. The sequence continues at coordinate 344,595 of NZ_JCAHRB010000004.1, read as the reverse complement.
TGTGGCCTGCAAGGTGGCGATTTCTTCGCCGTTCATCTTCACGGTTACTTCCGCCGAGCCACCGCCTGCGGCTGCACGGCCATCATCGAAGACGCGCAGCGTCAGTTGCTGTTCCTCGTTGACGATGCCAAAGCGGGGCGCGCGGACTATCTCGATACGGCGGTCGAATTCATCGGCCTTGCCGGTGATCAGCCCGTGGAGGGGAGCGCGGAAACCAAGCGCCTGTTCGGCATTGGGCAGAGCATTCGGAATATCGTGGATCTGGCCATCGCTGAGGAAAATCGCACCGCCGACGCGGGAGGGTGAAACATCCGAGACGGCGGAGGAGAGGGCCGAGAAAAGCTGCGTCGAAGGTGAATCGCTCTCACCATCATCACGCACTTCCACGATGCGCGGTTCGATGCGCGGGAAGCGCGACAGCCGGTCTCTCAGCGCGGCAAGCGCCGTATCCGTCATCTGCGGTCGGTCCTGCACGTCCTGGCTCTGCGATCGATCGACGATAACGGGGACGATTGTGGAGAGAGGCTCGCGTTCCTCCTGCGTCAAAAGCGGATTGGCGATGGCGGCAAGCAGGGCGACAAGCGCCAGCCCGCGCAGCCATGCGCCGCGCACGCCGCGCCACAGGCCGATGAAGGAGAGGAGAAGGGCGGCGACGGCCAGAACGGCAATCACGATCCACGGCAGGAAGGGGGCGAATGTCAATGTCATGTCACTGCCCCAACCGTTCGAGAAGTGCTGGAACGTGTACCTGATCGGCCTTGTAGTTGCCGGTCAGCATATACATCATGATATTGACGCCAGAGCGAAACGCATGTTCGCGCTGCAACTCGTCCGGCGGCACAGTGGGCAGCACCGGTGCGCCCTGCGCATCGACGGCCCATGCGCCGGCAAAATCATTGCCTGTTATCATGATCGGCGTCACGCCATCGCCGGAGGAAGAGAGGCCGGAGGTAGTCTTTGCCGCCCCCTGGCGCGATTCCACCCAGAGCGGCGAGCCGTTGTAACGGCCGGGGAAATTGGTGAGCAGGTAGAAAGACCGCGTCAGGACGTGGTCTTCCGGCACGGGCTCCAGCGGCGGAATATCGATATTGGCGAGGATCGCCTGCAAACGTTCGCCATTGGGGCTGGTCGCGCCAGTGTCGAGCGACGAAAACTGATCGCGCGTGTCGAACAGAACGGTGCCACCGGCGCGCATATAGGCATCGATACGCGATATGGCAGCGCTCGACGGCATGGGGGCGGAGGCCGACACCGGCCAGTAGATGATCGGGTAAAAGGATAATTCATCCTTGGATATGTCGAGGCCGACCGGCCGGCCGGGCTCCAGCGTCGTGCGCCAGGTCAGGAATTCGCTCAACCCCTGCAAACCCTGTTCGGAAATGCGGTCGACATCGTCCTCGCCGGTGCGGACATAGGCGAGATGCGTCGTGTCCAGCCGCTCGAAAATCTGCTCGTCACCGGGTTTGGGGTCGTCGGCGCGCGCATCGCTCGGGGACATCGCGGCGAAGGCGCCAATGGCCAGCAGCACGGTGGCAGCTGTGGCGCTGCGGGCTTTCGGCAGGCGTGCGAAGGCGCCGTTCATGAAGAGCACGATGAGACTGTCGGCAATCAACATCAGGAAGGCGGCGATGAACAAGGCCGGGCGCAGCGATTTTGCCGTTTCGCCGATCAGTGCCTCGCTGGTGGTGTTGACACCGGCGAGCGAGGTATCGAGCGGGCGAAGCGTGGCGCCAGCCGGTAGAAGATTGAGAGCCACGAAACCATCCTCTGTGCCATAAAGGCCGGGGGGATTGTCGAAACCGGTGCGGGGAGCTTGACCGGGGCGCATTTCCAACGGCCGGGCGGAGCCGACATCGGCTGACAAAGCACCTTCGGCCGTCAGTAGCCGGAAGGGCGGTAATGCTGCGGCCGGGGCATTCGCGGAGGTGGAAGCACCGCCTGCCTTGGACAATTGCACGATACGGCGCAACATATCGACGAAGTGGCCTGATATCGGCAGGTCGGACCAGCTTGCCTCGGCGCTGACATGGAACAGCACGATGCGGCCCGCTTCGACATTGCGGGTGGTGACGAGTGGCGTGCCGTCGGCAAGGCTCGCCCAGGTGCGCTCGGCAAGGTCGGGTGTCGGTTCGGCAAGAACCTGCCGTTTTACGAGCACGCCATCGGCCTTCGGCATTCCGGCAAAGGCGCCGAAATTCGGGAAATCGGCAAGCGGCTGTGGCTCGGCCCATGAGAGCGCGCCGCCAAGTGCGCGTTCACCCTGCCGCAACGTCACCGGCACCAGCGGATCATTGGTGGGGGCTGCGGCAAGGCGCGGTCCGGCAAAACGGATCAGCGTGCCGCCGGCGGCAAGCCAGCGCTGCATCGGCTCATAGGTCTCCTGCGGCAGACGTCCGATATCGGCCATGACGATGACGGAAGGATTGGATTGCAGGATTTCCGGGATCGCCTGCGCAAGATCTGCCTGTCGTTGCGGGATGAGATCGACAAAAGGCTGAAGGGCGCGGCTGATGTAATAAAGCGGCTGCAGAAGCGGCTGGAAATCATTGCCGGTTTCACCGGCCAGCAGCGCCACGCGGCGGCGGCGGAAACCGTCATCCAGAAGATGCACCGCGCCCGCCGTCGAAACTGCCTCGATGGAGAGGCGGGCGAAGTCGTTGCGCAATTCGAAAGGCGCTTCCACCGTCGCCGTCGTTTCCGCTTCGCCGGGGGCGAAACTGGCGGTGCCAGTGGCAAGGATGCGGCCCTGGCTGTCCTGCGCATTGACGGTCAACCGGCTGGGGGAGGCCGTGTCGAGCCGCGATAGCGTGACGCTCATCGCATCGGCATTGTTGGCGGCGCCGGTAATGGCGGCGATGGATTTCCCATCACCCGTGACGATGCGGAACTCGGCAGCTGAGAGGCTGGCCAGCGTTTTGAGTGCGCTTTCATCCTGCGCGGTGGCAACGCCGTCGGCAATATAGGCGAGCGTGCCGGGGGAGGTGCCGTTGAGCGCCTCGGTAATGGCTTCCGCCGTGCGCACGCGGTCCGGCGCAAGAGGCTTCGGCTTGGCGGCGGCGAGCTTGTCCAGCGCCACCGCCGTGGTGGCCGGCACGGCGTCGTGTTCGGCATCTGCGGTGAAGCTGATGGAAACGGGGCGATCAGCCCTTTCCGCGTCGCCGATCAGGGCCTGAGCGGTTTCGACGCGTCTCTGCCAATCAGTTGCGGAGGCCCAGCTATTATCGACCACAAGCACCAGGGGACCAGTGCCGGCAATGCTGTTGTTGCGGGGGTTCACCACCGGATCGGCCAGCGCGAAAATCACGGCGGCGGCGAGCGCGATGCGCAGCAATGTCAGCCACCACGGGCTTTTCGAGGGCGTTTCCTCGCGCTTCAGCACGGTGGCCAGAATTTTCAGCGGCGGAAAAACCTCTGCCTTGGGGCGCGGCGGGGTGAGCCGCAGCAGCCACCAGATGGCTGGAAGCGCCAGAAGGCCGAAGAGAATATAGGGGCTGGTGAAGACGAAGGGCAATGCGCTCATCGGTTGCCACCGCCTTGCGCGGGCGCACCGGACAAATACATGTGAACAGCCACAAGCGCCTCGGAGGCTAGATGATCGGTGCGGTGAAACACGAAATTCCAGCCTAGACGGCGCAGCGACGAAGACAGCGCTTCGCGGCGGGCGAGATAGGCGCGGGTATAATCCTCGCGAATGGTTTCCGCGCGGCCGGAGACGAGTTTTTCACCGGTTTCCGGGTCGGTAAATTCGGTGCGGCCCGAATAGGGGAAGGTTTCTTCGGCCGGATCGGCGATTTCCACCACATGGCCGCGCAAGCCGCGCCGCGCGAGTGGCGAAATCCGCTCCATGACGTTTTTCGCATCGTCGAGAAAATCGCCTATGAGGACGATGTCGCTTGCACCGCGGATCATGCCCGTTTCCGGCATGCCTGTGGTGAGCGGCGCGTGCATGATGGCGGCAGCCAGACGTTCGGCGGCGTTTCTGGCCGAGATGGGCTCCATGATACCGGGACAACCTATGCGCTCGCCCGAGTGGGCGAGGATTTCCGCCAGCGCCAGCATCAGCACCAATGCGCGGCTTTCCTTGGAGACGGAGCCGAGGGTGGATTTGAACATCATTGACGGCGACATGTCGGCCCACAGCCAGATGGTGTGGGCAGCTTCCCATTCCCGATCGCGCACATAGGTGTGGTCGTCGCGGGCCGAGCGTCGCCAGTCGATACGCGACAGGCTCTCGCCTTCGGCATAGGGGCGGAACTGCCAGAAATTCTCGCCGATGCCGCGCTTGCGCCGCCCGTGCCAGCCGGCGGTGACGGTGTTGGCGATGCGCTTGGCTTCGACCATGCAGTCCGGCACCAGTGCGGCACGCTGGCGCGCGCGCGCCAGGACTTCGCTACCCGGTGTCTTATCTACGATCTGGCCGATGGATGCCACAGGCACTCCTTTCGAGAAAGCTTAGGCAGATGTCAGAGCGGCGGGCCGCTCCGAGTTTTTGTCGAGCATCGGATTTTCCGAAAACAGCGTCACACTTTTCGGTCCGATGCCTTAGTTCTTCGCCTGCTCCACAAGGGCTGCGATGACATCGCGCACCGACATGCCTTCGGCGCGGGCGGCGAATGTCAGCGCCATGCGGTGCTCCAGCACCGGTTCGGCCAGCGCATAGACATCGTCCAGCGACGGCGCGAGCCTGCCTTCGTAAAGCGCGCGGGCGCGTGCCGTCAGCATCAGGGACTGGCCGGCGCGGGGACCCGGGCCCCAGACAACGTGTTTGTCGGTCAATTTGTTGCCGTGGCCGGGGCGGGCAGAGCGGACAAGCGAAAGGATCGCGTCCACAACCTTGTCGCTGACCGGCATCTGGCGGATGAGCGCCTGGATTTCCATCATGCGTTCGGCGTCGATAACCTTGCGTGCCTCGCCCGATGCGGTGCCTGTCGTGTCGAGCAATATCTGGCGTTCGGCAGCAAGCTCGGGATAGCCGACATCCACCTGCAGCAGGAAGCGGTCGAGCTGCGCTTCAGGCAGTGGATAGGTGCCTTCCTGTTCCAGCGGGTTCTGGGTTGCGAGAACGTGGAAGGGTTTCGGCAGATCGTAACGCTGGCCGGCCATGGTGATGTGATATTCCTGCATGGCCTGCAGCAGCGCGGACTGCGTGCGCGGGCTGGCGCGGTTGATTTCATCCGCCATCAGCAATTGCGCAAACACCGGACCTTTTATGAAGCGGAAGGAGCGCCGCCCGTTTTCATCCTGATCCATGACTTCGGAGCCGAGAATATCCGATGGCATGAGGTCCGGTGTGAACTGGATGCGGTTGGCATCGAGCCCGAGAACCGTTCCAAGCGTGGTGACGAGCTTGGTTTTGGCAAGGCCAGGAACGCCGACAAGCAAGGCGTGGCCGCCCGAGAGTATGGCGAGAAGCGTGTTCTGCACCACTTTTTCCTGGCCGAAGATGACCTTGGATACCTCCGCGCGGATCGCGGCAATATCCGAAAGCGCCTTTTCGGCCGAGGCGACGATGGCTTTTTCGTCGAGGGTTTCGCCGGTATTCATCACGCCCATGTCGCTCTCCTCATACCTTTGCCGCCGACCCATTCCTGCCCCGATCTTGATCGCCATTGGCCGGGGCGGATTTCGCGCTGCAACTAGCTTATTGCTCTCTTGGCCGCTGACAAGCGCCATTCGAATGACTATGTCGTGACTTAGTATTTCCTTATCGGCAAAGCGAGACTCGAATATGGCAGCGGAGACGATAAATTCGGCAAGCGATGCAGCAGGGCTGGCGGCGATGATTTCCCGCGCCGCCGAGCAGACCGGCGACGCCAAACGTGGACCTGCGCCGGTGGAGCGCTGGAATCCCCCCTTTTGCGGCGATCTCGACATGGAAATCCGCGCAGACGGCACCTGGTTCTACATGGGTACGCCCATTGGCCGGGCGCCGCTGGTGCGGCTGTTTTCCACGGTCCTGCGCAAGGATGACGACGGCAAGACCTATCTTGTAACTCCTGTGGAAAAAGTCGGCATCCGCGTGGTGGATGCTCCTTTCGTGGCCGTCGAGATGAAGGTGACGGCGGGCGAGAAGGATGGCGGGCCGCTGCTGACCTTCCGCACCAATGTCGGCGATGTGGTGGAGGCCGGGCCGGAGCATCCGCTACGCTTTACGATTTTCGGAGAAAACCGCGAATTGAAACCCTATATTCTGGTGCGCGGCAGGCTGGAGGCGCTCGTCTCGCGGGCGGTGATGTATGATCTCGTGGCACTCGGCGAGGTGATCGATGTGGACGGCGTCGAGATGTTTGCGGTGCGCTCGGGCGGGGTTGTCTTTCCCGTGATGCCCGCCAATGAACTGGAACGGCTTTCGCAATGACAATGACGACAACCCGCCTTGAAACTTTTACCGCCGCCGATTTCCGCCGCCGGGTGCTGGAGGAAGGCGAGGGCGTGGCGGAACGCGAGAATGGCGATCATCTGCTCAATCCGGGCGTGGTGCTTTCGGGAAACGGCATAAGGCTAAAGGACGCCGCCGTGCTGGTGCCTGTCATCGACGACGGCAACGAAGCGCGGGTGATCTTCACCCAGCGCACCGCAACCCTGCGCAAACATTCCGGCCAGATTTCCTTTCCGGGCGGTGGCATCGATGCCGGGGACCGCACACCGGAAGAGGCGGCCCTGCGCGAGACGGAAGAGGAGATCGGCCTCTCGCGATCTTTCGTGGAAACAGTCGGGCGTCTGCCGGATTACATTTCCGGTACCGGTTTTCGCATCAAGCCGGTGCTGTCGGTCGTTCGTCCCGGCTTTGACCTGACGCTCAATCCCACGGAAGTGGATGAGGTTTTCGAGGTGCCGCTGTCTTTCCTGATGGACCCAGCCAATCACGGGCGCGGCAGTCGCATCTTTCAGGGGAAGGAGCGGTTTTTCTACGAAATGCCCTATGGCGAGCGCTACATTTGGGGCATTACGGCGGGCATCGTACGGACGATTTACGAGAGGTTTTATTCATGAGCAGCCTTGCCGGGCGGGACTGGTTTGAAAAGCCGGCGCTGAAGCGCATCTTCGCGCTGTTGAACGCCGATGGCGGCGAGGTGCGGATCGTCGGCGGCGCCGTGCGCAATGCACTGATGGAACAGCCGGTCGTCGATGTCGATATGGCGACGACGCTTACCCCCGATGTGGTGGTTGAGCGCGCCAAGGCGGCGGGCATCAAGGCGGTACCGACCGGCATTGAACACGGCACGGTGACGCTGGTGATCGACGGCGAGGGTTTCGAGGTGACGACGCTGCGCCGCGATGTCGAGACCAATGGCCGCCATGCGCAGGTCGCTTTTGGCACAGACTGGCAGATCGATGCCGAACGGCGCGATCTCACCATCAACGCACTTTACGCTGACGAGAAGGGCAAGATCATCGACCTCATCGATGGCCTTCCCGACATTGAAACCGGCACGGTGCGTTTCATCGGCGATGCGGCAATGCGGATTTCGGAAGATTATCTGCGGATTCTTCGCTTCTTCCGCTTTTTCGCCCATTATGGTTCCGGTCGTCCCGATGCCGATGGCTTGCGCGCCAGTGCGCGAGCCAAGGACAAGCTGGGGACGCTCTCGGCCGAGCGGGTGTGGAGCGAGCTGAAAAAGCTGCTTTCCGCGCGCGATCCCTCCCGCGCCTTGCTGTGGATGCGGCAATCCGGCGTGTTGGCGGAAATTCTTCCCGAAACGGAAAAATGGGGTATCGACGCCATTCACGGGCTGGTGGCAACCGAACAGGCGCTTGGCTGGACAGTTGACCCGATGCTGCGGCTCGCTGCGATAGTGCCGCCCGACAGGGAGAGGCTAGCGGCGCTTGCTGCGCGGCTGCGGCTGTCCAAGGCTGAAGCTGCATATCTCGCCCACTGGGCTTCCGCGCCGGTGATCGAGCCGGAGATGAAGGAGACGGCGCTCGACCGGCTGCTTTACCGGCAGGGCGTTGACGGTGTGAAGACGCGGCTGAAACTGGCGCTTGCCTCGGCCCGCGCCGACCTTTCAGGCGGTGAGGCGGCGATGCAGAAAGTCGCGCGGCTTTCGACGCTGCTGACGAGAGCGAATAAGTTCCACAAACCCGGCTTTCCGCTGAGCGGCGCTGATGTGATGGCCGCGGGCGTGGAGTCCGGTCCGAAGGTAGGCGAGGTGCTGAAAAGCCTCGAAGAAAAGTGGATCGACGTCAATTTCTCGCTAGACCGGGCAGCGCTGACCGCCCGGCTGAAGGATATGCTGGAGAATTGAGATCGCAGTGCCGGAGGCGTTGCGGCTCAGGCCGCGTTTGCCTCGTCGCGGATGCGGGATTTGATGTTTTCGATCATGTTTTCGCGGATGATGGTTTCGCCGTGGGCCGATCGCATATGTTCCACGGTGCGGCGTACGACTTCCGCGTCGTCATCCGCGCGGGTGTGCCAGGCACAGCCGGGCACGAGCGTTCCACATTCAAACAGTCTCATGGTCTTGCCTCCCTGTTTTAGACAGAGGGACAGCCTGCAAATGCCTGCTGTCCCTCTGACAAGAAACGAACGGTCGCCGCTAATGTTCCAGAGCGGCGTCCGCTGACCCTGTTCAGGCCCTATTCGGGCATCGCCCAGCACTGGAAAACAGAGGATGTGCCGGCTGCCGGGATTTTTGTACGAGGCATTTCGTCATTGTCGGCCCGCGTCACCGCTTTTCCGGCAAGCGTGCGTTTTACTTGTTCGACATAAAAGGAATGCGGCAGTTCGCGATCGCCGGTGGCACGCATTTCCGCTGCCATGCGGTCGATCAAATCAGGGGTATCGATGGAATGCGAGGCTCCCTCAGCGGAAGCGGATATAGGCATGCTGTTCGAAGTAATCATGACGATAGCTCCTCCAGTACGTCTGCACGCAGGAGATTATCATTGCCTTTATTTTTCCATAAGTCCTAATTTGCGCGATTTGCGCCCAAATTCCTGACGGGCGTCAAATTTACGTGAGTATTTCAGGGCCAGCGGACCACGGGCGGCAGGGAAGACAGAATCGATTCGACATTGCCGCCGGTCTTGAGGCCGAAGATCGTGCCGCGGTCGTAAAGCAGGTTGAATTCCACATAGCGGCCACGGCGAATAAGCTGCTCGTCGCGGTCCTCTTCCGTCCAGGGCTGGTTGAAGTTGGACCGCACGATTTTTGGGTAGACCAGGTTGAAGGCGCGGCCAACATCCTGCACGAAGGCGAAATTGGCGTCCCAGCCGCCCTTTTCCTCTTCCGGGTGCAGCCAGTCGAAAAAGATGCCGCCGGTGCCGCGCGGCTCGTTGCGGTGCTTGAGGAAGAAGTACTCGTCGCACCACGACTTGTAGCGCGGATAGTCGGCCACGGGATGGCGGTTACAGGTGATCTCGAAGCCGCGGTGGAAAAGCTGGGTGTCCGGATCCTGTTCCGTCCGCCGGCGTCCAAGCACGGGCGTCAGGTCCGCGCCGCCGCCGAACCAGTGGCTGGTGGTGACGACCATGCGGGTATTCATATGAACAGCCGGCACATTGGGATTGACCGGATGGGCGATCAGCGAAATGCCCGAGGCCCAGAAGCTGGGGTCTTCTTCCGCACCCGGTATCTGCTGGCGGAATTCCGGCGAGAACTCACCATAGACGGTGGAGGTGTGGACGCCGACCTTTTCGAAGACGCGGCCCTCCATCATCGACATCTTGCCGCCGCCGCCCGCGCCATTGTCGCGCAGCCAGTCCTTCTGCACGAAGCGTCCCGGTTCCTGATCGGCGAGCGGGCCGCTCAGCTCGTCTTCAAGGGTTTCGAAGGAGGTAACGATGGTGTCGCGCAGATGCTGGAACCAGGCCTGGGCGGCGGCCTTCTTGTCTTCTATGTCCTCGGGCAAGCCCTTCGGCAAAGATGGCCGTTCCATGCATGTTCTCCTTTGGTGAAGTCGATTCCCTGTCGCATCTAGCAGGTGCTGGCCTTGCGCACAAATTCGACTCGCCAAGTTCACATGCGGGCACTATCTTTAGCGATGTAGGTGCCAGAGGTGAATATCATGACGAAATTTGCCGGACCGCCGCCCCTGGACGGGCTGAAGCGCAGGATCGCCAATCACCGCAAGGCGCGTGAAAGTGACGGCGGCGATCCGATGCGCAACGGCATGTTCGTGCGGCAGACCTTTTGTCTCAACCGTGAAGAAGCCCGTGCCAAGGCGCGCGAGTGGTTCGACAGTTTTCCGAAGGCCGCCTATTGGACCGAAGTGGAAAGCTGGCGGCAGCTGGAAGGCGACCGCATCGAATTCACCATGCGGCGGCTTCCTTCGGCAGACTAAGCTTTAAGCACGCGGTTCGGCGTAACGCAGGCGGCTTTCGATCAAAACGCCGCTTTCATCCAGAATGGGATGCGCCACAGACACGATATGGGCGTTTATGCGCTTCAGGTCGCGCAGCATGTCGAGATGCAGTGAACTCGTCTGCATGCTTTCCGTCAGCCCATCGCGCAGCCGCTCCAGATGGCGGTTGGACGACTGTTTTTCGAGGCGGCGTATATCCACCTTGCTTTCCATCAGCCGGCGGGCGAGATCGAAATCGCCGGTCACCAGAATGCTCTGGGCGGCCCGCAGATTTTCGATTGTCATGTCGAACAGCGTCTTCAACTCCTCATAACCGTCGTCGGAAAATTTGAAGCTGTTCAGCACCTTCTTGCGGATCTGCTCGCAAATGCCTTTTTCGATGATGTCGCCGATATGTTCGAGATTGATCGCGTAATCGATGATGGCGATCGAACGGCGCGCTTCGTCGTCTGCAAGCCCTTTGCGCCCAAGTTGGGAAAGATAGACCTTCACCTCCTGCTGACGGCGATCGACCTTCTTTTCGAGCAGGGACACCTCCTGAAGGGGTGCCAGATCATTATGCTTGAAGGCGTTTTCGGCGCGGATCAGCATGCGCTCGATAGCATCGCCGACGCTCAAGACCTCACGCGTGGCATTGGCGAGCGCCACAACAGGCGTATCCAGCGCCTGCTGATCGAGGAAATTCGGGCCATCTTCGGTTTTCGGATCGCCCGGCACCAGCTTTGCCATCAGGTCGGATATGAGGGCTGAGAAGGGCCAGGCAACCGCTGCCAGAATGACATTGAAGATGAGATGCGCATCAACAGGCAATTTGGCGGGCGAAAGCGGCAATTGCTGCAAAAGCGTTGCGCCATAGGATGCGAGTGGCATGGCGATGAGGCAGCCGATGGTGCGCACCACAAGGTTGCCGATGGTGATGCGCCGCGCCGAGGCCGGGCCGGAGAGCGTGGCGATGACCGGCGGAATGGCGCCGCCGAGATTGGCGCCGAGAATGAGAACGATGATGAGACCGGCGGACAGCGTGCCGGTAGCAGCAAGCGACAGGATAAGCACCACGACAGCGAGGCTGGAGGAGGAGACGAAGGCCAGCACGGCGGAGAAGATCAACGCGACGGGCCATGCGCCATCAAGCAGACCGATGAAGACGCCAAGGGCTGGCGAGGCACGCATCGGTTCGGTCGCGCCGCTCAACAGATGCAATGACAGAAGCATCAGGCCGATGCCGATGACCGCGGTTCCGCCACCTTGTCGGGCGTTTGAGCTACCCTTTTTGAGCACGATACCGGAGAGGATCAGCAGCGGCGACAGCCACTCCACACCGGCCGCGACAATCCAGGCGGTGACGGCGGTGCCGACATTGGCGCCGAGCAGCACGACCTGCGCCATGCGCGGCTTTATGAGATCGCGTTCTGCGAAGGAGGCGACGGTAAGCGCGGTTGCCGTCGAGCTTTGCAGCGCGACAGTGGCGAAAAAGCCGGAAAAGAAGGAACGCGGGCCGCTCTGGGTGCCCGTCGCCAATACACTTCGCAGTTTCATGCCGAAGGCACGGGTAACCCCGTCCTTGACCTGGGCAAGACCAAAGAGCAGCAGCGCGACTGCGCCGAGAAGGTTGACGATGACAATGGTGGATTGCATGCGACGTCTCCTCACACCCGCCGGCGGATGGCTGCGGCGAGGGCGATTTTTGTTGTCCGGCTAATAAGTATAGGAGCCTGAACGCCTTCGGTACAGGCCGGGTTGCGACAGTTTTGAAGCAAAAACGGTCAATTTTTGTATTTGCACGAAAAAATGGCGCTAAAAAAGGCGCTTAAGACCATGCGGTCTGGCGCAAAGCCTCGCCGGTGATCATCGCGGCGGACATTGCGACGTTGATGGAGCGCTGCCCCTCGACCATCGGGATGATGATTCGCTCCTGCGCCTTCTCATGCACGTGGTCTGGCACACCAGCACTTTCACGGCCGAAAAGCAGGATATCGTCGTGGCGATAGGCGATTTTCGTATAGGGCAGGGCGGCCTTGGTGGAGGCGAGAACGAGGCGGCGGCCGGTGGTTGCGCGCCACTCCTCAAACCGGTCCCAGCTGACGTGGCGCGTCAGCGCCGCCGCTGCGATATAATCCATGCCTGCCCTTTTCAGGTTGCGGTCGGAAATATCGAAACCGGCCGGCTCGATGATATCGACGCCGAGGCCGAGACAGGCCGCCAGCCGCAGGATCGTGCCGGTATTGCCGGGAATATCCGGCTGGTAGAGGGCAATCCTGATTTCGGGTCTGATATCGCTCATGGTCTTCTCACCGCGTTTGGAATGCCGGAGCGCTTATCACGGGCGGCGGGTTTGTGACAGATGCAGCCCGAGAGGACCGTTTCGAAGAGTGCCGTATTCATTCGCGTGACACACAGTCGGGCTACCCATTAACCAACGTGTCGTCAGGCCGATCCGGCATATCCGGTTGCGTCGGATCGGCGTTGTTTCGATCCGGGTTCCACGCAGCAAAAACAGGAAGATATCATGTCCGAACGGGTGAATTTCGTCCATTTGACCGACCTGCATGTGGGCAATCTGCAGGTGCAGGACGATGATCTCTATTCCGACACCTCGGCCACGCTGGCCGATGCTCTGGCGCAGATCAAGGCGCTCGGGCAGGCGCAGGACGCCGCCGAGTAAGCTGCGTATCCAGGCCTCACGACGGGCGGAGACCTTCGCGGGCCATCTCCGCCCGTTCGGCAGAATTGGTCGCAATCGAGAGCTTTTCTGACGCGTTCGGCATCTTTGCGGCTGGTCAACGATTAATTTTTGCGCTACAAGGCGACATCTTCAACACCAGCTAGGGAGGTTCTGATGCAAAATGACATTCGTATTCGCCTCCCGGCCCCAGTAGTGCAGCTGCTGGCCTAGGTGTTACCCCCGCGGTTCGACCGCGTTTCCCATAGTTTGATTCGTCATGTGGCTGTTGCGGCCATATCCAATACTTTTCTGTTCCGTCGTGAGCCATATTTGCGCTTGCTCACGTTTCACGATGGGGCGATTGCTTGCCGGAGCTTGGCCTATGTTTGGCTGGTTTGAAAAACGCCTTGATCCTTTTCCCTCTTCGGCGCCGTCTGTGCCGCCGAAGAAGCTTTTGCCGTTCGTGTGGCATTATGTGCAGCCCGCATGGCCGTGGCTCCTGCTGCTCGGCCTGATGTCCATGGGTATCGCCGTTGCGGAAGCCATGCTCTACAAATTCCTCGGCAGCATCGTCGACTGGCTTTCCACGGCCAATCGCGAGACGTTTTTTGCCGATGAGGGCTGGCATCTGATGGTCATGGCTGGGCTGGTGCTCTTCCTGCTGCCACTGATGGGCGCTATCCACACCATGACGATGCACCAGACGCTTGCCGGCAATTTCGGCATGATCGCGCGCTGGAAGATGCATCGTTTCCTGCTGCGCCACTCCATGAACTTTTTTGCCAACGAATTTGCAGGCCGGGTTTCGACCAAGGTGATGCAGACGGCGCTGGCGATCCGCGAAGTGGCGCTGAAGGTGATCGACGTGTTCGTCTACGCTATCAGCTTCGTCGTCTCGATGCTGTTCATGGTTGCGGCCGCAGACTGGAGGCTGGTCATTCCGCTGCTGGTGTGGCTCGGCATCTATATGGGTATCCTCACCTATTTCGTGCCGAAGCTCGGCCGGCTCGCACAGGAGCAGGCCGATGCGCGCTCGATGATGACGGGGCGTATCGTCGACAGCTATACAAACATCTCGACGATCAAGCTGTTTTCGCATGCGGGCCGCGAGGAAAGATATGCGCGTGAGGGCATGAACGTGTTTCTCGGAACCGTTCACCGCCAGATGCGCAAGATTTCCGGCTTCAACATCCTGATCGACCTCAACAATGCGGTCGTGCTGTTTTCCACGGCCTCGCTCGGTCTTTATTTCTGGATGCAGGGTTCGGTCACGGCCGGCTCGGTTGCCATTGCCATAAGCCTTGCCATGCGCGTCAACGGCATGTCGCAATGGATCATGTGGGAAGTCACCTCGCTGTTCGAAAACATCGGCACCGTCTATGACGGCATGTCGATGATGACGAAGCCGCACGACATCGTCGATGCTCCGAAGGCGCCTCAGCTTGCGGCACCGCAGGGCGCGATCCGTTATGATAACGTCCGCTTCCACTACGGCAAGAACAAGGGCGTGATCGACGGGCTGACGCTGGATATCAAGCCTGGCGAGAAGGTCGGGTTGGTCGGGCGTTCCGGTGCGGGCAAGACGACGCTGATGAACCTGCTTCTGCGCTTCTACGATCTGGAAGCGGGCAAGATCACCATCGACGGACAGGACATCTCCAAGGTGTCGCAGGACAGCCTGCGCGAGTTGATTGGTGTGGTGACGCAGGATACTTCGCTGCTGCACCGTTCGATCCGCGACAACATCGCCTATGGCCATCCCGAGGCCACCGACGAGCAGGTGATCGCGGCGGCAAAGCGGGCGAATGCCTGGGACTTCGTGGAAACGCTTGTCGATATGCATGGCCGCCAGGGTCTCGATGCCCAGGTGGGCGAACGCGGTGTAAAGCTGTCCGGTGGCCAGCGTCAGCGTATCGCCATTGCCCGCGTGTTCCTCAAGAACGCGCCGATCCTGGTGCTTGATGAAGCGACCTCGGCGCTCGACTCGGAAGTCGAGGCGGCGATTCAGGAAAATCTGTTCTCGCTGATGGAAGGCAAGACGGTGATCGCGATCGCCCACCGTCTGTCGACGCTGACCGAAATGGACCGGCTCATCATCCTCGACAAGGGCCAGATCGTGGAATCGGGCAGCCATGCGGAACTGGCGGCGATGGGCGGTATCTATGCCGATCTATGGCGGCGACAGTCCGGCGGCTTCATCGCCGACCACGAAGCGGAAGTGGCTGCCGAGTAAGGAGAGCTCGAAGGGCGGGAAGCATGGTTTCCCGCCCTTTCGTTTGCGGTTCGCGTTGTCTATGTAGGCGAGTTAAACCTCTCCTCCGTCATGCCGGCCTTGAGCCGGTTTCCAGCCACGGCGCGTCTGCGCCGTGAAAGGAGTCTCGGCGATCAAAGACTTGAATCGCGCTTGACCCCGGATCTAGTCTTTGGTGACGGAGTGAGGATGCTGCGAGTGCGCGAAATCCAGGTGGATCTATCCAGAGCCCGGTGGAACATTCTTCGCCCTTTTTCATTTCCCGAACGTTACCGAAATATAATCTCTTCCCGAACGCTCTGCGGCTGTTCCCGCTCCGGGAATCCGCCTATATCCGGATCATGGTCATTACCCGCATCTTCGAGTTTTTCGAGAACTGGATAAAGCCCTTCGCCCGAAAGGACGATTTGCGGCCGCCGGAAAAGACGTCCGGTTTCATCTGGTTCTATATCTCGCAGGCCAAGGCGCCGTTTCTTGCCATGCTGGTGCTGGGCGGGTTGACGGCTGCGATTGAGGCTGCGCTTTTCTGGTTCGTCGGGCGGCTGGTCGACATTCTCTCGACCGTCAAGCCGGAAGAGGGCTGGTCTGGACTGCTGTCAGCCCATGGCGGCGAACTCGTCGGCATGCTGGTATTGATCGGCATCGTGCGTTTTATCGTCACCATGGTGACCGCGCTGGTGGACCAACAGATCATCACGCCCGGCTTTTACAATCTAGTGCGCTGGCAATCGTATATGCATGTGGCGCGGCAATCGCTGACCTTTTTCCAGAATGATTTTTCCGGCCGCATCGTCACCAAGGTCTGGTCGGGCGGGCAGGCGGCAGGCGATCTTGTCACCTCGCTGATGGAAAGCGTCTGGTTCGTCGGCATCTACTCCGTCTCGATGCTGCTGCTGATCGGCGGACTGGACTGGCGGCTTGCCGTCGTCGTCCTCGTCTGGGTGCTGATCTTCTCGCTGCTGGCGCGTTATTTCGTGCCGCGCATCCGCTCCCATTCGAAAGAAACGGCGGAGGCAGCCTCCATGCTTTCCGGCCGGATGGTGGATGCATACAGCAATATCCAGACGCTCAGGCTGTTCGGGCGCGACGATGCCAATGACCGCTACATGCGGCAGGGCTTCGATATCTTCCAGAACGCAACGATGACGTTCACGCGGTTCATCACCGGTGTGCGCGCCTCCATGGCGCTGCTGTCGGGTGTGATGATCACGTCGATGGCGGCGCTGTGTATCGACCTTTGGCTGTCCGGCAAGATCAGTTCCGGCGCTGTCGCGTTCACGCTCGCACTGGTTCTGCGCCTCAACTTCCTGCTCGGGCGATTGATGACGCAGTTCAACGGCATCATGCGCAATTTCGGCACGGTGCAGAATGCGGCGGAGCTGATTTCGCAGCCGATCGGCCTCGTGGACGCGCCGGATGCGACAATGCTGGACGTGAAAAGTCCAAGTATCCGCTTCGAAAACGTCAGCTTCCATTATGGGCGGGCGAATGGGGTCATCGATAATCTTAATCTCGATATCAAGGCGGGGGAGAAGGTCGGCATCGTCGGACGCTCCGGCGCGGGCAAATCCACCCTCGTCAATCTGCTGCTGCGGTTTTACGATGTCGAGAAAGGCCGCATCCTCATTGATGGGCAGGATATCGCCAAGGTCACCCAGGAATCACTGCGCGCCCATATCCGCATGGTCACGCAGGATACATCGCTGCTGCACCGTTCTATCAGAGACAACATCATGTTCGGGCGCACGGATGCCACCGAAGCGCAATTGCTGGAGGCGACGCGCCGGGCCAAGGCGGATGAGTTCATTGCACGGCTGGAAGACCAGCGTGGACGCACGGGTTTCGACGCGCATGTTGGCGAACGCGGCGTGAAATTGTCCGGCGGTCAGCGCCAGCGCATCGCCATTGCCCGCGTGATGCTGAAGGATGCACCGATCCTCGTCCTCGACGAGGCGACGTCTGCGCTTGATTCGGAAGTAGAAGCGGCGATCCAGAGCAATCTGGATGAGTTGATGCAGGGCAAGACAGTGCTGGCCATCGCCCACCGTCTTTCAACGATTGCTGCTCTCGACCGGCTGATCGTCATGGATCAGGGCCGTATCGTCGAGCAGGGCAGCCATTCAGATCTCGTCTCGCAGGGCAGACTTTATTCGGAACTCTGGGCGCGACAGTCGGGCGGCTTCCTTGCTGTGGAAGAGGCGGCCCAATAGGGCCTGTCGCCAGCTATTTCCCGATCATGAAATCCGCCATCAGGCCGAAATGATTGGAACCGAGGCTGTCGGGCAGACGGGTGGTTTTCAAGAGCGTGGCCGGTTCGCGGGCGAAGATATGGTCAATCGCGATGCCGAAGCGACCTGCCTTCGTCGGCCATGTGGCGGGTTCCCATGGCGCTTTCTTCAGGTCGTTGGCGGCGAGGAAGTCGCGCATGTCGGGAGCGATGCTGGCCGAATTGAAATCTCCGGCCAGAATGAGCGGCCCGGTGACACGAAAGAGAATTTCGCTGACTTCGTCCAGTTCGTCCCGGTGATAGTCGTCGAAATAGGGTTTGGTGATGTGACCTGCAGCGAGCGTCAGCTTCGTGCCGTCGAAATCGATGCTGGCGATGGCG
The DNA here is from genome assembly GCF_059429395.1 of Agrobacterium sp. K11. Taxonomy (NCBI): domain Bacteria; kingdom Pseudomonadati; phylum Pseudomonadota; class Alphaproteobacteria; order Hyphomicrobiales; family Rhizobiaceae; genus Agrobacterium; species Agrobacterium sp. K11. The sequence goes on along the minus strand of NZ_JCAHRB010000004.1, from coordinate 326,770 downwards.
AAACGGTCGCGGCGCAGATCGCTGAGGCTATGGAAACGGCCCTCCAGCAGCGGTCGCTTCGACAGAATCAAAAGATCACAGGTCGGTGTTCCGGCATAACAACCGAGCCTGTGGGGGTAGGTTTGCTGCAGACGCGGCAGAACCGATTCCAGCGCAGCCGCCTCGAACAGATAGACAGCATCCGCGTCTGATTCGAGAATCCTGTCGGCAATCGCATCCGCATTGGCGGCGTTATCCATCAATACGTTTAAGGACAATAGCCGGAAGGGTCTGGCGCCAGGTGCCGCATTGGCGCTTGTCGAGAATTCCATGAGCATGGCGACGGCGTGGATGGCGAGCGCAAGCGACCAGATGATGAGGAAAGCGGAAATCGCGTCACGCGTCAGCCAAAATACCAGGCATGACACCAGGATACAGACGAAGGCGATGTGAAGCTGGAAACTGGTGACGAAGGCTAAAAGCCAGAAATCCGTCACATAACGCAGGCTGGCGATGAAAAGTACGGCAGCCACGACCGTGGAGACCATGCACGAGAGCTTCGCCGTCATCCGAATCCCTGCTTTCCAAGCTCTCCCTTGATGTCTCGTAACATGCCGCAAGGGTGGGCACAATGTTGCCCGCTTGCCGGGGCTTAGGAAAAAATGAGAAACAAATCCGCCCCTTCTGGCAGAATTACGGCAGCTTTGTGTGCTTTGCTCTTGCCAAGTCAGTCAATATTTTGCGATCAAACAGAATGACGCGGTTTCTCAAACGCCGCGAGGATGACCGAGACGGTGGGACGGAGATTGTCTTGGATCAAATCATAGCGGGAGGACTCATGCGATTTACGGCAAAAACAGCGCAGAGGATGGTGTAGCGGTGAGCGAGCACGTAACCAATCACGACGCCTCGGGTGAACCGACCCGTCGCGATTTTCTTTATCTAGTAACCGGAATGACGGGCGCCGTTGGTGCCGCCGCAGTGGCGTGGCCCTTTATCGACCAGATGCGTCCAGACGCATCGACGCTGGCGCTTGCCTCCATCGAGGTGAATGTCGCGGCGGTCGAGCCGGGCATGTCGCTGACCGTGAAGTGGCGCGGCAAGCCGATTTTCATCCGTAACCGCACGGAGAAGGAAATCGGCGAAGCCAATGCGGTCGCTCTTGCCGATCTCAAGGATCCGGTGGCGCGCAACGCCAACATTGCCCCCGACGCGCAGGCGACGGACATTGACCGTTCCGCCGGTCAGGGCAAAGAAAACTGGATCGTCATGATCGGTTCCTGCACCCATCTCGGTTGCGTTCCGCTCGGCCAGGCCGGCGATTTCGGCGGTTGGTTCTGTCCCTGCCATGGCTCGCATTACGATACGGCGGGCCGCATACGTAAGGGCCCGGCGCCGCAGAACCTCGCCATCCCGACATTTGCATTCACATCCGATACCGTGATCAAGATCGGATAAGGGGACAGATATTTATGAGTGGTCATTCCAGTTATCAGCCGTCCACCGGCATCGAGAGGTGGATCGATTCGCGGCTTCCCTTGCCGCGCATGATCTATGACAGCTTCGTTGCCTATCCTGTCCCGCGTAATCTGAACTACGCCTACACATTCGGCGCGATGCTGGCTGTCATGCTGATCGTGCAGATCCTCACCGGCGTCGTGCTTGCCATGCATTACGCCGCTGAAACGACGGTTGCCTTCAATTCCGTCGAAAAGATCATGCGCGACGTCAACCACGGCTGGCTGTTGCGCTACATGCACGCCAACGGTGCGTCGTTCTTCTTCATCGCGGTTTACCTGCACATCGCCCGTGGACTTTATTACGGCTCCTACAAGGCGCCACGCGAAATCCTCTGGATTCTCGGCTGCGTGATCTACCTCCTGATGATGGCGACGGGCTTCATGGGCTACGTGCTGCCGTGGGGCCAGATGTCCTTCTGGGGCGCCACGGTCATCACCGGCTTTTTCTCGGCTTTCCCGGGTATAGGTGAGTGGATTCAGCAGTTCCTGCTCGGCGGCTTTGCGGTGGACAATCCGACGCTCAACCGCTTCTTCGCGCTCCACTACCTGCTGCCCTTCATGATCGCGGGTGTCGTCATCCTGCATATCTGGGCGCTGCATGTGACCGGCCAGACCAATCCGACCGGTGTGGAAGTGAAGAGCAAGACCGATACGGTACCCTTCACGCCCTATGCGACGTTGAAGGATGCACTCGGCGTTTCGGTGTTCCTCATCGCTTATGCGTGGTTCGTCTTCTACATGCCGAACTTCCTCGGCCACCCTGATAACTACATCATGGCGGATCCGTTGAAGACACCGGCGCATATCGTGCCCGAATGGTATTATCTGCCGTTCTACGCGATGCTGCGCGCCATCACCTTCAATATCGGGCCGATCGATTCCAAGCTCGGTGGCGTTCTCGTCATGTTCGGCGCAATCATCGTGCTGTTCTTCCTGCCCTGGCTCGATACCTCGAAGGTTCGCTCCGCCGTCTATCGTCCCTGGTACAAGCTGTTCTTCTGGCTGTTCGTGGTCAACGCCATCCTGCTCGGCTGGCTGGGTTCGCGTCCGGCGGAAGGCCTTTATGTCATCATGTCGCAGATCGGCACGCTTTATTACTTCGGTTTCTTTCTCGTCATCATGCCGATCCTCGGTCTGGTCGAAACGCCGCGGCGTATTCCGAATTCGATTACCGAGGCCGTTCTGGAAAAGAACGCCGCCAAGAAGACTGCCGCGCCAGCGGCCGCCCAAGTCTGAGCGCGAAGGAAGGATGACGACAATGAAGAAGCTTGTAACGAGCATCGCGCTTATCGCTGCCATCGGCTGTTCCGCCGCCGCTTTTGCGGCGGAGGAGAGCCACGATCTCGCCACCAAGACCGAGCATGCGATCGCCGGCGGTCACTTCCCGGTCATCAAGCCCGAGGAGCAGAGCTGGTCTTTTGCCGGACCTTTCGGCAAATACGACAAGGGCCAGCTGCAGCGCGGCCTGAAGGTCTACAAGGAAGTCTGCTCTGCCTGCCATTCGATGAGCCTCGTTTCCTTCCGCACGCTGGGCGATCTCGGTTATTCGGAAGAGCAGGTGAAGGCCTTTGCTGCGGAATATGAAGTGCAGGACGGGCCGAACGCCGACGGCGAAATGTATAATCGCAAGGCTGTGCCTTCCGACCATTTCCCCTCGCCATTCCCGAACCACGAAGCGGCTGCTGCTGCCAATGGCGGAGCTGCACCACCGGACATGTCGCTGCTTGCCAAGGCGCGCGGCGTGGAGCGTGGCTTTCCGCAGTTCGTCATCGACATGATTCCGATCATCGGCGGTTATCAGGAAGGCGGCCCGGACTACATCCATGCGCTGCTGACCGGATACCAGGACGCGCCCGCCGGCGTTGAAGTGTCGGAAGGCACGCATTTCAACCCGTATTTCGCCAGTGCCGTGGCGCTGAAGATGGCGCCGCCGATCAGCGCCGATCAGGTGACTTACGACGACGGTGCGCCGCAGACGGTGGATCAATATTCCAAGGACGTGTCCGCTTTCCTGATGTGGGCCGCAGAACCGCATCTGGAAGCACGCAAGCGCACCGGCTTCATGGTCATGGTGTTCCTGTTCATCTTCACGGCGCTGATCTATCTCACCAAGAAATCGGTCTACGCCAACAAGGAACATTGACCGGCTTCAAATGCCTGCAATCATTGGCCCCCATGGTCTTGCCCTGGGGGCCTTTTCATGTGTCGAAGGAGGATGAGAAATGGCGAAAGTCCGGAGCGGTGGCTGCCTGTGCGGTTCCGTCCGTTTCGAGGCCACGGGTGAACCCGGCAATCCGCACAGCTGCTCCTGCGATATCTGCCAGCGGCACTCCGGCGCTTCCAGCCTTGCCTGGGTGGAGTTTGCGAGCGATGCAGTGGTCTGGACGGGAGAGCGCGGTGCGCCCATGGTTTTCCGGTCTTCCGATTATTCCAGCCGTGCGTTTTGCGCAGTCTGCGGCAGCACGCTTGGCGCCATCGACGATGCACCGACTGTCGCCCTCGTTTCCGGCTCTTTTGACGACAGAAATGACGAGGCGCTACGGCCTCTGTCGCATTCCTTCGCGGATGTATGCCCGGTCTGGGCGCGGATCGAGGGAATGTCGGGGCAGGAATGAGCGACGGTCCTTTTTAGTTGGTCCGCAGCCACCAAGTTGATAGGGTGGCCCGAACCTTCTGATCCATTTCCCAATCTAACTGGAAATACCATGACCGTTATCGCTTCGGAGCTTTCCGCTGCCATCCGCTCCATTCCCGACTATCCGAAGCCGGGCATCATCTTCAGGGACATCACGACTCTGCTTGGCAATCCGCGCGCTTTCCGCCGTGCCGTGGACGAGCTTGTGCAGCCCTATGCGGGGACGAAGATCGACAAGATCGCTGGCATGGAAGCGCGTGGCTTCATTCTGGGCGGAGCGGTGGCGCACCAGCTTTCCGCCGGTTTCGTGCCCATCCGCAAGAAAGGCAAGCTGCCGCACACCACCGTGCGCGTGGCCTACAGCCTTGAATATGGTGTCGACGAAATGGAAATGCATGTGGATGCCGTGCAGCCGGGCGAAAAGGTGATTCTGGTCGACGACCTGATCGCGACCGGCGGCACAGCCGAAGGCGCGGTCAAGCTCTTGCGGCAGATGGGCGCGGAAATCGTTTCGGCCTGCTTCGTCATCGATCTGCCCGATCTCGGCGGCCGCAGGAAGCTGGAAAACCTCGGTGTCGAAGTGCGGACACTGGTGGAGTTTTCGGGGCATTGAGGCCGGTTTCCGGCTAGGAATGTTGCGACAGGCCGGCGTTTTTTCCGGTCTTTCGTAGTGCGATCCATGTCCAGTGGACGCCCATGGCGCGATTACCCGCCTGAATGGAAGCAACTTCTACCTGTCGTATCAACGTGAACCCCAGACGGGCTGCATTGCCCGTCGTTTCCGCTGGTGAAATGGAAAAAGCACGGCGGCCTTCGGGTGCGGGGCCGTGACGCAGGGACATGATCAGCAATCCGCCCTCTGCCGTCATCTCCGAGAGGCTTTCCATGGCGGTTTGCCGTGCCTCGTCATCGATATGGTGCCAGACGCCGCACAGCGTAACCAGATCGAACGGGCCGTGGCGGCGCGCTTTCATCAGATCGGGCAAACAGTCGTCAAGCCAGGTTATCTTGTGCGAGAGGTGCAATCTCTTTCCGGGTTCACGCAGTTCCTTGACCGGCTCTATCGCCAGAACATCATGGCCGCATTCGGCAAACCAGGCGGCATCGCGACCGGTGCCGCTGCCAATATCCGCGACGCGGGCCGGTGTGACCGGCAACAGATCGATGACCGGTGCGTAGATTTCCCGGCAATCCAGTCCATCGAACCTGGCAATCAGGTCCGGCGTTGCCGCTTCAGCATAACCCTGTAGGATATCGTTCATTCTTGCCTTCCCGCCGCGACGCCGATTCCGAGGGTATCGCGCGCGGGCTATCTCGGCCAGCCGCTATTCGAACTCCAGAACCCCGCTCTGGAAGGTCATCACGGTTTCTCCGGACTGGTTCACACCCTCGTTGAAGGTGGTGTTCAGCCAAACCCCGGCTCTTGATTCCAGCGGTCGGGCATCGAGCAATGTGACGAAATAGGTCACGTCGTCTCCGGCGAAAACCGGCTTTTTCCATTTGAGTTCACGAAAGCCGGGGGAGGGGCCAAGTTTCGGCGGTTCAAGGCCAAGTTGTTTCAGCCTCTTCACTTCCTTGCCCCAATGGGAAAGGAAACATTTCATCCAGCCAGCGCCGGTGTGCCAACCGGAAGCGCAGAGCGCGCCGAAGACGCTGTTTTTCGCCGCTTCGGCATCGAGATGAAAGGGCTGCGGATCGAAATCGCGGGCGAAACGGACAATGTCTTCGGCGGAAAAATGCAATGTGTCGAGGGTGACGCGTTCGCCGATCGGGGAAAGTTCTGCCAGTCTCATGCCGCAAGGCCTCCGTCCGCACGCATCAGGAACATCACGGTGTTTTCGCCGTGCGATACCAGAACGCCGCGCTGGTTATAAAGCTCATGGCGAAACTTCACGAGGCCGATGCCGGGGCGTGAGCTGGAGGTGCGCTGTTCCAGAACAATGGATTTTCCCGAAAGCGTATCGCCAGCCAGAACCGGCTTTTTCCAGTCGACATAATCGATGCCGGGGCTGCCTTGCGATGTCGAATCGCTGATATAGCTCTCCGCCATCATTCGCATCAGCAGGGCGCAGGTGTGCCAGCCGGATGCCGCCAGCCCGCCGAGAATGCTCTGGCGGCCAGCCTCTTCGGACAGATGCATGGGCTGAGGATCGAACTCGCTGGCGAATTCGATGATTTGTGCTGCAGAAATCGATTGCGGTCCCAGGGGAAATTCCCGTCCAACGGAAAAATCCTCATAGGCATATGTCGCGACCGGCGCCATGGCTTCCTCCCTTGCCTAGTCGATGTCACCGGCATCTAAAATGATTTTTCCCTTTACGTAAAGGTCAAATCGAGAGTGCGTTTGCGGCATAGGGAGATGCTGTTGAGAGAGCGAGTGCGTCATGCTGCCTTCTCCCAGTGGAGGAGAAGGCCGCGATAGCGGAATGAGGGGCAAGGGTCGTGAGATTCGCCAGCGTTGCCTCCTCATCCGATCCTCCGGGCTATCTTCCCCCGCCGGGAGAAGAAACAAGCCACAGGTCTGTGTCACTTCGGTCAGCGCGTCAAAAGACGCGATGTGACCGCCGCCGCGCTTAAGACCAGATCAGGTATTAAAGCGGAAGTGGATGACGTCGCCGTCCTGGACGACATATTCCTTGCCTTCGTCGCGTCCCTTGCCGGCTTCCTTGGCACCAACTTCGCCCTTGTAGGCGATGTAGTCGTCATAGGCGATGGTAAAGGCGCGGATGAAGCCGCGTTCGAAATCGGTATGGATGACGCCGGCGGCAGCGGGCGCTTTGGTGCCGCGCACGATCGTCCAGGCGCGCGTTTCCTTCGGGCCGACGGTGAAATAGGTGATGAGGTCGAGCAGGTGATAGCCGGCGCGGATCAACCGGTCGAGACCGGCTTCGGTGAGCCCGAGGGCCGAGAGGAATTCTTCGGCTTCATCGGCCGGAAGCTGCGCGACTTCGGCCTCGATCGCCGCCGAGATGATCACGCATTCGGCGCCCTGTTGCTTTGCCATCTCCGCGACAGCCGCGGTGTGCTCGTTGCCGGTGGATGCGTCGGCTTCAGAGACGTTGCAGACATAAAGCACCGGGTGCGACGTCAGGAGATTGAGGCCCTTGAGGATTTCGATTTCCTCGTCCGCCAGTGTCTTCAAAAGCAGACGTGCCGGTTTTCCGTCGTTGAGCAGAGCAATTACGGCTTCCATCACCGGCAGTTGGGCCAAGGATTCCTTGTCCTTGCTGGTGGCGCGCTTGCGCGTCTGCTCGACACGGCGTTCCAGGCTTTCGAGGTCGGCGAGCATCAGTTCCGTCTCGATCGTGTCGGCATCGCCAACCGGATTGATGCGGCCTTCCACATGGGTGATGTCGTCGTCCTCGAAGCAGCGCAGCACATGCACGACGGCATCGACTTCGCGGATATTGGCGAGGAACTTGTTGCCGAGACCTTCACCCTTCGATGCGCCGCGCACCAGGCCGGCAATGTCCACGAAGGAAATGCGGGTCGGAATGATTTCCTTCGATCCGGCAATGGCCGCGAGCTGCTGCATGCGGGGGTCCGGCACGGCAACTTCGCCGGTGTTGGGCTCGATGGTGCAGAAGGGATAGTTGGCGGCCTGCGCGGCCGCCGTTTTCGTCAGCGCGTTGAAGAGGGTGGACTTGCCGACATTCGGCAGCCCGACGATACCGCATTTGAAGCCCATGGCTTGAAACCTGTCCGTTTGAAAGAATTCGTTGAGGAGCCTTTTGCGGAAAGGGCAGGGCAAGGTCAAGCCCGGGGGCCGATTTGGGCGGGCAAAGCCCCGCGAATGGCGCGGAATTTTGCGCGAGTGCGGGGCCGGGGTTGTCGATGCTGCGGTTGCGGCGCAATATGCGCCGGTCGAGCAACCGATCTTTCGTCATCAACGGGGATTTTCCCCATGGGCTACAATTGAGTGACAATCACGGGCGACAATGATGAGTGACAGTCCTGTTGATCTCAAACCGAAACCGAAAGTCAAACCGAAGCTGGAGCGGCCTAAGCTCTACAAGGTCATTCTGCTGAATGACGACTATACGCCGCGCGACTTCGTCACCCTGGTGTTGAAGGTCGTTTTCCACATGGGCGAGGACACCGGCCACCGGGTGATGATGACGGCGCATCGCTTCGGGAGCGCGGTCGTCGTTGTCTGCGAGCGCGACATTGCCGAGACCAAGGCCAAGGAGGCGAACGATCTTGGCAAGGAGGCCGGGTTTCCGCTGATGTTCACCACCGAGCCGGAGGAGTGACGGCTTTATGCTCAATCCCGCCGGATCTGAAAACCCGTCTTGTTCTGAATGAAACCGCAGCTTTCGTAGAAGGCATGTACCTCAGGACGCTGCCGGCCGGTCAGCAGCATCACCTTGTAGCAATTTGCGGCAAAGGCGGTCTCGATGGCGTGGCGCACGACTGCGCGGCCATATCCCCGGCCGCGACGGGTTTCCAGCGTCACCACATTTTCGATGAAGGCATAGGGACGGGCAGCGCGCGTCAGGTTCGGGATGACGAGAAGCGTGGCGGTTGCAACGGGTTCCTGGTCTTCCATGGCAAAGAACACGGTGAGGCCGGGTTGGCCGAGCATGGCGGCGAAAACCGTGCTTGCCTCTTGCGTCGTCAGTTGCGGGTCCGAAGGGTTCAGCGCCTGGTAAAGTTCGAGCAGTTTCGGCAGATCGTCCGGGCCAGCTTTGCGAAGGCTCATGGTCTCTGAAGACATCTGCGCTCAATCCTTCTTGCCGAACATCCGCTTCAGCATCTCCGCCATCGGCCCGGTTTCCGGCAGTTTTTTCGGTTGGGCGTTGTTGCGCGCCTGATGGATGTGGGATTGCGCGGCGGGCTTGGCCGCCTTGGCCGGTTTTTCCGTTTCCGGCTTGCTGCCGGTGGCAAGCGCCAGCTTGTTCATCAGCTGCGAATCCTCTGATTTCACCAGCATGGCGGCATTGTCGGCAATGGCGTCCAGCAGCGGATCGAGCCAGACGCGGTCGGTCTTGGCGAAATCACCGAGAACGTGGCCATGCACTCGTTCCTTGTCGCCGGGATGGCCGATGCCGAGGCGCAGGCGGCGGTATTCCTTGCCGCAATGGGCGTCGATCGATTTCAGGCCATTATGGCCGCCATGGCCGCCGCCGGTCTTGATGCGCGCGCGGCCTGCAAGCAAATCGAGTTCATCATGGATGACGATTATGTCTGCCGGTGCAAGCTTGAAAAAACGCATGGCCTCGCCGACGGATTCACCCGACAGGTTCATGTAGGTGAGGGGCTTCATCAGCAGAACTTTCTCACCGCCTATTTCGCCTTCGGAAATCTCCGCCTTGAATTTCCGCGCCCAGGGCGAGAAGGAAGGCAGGCGCTGCAGCGCATCCACGGCCATGAAGCCGATGTTGTGACGGTTTCCCGCATATTGGGCGCCGGGGTTACCAAGGCCTGCGATGATCTTCATGGAGCATGTCCGCTTTTTTGCCTGACGATGCTGTTGTCACCACCCCGAAATGTTCCGGCTGTCAATCTTTTTATGGATTTTTTGGATGTGGCGAGCGGGCGCTCAAGGGCTGACGAGTTTGTAGCGGTCGAATATGCTCTGTTGCGTTCCATCGGCGATCAGTCTGTCCAGGCGCGCCTGCAATTTTGCAATGACCTCGTCTGGAACGCTTTTGTTGCATGCAAGACCCAGCTGTTGCCGCGCCAGCGTTATCACTTCCCTGAATTTGCCTGGGGGTTGGCTTTTGAAAGTGCTTTCCGACATGGGCATCAGGTCGATGCGGCCTGCGTTCAGCTTGTGAAGCGTGATTTGGAAATCAGCGCCGACATCCACATGCTCGAAACCGAGGTTGCCAAGAAGGACCTCGGTGTAGTCGCCACGCTGGGTGCCGACCCGGTATTTCCTCGCGTCTTCCAGACTGGAGACGTTGATATCCGCATTCTGGCGCGCCACGAGGATGTTGCGGTCGCTATGGATCGGTGAGACCCATTTGAAAAGCTTTTCCCGTTCGGGCGTTCTCGCCGTGGCAAAGACGCAATGCATCGCCTTCGTTGTGGCCAATGCGATTGCCCGCGCCCAGGGCATGACGGCAACCTCGTAATCGGTGCCGGTATCCTCAAGTACGATCCTGAGCTGGTCGATATAAACGCCCGCCACGCTGCCGTCGTCGTTTTGCAGATTATAAGGCGGGTAAACCTCGGTGGTCAGGAAAAGCTTGGCTGCGCTGGCCGGGCCGGCAAGAGCAAGAAAGATCAGACAAAAGCGGATCAATCCCATGGCTGCTCCCACCCGTTTACGCCTGTCGCGCCGCGGCGCGGTCTGCGCCGTTATCCGCATTCAATGCAGCGATCAGCCGTTCGATGGGCTGCGGTCGCGCAAAATAATAGCCCTGTCCGTAATCCGCGCCTATCACTGTCAGAAGCTCCTTCTGCTCTTCCGTCTCGACGCCTTCGGCGATGACGGAGCAATTCATCTTGTGTGAGATTGCGGCGATACCCTCGACCAGCATGCGGCTGCGCTGCCTTATCTCCACCGTGTCGTCGCAGATCGAGCGCGTGAAGGACTGATCGATCTTGACGATGTCGACCGGAAAGCGGCTGAGATAGCTTAGCGACGAATAACCGGTGCCGAAATCGTCCAGCGCGATGCGGCAGCCCAGCTGGTGAATGGCATTGAGGATCGCCCGGATTTGCGGATCGTCCTTCATGATGACTGCCTCGGTTATCTCGATAATCAGCCGTTTGGGGAGAATGCCGTAGCGGTGAAGGACGCCGGCGATACGGGTCGGCAATCCCGGTTCGAACTGCAGCGGCGAAAAATTCACCGCCACATAGGATTGCTCCATGCCGGGCAGGTGCGACAGTCTGGCCAGATTGGCGATTGACTGGTCGAGGATGACATTGCCGATGCGATGGATGGTACCGTTTTCTTCCGCAAGGCTTATGATCGTGGCGGGAGAAAGCAATCCCTTTTCCGGATGGTTGAGACGCAACAGTGCCTCGAAACCCGCCGTCTGGCCGGTTGCAAGATCTTGAATCGGCTGGAAATAAGCCTCGAACCAATTGTCGGAAAGCGCCTGCGCGATATCCCGTTCCAATTCCGCATGTTCGCGCGCCCGGTCCATGATCGAGCTGTCGAAGATCTGCGAGCCGTTCTTGCCCGTTCTCTTGCGGGTATACATGGCCATGTCGGCATTCTGCAAAAGTTCGGACGCGCTTGCGGCATGCAGCGGGTAGATCGCCATGCCGATGCTGGCGCTGAGACGGATGCTGTTGCCTTCGATCTCGAAGGGCGTGTCCAGCATGGTGCAAATCCGCTCGCAGAACAGCTGGGCGCGCTCCTCCACCTTGTCGCCGGCAAGCAGGATGGCGAACTCGTCGCCGCCCAGACGCGATGCGCTGTCCAGCGGTGTCAGCAGTGGTTCGATTTTCAGCGTGAATTCCCGCAGAACCGCATCGCCCGCCGCATGGCCGAGATTGTCGTTGATGGCCTTGAACCGGTCGAGGTCTATGAAAAGGCATGCCAGTTCGCTGCCGTTCCTGTCGGCGTCACGGATCTGTACGTCGAGAATGGCCTCGAAACCCTGGCGATTGAAGAGGCCGGTCAAATGGTCGGAAATAGCCTGCTGGCGGTTGCGCTTTTCCGACTGGCGCAACTCCGTCACGTCAGTCATGACGCAGAGATATGTGCCCTGATGTGCGTTGCCGGAATCAAGGGCTTTTTCAAGGATGAGGGCGTCCATAACGCTGCCATCCATGCAATGAAAACGCACCGTGATACCCGCATGTGCGGCGTCGGGCGAATGTTGCGCCGCCTTGCGCTGCAGGAAAAGGGACCGGTCATCCGGGTGGATGAGGTCGGCGAAATTCAGGCCGAGTATTCTGGCCCGATCATAACCTGTCGCCTGCACCCAATAGTCGCTGACCGCGGCAATCCTGTCGTATCTGTCAAGCGAGAACAGCATGGCGGGTGTGCGATTGTAGATTTCCGTCTTCCGCTCATGGGCATGCTTGATTTCCAGCTCTTCCTTTTCAAGCTGGGTCTGCATTTCGTTGAAGCTTTTTGCCAGCCTGCCGATCTCATCCTTCGAGCGCCAGTCGACATGGTGGCGGGAGCCGACGCGGCGTGTCGCTTCTATCGCTGCCGCCAGCCGCATCAGCGGACGGATGACCATGAAGCGGTTGCCGGCGATGGCCGCAAGAACGGTGGTGAGAATGGCGAGAATGAAAATTGTGATGAAGGCCAGTTCGGTGCGGCTGAGAGAGGTCAGAAGACCGATATCGTCGTAATAGACTGTCAGTTGCCCGACGGTGACGACACCGTTTGTGCTTTTGTAGGTCACTTCGCGGGTCGTGGAGGCTGCATCCTGAATGATGTCGCTGCCGGCCGTCTGGATGATGTCCAGCTGGCCAGAGGTATCCTTGACCTCGACCATGCGGATCACGGGGTCGGAAACGAGGGTGCCGGTAATCTGATTTATGGTGTCGTCGTCGAGATCCCATAGCGGGCGGGCGAGCGCCTGCGCATTGGTTGAAAGCAGGATCTCAAGGTGATTGCGCTGGCTACGGATAGCCTCGTGATAGGAGAGGGTCAGCAAAAGGGTGAAAAGCGGGGCGACCACTGTGAGAAGTGCACCGGAAACAATCGCGATAAAGCGACTTTCGACGGAATGAGCCATGTTCTATTGCAGTACCCTCTACCCCAGATAACTGCGCCCCGTTTCCGCCCCGTCCGGAGAGACATCCTTGAGGTTTTCGGCAACGGCCTTGTATCCTCACTGTATTTCTTCAACCCGTCCGGTGTTTTCACGATAACGCAATGGGCATCGTTTCATGGAATTGTTAATTCACGCTGAAACGGGACCGGCATCCTGCACGCGGCGAGAGGTTTTTGCTTTTAAAGTTCATAAAAACTAAAAGGCCCGTTCCGAAAAACGGAACGGGCCTTTTAGCTCAAATCTATCTGGCCTTATGGCCGCAGATTATTATTCAGAAGCTTCGCCGGCTTCTTCTTCTTCTTCAGCAACGCCGCCAGCCGGAGCAACGATCGTTGCGATCGTGAAGTCACGGTCGGCGATTACAGGCGAGATGTTCTTCGGCAGCTTCACATTCGAAATGTGAACGCTGTCGCCGATCTTCAGACCGGAGAGATCAACCGTGATGAATTCCGGAATGTCGTTGGCCGGGCAGTGGAATTCCACCGTGTGGCGAACGATGTTCAGAACGCCGCCGATCTTGATTTCCGACTTTTCTTCGTTTTCGAAGTGAACCGGAACTTCAACGTTGACGAGCGTGTTGCCCGAAACGCGCAGGAAGTCGACGTGCATGGTGAAGTCGCGGACCGGATCAAGCTGGTAGTCCTTCGGCAGGACCTTGATCTTCTTGCCGTCGACGTCGATTACCGCCACAGTCGTCATGAAGCCGCCAGCGTGGATACGCTTGGTTACTTCGTTGGTCGACAGAGCGATGGAAATGGGGGCCTGCTTGTCACCATAGATGACAGCGGGAATCAAACCGTTGCGGCGAAGTTCACGAGAGGACCCCTTACCAACTCGTTCGCGCGCCTCGGCCTTGAGCTCATACGATTCTTTGCTCATGGCAATTCCTTTCGAGGTTATATGGAGAGTTCATGCCCGCGGGCGCTGAACTGGAGAGGCTAAAAGCCATCTCGCCCGCGTTGCCTCCAAGGGTGTCTACACGGGTGCGGGCGCTATAATACAAACGGAAGACAAAGACAAGAGCGGCCGTTTTCCACGGATGCTATGCTGTGATTTTATTAGACTTGTCTAATTCACTCGTGCATTGCAACTTTTAATATATGCTTATCCATTCATATAAACCGGCTGCAAACTTGGCAAGTGATAAGGCTGCCTGGAATTCCAATTGCGTAGATGACAATGCTTAAAGTTCTCCAGTGCCTTACCGTCGATCATGACTTCCGATACACCACAGCAGCGGTCCTCGTCTGCATGCTGGGGAGCTTCGTCACGATGCGTCTTTTCTCGAGGGCGCGTCAGGCGAGGGGTTGGCAAAAGGTCAACTGGCTGTTTCTGGCTGGGGTCAATGGTGGTTCGGCGATATGGACCACCCATTTCGTGGCGATGCTGGGTTATGTCGCTGCCGGGGAGGTGGGGTACGATCCCTATCTGACCGGGCTTTCGCTTCTTATCGCCATTGCCACAACGACAACCGGCTTTGCCATTTCCGCCTATGGCGGACGCACAGCCCTGGTGGAAGCGGGTGGTGCGACAGTCGGTCTCGGTATTGCGGCCATGCATTATACCGGCATGGCTGCCTATCAGATCCAGGGCATGATTTTCTGGAACCAGACCTACGTCATCGCTTCGCTGGTGCTCGGGGCTGTATTCGGCGCGCTCGCGGTCAATCGCATCGCGCGCCCAGTCAACCGGTTTTGCCAATATAGCTCGGTTGCGTTCCTCATCCTGGCCATCGCCTCCATGCATTACACCGGCATGGCCTCGATGTTGTTCGAGTTCGATCCGCGCATCGTCATTTCGGAAAGTCTGCTGCCGCCCGCCATCATGGGTGGGGGCGCCATCGCCGTGACGCTTCTCCTGCTGGCGCTCGGGCTTTCCACCTATGTCATCGACGCCCAGTCCACCCAGCAGGCGGTCGCCCGCTATCGTCATCTTTCGTTGCACGATCCACTGACGGGCATTCCGAACCGCGCGGCATTTATCGAACATCTCAACCGACGCACGCGCCATCTCTCCATGGGCGCACACACGGCGCTTTTGTCCATCGATCTCAACCGCTTCAAGGAAATCAACGACGTTCACGGCCATGCGGCGGGCGATGCCGTGCTGCGCGCCATTGCCGACCGCGCAAGTTCCGTTCTGAAAGCCGGGGAGTTTCTGGCGCGTATGGGCGGGGATGAATTCGTGGCAATGACCCATTCCTATTATACCCGCGCCGATGGTGCGGAATTCGCCCAGCGGCTGATCGAGCAAATCAGCAGGCCGGTCGAATGGAACGGGCAGACGTTTTCGGTCGGCGCGAGTGTGGGCATATCGGTGCGCAATACCGGCGCCATTGACGCCGACACGCTGATGGCGCAGGCCGATGTCGCCATGTATCGGGCAAAAGGCGGGAATTCCGACACGATCTGCTTTTACGACAAGTCCATGGATGAAGCCGCACGCGAACGCAACGCGCTTGCCGTGGCCATGCGCAGCGGTCTCGCCAACAGCGAGTTCGAGCTTTATTACCAGCAGCAGAATGATACCAAGAGCGGCAGCATCGTCGGTTTCGAGGCGCTGTTGCGCTGGAAACATCCGGAACGCGGTATGATCTCGCCCGTCGAATTCATTCCGATCGCGGAGCAGACCGGCTTTATCGTCGAATTGGGCGAATGGGTTCTGCGCGAAGCCTGCGCGCAGGCGGCTCTCTGGAAAAAATCGCTTTCCATCGCCGTCAATGTCGCCCCGCAGCAGCTTGCGGACAATGATTTCCCCGAGAAGGTCGAGAAGATTCTTAGGGAGACGGCGCTTGCACCGGAGAGGCTTGAGCTTGAAATCACCGAAGGCAGCATCATCGCCGACCACCGCCACGCGCTGATCACGATCCGCAAACTCAAGGCGCTCGGCGTCAAGATCGCCATGGACGATTACGGCACGGGCTATTCCTCCCTGTCGACCCTGCAGAGCTTTCCCTTCGACAAGATCAAGATCGACCGGGCCTTTATCGATGGCCTGTCGACCAATGTTCAGTCGGAGGCGATCGTTCGCTCCACGCTCATTCTGGCGCATAGCCTCAATATTCCGGTGCTTGCGGAAGGTGTCGAGACCAAAGCCCATATCGAGTTCCTTCGCCGCGAAGGCTGCCTGCAGGTGCAGGGCTTCTTCTTCGGCAGGCCCGGTCCCTTGACCTCCATCGCCAATCTCGTCGACGACACGTTCCTCTCGACGGAGGACGAGCCGGAGGTCACCACCACCGGCCAACGCTATTTCAAGGCGGTATGATATCAGGCGCAGCCCGCGGTTGCGCTGACGGATGCAGGTCGCAAAGTTTTTAGTTGAAACGTGAACGCTTCCAGCGCACCATTGCCGAAAAGCTTTGGGAGGAGCGAATGCCGACAGACATCGCCCATGCGGACCGCGTGTATGAAACAGCGCGCCAACGTTCCGCAGCCGCAAGTTCTCCGATCATCGCCTCATGGCGCCGTTGCATGGTCACGCACCGTCTTGCGCCGGAGGAAAACCGCAAGCCGATCTTTCTTACCGACGTCGAATTCCGCCGCGCACGCGAAAGTGCGGCGGGCCTGATTGCCGAAAGCACGGATGAACTCGACCGCATTTTTCACAGTGTCGGCAAATCCGGCTGCTGCCTGCTTTTGACCGACGCCCAGGGCGTCGCGCTGGAGCGCCGGGGTGCTGCCGGCGACGATCGTGATTTTCGGGCGCTCGGTCTCTGGTCCGGCGCCGTCTGGAGCGAAGCGAGCGTCGGAACCAACGGTATTGGAACGGCACTTGCCGACGAACGTTCGGTGGTGGTCTATCGCGACCAGCATTTCTTCACATCGAACACGGAACTCTGCTGCACCACGGCCCCGATCCGCGACCATACCGGCCGGGTGACGGGCGCTCTCGATATTTCCACGTGCCGCGACGACATCAACGAAATGACGTTTTCTTTCGTCACGCAGGCGGTGCGGGATGCCGCGCAGCGTATCGAGGGCAATCTCTTCCGCCGGGCCTTTCCCGGCGCGCGCATCGTCGTGGTGCCTACGGGTTTCAGTCCGGCACTTTCGTTGCTTGCCGTCGATCAGGACGATCTCGTGCTTGGGGCGACGCGCGCGGCGCGCCTTGCGCTGAAGCTCGATGACCATCGCATTGCGCAGGGGCTGCCCGCCGCCGATGTGTTGCAGGAACAGCGTCACGACGGCGGTTCCGATCTTGAGGAGGCGGAACGTTCGGCTTTGCGCCGGGTTCTGTCGCGCACCAATGGCAATGTCACGCAGGCCGCGTCCCTGCTCGGCATCAGCCGCGCCACGCTTCATCGCAAGATGAAGAAATTCGACGTGCATTGAGGCTATCCGAGACAATACCCGCTCAATTCAGCGGGATCGGAGCGGGTTTGTCGCAGATGTGAGACAATGTGCGCTGCGGAACCGCGCGGTGCCACTACCCGCCACGATCATCTAGGCCCACCTTCCTGTCATGCGGTCCGTCGCGGATCGTTTTCATCAGGGAGGATGAAATCATGAATATTCAGGTTCAGCACAAAGCTGGCGAAGCGCCCTTCAAGCTGAAATACGGAAATTTCATTGGCGGCAAATGGGTGGAGCCGAAATCCGGCCGCTACATGGACAATCTGTCACCGGTAACGGGTCACAAGATTTGTGAGGTTCCGCGCTCCGATGCGGCCGATATCGAACTCGCACTGGATGCCGCCCACCAGGCGCGGGAGAAGTGGGGCAAGACGAGCGTTACCGAACGTTCCAACATCCTGCTCAAGATCGCCCAGCGCATCGAGGACAA
This sequence comes from Agrobacterium sp. K11, assembly GCF_059429395.1. NCBI lineage: Bacteria > Pseudomonadati > Pseudomonadota > Alphaproteobacteria > Hyphomicrobiales > Rhizobiaceae > Agrobacterium > Agrobacterium sp. K11. The sequence goes on along the minus strand of NZ_JCAHRB010000004.1, from coordinate 309,158 downwards.
TCTGGATCTCATCGCACGGGCCGAAACCTGGGATAACGGCAAGCCGCTACGCGAGACCACCAATGCGGATATTCCGCTGACGATCGACCATTTCCGCTATTTCGCGGGCTGCATCCGCGCGCAGGAAGGCACGATCGGCGAAATCGACAATGACACTGTCGCTTATCATTTCCATGAGCCTCTCGGTGTCGTTGGCCAGATTATTCCGTGGAACTTCCCGATCCTTATGGCCGCATGGAAACTTGCACCGGCACTCGCCGCCGGCAACTGCGTGGTACTGAAGCCGGCGGAACAGACGCCTGCTTCTATTCTGGTGGTGATGGAGCTTATCGAAGACCTGCTGCCGCCTGGCGTGCTCAACATCGTCAACGGCACTGGTGTTGAAGCGGGCAAGCCGCTGGCGCAGAGCAAGCGCATCGCCAAGATCGCCTTCACCGGCTCCACCCCGGTCGGCAAGGAAATCATGCGTTATGCGGCCGACAATGTCACAAACATCACGCTGGAACTTGGCGGCAAGTCGCCGAACATCTTCTTTGCCGATGTGATGAATGAAGACGACGCTTTCCTTGACAAGGCGCTTGAAGGTTTCGCCTTCTTCGCGCTTAATCAGGGCGAAGTCTGCACATGCCCGTCGCGTGCGCTGGTGCATGAATCGATCTACGACCGCTTTATGGAAAAGGCGATCAAGCGCGTTCAGGCCATCAGCCAGGACGACCCGCTCAATCCGTCGACCATGCTGGGTGCGCAGGCCTCGCAGGAACAGTTCGACAAGATCATGCGCTATCTGGATATCGGCAAGAAGGAAGGCGCAAAGGTTCTGACTGGCGGTGACCGCAAGACGCTTACGGGCGATCTTAAGGACGGCTACTATATTCAGCCGACGGTCTTCGAAGGCAACAACAAGATGCGGGTTTTCCAGGAGGAAATCTTCGGTCCTGTCGTTTCGGTCACCACCTTCAAGACGGTGGAAGAAGCGCTCGAAATCGCCAATGACACGGTTTACGGTCTTGGCGCTGGCGTCTGGAGCCGCGATACCAATATCGCCTATCGCGCTGGTCGTGGCATCGAAGCGGGCCGCGTGTGGACCAATTGCTACCACGTCTATCCGGCCGGTGCCGCCTTTGGTGGTTACAAGCAGTCGGGCATCGGTCGCGAGACCCACAAGATGATGCTCGATCACTACCAGCAGACCAAGAACCTGCTCGTATCCTACAGCCCGAACAAGGTTGGCTTCTTCTGAGTTCCTCCCCGGAAGCCGGCGACGGATCGTCCTGATTTCCGGCCGCCGGCGAGTTCCCAGGGGCTTCGGTCCCTGGGAACCCGGATGAAGTTCAGCAAAATAAAAGGCCGGAGGTTTTGCCTCCGGCCTTTTTTTGCTGCGGACTATGCCGCGTAACGCTGGTCGCGGTTTCGGGTGGCACCTACGGAGAACTGGCCCACCTGTTCGGTCAGGCCATCAGCTTCGCTTGCGAGCGAGAAGGCCGCAGCCGTCGTTTCCTCCACCATCGCCGCGTTCTGCTGCGTCACATGGTCAAGTTCGTTGACGGAGGCGTTGATTTCGCCGAGGCGGCCGGATTGTTCGCGCGAAGCTGTGGCGATTTCACCGATCTGATCGTTGACCGACTGGATGCGTTTCTGGATCTGCTCGAGGCTTTCTCCGGTTTTCAGCACCAGTGCCACGCCGCTTTCCACATCGCCCGCAGAGGTGGCGATGAGCGTCGTGATATCCCGTGCGGCAGCCGCCGATTTCTGCGCGAGTTCCCGCACTTCCTGTGCCACGACCGCAAAGCCCTTTCCGGCCTCACCGGCGCGGGCGGCCTCAACTCCGGCGTTCAGCGCCAGAAGATTGGTCTGGAAGGCGATCTGGTCGATGACGTCGATGATCTGGCGGATCTTGGACGACGACGTCTCGATACGCTCCATGGCGACGATCGCTTCTTTGACGACAGCGGTGGATTTATGGGCATCCTGCATGGTTTCCGCCGTCGTTCCGACTGCGACGTCGCAGCGGGAGAGGGAAACGTTGACGGCCTGCGTCATGTCTCCAAGTGCGGCGGCTGCTTCCTCTAGGGCGGCCGCCTGGCGTTCCGTGCGCCGCGACAGATCTTCCGATGCGCTTTTCAGCTCGCCGGAGCCTGAGCGGATGGCATTGGCGCTTTCGCCGATGCTTGAGATCGTCGCATCCAGCCCCGCTATGGAGTTGTTGAAATCGACGCGCAGATGGTCGAGCGACGGCACGAAAGGTTTTTCAATGCGAAGATCGAGCCTGCCCGCAGCAAGATTGGCAAGGCCGGTCGCAAGCGCATCGACTGCTTCTTCCAGCTCCTTCGCACTTCTTGCCTTTTCCATCTCACGCTGGGCACGTTCCTCGTCCAGTTCCTCGCTTTTGCGATGGGACTCGGTTTCCATGCGCTGCTTGTCGAGAATGCCCTGGCGGAAGGATTCCAGTGCGCGCGCCATGGTGCCGATTTCGTCGCCACGGGAAACGGCCTTGATCTCAATATTATGGTCACCACCGTTCAGACGTTCCATCAACCCGGCAAGGCCGGTCAGCGGCTTGGTCAAGCTGGTGGAAACGAAAATGCCGATGAGTGTCATGACGGCAAGCACCGCAAGTGTCGCAAGCGTTGCCCAGAAGGCGAGATCATTGGCCGCTGCCAGCACCTTGCTCTCCTGCTGGCCGATGGCCAGAAGATGCTTCTGTCCGAAAACGGAGACCGGACGATAGGCGTAGAAGATGCTGCCCGCAGGGGTCTTCGCCATGACCGTTCCGGCTTCGCTGGCACCTGTAAGTGCCGCGAGACTTTCGGAAACGGCGACTCCAGCCCCACCGGAGAGCACGCCCGCGCGAAGTTTGCCGTCAGCGCTCAGAAGAACGGCGTCGTCGATGGACTTGCCGGTTTCCTCAGGTGTTACCACCGCACCGATACGGTCTGCTGAAATGCGCATGATGACGGCGCCCTTGCGCTGCAACTGGCCCCAGTTCGAGACTGCAAGCGGCATGCCGATCAGGGCCGAGTCATTGGTGCTGTCATCGTTGAACCCAGTTGTGCTGATGACACCGTCCTTGCCGGCCTCTATGCGGTCGAACAATTCCTTGATCGTGCTGTTTTGCGGTTCCGTCACATTGGTCAGGAAGTTCTTGCCCTTGGTCACGGAATAGATAATGAGGCCTGCCTTGTCGATGACGTAGATGTCGCTGACCCGGGTGTTGCGCCAGACGCTGGCAATGGCCGCGTTGATCGTGGCGTGGCGAATGGCATAGAGCAGCCGCAAACCTTCACCGTTGAAGGAGGCGCGCTCCTCCTCGGATACGCCCTCGCGGCGGAATGCCTGAATGATCGCATCCTTTTCCGTCGGTACGACCGTGGTCATGGTTTCCAGCGCCTGAGCGATCGCAGCGTTCTGCGACAGCTCGGAAATGCTTTGTTCGACGCGCAGCGTATAGGCATCAAGCTGTTTGGACTGGTTTCCCGCAACCGTCTCGAGCCTGATCTTGCTGGCGTCGATCAGGCCGGACTTGCCCATTTCGTATGACAGCAGCCCAACGGCCAGGCACGAAACCAGCGTCGCGCCCGTGACGAGCGCTGCGAATTTGGCTTTGATTGACAATGATTTAGCTGTGACAGCAGTCGGATTTGCACCCGGCATCCTGTTTCCTCCCCCCAAAAGAACGTTGCGGTACCGTCGCAACAATTGTTTACGGTCGCGTTAAGCTTGGCGGGGAATTGTATGATTATTTCCCGCATACCGTGAAAAAATCCAAGGCCCTGGCCGGCCATTCTCCGTAATAAAACTGCAATGGAACGGGCGCATACCGTGCGAAGTTCAACGGCTGTTCATATTCATGCAAGCTTTTCGCGCTCCTGCTCTTGCCACTATCGACGATGTTTGCGGAACACCCGCGGCTGGATATGACGGAGCCCCTTTGAGATCGATCCCGGATTTCGCGGTTATCGTACCCATGCACAATGAGGAAGCGAGCGTGGAAACGCTTGTCGCTGAGATCGTCGCTGCCTGCCAGCCGGTCGGTCCGTTCGAGATTATCGTGGTGGACGACGCATCTTCCGATCGCACGGCGGATGTGGCGCTTTCGCTTGCCGGGCGTTATCCGATGCTGCGGCTGGTGCGGCATGACCGGCAGGGCGGGCAATCGGCTGCGATCCACAGCGGTGTGCAGGCAGCGCGCGCGCCGGTTGTCTGTATGCTTGACGGAGACGGGCAGAACCCGCCGGACAATCTGCCGGCGCTTCTTGCGCCGCTTCTTGCCTCGAACGCGCCGAGCCGGCTTGCGCTTGTGGCCGGGCAGCGCGTCGGCCGGCGCGATACGCTTGCAAAACGTCTTTCCTCCCGCTTCGCCAATGGCTTGCGGGCGCGGATATTGAAGGACGGCACGCGGGATACCGGCTGCGGCCTCAAGGCTTTCCGTCGCGACGCCTATCTCGCCCTGCCCTATTTCGATCACCACCACCGCTATTTTCCGGCGCTCTTCAATCGCGACGGCTGGCAGGTTGCCCATGTCGACGTCACGCACCGGGCGCGCCTCCATGGCAATTCCCATTATACCAATATCGGCCGCGCGCTTGTCGGCATCCACGACCTGATCGGGGTTGCCTGGCTGTTGCGGCGGCGCAAGCGGGCAAGTTGGGCCGAAACCTTCAAAACGGAGACATCGCCGTGAACGCACCGGCCTTATGGTCCATGCTGCATGTGAACAGCTGGAAGGAATTTCTCTGGGTCTGCACCGGCTTTATGGGCCAGATGCTGTTCACCATGCGTTTTCTGGTTCAATGGATTTCGTCGGAACGGGCGAACCGCTCGGTCATTCCGGTAGCCTTCTGGTATTTCTCCATCGTCGGCGGTCTTGTGCTGCTATTATACGCGATCTGGCGTCGCGATCCCGTTTTCATTCTGGGACAGGCCTCCGGCCTGTTCATTTATGCCCGAAATCTCTGGTTGATCCATGCAGAACGCCGCCAGCATGCATGAGGCCGCAGCTCTGCCTTACGCGCAGGCGAATGAGCAGCGCCAATGGATGACGTTTGCGCTTGCGGCAATCGTGCTCGTCACCGTGCTGCGCGTCCTCGGGCTTGCTTTGAACCGCACCGATCTTTTCGTTGATGAGGCGCAATATTGGCTGTGGGGCCGGGAGATGGCGTTCGGCGCCTATTCCAAGCCACCGCTGATCGGCTGGATCATTCGCGCCGCCACCACTCTGAGCGGCGGCGAGAGCACCTTCGACGTGCGGCTCGCCGCGCCGGTCATCCATGGCATAGCGGCCGCGGCGATCCTTGCGCTCGGGCGCATGATCTATGATGCGAAGCTCGCCTCGCTTGCCGCTGTCATCTACCTCACGCTGCCCGCCGTGACGCTCGGCAGTCTGCTGATCTCGACCGATACGCCGATGATGCTGTTCATCGTGCTGTCGATGATCTGCGTGCGCAAGCTCGCGGAAGCACGCGCTGCCGGTGTGTCCGCGATGCTCTGGAGCATTGCGCTCGGTCTAAGCTTCGGCCTCGGGCTGATGTCTAAATATGCGATGATCTATTTTCTGCCCTGCTTCATCGCTGCAGGCTGGCTGTGCGTGGGCTGGCGCATCCGTTGGCGTGACGCCGGTATTGCTGTAGTTGTCTGCGCCGCCGTCATCGCTCCCAATCTTTGGTGGAATGCTGCGCATGATTTCATGACCGCGCGCCACACGGCGGACAATGCCAACTGGCATGGCGTTAAGCTGAAAATTGGTCCGGCGCTCGAGTTCTTCTTCTCGCAGGCGGGTGTTGTCGGGCCGTTCGTCTTCATCGGCATGATCGTCGCGACGTTCAGGGCGAAAACCGCTGAAACCCGGGCGCTTGTCGCCCTTTCGGTACCGATCGTGCTTCTGATCACGGCACAGGGGCTGATGTCGCGGGCGCTCGCCAACTGGGCGGTGGGGGCTTATGCCGCGGGCGTGCTTCTGGCGGTGCCTGTCCTGGCATCCCGGCGTTGGCTAACCGTTTCCAGCCTTGTGCTCGGCGGCATCGTTGCCATCGCACTGCCGCTGATGACGATTGCCGGAACGGAATTGCGCTTGCCGAATGGCGACCTGGCGATGAAGCGCTATCTCGGCAGCTCGGAGCTTGTGTTGACCGGCATTTCAAGGGCGCGAGAGGCGGGGGCGGATGCAATCGTCGCTGCAGATCGCTCCATTCTGGCCGAGCTTTTTTATCAGCTGCGGGACGAAAAGCTGCTCATGCCGCGCGCTCTGCCTGAAACCGGCGTTCCTTCCAGCCACTACGCGCTTCTTTACCCGCTGAAAGCCGGAGAGGCGACAAATCCCGTCTATCTTGCGAGGGCGGACAGCCTGCCGGGCTGTCTCGATGGCCAGGCGCCGCTGTCGACCTGGGTTGCCGGGCCGGGCTCGTTCGAGGGCGAGGAAATCGGTCTCTGGCGTCTGCCGCCACAATGCATCCCGAGGGTTGCCGATGGACAATGATCTTTCGCATATGCGGATCACGATCTGGGTTACGTTCGCCACATTGGCGCTCGTCATCCTGTTCGCGACCTTCCCGTCCATCGACCTCGAGTTTTCTTCCCTGTTTTTCTCGCCCGAAGCGCGCCTGTGGGCTGGAAGCCTGCCGGTTCCGGAATGGTTTCGCGATACGTTGCGGGAGTTAACGGAACTGGCCGCACTTCTGGCCTTCATCGTTCTGGTCGGCAACATCAGGCTGGGCGCGCTGCAGCGCACCGGCTGGCGCGTCTGGGCCTTTCTCTGCGGGCCTGTGGTGCTCTGCGCCGGGCTTCTGGTAAACGGGGTGCTGAAGGCCAATATCGGCCGCGCCCGCCCGTTCAGCGTCAGCGATTTCGGTGGACATCAGCTTTTTACGCCGCCTTTCCAGTTCAGCACGCAATGTTATTCAAACTGTTCGTTTTCCTCCGGGGAAACGGCGCTCATAGCGAGCTTTTTCCTGCCGCTCTGCGCGCTTGTCTGGAACCGCCTGCAATGGGGCGGGCGTCTTTTCATGGGGAGCACTGCCGCCGGCGCCATCATCCTCATGTCCGGTCTGCGTATTGCAGCTGGCGGGCATTTTCTCAGCGATGTGGTGATGTCCGTGCTGTTTTCCGCCCTGACGACGCTGTTCCTTTACCGGGCGCTGGCAATTGCCCGTCATCGTCATCTGTTTACCGGCGATGCCGTTACGGCCGATGCCACCAGCCTTTGGCGCAATGGCAGCCATGCTGTTCGCACCCGCGCTCGGCGCTGGTGGCCGAAAATCAAGGCCGCCGCCACACGGCTGCAACGACCGCCGGATGCGGGCACGGCATCTTCCTGAGTGGTGCAGATGGAGTGCTGCGATCTGTGCGGATGCTGAGATAGCTGGCAAAGTTGATAAGCTTTCTTCTCATCATGCCAATCTTTAACCAGCATCCAGCCACGGCGCGGACGCGCCGTAAGAAAGGGTCTCACGCCATCAAAGACTTGATCGCACTGGACCCCGGACTAAATCCGGGGTGACAGTATGCGGATGCAGTGATTTTGCAGATGTACGAGAGAAACGATTGCTTCAGTCGAACAGGCCGGAAACCGACTGTTCCTGCGCGGTGCGGTTGATCGCTTCGCCCAGAAGGCCCGCAGTGCTGATCACGCGGATATTGTGCGCGGACTGGACGCTGGTGGTCGGCTGGATGCTGTCGGTGATGACGAGTTCGCGCAGCTTCGATGAAGCCACGCGGGCAACGGCGCCGCCGGAAAGCACGCCGTGCGTGATATAGGCGGTGACGCTGGTTGCGCCCTTTTTCAACAGCGCTTCGGCAGCATTGCAGAGCGTGCCGCCGGAATCGATGATATCGTCGATCAGGATGCAGTCCTTGCCGGATACGTCGCCGATGACGTTCATGACTTCGGATTCACCCGGACGGTCACGGCGTTTGTCGACGATGGCCAGCAGACAGTCCAGACGCTTCGACAGGGCACGGGCGCGCACCACACCGCCAACGTCAGGCGAAACGACCATGACGTTGTTGGTGTCGTAGTGGTCCTTGATATCGCGGGCCAGAATGGGCGCTGCGAAGAGGTTGTCGGTCGGAATATCGAAAAAGCCCTGGATCTGGCCGGCGTGAAGATCGAGCGTCAGAACGCGGTCGGCGCCGGCTTCGGTGATCAGGTTGGCGACGAGCTTGGCGGAAATCGGTGTGCGGGGGCCGGCTTTGCGATCCTGGCGGGCGTAACCGAAATAGGGAAGTACTGCCGTGATGCGTTTTGCCGAGGAGCGGCGCATGGCATCGATCATGATGAGCAGTTCCATCAGATGATCGTTTGCCGGAAACGAAGTGGACTGGACGAGAAAAACGTCCTCCCCGCGTACGTTTTCACTGATTTCTACGAAAATTTCCTGGTCAGCAAACCGCTTTACGGTGGCATTTCCCAAGGGAACGTTGAGATACTTGCAGATCGCTTCGGCAAGGTGCCGGTTCGAATTGCCTGCGAAAACCTTCATTGCGCCCGCCTGTTTCCATGCAATCGCCTTGCGCCACGGGAAAGTGTCTGCCGTAACCAAGCGTCGTTCAAGGGGAGGAACATCCGGCTGAAAAGCCTTTGCCGGATACGCCTTGTTGCCATGCGCGCCTTAATAGCGTTGTTGCTTCCGATTGCAAGAGGACTCCGTGCTTTCGCAATGATTTTCATGAAATCTCTGTGACTTCTCCCGCCGTTTCATCTCATCCCCTTTGAGACTGCTTCCATGACGAATACTCGTTGAGCGTTTTTGCGGCGATATCCTGCATGACCCTGTCGGTCGCGGCGGCCCAGGGATCGCTGCCCTTGGCTGCCACCGTTTCCTGCCCCTGCAGGCGATGGAGCCTGACACCATTGGCATCCAGAACGTCCCAGACGTAGATGATGTTGACCTTGCTGCCATCGGCGAAGGCGGAGAAATATCCCTTGAGGATGTTCTCTGCCGAATTGTCGTTGGAGGCGCGGATTGTCAGCCCCTTTGCCCGCGCCTCGGCGCCCAGTTGCCGCGAAAGCGGCGTGACGGCCTGAACGGGCGCGCCGATGATCGGCAGGAAGCGGATGGTGTTGCCGGAAGCAGCGGGGGCAAGTGCAGCCGTCTGCTGTGGAGGCGGCGGCTGGGTGCTGGCGGGTGAGTGGCCTGCAGATTGTCCGGTAGACTGGGTCTGACCAAGAGGTTCGCCGTACTCATTGCCGTTGGAAAGCGCCTGTGCCTGCGCCTGCAGGGAGTTCTGCGGTGCGTAAGCGGGCACGGAAGAGGCGGTTGCCGGTGCGCCTGCGGGCGCGCGGTCGGCAGCGGCAGCCATCTGGTCGAGATCGCCCTGCGTCACCGGTGTCGATTGCAAGCTGTTGTGCCCGACATTCACCTGCGGCGTCAGCGCCTCCGTGGTGTTGCAGGCCGACAGGGTCAACGCCAGCGCCGGAATGACGAGGACCGAAACGACAAACGTCTGGAAAGGGCGGGTAAACCCTGTCCGGCTCATGCGACGTTTCCTCTCATGTTCCGCTCCTTCTTGCCCAAGGTGGCGGCAATGTAGGGCCGGTTTTCCCGCTCTGTCAAACCCGGTGCAGATTTAAGCTGTGAGAAGATCGAGGCTATGGCGCGAGAGCGGTTCCGGCGCGCCTTCCGTGGTGAGGTAGGTCTGGCCGAGGGTCATGGCGGTGCCGGAATCGGAATCCATCACGATCATGTGCACGAACAGGGTCATGTCGCTGGCGATTTCCTGCGAGTTGCCGGCATGGAACATCTGATGCTCCATCCATGACGGTGAGAAACGCGCGCCCAGCGAATAACCGCAGGAGTTCAAACGATGGCGGGTCAGTCCACGCTCGTCCATGACGCGGGCGTGCACGTCGAAGACATCGCCGAAGGTCTTGCCGGGCCGCAGCACCTCTTCGATGTCGGTGAGGTTTTGCAGGCAGGCGCTGTAAAGCTCCTTCTGGCGGAAGTCCTGTTCGCCGATCACCACCGTGCGCATCATGGCGGCGTGGTAGTGGGCGCTGACACCCGCCCATTCCAGCGTCAGCTGATCCTTGTCATCGAGCCTGCGGCGCCCGGCCTTGTAACGGCACAGCAGCGCGTCCGCGCCGGAGCCGATGATGAATTCATTGGCGGGATAGTCACCGCCGCCGGCCAGAACCGCTCCCTGCATTGCCGAGAGGATCGCGGCTTCGTCCGCACCGGGCTTGATGAGCTCCAGTGCAGCGTCCAGAGCCTCATCCGCAAGTCTGCCTGCCTTCCTCGCATAGGCGATCTCGGCTGGGCTCTTGATGAGCCGCAAGCTGCTGACCAGATAGGAGGCGTCGATCATCTGGCAGAAGCTGGCAAGCTGGTTGTCCAGCAGGCGGGCGACGCGCCCGGTCATGCCGTGGGTGTCGTATTCCACGCCGATCTTGGCGCCAAGGAGATCGAGATCGCTGAGGAGGTTCTTAAGATCGAGCGTCGGGTCGGCATTGGGCCGGTCGACCCAGACGAGAATATTCTCGATCGTCGAAGTATTCCGGGCCTGCCGCATATCCGCTGAACGGGTCAGAAGCATCATGGAGCCGTCCGACTTGACCACCAGCGTCTGGAAGAAGCAGTAGCCGAAGGTGTCATAGCCGGTAAGCCAGTACATGCTTTCCTGGGCGAAAAGCAGAATGGCGTCCAGCTTCTCTTCCGCCATCTTCGCAATCAGCCGTTCGCGGCGGGCATCGAATTCCGAGAGCTCGAAGTGCAGGGCCATTTAGTCCTCCAGAATTGCGATTGCGGAAATCTGCCGCCCGTAGTCGGGCTCGGCACGGTGGGTCGTGCGGCGGTAGGAATAGAAGCGTTCTTCATCGGGATAGGTGCAGAGGCCGAGGTTTTCCGCTCTCACGCCCGCATTGACCAGCCGGTCCACCGTAAATTGCTTGAGGTCGAATAGCGCATGGCCGCCTTTGTCCGAAGCGGTGAAATAGGCCGCATAGGCGGGATCGAAATCGGTGAAGCGCGCCACATATTCAGGCCCGACCTCATAATTGGCCTGGCTGATGGAGGGGCCGAGGGAGGCGGAGATGCGCTCGCGGCTGGCGCCCAGCTTCCTCATGGTCTCGATCGTGTTTTCGAGCACGCCGAACAATGCACCCTTCCAGCCGGCATGGGCGGCACCCACAACGCCCGCTTCAGCATCAGCAAAGAGGATCGGGCCGCAATCGGCGCTCAGAACGCCGAGCACGAAACCCGGTGTCGCCGTTACCATCGCATCGGCCTGCGGGCGGCTGCCGTCATAGCTTTCATCGACCACAAGGACATCAGGAGAATGGACCTGATGCACGGTGGCGAGACGTTCCGGAGACAAGCCGAACCATTGCGTGACGCGCCGGCGGTTTTCCTGCACCAGTTCCGGCTCGTCATTCGAACCGAGGCCGACATTGAGGCCCTGATAAAGCCCCTCGGAGACACCGCCTTGCCGGGTGAAGAAACCGTGACGGACACGGTTTTCACTCAAGGCGGCAAGCAGGGGGCTCTGGATGGGGAGCGGCAGCGTTTCGTTCTGCATGGTGCGGGAGTTCCTTGGAGAATGTCGCTGTTGGCCAGTGGGATGCGTTAAGCGAGATGTTTCCTGTTGCCGCGGCGTTGCGCGGCGTTTGTCTGGTGCAGTGTGTCTGCGTTCGCTTGCTTCGTTCTGGGCCGATGTTGGCCCAGAGGTGATTGCACTGTCAATCCACCGCGCGAAACGGCATGAGATGGAGCGCGGGACTTGAAACGGCGATGACCTTGAAAAGTTCCCCCATCCTGCCAGCCCCTTCGCCAGCGAGACGGTTGACCGCTTCGGCGATTTCAAGCGTCTGGTCGGGTGTAGCTTTTGCGGCAAGGGCGGTTGCCCGTTCCTTCAGGCCAAGACCATAAAGAAAGTCGCCCTGCCTGATGCCGCCATTGACATGAACGCCGTTTGCTTCAGCCGTCCTGATAAGGCTTTCGAAATCGACATGGCTGGTCAGATCGGCTTGCCCGGGATGAGAAAGCGGCGGGTCGAAGGCATGGTTGCGCATGGCCTGCAATGTGTCGCCATACCCGGCGACCAGATGGCCGTAGTCGATCGCGAGTGCGGTGCCGCCATATGCGGACAGGCGCTGGCAGATTGCGGTCATTACGGCTTCGCGGGCGGGTGCGATCTCGAATATGCTGCCAATCGGCTGCCGTTCCGGGCCGGGCGGCAGCAGAGCCGGGTCGATGCCGGCAAGCCCAGTCGAGAAGACCAGTTCACCATCGGTACCAAGACTGACCACCCGTTCGCGGAAACCCTGCGGCGTTTTCACGAATTGGCGGATTGGGATGGCGTCGAAAAGCTCGTTGGCGACGAGGAGCAGGAAACCTTCCGGCACCGCATCGAAACTGTCATGCCATGTCAGCCGTTCGGCATGCGCAGCGAGCGTCTCTTTCTGGATGGCGCAAAGGCGAGGGCTGGTCTCCACCAGATGCACCCGCATCGTCTCGTAAAGCGGTGGGGCGATGCGGCGGATGACGCGCAGCATGTCAGACATCATGGTGCCGCGGCCGGGGCCGATTTCCACCAGACGAATATCTGCGGGTGCGCCATGGCGCTGCCAGGCGTGAACCACGAAAACGCCGAGCATTTCGCCGAAAAGCTGACTGACTTCCGGAGCGGTGATGAAATCACCCGATCGGCCGAAAGGCTCGCGGCTCCGGTAATAACCGTGTTCAGGATCGGCCAGGCAAAGCGAGAAGAAATCGGTGACGCTGAGCGGGCCGTTCAGGCGGATGAGAGATTTGATGCGTTGCGCAAGCGGTGTCGTCATGGCAGGCCATTCCGCTTAAGCGCGTATTTTAGCGCGCCGCGCACGCAAGACGGCCCAGAGGCCAAGAAGGAACATCGGCGTGGAGAGTACCATGCCCATGGTCAGCCAGTTGCCCGCGAGATAACCGATCTGGGCGTCCGGCTCGCGGAAGAATTCCACGAAGATGCGCGACAGCGCGTAACCGCAAACAAAGATGCCGGTTACGATACCAGGTGTCTTGAGCGCCCTGAAAACGTAGATGGTGACCGCCAGAATGACGAGGAGAACGAGGCCTTCAAGTCCCGCTTCGTAAAGCTGGCTGGGGTGACGCGCAAACGGCCCGCCGGTCGGGAACACGACGGCCCAGGGAACGTCGGCGATACGTCCCCACAATTCGCCATTGATGAAATTGGCGATGCGTCCGAACAGCAGGCCGACAGGTGCGACGGCTGCGATGATATCGAACATGCTCCAGACAGGGATGCCGTTCTTGCGGGCGAAGAGGATCATGGCGATGGTCGTGCCGATCAGGCCGCCATGGAACGACATGCCGCCGTTCCATATCTCAAGTGCTCTTATAGGGTTTGCGGCGACGGCGCCAAGATCGTAAAACAGGATGTAGCCGATGCGCCCGCCAAGCACGATGCCGCCGGCTGCCCACAGGATGAAGTCGTCAAGATGCTGCGCGGAGATCGGCGATGTATCGTTTGGCCACAGGCGAGGCGTAAGCGCAAGGCGGCGGGCATAAAACCAGCCGAGCATGATGCCGGCGACATAGGCAATGCCGTACCAATGGATCGCCAGAGGCCCGAGAGACAGGGCAACCGGATCGATATTCGGAAATGGCATGATGGCAAGTTGGGTGGGAGCGGCTAACAATCCGTATATTCCGTCATCGTTGCTGGGCGGACAACAGAATGACCCATTGCCTCAAGGAGCCGGGCGATGATGCTCTCCGGTCTCTTTACGCGAGGAAAATGGCGATTGCCGCAGCGCCGGTCAAGATTATTCTTCAAGGGACGCTTTGCGATGCCGAAGGCCATTGCAAGCCATGTGGATTTTTCGATTTTGCTTGCAAGGCGGCTGTCGAGTGCCTACCTGAAAGGCATCAACAGCAGGGAACGGAACGCTCCCTGAACCGACGAAGGAACAGGGCCATGAGCACGACAGGCACCAATCGTTTTCTGGATGAATTCGCCAAGCTGATGACCGATGCGGCGGGCGCTGCGCAGGGAATGCGCAAAGAGGCCGAGGCTGCCTTGCACGCACAGGCGGATCGCTGGCTGAACAGCCTCGACGTGGTCAAGCGCGAGGAATTCGACGCGGTGCGCGAGATGGCGATAAAGGCGCGCGATGAAAACGATGCGTTGCGCGCTCGCATCGAGGCTCTGGAAGCAAAGCTTTCTGCTGCCAAGGATTGATTCTTTTCGCGCTTTTTCATCAATAGGTCCCGGATCGCCTGCGATTCCGGGACTTTTTGTTTGCGGGCCATGCAACCCGAAATTATTCCCTCTCGATCCGGACCTGCCTCCATCGTTAATTTTTTGAGGCCTGTGGACACTTCCAAAAAACGCAATTGCCAGAGTCGCTTATGTATCTCGCCTGAGGTGATGGGGGAGAAGATATCCACTGTTCAAAAAGTAAAAATGCTGCCCGAGGGGTGGCAGCAGGACTCGGCCATTATACACTGATTTTAAATGATGATTCGAAACGAACCTGGTAAGCTCCACACAGGGTGAATGTGTAACTCTGTTGGTGTCGGGCAATCGTCTCAAGTGTTGAATCCGGTTTGTGTGTGCGTTTTGTGCCCGGCGTTCAAAACAGAACATCCATACCGGATGAGAAGGTGCCGCATGAGCCTGATAGAATTTGAAATTGAGCGCCAGTCCAATCCCGTGGACATGATCGAGATTGTCGCCGCCTCGAACGACTGGTCGTTCGAACGTTCCGGCGAAGACGAGATCGCCATGACGGTGGCGGGCCACTGGGCCGATTATCACGTTTCCTTTTCCTGGATGGAAGATTTTGAGGCACTGCATCTGGCGTGCGCCTTCGACATCAAGGTGCCCGATCAGCGCGTCAACGAAGTCATTCGCCTGTTGTCTCAGGTCAACGGCCAGGTACTGATGGGTCATTTCGATCTGTGGCGGCAGGAAGATGTTGTGATCTTCCGCCAGTCGCTGCTTCTGGCTGGCGGTGCGGAGCCTAACAACCAGCAGGTGGAAGTGCTGCTTTCCAGCGCGCTTGAGGCATGCGAACAATATTATCAGGCATTCCAGTTCGTCGTATGGTCGGGGCTGGATGCGAAAAGTGCAATTGAAGCGGTCATGTTCGAGACCGTCGGAGAAGCTTGAAAATGGTCTACAGGGCTTCCGGTCCTCTCGTCCTCGTTGGGGCGGGCAATATGGGCGGCGCTTTGCTTTCGGGCTGGCTGAAAAAGGGTGTGCCGGGTTCGCAGGTTATCGTCATCGATCCGCGCCCCTCCGACGCCATGCGCACGACAATTGCGGAAGCGGGCGCCACGCATAGCGAAAGCGTGCCTGACGGCGTGAAGGCGGGCATTCTGTTTGTCGCGGTAAAACCGCAGATGATGGAAGCAGTGCTACCCTCCCTCAAGCCCTTGCTCGGACCCGAGGCCGTGGTGGTTTCGATTGCGGCCGGCACCACCATCGGCACTTTCGTTTCGCATTTCGGCTCGGTCGCCGCCGTGCGGGCCATGCCGAACACGCCGGCCATGGTTGGCCGTGGCGTGACGGGCGCCTATGCCAACGAATTGGTGACGCCGGCGCTAAAGGCCGTGGTGGATGGATTGCTGAAGGTCAGCGGTCCGGTCGAATGGGTGGAAACCGAAAGCGATATCGACGCGGTCACCGCGGTTTCGGGAAGCGGTCCGGCCTATGTCTTCTATCTGGTTGAATGCATGGCGGAAGCCGGTCGCAAGGCCGGTCTGCCGGCGGATATAGCCATGCGGCTGGCGCGTGAAACCGTGGCCGGTGCTGGCGAACTCCTGCATCAGTCTTCTGACGAGGCGGCGCGCCTGCGCCAGAACGTTACCTCGCCGGGCGGTACAACGGCCGCCGCACTTTCGGTGCTGATGGCCGAAGACGGCATGCAGCCCCTGTTTGACAAGGCGATCGCTGCGGCGAAAAATCGCGCCGAAGAACTGGCTGGTTGAAGACGAGCAGGCTGGCGGGAGCAGGGCATGAGCAGTGAAATTTCCTATGCCGATTTCGAGAAGGTCGATATCCGTGTCGGCACGATCGTTGAGGCAGAGCCATTTCCGGAAGCACGCAAGCCGGCGATCAAGGTGAAGATCGATTTCGGCCCCGAGATCGGCATCAAGAAATCCTCGGCGCAAATCACGGTGCACTATACCCCGGAAAGTCTGATCGGCCGGCAGGTGCTGGGTGTGGTGAATTTTCCGCCGCGCCAGATTGGCCCGTTCCGCTCCGAAGTTCTGACACTGGGGTTTGCCGATGGCAACGGCGACATCGTGCTTGCCGCGGTCGAGCGGCCGGTGCCGAACGGCGAGAAAATGTGCTGAGAAAGCGCAACAACACGCAACCCGAAGATTGCGCAGGCTTAACACTCTTTCTCCGTCATTCCGGTTCAAGGCTGGAATGACGGATGCGGGCGAGCCGCATCACATTTTTCTCTCCGCTGCTCTACGCCGGAATTTTGACGATTACCCGCAATCCGCCCATCGGGCTGTCGTCCAGCGATACGTCACCGCCATGGCTGCGGGCGATGTCTCGGACGATGGAGAGGCCGAGCCCGGTGCCAGAGGCGTTGAGGTTGCGTGCCTCGTCCAGCCGGAAGAACGGCTTGAAGACATCCTCCCTTGACGCTTCCGGAATACCCGGCCCGTCATCATCAAACGTCATGATGATGGAGCGTGGAGCCTTGCGGATGTCGATATGGAGCTTGCTGGCATAGCGCCGGGCATTCTCCGCGAGATTGGCGACGAGGCGGGAGAGGGCATTCGGGCGCGCGATGATCTGGTCGATATTATAAAGCTCGTAGCTGAATTTCTTGCCGTGCAGCTCGAAATCATAGTCGATTTTTTCCAGAAGTGCCGGAAGCTCCAGCGTGCCGACATCCTCCTCGACATCGGTGCGGGCAAAGGTGAGGTAGGCCTCCAGCATCGACTGCATATCCTCGACATCCTTGTCCAACCCTTCCAGATCAGGATTGTCGCCGGCAAGCGCGAGTTGCAGCTTGAAACGGGTGAGGATGGTGCGCAGGTCGTGGCTGACACCGTTCAGCATGGCAGTGCGCTGTTCCATCTGCCGCTCGATGCGTTCGCGCATCAATATGAAGGCAAGTCCCGCCCGCCGCACCTCGTCTGCGCCGCGTGGGGAATAGGCGCTGATCTTCTGGCCCCTGCCGAAGTTTTCGGCCGCCTTGGCAAGCGCTTCGATAGGCTTGATCTGACCGCGCAGGAACAGGATGGAAATGGCGATCAGAACCAGCGATGCACCGACCATCCAGACAAGGAAGATATGCGTGTTGGAGGCATAGGCGGCGCTGCGACTGGTAAAGACGCGGAGTGTCTTGTCTTCGAGCTGGACACGTATTTCAACCAGGGAACCGTTGCCATAAGTATCGATCCAGAATGGCCGGCCGATTTGCTGGGTCAGCTGATTGGCGAGGATCGTATCCAGAATGGAAAACAACGGTTCTGGTCTCGGGGCCGGCAAATCGGCCTTCGGCTCGATGTAGATGCTGAGACCCAGCTTCTCGCGAGCGATGCGGATGACGCGCTGATAGTCGTCTTCTTCCTCATCAGTTTGCAGAAGCTCGATGATCGCTGCGATATCGCGCGTTACGGCGGAGGAAAGGCGCTCGGTAACCAGCTGCCAGTGACGCTCCATGAAAACGGCCGCGACAACGCCCTGAAGCAGGATCATCGGCAGGATGATGATAAGCAGCGAGCGCGTATAAAGCCCGGTGGGCAGCCAGTGGCGAAGCCATCTGGTAAATGCGCGCCAGGTCTTCGCTACGCCGCTGTTCCTGACAGTGATTAGAAAATCGAGGCTCGCCATGGCTGTGCGCCCGCCTTTCGTTTGTCCTTGTCAATCCACGCTCAGGCGGTAGCCGATGCCACGCACCGTTTGCAGATAGACCGGGTTGGCAGGGTCGTCCTCGATCTTGCGGCGAAGGCGGTTGATCTGCACGTCGATTGTTCTTTCGCCCACTTCGGATTCCGCCTCGACCAGCTCGTGCCGTGGAATGGTATCGCCGGCGCGAAGCGCAAAGAGCAGCATGATCTCCTGTTCGCGATCCGTCAGGCGGATCGTTTCAGCGCCGCGCCGCAATTCCTTCCTGGGTATAGAGAAGCTGTAGGGGCCGAACATGATCTGTTCGATCTTGGGCGTATCCGGCGAAGTGTTGCGCCGCAGGATGTTGTTGATACGAAGGACAAGTTCGCGCGGATCGAAAGGCTTCGCGAGATAATCATCCGCGCCGGCTTCCAGCCCAGCAATTCGGGAATCCGCCTCCGAGCGGGCGGTCAGGAGAATGACCGGCACGGATTTGTTCTCATTCAGCGACCGGGTGAGCGAAAGCCCGTTTTCCCCCGGCATCATCACGTCGAGAATGAGAAGGTCGAAACGGATGCCGACCATCTTGCGCCGGGCTTCTGCCGCATCTGCTGCGACGGAGATGCGGTATCCCTTGTCGCCGAGGAAACGTTGCAGAAGATTGCGAATGCGGGCGTCGTCATCGACGATCAGAAGGTGGGCCGCATCGTCATCGGCTGGAGGGAGTTTTGTCGTTGCCGTGGCCATCGTCAGTCGCCTTCCCCCGGTGTCGGGCTGCGCATCTGCGCCAGAAACTTGCGAACGCAAGCGCGGGCGTCGGGTCCAAGCCCTTCCAGCGCACGGTCGATCCGGCGCGACTGCGGCTCGCTCAGCGCCAGCGCCAGTTCGCGCCCTGTCAGCGTTGGATAGAGCCTGCGCTGGCGGCGGTCTTCCGGGCCAGCCATCTGGCGGATATAACCGTCGTCGATCAATTGCTTGAGCACGCGGGCAAGGCTCTGCTTGGTGATCTGCAGGGTGTCGAGCAGGTCCGCCACCGTCATGCCGGGCTGCCTGCTGACGAAATAGACCACCCGGTGATGCGCGCGCCCATATTCCAGTTTCGAAAGAATGACATCTGGATCGGAGACGAAATCGCGATACGCGAAGAACAGCGCCTCTATCGTATCGAAGTCGATCTTGCCGTCGTCAACCTTCGGGAGTGCCGGTGTCTGCCTGGCGGCTGCGGTTTTGAGCGATTGCGGTGGCACTGCGGTTCCTTCATATTCTGCGGCTGACATACGTCGATGCGCCAATATTCTGTAAACATAGCCGAAAATGCGTCCGCTCGGGAGGATGCCGCGATCATTTTCTGTTGCGGTGGATAATATGCTGCGGGTGCCGGTGCAACTGGAATCCTGACTGGCCTTTACCGGAAATAGAAAAGAGCGCGGAAAGCCCGCGCTCTTCATTGGTTTCATGCTGCCGGTATCGAGTTCGCGTCTACTGGTAGACGTAGACAATCCGGCGCGTCGATGGCTCCACCAGAACAGGCACGTCGTTCACCTGAACGTAGCGATACTGGTAATCAGGGATTTCCACGAGCCGGGTATCGGAGGGCAGGGTGCTGCCGACCGCTACCTCGCCATCAAAGGTGACAGTGTCCGCAGGGTGCTCGTCAATATAGGAGATGACTGTTTCGGGCGGATTGACTTCACCGACACGGCCAAGGTTCGGATCGCCGGGGTTGGGTTCTGCCTGTACGCTCGAGGTCTTCTCGTAAGTCACGACCGGCACGCTGATATCGGAGCGGCGCTGTTCGAGAATGACGGGAGAGCCCTCATACATAACATTCAGATAATCCGCATGTGCCCAGCCGCGCAGGCCGTTGACTTCGATGCGGCACCAGCTGCTGCCGTCCATGCAACCATCAAGAACCGCATTGCTGCCACGGGTGGCAAGGCCAAGCTCAGGATAATCCTCGCCTGGGCCCGAACGAACGGAAACGTCCGATGCTGTTGTGGCGACCATGGCGGCGTTTGCGTAACCGGCCATCAGGGCGAAAGCGCCGCCAGCCATGAGCATTTTAAGCGTCTTGTCCATGTGTCTCACTCCTTTTAAGACTGGACCTACAACGTCGCAGCCTTCAGGGCGTTCCACATTTTTCACAGATACCTCCCGTCTCGAGCGGGAAAATTTCCGATATCTAATTGAATTATCTCATAGTTTTTGAGAGTGGCAAGGTCACCGGAAACCGTTGCTTTTTCCTCCGCCATTGTGCCGGAACCGGCCGCAGGCTATAGGAGGCGGGATTTGTCACACAGGGAGACACGGGATATGGGAAAGTTGCAGGCGGGCATTATTCCGGTCACGCCGTTCGAGCAGAACTGCACCATTCTCTTCGATGAGGATACGAAGGAAGGCGTTGTCGTCGATCCCGGTGGGGATGTGGATGTCATTATTCAGGTGGTTTCCGAAAACGGCATCGCGCTCAAGGAAATCTGGCTGACGCACGGCCATCTCGACCATGCCGGCGGCGCCAAGGAACTGCGCGAGAAGCTTTCCCTGCCGGTGATCGGCCCGCATGAGGACGATCGACCGCTGCTCGAGAGGATCGAGACGCAGGCCGAGAAATACGGCATAAGCGGCCTTCAGAACGTTTTGCCGGACAGGTGGCTGAATGAGGGCGACACGGTATCTTTCGGCGATCATGTCTTTGAAGTCTACCACTGCCCGGGTCACGCTCCAGGTCACGTCATCTATTATAATCGCGACCAGCAATTCGCCCATGTCGGCGATGTGCTGTTTGCGGGGTCGGTGGGGCGTACCGACCTGCCGGGCGGGAACCACGAGCAACTGATGGCGTCCATTCGCGACAAGCTGCTGCCGCTGGGTGATGATGTCGGATTTATCTGCGGCCATGGCCCCGGCGGGCGGCTTGGCGAGGAGCGGCGCACCAACCCCTATCTCAAGGGGATCTGAGTTTCCGGGCGCGTATTGGCGCCTCCGGATTGGGCATAAAAAAACCCGGCATTCCTGCCGGGCTTCAACTAGAAATGAAAGCCGTTTTAGGGTTAGCCAGCAATCTGCAGATTGACTGCCTTCGGGCCCTTGCCGCGACGATCCGGTTCCGTGTCGAAGCTCACTTTCTGATTTTCTGAAAGTCCGGACAGGCCGGAAGCCTGTACGGCAGAGATATGAACAAAGATATCAGCGCCACCATTGTCTGGCTTGATGAAGCCGAAGCCTTTGTCTGTGTTGAAGAATTTTACGGTGCCAGTTTCGGCCATGCATCAGGTCCTTTTCGCTCTGCCCGCGTTCAGCTACAGGCAGCATTACAGTTTTGCCCCGCGAGGGCGTTGGCAGGCAGCTCTTGACTATTGAGAAAAAGGACCTTCACAGCGGGAAGTAATGGCGTTCTCATCCAACGTTTTTCGTCCCACCGCCCGAGGTTTATAGCGTCCCCAGTGCGCAAATTTATAGGCCTTCCCATGCTCGCAAATTGCCCGAACCGCAGTAGATTGCTGCGTTTATGGAAAATTGGCAAGCAAAAGTTTTCACGGGCTTTTTGTCGGATAAAAACCTGCGGTAGAATTCCTGCGCGTAGTCGCACATTTTTTCCGCATATTTGATAATTGATGAAATAATTGCCGGTTGCCTTCGGTTTCCGGGCAAAATTTTGAATGCGGCGGTACGATTTTTCCTCGAAACAGAAAAATCAGTTCTTTCTGCGTCAGGCCGTTCCAACGGCGGTTTTTTGCCGTTTACGCGTCAGTTCCGGCACCAGTTCGACGATCAATATAGCGGCGAAAATGATCACGCAGCCGATATAACCGGCGCTGGAAATGGTTTCATTCAGGAAAATCGACGCCAGCAAGGCACCGAAAAGCGCCTCTGAAGACAGAAATATCGCAGCCTGCGGCGCGGTCGTATACCGCTGGGCGACGACCTGCAAAACGAAGGCGAGGCCGGAGGATACGAGGCCGACGTATAGAATTTCCGCCAGCGACCCCTCTATGGACGCCATGCTGATGGGTTCTACCGCAAGGCCGATCATGCAACTCAAGAGAGAGCAAATCGCAAACTGAGTGCATGAGAGCGCAAGCGGCCGTCCGCTTTCGGAAACGAAACGACCTGCGAGCGTAATCTGGATTGCCCAGAAGAAGGCGCAGATGATGCTGAGAATATCGCCCTGCGTCAGCGCCTCGAATGCGCCGCCCGAGAGCAGGAATATTCCGCCCAGCATCATCAGGGCGCCGGGCCAGACGATCCAGTGGGGATGGCGCCGGTAAAGAACGACGGCGATCACGGGCACGAAGATGACGTAAAGTCCCGTCAGGAAGCTGGAATTGGTGACGGTTGTAGTCAAAAGCCCGACCTGCTGCGTCGTCGCGCCGCCGAACAGGGCGAGGCCCACAAGGATGAAGCCGCCGATTTCCCTGCGACGTGGCGACGATTTTTTCGAGCGGTTTTCCATCAGGGCGAATGGCAGCACGGCGATGGCGGCAATGGCGAAGCGCAGACCGACAAACCAGAATGGCCCGATCGAGGCCATGGCGGATGATTGTGCGACGAAACCGCCTCCCCAGATCGCCGCGGCGAGCAGAAGCAGCATGTTGGCCTGAATACGCGTCATTGATGGCACCAGCACAGCAGGGGCCCGAAGATCATTCCGTCGCGGCCTTGGCATTTCGGGGATTTTTGAAACGTCGTTCTGACGACTCCCCCTGTGCTTTAGCAGCAACACGCCGATGCCGCAAGTCGAGGAGAGGGCGGTTTACTTGTGGCGGCGGGCCTCGTCCTTCAGGCTTCGCCGGGTAAGCGCGAGGCCGCCTATGCCGAGGCTTATGAAGGCTGCGGCCGAGAAGATAACCAGCAACAGGTGCCCGCCCGCCCGCGCGGTTGCCGTCACCTGCGGAATAGAGGATGTCTGCAGGGTGTCGATTGCCTGAGGGGCTGCATTGGCCGAGGTTGCGATCCCGGCGGCCATGGTGACGACGACAAGAAAGGCGGCAATGGCCATCCAGAGGGAAAACAGCGTTCTCTGCGCCCTTAACCGTTCAACTGATGTCCTGTCGTTGGTAAACATGGCGATCGCCTCTTGTCCCTGTTCTCAAAGGATAAAAGAGGCTTCGAAATGGACGGCTTGGAGACCGAATTCAGGCGTTCCGCAGTATTTATTGTGGCAATATCGTGGCAAAGCTGATTTCGGGACAATTTCGCTGTCAACGGCCTCAAAGGCCGCGTTTTCCGAAGGTTCTGGTCTGGCGCAGGGTATGCGGCTCGGCGAGGCGTTCTTCACGCGGGAATGCCGGTGTCGCAGCGCTTCTGTCCGACCTTGGCGAGGGTGAAAAATATCCGCTGCCGAGTTCGGGAAAGCGAGCGTCGAAACTCGTCGGCGCTAGTTCGGGTTTTGCCAACACGTATCCCTGCATCAGCAGGACGCCGAGGTCCTCGCAGATATCCACCTGCCTGCCGGTTTCGAGTCCTTCGAACACCGGCTCTATCCCATCGTCGCGAAACTGGCTGACGATGACGCGCAGAAGGGCGGCGCCTGCCGAATTCTGCATGAAATCACGCACCCAGCCTGCCTCGAATTTCACATAGTCCGGCTTGATGAGTTTCACCCGGTCAATGTCGGAATCGCCCGCGCCATAATCGTCCAGCGCCACGCGAAAACCGATGTCATGCATGTGATAGGCGAAGTCGGCGACCATCTGCGTATCGGAGACTTTTTTCTCGGAGATTTCGCAGACGATGCGGTCTGCCGTCATGCCGGCCTCGTGGGCGGTAAGGCGCATGCGCTCCACTTCCTGACGCATCTTGGCCGGGGTCTGGAACAGGCCCGGATGGAAGTTGACGAAAACGCGGGCGCGCGAACGATTGAGCCTGCCGGTATTGAGAATGTGGATCGTGCGCAGAATACTGTCGATATTCTCTATATCTTCAGGCGCCACCAGCGAGAAGAATTCACCCGGTGTCACCGGTTCGCCGTTGCGATGGGGGCGCACCAGGCCCTCGAAGGAATCGATGTCGAGAGCGCCGTTCATCGTTCGGCGAAAGATGGGCTGCAGGGCTGATTTCAAGTTGAAGGTGCCATAGGCCGTGGACCATGTGCCATCGACCTCGCGGACAAGACTGGAAAAGATGCTTTTGGGCGCCATTTTTCAACCAGCTACAGAGACACGACCTCTAGCCGGAGAATATAGCGCATCAAGCGTTACTTCCGGGTTAAGGAAGGTTTAAATTCTTCCCCGTGTCACATATGCTGCTTTTGACCTTGAAAGAGCGCCTGTCTTTCGACATAGAAAATGCCGCAGAAGACAGGATTTTCCGCCTCTGCCGATGTCAACCACAACAGGACCGATTAAAAATGGCCTTCCTTGCCGACATTCTCTCCCGCGTAAAGCCATCCGCCACCATCGCTGTTACCCAGAAAGCCCGTGAGCTTAAAGCGAAGGGCCGCGATGTGATCAGCCTTGGCGCCGGCGAGCCGGATTTCGATACGCCCGAAAACATCAAGGAAGCCGCCATTGACGCCATCAAGCGAGGCGAAACGAAATACACGCCCGTTTCAGGTATTCCTGAACTGCGCAAGGCGATCGCCGACAAGTTCAAGCGCGAAAACGGTCTGGACTACAAGCCGGAGCAGACCATCGTCGGCACCGGTGGCAAGCAGATCCTTTTCAACGCCTTCATGGCCACTCTCAACCCGGGTGACGAAGTCGTCATTCCTGCACCTTACTGGGTCAGCTATCCGGAAATGGTGGCGATCTGCGGCGGTACGCCTGTCTTCGTCGACACGACGCTCGAAGACAATTTCAAGCTGAAGCCGGAAGCGCTGGAAAAGGCGATCACGCCGAAGACCAAGTGGTTCGTTTTCAACTCGCCGTCCAACCCTTCGGGCGCTGCCTATTCGCATGACGAGCTGAAGGCATTGACGGACGTGCTGGTCAAGCATCCGCACGTCTGGGTGCTGACTGATGACATGTACGAACACCTGACCTACGGCGACTTCAAATTCGTCACGCCGGTTGAGGTGGAGCCTTCGCTCTATGACCGCACGCTTACGATGAACGGCGTCTCCAAGGCCTATGCCATGACCGGCTGGCGTATCGGCTATGCAGCCGGCCCGCTGCCGCTCATCAAGGCCATGGATATGATCCAGGGCCAGCAGACCTCGGGCGCCAGCTCGATTGCTCAGTGGGCGGCTGTCGAAGCGCTGAACGGCACGCAGGATTTCATTCCGGCCAACAAGAAGATTTTTGAAGGCCGCCGCGATCTCGTCGTCTCCATGCTCAACCAGGCGAAAGGCATCAATTGCCCGGCTCCGGAAGGCGCATTCTACGTCTATCCGTCCTGCGCCGGCATGATCGGCAAGACCGCGCCGTCCGGCAAGGTCATCGAGTCGGATGTGGATTTCGTCTCCGAGCTTCTGGAAGCCGAAGGTGTTGCCGTCGTGCAGGGATCGGCGTTCGGCCTCGGCCCGAACTTCCGCATTTCCTACGCCACGTCGGAAGCACTGCTGGAAGAGGCCTGCAAGCGCATCCAGCGCTTCTGCGCCGATTGCCGCTGATCGGTCTAGGGATATTGAATAACAAAGCCCGGCAGCGATGCCGGGCTTTTTTTGTTGCGGCTAAAGCCCGAGAAACAACAGCATGATGAAGGTTGCGAAGAGGATGAAATGCGTCATTCCCTCGATCGCGTTGGTTTCACCGTCATTGAGGTTGATGGCGGCGGCGATGAGGGTAATGAAGACCATGACCGTCTGAACCGGCGTCATCGCCATGATGAACGGCTGACCGGTGTAAAGTGCGATGCCCTCCATCACAGGGACGGTGAGGATGACCGTCGAAAGCGATGCGCCCATGGCGATATTGACCACGGCCTGCATGCGGTTGCGCAATGCGGACCTGAGCGCGGTCAGGATTTCCGGTGATGCGGAGATCGTCGCGACCACGACGGCCATCAGTGCCGGTGGCGCGCTTGTGCCCTCGAGGCTCTGGCTTAGGAAGGCCGCCATGAATTCCGCCAGCACGCCGATCAGTACGACGCCCGCGATGATGAGACCGATGGAGAGGGGCACGCTGCCCTCTTCCTCGTCCTCCGTGTGATCGCCGGATGGATGACCGCTGGGATGAGCCTTGCGGGGATAGGCGTAGCTGAAGAAATAGCTGTGCGGACCAACCTGCATTTTCAGGAACAGCGCATAAAGCGCGATCATTGCGACGATGGTGAAGGCGGAATAGACGTGCCAGCTTTCCTTGGGGATGAATTCCGGCACGATCATCGAGATGCCCATGGCAGTCAGGATCATGACGCCGTAGGTCTTGCCTGAGTCGTCATTGTAGGGCTGCTCGCCGTGGCGAAGGCCTCCCAGCAGGGCGGCCAGTCCCAGAATGCCGTTGATGTCGATCATCACGGCGGAATAGATCGTGTCACGCACGAGCGTCGGCGAGTTGGATTCGCTCATGATGATGGCAAGGATCAACACTTCCACCGCCACGGCAGACAGCGTCAGGATCATCGTGCCATAGGGGTCGCCGACCTTGGCGGCGAGGATTTCGGCGTGGTGGGCAACCCGCATCGACACCAGAACGATCATCCCGATCAGGGCGATCGCGGCAATCAGCGACGCCGTTTTGCCGGCCTCGAATATCGCATGTTCGGCCATATAGGCGACGGCTGCCACCGGTATTGCCAGCAGCAACATGCGCTCCTGCTTTAAAATAGAACCCGCCATCGATTTCCCTTCCCCTGAGAGTGTGAGGCTGTGACGTATCGTCGTTAAGATCAAGCAGGATTTGCGCTTGAGTGCTTTTGGTAGGATAGTGGTACAGTCAAGGACATGCTGCTCATGCCGTGTTGTCCCCCGTTGGGTGCAATGCTTGAAGCGCGGTTGTGGTTGCGATGTCGCCTACTGAAACAGGAGGAACATGCATGACAAAAGTGGTATATGAAGTCGTGGAACATGACGGTGGCTTCGCCTACCGCATGAACGGCGCTTATTCCGAAACATTTCCTACCTATGCCGATGCGGTCGAGGCCGCGCGCATCGTTGCTGCCGAACAGCAGGTGGGCGGCGATGATGAGGAAATCAGCTATCAGGACGAACGCGGCCAGTGGCATGAGGAATACAGCCAGGGCGGCGACCGGCCGGAGGCGGAAGTGGTCGACAAGATTTCACCGCCGGCCAGACCGTTTTGATGGAGTGCGTCAACATTTCCGGTGAGAACAGCATCACCCTTCATGCTTCGCCGGTCTGTCTTGCGGATTTGCGGGCGCAAGGCCGTGCGGCATCGATGCTGTAATGGCGCTAGCGTCGTTGCGGCGGGGCGCCCGGATCGGTTTCCTTCAGGTGGGCCTTCAGGCCGTCGACAAGGGCGCTGAACACGGCACGGCATCGCGGCGAGGTCTTGAGATTTTCATGCATCGCGACCCATGCGTGCAGCGGGATGTCGGTTTTCGGAAGGACCTGGACAAGCCGCGGATCCTTGCGCGCCAGGCCGATCTGACAGACGCCGATGCCTGCGCTGGCGCGGATCATGGCAAGCTGGGCGAGGTTGCTGTCGGCGCGAATTTCGAAGGAAATTTCTTCGATATCGGGTATTTCCGGATCGAGCGAGCGCATGCGCTGGATCGCCGCCCTGATGAAAGGCGTCTTGCGGTCGAAACCGATCATACGGTGGTTGTTCAGTTCTTCCATGTTTTTCGGGATGCCGGCTCTTGCCAGATAGTCGCGTGTCGCATGAAATCCCAGACGGAAATTGCCGATATAGCGCATGACGATGGCATCCTGCTGCGGTTCGGTCATGCGGATGGCGATATCAGCCTCGCGCCGCAAAAGGTCTTCCAGCGTGTCGGAGAGTGAAAGTTCTATTTCAAGCCGGGGGTGAATCTCCTGCATGGAAGCGATGATCGGCGGCAGCATTTCAACGCCGATGATGTCCGATGCGCTGATACGCACGGTTCCTTCGATCTTGCCGACCTCGCCGGAGGCCGCCCGCATAAGGGCTGCGGCCGTCGCCGCCAGATTTTCCGCATAGGGCCGGAGCGCCAGCGCCGCTTCCGTCGGCATCAGCCCGTGCGGCGAGCGGATGAACAGCGGAAAGCCGATGGCCTCTTCCAGCGCTCCGATATGTCGCCCAGCTGTCGGTTGGGTAATGCCGAGTTCGCGGGCGGCGGCGGAAAGCGAGCCGTCGCGCAGCACGCTGAGGAAGGTGCGGTAAAAATCCCAGCTGACATCGCGGCTTCTGATTATAAGATTTTGTATAGCGGCTCCACTCATTTGGACAATTTCGTATATCGCCTGATGGCCCGATACTCCAGCCCAGAAGAAGGAGTAATGGCAATGATATATGAAATCCACGCAAATACAGCAGAGAATAAGCGGCCTCTGGCGCTGATTGTTGGGGCGAATGGTGGCGTCGGCAGCCATGTCTCAAAGATGTTGTTGCAGCGCGGCTGGCGGGTGCGGGCGATGACTCGCCGATCGGCACCAGTTGATGCCGTCGATGGCATCGAGCGCGTGACCGGCGATGCCATGAACCGGGAGGATGTGGTGAAGGCGGCAAAAGGCGCCGGGCTCATCGTCCATGCGGTCAATCCTCCGGGGTATCGCAACTGGGACAGCCAAGTGCTGCCGATGCTCGACAATACCATTGCCGCTGCCGAGGCCTGCAGGGCAAGGATCGTGTTTCCAGGCAGCATCTATAATTTTGGCCCGGATGCCTTTCCGCTTCTGACGGAGGACAGCCCGCAAAAGCCTTTCACCCGCAAGGGCGCCTTGCGCGTTGAAATGGAGCGGCGTTTGAAAATGGCGTCGATGCGCGGCGTGCCGGTCCTGATCGTCCGCACCGGTGATTTCTTTGGTCCTGACGCGAAGAACAACTGGTTTTCGCAGATGCTGGTGCGACCGGGCAAACCGGTTCGCAGCGTTCAGAATCCAGCAGTACCGAATGCCGGGCATCAATGGGCCTATCTGCCGGATGTTGCGGAGATAATCGGGCGGCTGCTCGATCGCTCGGACGAGCTTCAGACGTTTGCCGTCTACCACATGGAGGGTGTCTGGGATTTCGACGGGCTGCAACTGGTTGGGGCAATCGAGCGGGCCGTCGGCCATCCGGTCAAGATGCGGCGGCTTTCGTGGTTAGCCGTCGGGCTGGCTGCACCGTTCGTTCCCCTGTTCCGCGAAGTCATGGAAATGAAATATCTCTGGCAGATGCCGATCCGGATGAGCAACCGCAAGCTTGTCGAATTCCTCGGGGCGGAACCGCGAACGCCGATCGATGCGGCGGTATCGGCAACATTGGCGAGCCTTGGGTGTCTCGCCGAGGTGCAGCAACCGGCGGGCCTTCATCATGCGACCGATGCCGGGGGTAGGGTGTGATGGTTACAGTGGCTAATGGATTTTCCCGGCGGCGCCGTATGTTCGCCGTGATTTCGGCAGGCGTGCCGGTGTTGATTTTCGCGCAGGTGCTGCTGGCCGGGCTGTCGATCTATTATGACGGATCGCTGCTTGTGGTTCACAAAGGGCTTGGCATGCTGATCGCCGTTCCCATTGTATCCCTAGTCGTGCTCGCCCTTCGTCATGATGACCTCCGGCCAAACCTTGGGCGCGCGCTCGTGCTGCTCGCTCTCTACTGCCTTCAGGTGGCGTTGATGAGCATCGGTCGGGAAACGGGCAGTGGCTTTCTGCAGGCGCTGCATGTGGCCAACGCCTTCGTGATGGGCGCATTTTCAGACTTTGCTGCGCGGCAGGCGCGAGGCCTGTCCTGAAACGGCAAAACGCCGCACCGCTGTGGAGCGGTGCGGCGTTTCAAGTTTAGCACTGATCAGCCAAGAGCCGGGTAGTCGGTATAGCCTTCAGCCCCGCCACCATAGAAGGTCGGCTGGTTCGGCTCGTTCAGCGGCGCGTTGTCCTTGAGACGGCGCACCAGATCCGGGTTGGCGATGAAGGCCTTGCCGAAGGCCACGGCATCAACCTTGCCGCTTTCCACCGCCTCGATGGCGCTCTCACGGTCGTAGCCATTGTTGGCGATCCACAGGCCCTTGCCGCCCGCATTGCGATAGGCGGCCTTGAAGGCTGCGTAATCGAAGGGCTTGTCGCCCTGCTTGAAGTCGCGCGGACCACCGGTCGCACCTTCAACAACATGGATGAAGGCGAGATTGCGTTTGCCGAGTTCTTCCGCAACGTAATTATAGAGTGGCTGCGGGTCGGCCTCGAAAATGTCGTTGGCGGGCGTGACGGGGGACAGGCGAATGCCGGTGCGGCCTGCGCCAATCTCTTCTGCAACCGCATCCACGACTTCCAGGAGGAAGCGGGCGCGGTTTTCGATCGAGCCGCCATATTCGTCGGTGCGCTGGTTGGTGCTGGATTTCAGGAACTGCTCGATCAGATAACCGTTGGCGGCATGGATTTCGACACCGTCGAAACCAGCCTCAAGTGCGGCGGGCGCGCCGGTCCGGTAATCTTCAAGGATAAGACCGATATCGTCGATGGTCAGTGCGCGTGGCTCGGAGGTTTCCGCAAACGCGCCGGTGCCGTCATCATTGATGATATAGGTCTTGGACTTGGCGATAATCGCGGAAGGGGCGACCGGCTGTCCGCCATGCGGCTGGAGCGAGGTGTGGGAAATGCGTCCCACGTGCCAAATCTGCGCGACGATCTTACCGCCGGCGACATGCACGCCATCCGTGATCTTTTTCCAGCCCTCAACCGCTTCCTTCTTGTAGAGGCCCGGAACATCCGCGTAACCCTGACCTTGCTGGGAAATCGGCGTGCCTTCGGTCACGATCAGCCCGGCTGTTGCGCGCTGCTCGTAATAGGTGGCGTTGAGATTGTTGGGAATTGCCCCCGGCGAGCGGTTGCGGGTGAGGGGAGCCATGACGATACGGTTGGCGAGTGCGATATCGCCGGCCTGTGCCGGTTCGAAAAGACTTGTCATGCGACTTCACTTTCTGGTCGGTTGGCGAAATTGCGCGGCTGGCGCGCTTTCCTAATGTATGGGCATCGGAGAGAAAACCGCCTTGCAGTTTCCGGTCCGACGCCCCGGTCTTATAAGCTTGGGAGGCTCAAAGATTGGCTTGCAGATAATTGCGGAAGGCGTCGATGGTTTCCTCGTTGCGTTCGAAAAACACCCATTGCCCAACTTTCTTTGACCTTATCAGGCCAGCTGCCTGCAAAACCGCCAGATGTGAGGAGACCGTCGATTGCGACAGGCCGCTGATCTGGAACTGATTGGCGCATACGCCCATGCTGAGCGGATGGTCCTGACAGAAGTGACTTTCAGGGCTCTTAAGCCACTCGAGGAACTTCAGCCTTGCGGGGTGTGAAAGGGCTTTGAGGATTTCCTCCGGGTTCATCTGCGTTTCTCTAATATCTGACATGTCCGATATTTATATCGATAGTTTTCGATATACAATTCACGTCTCTGTGAGGTAGTCGCCCGGGCCGAAAACAGCGCGCAAAAAAATGGCCGCCGGATTTCTCCGCGGCCAATGAGTTTGAAGGTTAAAACCTCCAGAGGGGAACAGCTGTCGCGTGCATAGGCAGGCGTGACAGCTGATTGAAATATGGGAGTGGCAAGAATGCAAAACAAGGTTGCATCATGCGATATTTCGCCAAATTGGAGAAAATTCTTGCGGGTAAAAAAAGAGGGCCGCCGGATAAATCCAGGGCCCTTTAAGTGTGAAGGTCAAAAACCTCCAGAGGGGAACAGCTGATGCGGTGGAACTGGGAGGAAAAGCCACCGTGTGCATCAACTGAGAGCGATATGGTGCTTTTTTGTGCACGAAACAACTCTTTTTTGTGCAGGTCAGGCATGCGTGCGATGCAGGTCTAGATATTTCCGGTATAATTTATGTGCAAAGCTGAAGTGCGGCGCGTCTGGCGCGCCGCCATCTTGGGAAGGCCAACTCCATGAATTAGTATGATATTTTGTGGCGCTGGCCTATTTAAACGTCAGAAGTTCCAGTTCCGTGCCTTGGCAACGACGAAGTCGCGGAAGGCTTTCAGTTTTGCAGCGTTTTTCATCTCGTCCGGGTAACAGAAGTAGGTGTCGAACGAGGGAATATCGGCGGCAAGCGACAACTGAATCAATCCCGGATCGCGCCCGACGATGTAATCCGGCAAACAGGCGATACCTATTCCCAGCAGGCAGGCGCGCTTGATCGAGGTCTGGCTGTTGATCTGAAGATGCGGAATGCGGGTGTTGTCCGACGAGCGTCCCGCATTTTCCAGCCAGTTGACATCAAGCAGATAGTTGGGTGCCGGTTCGCCGAAGGAGATGATGCGGTGGTTGTCCAGATCCTCGATCGACTGCGGCTCGCCGTGGCGGTTGATGTAGGACGGCGCCGCATAGACGTGCATGTGCACCGTGAACAGCTTGCGCTGGATAAGGTCGGACTGTTGCGGCTGGCGCAGGCGGATGGCGCAATCGGCGTGGCGCATGTTCACATCCAGCTCCTCATTGTCGAGGATGAGCTGGATCGACATTTCCGGATAGAGCTGCAGGAATTCCTGCACCTTGTCCGTGAGCCAGCCCTGGCCGAGACCAACCGTCGTCGTCACGCGCAGCTTACCGCTCGGCTTCTCCGTCGTTTCGGTCAGTTGCATCTTGACGGTTTCGAGCTTTAGCAACACGTCATGGGCGGTGCGATACAGCAGTTCGCCCTGCTCGGTGAGGATAAGACCTCTGGCGTGGCGGTGAAACAGCTTCACGCCAACATCCTGTTCCAGCGCGCTGACCTGGCGGCTGATGGCCGACTGGGACAAATGCAGCTTGTCGGCAGCGTGGGTAAAAGACCCCGCTTCGGCTGCGGCATGAAAAATGCGCAGTTTATCCCAGTCCAATGGCATTGCCATGCCTATCCTGCCTTTCGGTTATTCGGCTGCTACCGCAAGCGGCTGCTGCGCGGTGAGGTACCGTTCTGCTTCAAGGGCGGCCATACAGCCCATACCGGCGGCAGTGATGGCCTGACGGTATATGTCGTCGGTAACGTCGCCGGCGGCGAAAATACCTTCCACGTCGGTAGCGGTGGAATCGGGCGCGGTCCACATGTAGCCATTGTCCTTGAGCTTCACCTTGCCCTTGAACAGTTCGACGGCCGGCGCGTGGCCGATGGCGACGAAGACGCCGTCGATGGGCGTATCGCTGATCACACCGGTCTTGGTGTCACGCAGTCGCACACCCGAAACAGAGGGTGGCATTGGTGGCTTGGCGGGAGCGCCGGTGATTTCGGCGATTTCCGTGTTCCACAGGATCTTGACGTTTTCCTTGGCCAAGAGCCGTTCCTGAAGGATTTTCTCCGAGCGGAAACTGTCGCGGCGGTGCACGACGGTTACGGACTTGGCGATATGGGCGAGATAGAGCGCTTCCTCCACGGCAGAGTTGCCGCCGCCGACCACGATCACATCCTTGTTGCGATAGAAGAAACCGTCGCAGGTGGCGCAGGCGGAAACGCCAAAGCCCTGAAAGTGCTGCTCACTCTCGATACCGAGCCACTTGGCCTTTGCGCCTGTTGCGATGATCAGCGTGTCGGCGGTCCAGACCTGACCGGAATCGGTCTTGACCACGAATGGGCGCGTGTTGGTTTCGACTTCGGTCACGAGGTCGCTGACGATTTCCGCACCCACATGCGTCGCCTGCTTCAGCATCTGGTCCATCAGCCAGGGGCCCTGGATCGGATCGGCAAAGCCCGGATAGTTTTCGACGTCGGTGGTGATCATCAGCTGGCCACCCTGTTCCATGCCGGCAATCAGCACGGGTTTCAGCATTGCGCGGGCCGCGTAGATCGCCGCGGTATAACCGGCGGGACCAGAGCCAATGATCAATACCTTGGTATGGCGGGCAGACATGGAAACAATCCTTTTTAAAGTAGCGGGGCCTTTCGGCAGCAGAACATTCCAGCCGAAGCACGGTGGACAGGCCGCAACCCCTTCGTTGCCCGGTATTTAAGGTTGTCTAGTGCCTTTATTCAAGGGCAGCCTTGCGTTACCAACAAGGCAGTTGTGGATGCGCGCGCAATTTTGTGACCGGCCGGCGGCATATTGTTGCGAATCCTGCGCCTGGTAGTACAAGGAAGTTCTCCGGCTTAACGAGGAACCTCTCCGTGACCAGCGTCGAACTCGATGCCATCGATCTGAAAATCCTGCGCGAATTGCAGCGCGACGGGCGCATGACCAACGTGGAGCTGGCCGAACGGGTCGGTATCTCCGCGCCGCCGTGCCTCAGGCGCGTCCGCAAGCTGGAAGAAGCCGACGTGATCGAGGGTTATCACGCCATGTTGAACGCGCCGAAGCTCGGTTTCGATCTCGTTGCCTTCTGCATGGTCGGCCTCAAGCGCCAGTCGGACAGCAATC
The DNA here is from genome assembly GCF_059429395.1 of Agrobacterium sp. K11. Lineage (NCBI taxonomy): Bacteria > Pseudomonadati > Pseudomonadota > Alphaproteobacteria > Hyphomicrobiales > Rhizobiaceae > Agrobacterium > Agrobacterium sp. K11. The sequence goes on along the minus strand of NZ_JCAHRB010000004.1, from coordinate 275,029 downwards.
TGAAAGCCTTTGCAGCGGCGACGGCCGGATGGTCGCTGGTGCGCCAGGCCTGGATGGTATCCGGCGAAAGCGATTTCCTTCTGCATTGCATCGCCAGAAACCTGACCGAGTTTCAGGATTTCGTCATCGAGGTTCTGACAGCGGACGAAAACGTCGACACCGTGCGCACCATGCTCACCATCCGTCAGGTCAAGCGCGTCGGTCTGGTGGAAATCTGATCGGCGGACCTTTGAGTGATTGCGCCGGCGCTTACCCGCGCCGCAACGCGTCGTAGATATTGCCGAGGCTTGTCGCCTCTTTTTCCAGCGGAAATGCAGTGCGCACATGCGAAAGTCCGGCACGGGCATGGTCCCTGGCGAGAGCAGGATCGGCAAGATAGGTTTTAATGGCATCCCGCAGGGACGCGTAGTCGCCGGCCTCAACGACCATGCCGGTCTCGCCCTTGACGATCATTTCCTCATAGGCGCCGGCATTGCTGGCAACGACAGCCGTCTCGGACGCCATGGCTTCCAGTGGTGTCAGGCCAAAGCCCTCGTTGCGTGACGGTGCGACATAGAGGGTTAGCCGCCGATACCAGGGCTTGATGTCGTCCACCTCGCCCTGAAACGCGATGCGGTCCGCAAGGCCGGCTGCTGCGACATCGGCCACGAGCTTGTCGGCGAAGGCCTTGTGCTCTGCGGTCACGCGGCCGGAGATGACGGCTGTCCATTCGGGATAGTCGGGCAGAAGTTCGATCATGGCGCGCACGAAAAGGTCTGTTCCCTTCTGGTGGCGCACCCGTCCGAAACATCCGATGAGAAATTGCCCAGGCAGGCCGGTCGAAGCGATCGTATCCTCCGGGCCGGTTGCGGGATGAAACAGCTCGGTATCGACGCCATGCATGACGACGCCGTGTGGTACTTCCAGAAACGAGCCTGAGCGGCCGCTTGTCGCGACGACCGCATCCATTTTTGAAATCAGAAAGCGGGTATAGGCGGAATGTCGCCTTTGCGCCGCCGAGGTGAACATCAGCTTCACCTTCATGCGCAGCACGTCACGCATGAGAATGCCCGGCAACATTTCGAGATTGCGGCGGGCGTGCCAGATGCGCGGACCGCTGAGCGTGCCGTTTTGCCAGAGCCGCCACAGATCACGGAAGCGCACATGTGGCAGATGCTGCGGCAGGCCCGGGCCGATGACGGCCACTTTCTGACCCAGCCGGTTTTGTACCGGAATAAGCTGCACGATGGTGGAGGTAACGCCGGAGAGCCTGCGCTTGAAGTTCGGCGCAAGCACCTGCACATCTTTCAGACTGGCGTGGGACAAGATGGGCTTCCGTCTTTGCGGCTAAGGCAGGATGTTCAGTTCAGGATATCAATGCAATGCGCCCGATGGGCGCATTGCATGAAAGGGCAGATCAGCCCCACTGTACGGCGAGAATCTCGTAACCCTTGGCGCCGCCCGGTGCATTGACTTCGATGCTGTCACCGACTTCCTTGCCGATGAGGGCGCGGGCGATGGGCGAGGAAATGGAAATGCGTCCAGCCTTCACATCGGCTTCCTGGTCGCCAACGATCTGATAGATTCTTTCCTCGTCGCTATCCTCGTCGATCAGCTTGACGGTGGCGCCAAACTTGATCTTGGAACCGGACATCTTGGAAAGGTCGATGACTTCCGCGCGTGCGGTCAAGTCTTCGAGTTCAGTGATGCGGCCTTCGTTATGGCTCTGGGCTTCCTTGGCAGCGTGGTATTCGGCATTTTCCGAAAGGTCGCCATGGGCGCGCGCCTCCGCAATTGCCTCGATGATACGGGGACGCTCCTCCTGCTGGCGAAAGCGCAGCTCCTCCTGCAGCTTGATGAATCCACCGTGCGTCATCGGTACTTTTTCTACCATTTTTTTATCCTTCGCAGTCCTGTCGCTTTACTTGCAGACACAAAAAGAAACAGGTTCCGGAGGGGAACTCCGGAACCATGCCAAAATCATAACTAAGCCGACTATATCAGAAGACGACAACGAAATGCCAGCAAATTTGAGACGGGCATTTTCTTGCATTCGTTCAGGGCTTTAACAGATGAGATTGACATTTTTCAATAGAACATATAGTGAACATAACCATGAAGAAGTCAATCAGGCAACGGCTGGCCATTCTTTCCGATGCGGCCAAATACGATGCGTCCTGTGCCTCCAGCGGCACGACGAAACGCAGCTCTGCTGCATCCGGCGGACTTGGCTCCACAGAGGGGTCAGGCATATGCCATGCCTATGCACCGGACGGGCGTTGCATTTCGCTCCTGAAGATACTGCTCACCAATTTCTGTATCTATGATTGCGCCTATTGCATCAATCGTTCTTCGAGCAATGTCGAGCGGGCGCGGTTTACTGCCGAGGAGGTGGTGTGGCTGACGCTGGAGTTCTATCGGCGCAACTATATCGAGGGGCTGTTTCTCTCTTCCGGTATTATCCGCTCTTCCGATCACACGATGGAAGAGATGGTGCGGGTGGCGCGGGAACTGCGCGTCACGCATGGCTTTCGCGGCTACATCCATCTGAAATCCATTCCCGAAGCATCGCCAAAGCTTATTGAGGAAGCGGGGCTTTACGCCGACCGGCTGTCGATCAACATCGAATTGCCGACTGATAGCGGCGTCAGCCGTTTTGCGCCGGAAAAGCAGCCCGCCAATATTCGCCGCTCGATGGCTGATATCCGCCTGAAGATTGAGGAGGCGGGGGAGCCGACTGTCAGGACGCGAAAGACCAAACGTTTTGCGCCTGCCGGACAGAGCACGCAGATGATCGTTGGGGCGGATGGGGCTGATGACAGCACCATTCTGTCCACCAGCGCCCGGCTTTATGGCAGCTATGGTTTGCGGCGCGTCTATTATTCGGCTTTCAGCCCCATTCCGGATTCGTCGAAGAACCTGCCGCTCATCAAGCCGCCTTTGATGCGGGAACACAGGCTTTATCAGGCCGACTGGCTTTATCGTTTTTATGGGTTCGACATTGGTGAAATAACCGCGATCGGCGGTAACGGAATGCTCGATCTCGATATAGATCCGAAGCTTGCCTGGGCGCTGAAAAATCGCGACCGTTTTCCAGTGGACGTGAACGTGGCGGATCGCGAAATATTGCTGCGCGTGCCCGGCTTCGGTACCAAGACGGTCGCCTCGATCCTGTCTTCACGCCGGTTTCGCCGATTGCGGCTGGAGGATATCGCCCGCTTCGGCGTTTCCCTGAAAAAGGTGAAGGCCTTCATCGTTGCCGAGGGCTGGACGCCGGGCAAGCTGACTGAACGGCCGGATTTGCGAGCGATGTTTGCTCCGCAGCCCGAACAATTATCGCTGCTGTGATGTACGGCCCGGTTCTGGAAGGGCGGGGCGATTTCGGCGAGTGGCGTGATGCGGCGCGCGCGGCTCTCGCCGCCAATGTGCCGCCGGAGGCGATTGACTGGCGGTTGCGGGATGAGAAAGCCGGGCTTCTCGATTTTGCCGGAGAGCCTTTGCCGGCGGCCCGTGCGGATGACGTGCAGGTGTCCGTTCCAGCCTCCTTCGTGACGTTGGCGCAAGCGATTATCTGTCATAGCGATCCGGGTCGTTTCGCACTGCTTTACCGGTTGCTGTGGCGGCTGAAGCGGGATCGCGCCCTGTTGCAGTTCAAGTCCGATGCGGATGTTTCCGAAGCCCGGCAGCTTGAAAAATCGGTCCGCCGCGATTGTCACAAGATGACGGCCTTTGTTCGCTTCAAGGAATTATCCTTGCCGCAGGGGAAGGGCGCGCGGCGGCGCTTCGTCGCATGGTTCGAGCCGGATCACTTCATCGTCGAGCGCACTGCCCCGTTTTTCCAGCGGCGGTTCACGGATATGGACTGGCTGATCGCGACACCGAACGGTTCCGCGCGGTGGGACGGAAACGTGCTGGAGACATCGCGGCAGGCCGCGTCCAAGCCTGAGCTGACGGATGAAACGGACGAGCTGTGGCGAACCTATTATGCCAATATATTCAATCCGGCGCGTCTGAAGATAAAAGCGATGACGGCAGAGATGCCAAAGAAATACTGGAAAAATTTGCCGGAAGCCGAGCTTATTCCAGGTCTCGTTCTCGGTGCCGAGGCGCGGGTGCTGGAGATGGCGGCAAAGGCTGCGAGCCAGCCGCAACCATTCCATCACCGCCTGCAGGCCGCGGCCTCGGCGCGTGAAGAGCCGCCACCGGCGCCGGACGGTACTCTCGCTTCATTGGCGCGGGAGGCTGGCCAATGCACGCGCTGCGCCCTGCATTGCAAGGCAACGCAGACAGTATTCGGCATGGGACCTGAAGATGCGAAAGTGATGATCGTCGGGGAACAGCCGGGAGATCATGAGGATCTTGCCGGAAAACCTTTCGTCGGTCCCGCTGGTCAGCTGTTCGACCGGACGTTGGTTGAGGCCGGTATTGACCGCAAAAAGCTTTATGTCACCAACGCCGTCAAACACTTCAAATACGAGGCCCGCGGCAAGCGGCGCATTCACCAACGACCGGATGCGGGCGAGGTGCAGCAGTGCCGCTGGTGGCTTAACAAGGAAATCGAGCTGGTACGGCCGAAGCTTATCGTTGCCATGGGTGCAACTGCGCTTTATGCGCTGACAGGCGGAAAGGAAAAGGTCTCCGAGGTTCGGGGTCGCCCGATACCGATGCAGGAGGAGCGGACGCTTTTTGTCACGGTGCACCCTTCCTATCTTCTTCGCCTTCCCGACTCGCAGCAGAAGAAGGAGGAAATGCAGAATTTCAGGAATGAAATTGATTTTATAAGATTATTCTAATATACTGTTTTGTGTGTTGCTATGCTATATTGGATGATCATCGATGTCTTCATCGATATGATTAAATTTTTGTTTATTGGTTATTTTTATTGAAATTTTATACTTGATGCCATAATTCAGATATTTATATTTATTCATTGCGTGGATGTATGATGCTCGGCGAACTAGATCTTGCAACAGTGATACTGATGCAAAAGTGTTCTTACATTGTTGGAATGCTGAGTTTTATATATCTGAAGCTCACAAATCGTGGTTTGCACGGCCCGACAGCTCTTGCAGCAGGCTTCGCAGCCATGGCTGCCGGCTCCACGCTCGCTGGGTACGGCGAATGGGGAATAATGTCTCCGGCCTTGTGGCAATTCGGCAGCATCGTATTCGGTATCGTGGGTTATGCGCTGATCTGGCTTGGCCTGAAAATCGTGAGCGATGGACGTGCTGCCAGCAGGGGGACAGTATCAGCTGTCTGTTTGATTGCCTTGCTGGCAATTGTCCTTGCACAGCAGGTGGCTGACAATAACGCTTATCGTGCGGCCCTGTTCAACGGCTGTGCGGCTGTGGCCTATCTTGCGGGAGCGGGCGGGCTTTTTGCGCGGTGGCGCAAGGAGCCACTCCTGTCCCGCTTCGCGCTGGGCGCGATTGCGGGTATTTCCGGCCTGATTTCGTTGTCGGTGGCAAAGAGCGTGCTTTTGCCCCAATACGCCGCCATCGATCTGGTCAATGCGTTTTTCTTGATCATCATGTTGAACTTCGCCATTGCGCTGTTCGTGATGATGCTGGTAGCCGAGCGGTCAGAGCGGAAATTGCTGGTTCTCGCCAACACCGATCCTTTGACGGGCGTCAAGAACCGTCGTTTTTTCTTCCAGGCCATGCCGGCGGTGCCGGGTCCCCACGATGCGGCGATGCTGCTCGATATCGACCACTTCAAATCAATCAACGACCGCTTCGGCCACGCCGTCGGCGACAGCGTTCTTCAGGAAGTCGCGAAGCGTATCGGCGGCAGCATACGCGGTGGTGACGTGCTGGCGCGTTACGGTGGCGAGGAGTTCATCATCTTCCTGCCGGGTGCCGGTGTTCAAAAGGCTTGCATGATCGGAGAACGCATTCGCGATGCGATTGCGATAACCGAAGTCGATTGCGGCGGTTTGCGTGTCGGCGTGACGATCAGCATCGGCGTCGCAACCAGCGGCGATATGCGCTGCGATCTTCAGACCCTGGCGGAAATGGCGGACCGCGCCCTTTACCGCGCCAAGACGGATGGGCGCAATTGCGTGCGCGAAGCCCTGGCGGCGTGAGGCTTTTGAGCTTTTTGTGAGACAATGCAAAACGCCGCAGGCATGACCCGCGGCGTTTCCATGATCTTTGTTGTCGGCTGATTTTACAGGAAGTAGCTCTGCAAGGGCTTCACTTCCAGGTTGCCGGCCTTAAGCGCCTTGATGGCAAGGGCTGCTGCTTCCGCACCGGCCATCGTCGTGTAGTAGGGCACCTTCTGCATCAGCGTTGCGCGGCGCAGCGACTTCGAGTCGGAAATCGCCTTGTTGCTGTCGGTGGTGTTGATGACCAGCTGGACCTGACGGTTGCGGATGGCGTCTTCGATATGCGGACGACCTTCCTGCACCTTGTTGATCTTCTCGGCGTTGATGCCCTGTTCAGCAAGGAAACGCTGGGTGCCGCCGGTTGCCAGTACCCTGAAGCCACTCTCGACCAGAATACGAATTGCGGGCAATACGCGGTCCTTGTCGTCGTCGCGCACCGAGACGAAGACGGTGCCGGAGCGCGGCAGGTCGACGCCGGCGCCGAGCTGGCTCTTGGCGAAGGCGAGTGCGAAATCGGTGTCGAGGCCGATGACTTCGCCGGTCGAGCGCATTTCCGGTCCGAGCAGAATGTCGACGCCGGGGAAGCGGGCGAAGGGGAAAACGGCTTCCTTGACGGCGATGTGCTTCAGGTTGCGCGGGTCGGGTTTCTTGCCGTAAGCGGCAATCGCCGCATCAAGCTTTTCGCCGGCCATGACGCGGGCAGCGATCTTGGCGATCGGCGCACCGATGGTTTTTGCAACGAAGGGCACCGTGCGGGAGGCGCGCGGGTTGACTTCGAGAACGTAGATCGTGCCGTCCTTGATCGCGTACTGAACGTTCATCAGGCCACCGACGTTGAGCGCCTTTGCAAGCGCCGTCGTCTGGCGTTCCAGCTCGTCGAGGGTTTCCTTGCTCAGCGAACGGGACGGCAGCGAGCAGGCCGAGTCGCCCGAGTGGATACCGGCTTCTTCGATGTGCTCCATGATGCCCGACACGAAGACGTTTTCGCCGTCGCACAGTGCATCGACGTCGACTTCGACGGCGTTGGTCAGGTAGCTATCGAACAGAAGCGGGTTCTTGCCGAGCAGGGTGTTGATCTGGCCGGTCTTGTCGTTCGGGTAACGCTGCTTGATGTCCTCTGGCACGAGGCCCGGAACCGTGTCGAGCAGATAGGTCTGGAGCTGGCCTTCCGAATGGATGATCTGCATGGCGCGGCCACCCAGAACATAGGACGGACGCACGACCAGCGGGAAGCCGATTTCCGAAGCGACGAGGCGCGCCTGTTCAACCGAATAGGCGATGCCGTTGTTCGGCTGGGCGAGGTCGAGCTTCATCAGCAGCTTCTGGAAGCGGTCGCGGTCTTCGGCAAGGTCGATCATGTCAGGCGCGGTGCCGAGGATCGGAATACCGTTCTTTTCCAGCGCTTCGGCCAGCTTCAGCGGCGTCTGGCCGCCGAACTGCACGATGACGCCGACCAGTTCGCCCTTTTCCTGTTCGGCGCGCATGATCTCGATCACGTCTTCGGCCGTCAGCGGTTCGAAATAGAGGCGGTCGGAGGTGTCGTAGTCGGTCGAAACCGTTTCCGGGTTGCAGTTGATCATGATCGCTTCGAAGCCTGCATCCTTCAGCGCGAAGGCAGCATGGCAGCAGCAATAGTCGAACTCGATGCCCTGGCCGATACGGTTCGGACCGCCGCCGAGGATGACGACCTTCTTGCGGTCGGAAACCTGCGCTTCAGAGCGGGCGGCGCCGACGAAGGGGATTTCATAGGTCGAATACATGTAGGCGGTGGGCGAGGCGAATTCTGCCGCGCAGGTATCGATGCGCTTGAAGACCGGGCGAACATTGAGGCTGTTGCGCAGTTCGGCCACTTCTTTTGGGCGCTTGCCCGTCAGAATTGCCAGGCGGGCGTCGGAAAAGCCCATGGCTTTGAGCATGCGCAGGTTCTCTGCGTCCTGCGGCAGGCCTTGCTCACGGACACGGGCTTCCATGTCCACAATTGCCTTGAACTGGGCGATGAACCAAGGGTCGATCTTCGAGTTTTCGTGGACTTCTTCTTCCGTCATTCCCATGCGCAGCGCCTGGGCGACCATGCGCAGGCGATCCGGCGTCGGCGTGCCGATGGCGGCGCGGATGGCGTTCTTGGAGCCTTCGCCCTCTTCGAAGCCGGGGATTTCGATTTCATCGAGACCGGTGAGGCCGGTTTCCATGCCGCGCAGCGCCTTTTGCAGCGATTCTGCGAAGGTGCGGCCGATGGCCATGACTTCACCGACGGACTTCATGGCCGTGGTGAGGATCGGCGAGGCGCCCGGGAACTTCTCGAAGGCGAAACGCGGGATCTTGGTGACGACGTAGTCGATCGACGGTTCGAACGAGGCAGGCGTCGCGCCGCCGGTGATATCGTTTTCCAGCTCGTCGAGCGTATAGCCGATGGCGAGCTTGGCGGCGATCTTGGCGATCGGGAAGCCGGTCGCCTTGGAGGCGAGAGCAGACGAGCGCGAAACGCGCGGGTTCATTTCGATGACGACGAGGCGGCCGTCTTTCGGGTTGACGGCGAACTGCACGTTCGAGCCGCCGGTTTCCACGCCGATCTCACGCAGCACCGCAATCGAGGCGTTGCGCATGATCTGGTATTCCTTGTCGGTCAGCGTCAGCGCTGGCGCAACGGTGATGGAGTCGCCGGTGTGGACGCCCATCGGATCGATGTTTTCGATGGAGCAGATGATGATGCAATTGTCCGCGGTGTCGCGGACCACTTCCATCTCATATTCCTTCCAGCCGAGAACCGATTCTTCGACCAGCACCTCGGTGGTCGGCGAAGCGTCGAGGCCGCCCGAGACGATGTCAAAGAATTCGGAGCGGTTATAGGCAATGCCGCCGCCGGTGCCGCCGAGCGTGAAGGATGGGCGGATGATGGCTGGCAGGCCGACATGGTCGATCGCCTGGGCGGCGATTGCAATCGCATGCGCCATGTAACGCTGCTTGCGGTCGGTCTCGCCAAGGTTCCACTGGTTTTCCAGATCGTCCAGCGCCTTGTCCAGTTCCGCACCGGAAAGCTTCGCCTTGAGTTCGGCGCGGGCAGCTTCGTGCTTCTTGCGGTCGGCGTCCTTGATTTCAGTGGCGTTGGCCAGCATGGACTTCGGCGTTTCGAGGCCGATGCGAGCCATGGCCTCGCGGAAGAGGGCGCGGTCTTCAGCCATGTCGATGGCTTCGGGCTTGGCGCCGATCATTTCCACATTGTAGCGGTCGAGAACGCCCATGCGCTTCAGGGACAGCGCGGTGTTGAGCGCGGTCTGGCCGCCCATGGTGGGCAGCAGCGCGTCCGGACGTTCCTTGGCGATGATCTTGGCAACGACTTCCGGGGTGATCGGCTCGACATAGGTTGCGTCGGCGAGGCCCGGATCGGTCATGATGGTGGCCGGGTTGGAGTTGACCAGAATGACCCGGTAACCCTCTTCCTTCAGCGCCTTGCAGGCCTGGGTGCCGGAATAGTCGAATTCACATGCTTGGCCGATGACGATCGGTCCTGCGCCAATGATGAGGATGGACTTGATATCTTGGCGCTTCGGCATGGCTCTCTCGTTCCGCGTTTTGGTTGCGCAAAACACCAGCCAGGGTGAAAGATCACCGGCCGGGGCGCGCAATTCAAAGTTTTCAGGCTAGAAGCGGCTTATAGGCAAATGTTTTTGAGAACGGAACCCCATAAATTCCGGAATCGACAGAAACTCTTAACCCGCCGGTGTATGCGCGGCGAAACGGGCCTGCACGGCCGCGCTATGGGAGCGGCTGACGGGTATTTCCGAGCCGTCTCTTGTAGTGACGTGCAGACGGCCAGCCTGTTTACGTAACGAGACGACGTCGGAAATGGCAATCCAGTGGGAACGGTGCACCTGTAAGCCTTCCGTGAGGCCTATTTCTTTCAGCGCATCGGCAAAACGCAGCAGAACGAGCTGATGGCCGCGCGTGGTGACGATTTCGGTATAGTGGTCCTGCACCGACAGCCGCAGCAATTCGCCGCGCTTTTGCGGCGGCAGCCGCTCCAGCAGCGGCGCGATGCTTTTCACCTCACCTTTGGCATCTCCATTCGGGTCCGCAACGGCATCCGTTGCCGTTGCGCGTGACTGGCAGGCCGTGAGGTAGCTCAGCAGGCAAAAGATGGCGCAGAGCGGCAGGGCCGACAGGCTGCTTTTCAGAAAGGCAGCGAAACCCATTTCCCTGCCGGAAAAGATTTGGTTCATGATGGAAAGCAGCAGCCCGATGGGCAGGGCTGCCGTCAGCGAGCCGATCATCATGCGTGTCAGCATATTTTCAATGCTGCTGGCAAGGATGGTGTTGGCGAGGATGGAAAAGGATATTGCGAACGTCCATGCGCCAGCCTGAACGATTGTCCAGTAAAGCAGCCGGTCGGCGAAACTCATGGTCTCACTTGTCCCGAAAGGGCCGGTCAGAATGAAGATCGCCAATATGGCAAGGAAGGTCAGCCACAGTCTGCGCGATTGCAGGATGGCGTGCATTTCACGAAGCGTGGACTGCAAAGAGAGGTGATCCACGAAGTTTTCCTGCGGTTGACGCCAATGCGTTTTTCTTTCGCGCATGTTTTGCCGAAGTTAGCGATAATTTCAACCGGGTCAAAACGCTTCACCATGTCACTCCAGCCTTTGCTAGACGCACCGCTTGCCGTGCAATTCCATGTCGCCACCGTTGTTCCGGCCGCGATTCTCGGTGCCTTCATTTTTCTTCGCCCAAAAGGAACCGCCATCCACCGGCTACTCGGCAGGATTTGGGTGACGCTGATGGTCATGACGTCCGTTTCGACCTTCTTCATTCATGAATTGAGGGTGTTTTACGGTTTCAGCCCGATTCATCTTTTATCGGTTCTCACCATATATGGCTGTCTGCAATCGGTCCTTTTCGCGCGCAGGGGCGAAATCAGGCGCCATATGAGGATCATGCAGAGTGTTTATCTCGGCGGTATCGTCATCGCAGGCGGTTTCACCTTCGTTCCGGGGCGGATCATTCACGAGGTTGCTTTCGGTGACGGTCAGCCGGGTCTTGTGGTGCTTTTCGCGGGCGTGTTCGTGTTTGCCCTGCTGTCTCTGACCGTCTTCACGCAAAGGCGGCGAGCCTCCTGAACGAATGCACCCACCTCCGCTTTCTTCCGGAACAAGATGTATTATAGTGCCGTTATAAGGTTGCCTGTTGAGGCGACGTTTGCGGAGAGAAAAGCATGGAATGGAGAGGGCGCCGCCAGTCGGACAATATCGAGGATCGGCGCGGCATGTCGGCGGGATCGGGGCCATCCGGCAACGATCCTTTTTCGCGTGGCGGAATGCGCGTGCCGATTGGGCGCCGCGGCGGCGGTATCGGCATTGGCGGTCTTCTGCTGATCTTGCTGATAAGCTGGGTGCTTGGCATCAATCCGCTGACGCTGCTTTCGGGCGGAGACATTTCACTGGATGGGGGCGGTACCACGCAGCAATCCGGCCAGCAGGCGGGCACTCGGCCGCAGGGCCAATCGTCCGACGAGACGACGGCTTTCGTGCGCACCGTGCTGGCTGAGACGGAAGATACGTGGAGCGGCATTTTCCAGTCCGCCGGCGAGACCTATCAGAAACCGACCCTTGTGCTGTTTTCCGGGCAGGTTGCGTCTGCCTGCGGTTCTGCCTCTGCGGCCAGCGGCCCGTTCTATTGCCCTGGTGACCGCAAGGTTTATCTCGACACCAGTTTCTTCAGTGAACTGGACAAGCGTTTCGGCGCGTCTGGCGATTTCGCGCAGGCTTACGTTATTGCGCATGAGGTGGGCCACCACGTCCAGAACCTGACCGGTGTCCTGCCGGAGTTCAACCGCCGCCGCCAGTCCATGAGCCAGGTGGATGCCAACAAGATGTCGGTGCGTGTGGAGCTTCAGGCCGATTGTTATGCCGGTATCTGGGGCAAGTTCACCGAACAGAAGGGAATTCTGGAAACCGGTGACCTTGAGGAAGCGCTCAACGCTGCCCACCAGATCGGCGACGACACCCTGCAGAAGCAGACTCAAGGATATGTGGTGCCTGACAGTTTCAACCACGGTACGTCGGCGCAGCGCATGGAATGGTTCAAGCGCGGCTTCCAGAACGGACGCGTCGAGGACTGCGACACCTTTTCGGCGAATATCTGAGAATCAAATGAACGAGGGGGCTTTTCAGCCCCCTTTTTATTCAGCGCATCAACAGCGCCACGGCATACATGCCAAGCGCGAAGATCGTATGGGCAACGAGGTTGAGAAAGCGAACCTTGTTCGGGTTCGGCGTCTTCGATGCCGCCCAGCCGATGCCGAGGCCAGGTTGCAGTAGGAACCAGCCCGCGCCGACTGTGACGATGCCCACGATCCAAGGCTGAATGAAGGACGGCTCTGAAAACCACGAGGCCGGCACTATCAGGGCGAGAATGATGCCGTAGAGAATGCCGACGGCATAATGCGAGACCCAGCCGAGCGCCAGTTCATGCTCGTAAGGTGCGGCCGTTGCGATAGTATCGTGGAATATCCTGCCCTTCGGCACATGCCAGAACCAGCGGCCGACCGGTGCCCAGTTCGGGGCGGACTGGCCGAAAAACCGGTGCAGCACAATCGCCCATATATCCATAAACACGGTGCCACCCACCCCCATGGCAATACCGCGCCAAATCAAATCCAGCATAGATCCCTCCGCAAATCATGATCGATCAAGCTCTAGCTGATCGTGTGAGTGGCGGGAACAGGGTTTTTCGCGTGCTGAGGGCGGACAAGAAAAATGGCCGGATCGCTCCGGCCATAATGAAGACTGAAACGTCTCCTCCGTCATGCCGGACTGGATCCGGGGTAACGGTGCGATTGTCTCACCAGTGAGCTATTTTCGGTCTACGCAGCACGCCCATATTCAGCCTGCCGCCGCGTTGCCGTGGCGAGCTGGAACTGCGCAAGCAATTCGTTGAGCGCCGCCGCTTCCGAGGCGAGGCCGTGGCTTGCCGCAGTCTGTTCTTCGACCATGGCGGCATTCTGCTGGGTGCCCTGATCGATGGTGTTGATGGCGGTGTTGATTTCCTGAAGTCCGGTGGACTGTTCGCGCGACGACGTTACGATGGCGTCGATGTGGCGGTTGATCTCCTGGACTTCGCGCACGATGGTTTCCAGCGCCTTGCCGGCATTGCCGACGAGATCGACACCGGATTGCACCTGCGATGTTGAGGCGTTGATCAGCGTCTTGATCTCCTTCGCGGCATTTGCCGAGCGCTGGGCAAGCTCGCGCACTTCCTGTGCGACGACGGCGAAACCCTTGCCTGCCTCACCGGCGCGGGCGGCTTCCACGCCGGCATTCAGCGCAAGCAGGTTAGTCTGGAAGGCGATTTCGTCGATCACGCCAATGATGTTGCTGATCTCCGACGACGATTTTTCGATGCCTTCCATGGCGCGAACAGCGTCCTCGACGATGATGCCGGACTGCTCGGCATTGTTGCGCGTGCGGTCGACCAGACGGCCTACCTCTTCGGCACGGCGGGCGGAATCCTTGACCGTCGTGGTTATTTCCTCAAGCGCGGCCGCAGTCTCCTCGACAGAGGCGGCCTGCTGCTCGGTGCGCTTGGCCAGATCGTCGGCAGACTGGCGGATTTCTCCAGCACCGGCATCGATTGCGCGTGCATTCTGGCCGACTGTGCTCAAGGCAACGTTCAGCTTGGCGACGGAGTTGTTGAAGTCGTCGCGCAAGCGGTCGATGCGGGTCACGAAAGGTGTCTCGATCCGGTAGTTGAGGTCGCCGTTCGAAAGGTGCGTCAGTCCCTTTGCCAGCGAATCGACTGCGAACTGGATGTCGGCCGCGTCTTTCGCCGCCAGTCGTTCGCGTTCGTTGCGCTCCTGTTCGGAAAGCGTGCGGTTCTGTTCGGCGTCGCCTTCAAGACGCAGACGTTCCGTGGCGTTCGATTTGAATACTGCAACCGCCGCAGCCATCGAGCCGATCTGGTCACTGCGCTCCTGGCCGGGAATGGCGACATCGAGATTGCCGGCGGCAAGCCTTTCCATGGCAGCAGTCATCTGCGTGACGGGGCGAACAATGAAACGGCTGAGAACGGTTGCCAGCAGGGCGATCATGATCGCGGCGGCAAGGATTGTCGCGATGGTTGCCGCGAGGCGAAATTGGCCGATCGCGCTGTAGGCGACGTCGGAATCGACAACGAAACCGAGATACCAATCGACCGAGGGCAGACCGGCGACGGGAATGAAGCTGGTGATCTTGCCCTTGCCGTCGATCTCGGTTTGCGAAATCGCGGAAGAAATTGCCGGTGTATCAACCTTGAAGAGATCGGTCAGCGGCTTGTCGACGAATTTCGCATCGGGATGCATGAGGATCTTGCCGTCCTTGCTGACGAGGAAGGCGTATCCATCCTTGCCGGCATCCACCGACTTGATCATCGATACCAGCGAATCCAGCGAGAAGTCGCTACCCGTCACGCCGGCCAGCTTGCCGTTGATGGACACGGGAATGGCGGCAGTGATGATAAGGCCGCCGGTCGACGCATCGCTATAGGGCTCGGTCAGTACTGGCTTGCCGGCCTTGACGGCGTCCAGATACCAGGGGCGCTTGCGCGGGTCATACCCTTCCGGCAATGGCAATTTCGGGAAAGTCGTGAAACTGCCGCTTTCGGCATTGCCGAAATAGGTGGACATGAACTGAGCCGTCAGCACGTCGTTCTGGAGGAACTGCAGCTTGGCGTCGTCATCTGGGAGCTTGGCGAGCGTCTTTGCAACCGTTTCGGTCAGCATGATGCGCCCGTTCAGCCAGTTGGCGATGCTTTGCGCTGCCTGCTTGCCGGACGAATCGATATTTTCCGCCACGGCTTGCGTTGTCACCTGGTGCTGAAGACTGTCGATATAGAAGGAAAAGCCGGCAAAAGCGGCGACGACAAGCGATGACGCCGCAAACAGAATGCGCGTCATGAGATTGGTTTTTTTGGGCAAGCTACACGTCCTTGGAACCAGATGTGCCCATTCGGCTCATCTTGGAAAATAATGGGAAAGACATGCCTCAATGGCGGGAACATTCTGCGTCATGCAGCTTATGGTTTGAAAGAACTTCGCGATATTCTAATGCGTAAAGTGAAATGGTAAAATTCGGCTAAATTTGTTTTATGTCACGCCGTTTCGGCCCAAGTGGACGTAAAATTGCCGTTCTGCGTAAATTTTGATCATTGATCCGCAAAGGTTGCGTGCAGGAAGGGAATATTTTATTCATCACCTGCTGCCATTGCGCAATTCGCGGGCAATGGCCAAAATTCAGGTGAATTACAATGTCTTCGTCGGTTGTTGCAGAAACCGTTCCCTCTGGATCGGGGTCGTGGCTTTCGCATTTCAAGGCTACGCTTGCGCTTGGAATTCCGCTTGTCGGTGCGCAGCTCGCGCAGCTTGGCATCCACACTACAGATATGGTCATCGTTGGTCAGCTCGGAGCTGAGAAGCTGGCGGCCATGGTGCTGGCCGGGCAGTTCTTCTTCGTTGTCTTCATTTTCGGCTCGGGATTTTCCGTGGCCGTGGTGCCAATGGTAGCGCAGGCTTACGGGCAGGGCGATGCGACAGCTGCCCGCCGCTCGCTGCGCATGGGCATGTGGGTTGCAATCGCGTACTGGATTCTTGCCCTGCCGATATTCTTCAACGCCGAGCGCATTCTGGTCTATCTCGGGCAAAACCCCGAAGTTGCGGCGTTGACCGGCCATTATCTCGCCATCGCCAAGTTCGGCCTTTTGCCGGCGCTGCTTTTTTACGTGCTGCGCGGGCTTGTCAGTGCCATCGGCCGTGCCGGTATCATTCTGTATGTCACCATCATCATGTTGGTGCTGAACGGCTTGATGGCCTATGCGCTGGTCTTCGGCCATTTCGGATTGCCGGTGATGGGCATGAACGGCGCGGCCGTCGTCGCCGTCATCGTCAATGCCTTCAGCTTCATCTTCATCGTCGCTTATGTGCAGACGCGTGAGGAAACCAGGAAATACGAGCTGTTCGTGCGCTTCTGGCGGCCGGACTGGCATGCGCTGTTCGAAGTGCTGCGCCTTGGCCTGCCTATCAGCATCACCATCCTTGCCGAAGTGACGCTGTTTGCGGCCGCTTCGATCCTGATGGGACAGATTGGCACCGTGCAGCTTGCGGCGCATGGCATCGCCCTGCAGCTTGCCTCCATCGCTTTCATGATCCCGCTCGGCCTGTCGCAGGCGGCGACCGTGAGGGTCGGTGTCGCGTTCGGTCAGGGTGATTTCAGGAACCTCGTGCGCGCCGCCATCATGGTCTACGCGATTGCCTGCGGCATTGCCGTTTGCGGCGGCATCCTGTTTGCGGCTGTTCCGGAATTTCTGGCGAAGTGGTTTCTTGACGCGAAGTTGCCGGAAGCGGCGGAAGTGCTTGCCTACGCAAGCAGCCTCGTAGTGATCGCCGGCATCTTCCAGCTGGTCGATGGTATCCAGGCCGTGACAGCAGGTTTGCTGCGCGGATTGAAGGATGCGCGCATTCCGGCGATGCTGGCGCTGATTTCCTATTGGCCGATCGGGCTGGCGCTGGCCTGGACCATGGCCTTTCCGCTCGGCTTTGGCGGACGCGGCGTCTGGTTCGGTTTCGTGATCGGCCTTTCGACGGCGGCCGTTCTCCTGACTATACGTTTCGTCATTCTGGTGAAGCGTGAAATGAAAACGGCCCGCTGAAAGCGGGCCGTATATCTTTCCTGATTTTCCGAAGATGTCTCAGCGCTCGGCGAGCGCTGCCTCACCTTGTCTCTCGCGCAGCAGGTTGACGAAGCGGCGGAAGAGATAGTGGCTGTCCTGCGGGCCGGGCGATGCTTCCGGATGGTGCTGGACGGAGAAGACCGGCTTGCCGACGATGCGCAGGCCGCAATTGGTGCCGTCGAACAGCGACGTGTGGGTTTCTTCGACGCCATCAGGCAGCGACTTGGCGTCAACCGCAAAACCATGGTTCATGGACACGATTTCCACCTTGCCGGTGGTGAAATCCTTGACCGGATGGTTGGCGCCGTGGTGGCCCTGGTGCATCTTTTCAGTCTTGGCGCCGACGGCCAGGCCAAGCATCTGGTGGCCGAGGCAGATGCCGAAGATCGGCAGGTCGCTGTTGATGAGGTTCTGAATGACCGGTACGGCATATTCGCCTGTCGCTGCCGGGTCTCCCGGACCATTGGAAAGGAAAACGCCATCCGGCTTCAATGCCAGAATGTCTTCGGCGGATGTCTGGGCCGGAACCACCGTGACCTTGCAATCGAGACCGGCGAAGAGGCGCAGGATGTTGCGCTTGACGCCGAAATCCACGCAGACGACATGGTACTTCGCATCGGCTTCACTCAGCGTGCCGTAACCCTCGTTCCAAACCCAAGGCGTTTCCGTCCAGGTGGAGGATTGGCCGGATGTGGCTTCGATGGCGAGGTCGAGGCCGACGAGACCGCTCCATGCCTTGGCTTCCGCCTTCAGCGCCTCGATGTCGAACACGCCGTTGGGATCATGGGCGATCACCGCGTTCGGTGCACCGTTTTCGCGTATCCATGCCGTCAGCGCGCGCGTGTCGATGCCGCAAAGGCCGATGACGCCGCGGGCTTTCAGCCAGGCATCCAGATGCTTGGCGGCGCGGAAGTTCGAAGGGTCGGTGATGTCGGCCTTGAAGATGACGCCGACTGCGCCCCGGCGGGCGGCTGGCGTCAGGTCTTCGATGTCTTCCTCATTGGTGCCGACATTGCCGATGTGCGGGAAGGTGAAGGTGACGATCTGGCCGAGATAGGACGGATCGGTCAGGATTTCTTCGTAACCGGTCAGTGCGGTGTTGAAGCAGACTTCGGCCTGTACCTTGCCGGTTGCGCCGATCCCCGTTCCCTCGATCACTGTGCCATCGGCAAGAACAAGCATTGCGGTCGGTTTGCGGGTAGTCCAGGGCGCTGTCTCGGTCATCTCGTTCCGTTTCTGCCGCTTCGCACCCCGCCTCTTGAAAGGCAGGGGGAGAGGGGCCATTTTTTGTCGCAGGCTTCGTGACATAAAGGGGCGCGCGAAAAACTCGCGTTTTGACCCTTCGTTAAAATCTCGTGCAGGTGCCGGAAAATAACGAAAGCTGCTTAAACGGTCAACCGCAGGCTCAAGATTTACGCGGAATTAAACCTTCGCACATTCAAGGGCTTATGCATTTGATTTGCTTGAGCGGGTTTGCTCGGTTATGTCGTTTCGAAAAATAAGGTGGAAAGTTTCCGTGTCGAGACGCTGCGGAATGCACTTTCCCAAGGAGAAGAAGAAATGATGCGCGACACGTTCGCTAATACTCTGAAAGACGCGCTGAAGGCTCGTGACGCCCGGCGTACATCGACCGTGCGTCTCATCCAGGCGGCCATCAAGGATCGCGATATTGCCAATCGCGGCGTGGGCAAGGACCCCGTCACCGACGACGAGATCATGCAGATCCTGACCAAGATGGTGAAACAGCGGGAAGAGTCCGCCAGCATCTATGATGGTGCCGGTCGCGCCGAGCTTGCCGCTCAGGAGCGCGAGGAAATCGTCATCATCAAGGAATTCATGCCGGAAGAAATTCCGGCCGAAAAGGTGCGCGAATTGTGCCAGGCCGTCATCAGCGAAACCGGCGCCTCCGGCCTGCGTGACATGGGCAAGTGCATGAATGCGCTCAAGGAGCGCTATCCCGGCCAGATCGACTTCGCGAAAGCCTCCGGCGTCGTCAAGGATTTGCTGAAGTAGGTTTCGCCCGTTCGGAAAAAGTAAAGGCAGGGCAGCCATGGCTGCCCTGCCTTTTTGCTGCCGACGAAGGCGCATTTCGGCGGATCAAAATGCGGTCACGCGCAGGCGTTTTTCGGGGGACGTGCCTGCGGGCGTCAGCAGCTTTATGAGAATGTCCGGGCGCTGCCTTTGAATATGTTTTATACCTCGGCGACGGTTGGCTCAAATTACAAAAACATAATTTTTTGTGATGATGCGCTGCCATAAATTTGCCCGAAGCGGGCGACAGCGGCGATGCGGTTTTAGTGCGATGGCCTGTGAATATCGGGT
Organism: Agrobacterium sp. K11; assembly: GCF_059429395.1. NCBI lineage: Bacteria > Pseudomonadati > Pseudomonadota > Alphaproteobacteria > Hyphomicrobiales > Rhizobiaceae > Agrobacterium > Agrobacterium sp. K11. Next base: position 255,927 of record NZ_JCAHRB010000004.1, on the reverse strand, counting down.
ATTCCGGTTCTTTGGGTTTGGTACTGACCCCTTTCTGCGCTTATATGAAAGACTGGCCTCGAACAGGTAACCCATGCGATTTTCCAATTCTTTTCTCGATGAGATACGCGACCGCGTGAACATCTCCGATGTGATCGGCAGACGTGTGTCCTGGGATAAGAAGAAGACCAATACGCCGCGGGGCGATTATTGGGCCTGCTGCCCGTTCCATGGCGAAAAAAGCCCGAGTTTTCATTGCGAGGATCGCAAGGGGCGATACCATTGTTTCGGTTGCGGTGTTTCCGGCGATCATTTCCGGTTTCTCACCGATCTCGAGGGGTTGAGTTTCCCCGAAGCCGTTCAGCAGATCGCCGACATGGCCGGCATCTCCATGCCGCAGCCCGATCCGCAGGCTGAGAAGCGCGAGCGCGAGCGCACCTCGTTGCAGGACGTCATGGAAATGGCGACGCTGTTCTTTCAGGATCAGTTGCAGACCGCGCTTGGTGCGCGGGCGCGGGCTTACCTGCGCGATCGCGGGCTGACTGGGCGCACCATCGAGACATTCAGGCTCGGTTTTGCACCAGATAGCCGCAATGCGCTGAAGGAGCATCTGGCGAGCAAGGGTGTGGCGCGCGAACAGATGGAAGCCTGCGGGCTGGTGGTGCATGAAAACGTGCCGGTTTCCTATGACCGCTTCCGCGACCGCATCATGTTCCCGATCCTGTCGTCGCGCGAAAAGGTGATCGCTTTCGGCGGCCGTGCCATGGCGGCGGATGCAGTGGCCAAATATCTGAACTCCAACGAGACCGAGCTTTTTCACAAGGGCAATGTTCTCTACAATTTCGCCCGCGCGCGGCGCGCCTCGCAGGCTTCCGGCGGCACCGTCATTGCCGTCGAAGGTTATATGGATGTCATTGCGCTTTATCAGGCGGGTGTCGAAAATGCTGTCGCCCCGCTCGGCACGGCGCTGACGGAAAGCCAGCTTGAGCTCCTGTGGAAAATGTCGCCGCAGCCGATCCTCTGCTTTGATGGCGACGGCGCCGGCATTCGTGCCGCCAACCGCGCAGCCGATCTCGCCCTGCCGCATATCAAGCCTGATCGTTCGGTGAGCTTTGCGCTTTTGCCCGACGGAAAAGACCCTGATGATCTCGTGCGGCTGGAGGGGCGTGCGCCTTTTGACCGTGTGCTTTCCGAGGCAAAACCGCTCGCGGCGATGATCTGGAGCCGCGAGACGTCTTCGGTGACTTTCGATACGCCTGAAAAGCGTGCCCAGCTTGAAAGCCGGCTGCGGCAGATTGTTGCCGTCATCGGCGACGAGGCCGTGCGGCGTTTTTACCAGCAGGATATGCGCGACAGGCTGAATGCCTTCTTCCAGCCGCGTTTTCAGCAGGGCGGTTCGCAGGGTGGAAATTTCCGTCGCGATGGCCAGCAGGGTAATGGGCGCGGGTTCCAGAGGAACGCTTCCGGACGGGGTGGAGCCATGGCTGCGCCGGCCAGCAACATTTCCGACCGGCTTACCCAGTCCGGTCTGGTCAGGGGGCACCAGACCAAGCCTTCACTTCGCGAAAGCGTTCTCGCAATCACCATCGTCAATCATCCCGAACTGCTGCTTGAGGAATATGACGAGATCGCCGCGATCGATTACGAAAACCGCGATCTGCAACGCCTGTGGTCGACTGTGCTGACCTTTGCTGCGGAAAGTGCGGCCGAGATTTCGCGGGCAGGGCTGATCGAGCGCCTGTCGCAGCAGGGTTTCGAGGTGCTTTTGAAAACCATGGACCAGCAGGTGCGCAATGCGCGCCTGTGGACGGCCACGGAACAGGCGGCGCTGGAAGATGCGCGTGAGGGATATGTGCAGGCGCTTTCCCTGCACAAGAGGACGAAATCCCTGCTCTGGCAGAAGCGCGAGCTGGAACGGGAAATAGGCGAGGCGACGGACGACGAACGCGGCACGCTTCTGGTGCGGGCGCTGGCCGAAGTTCAGCTGGAAATCGGCCGAATGGAAAATCAGGAAGCGATCATCGATGGTTTCGGCGTCATGTCCGGCCGGGTAAAGGGTCCTGCTGTCGGCCATGGCTGAGGACTGCGGCCAAGAATAGAAAGACGTGTGGGGTTGCCTTTTGCTGCAAGCGCCCTAAATAGGGGGTAGTCTGGTGATAACTCGCAAAATGCGGCCCTTTTTATGAATTTCCGTGGCTGTCTCGCCCTCAAAGGCTTGACGGGGCGGGAAATAGCGGGAATCACCAATTCAGGAATAGTAAGGTGGAATGAGCCTTGGCGGATAGAAATTGCATGAGCAAGCATTTTCGGGTGCACTGTCTTTGCATTCTGCCTGAGGCTGCCGTGGTTAATCGGCAATTAAAGATCACTCCGTTAGGTGTCTGACAGTGATTCGCTGTTATCAGCCGGATGCTCTCAAGGCGAACGGCGATGCGGCGGAACAGGTGTTAGCGTCAGGGAAAGCGACGAGATAGATGGCAACCAAAGTCAAAGAAAACGAAGAAGCAGAAAACGAACGCGACGGTGCGACGGACGGTCCGCTTCTCGATCTTTCGGATGACGCGGTCAAAAAGATGATCAAGGCCGCCAAGAAGCGCGGCTATGTGACGATGGACGAGCTGAATTCCGTCCTGCCGTCCGAAGAAGTGACGTCCGAGCAGATCGAAGACACGATGGCGATGCTGTCCGATATGGGCATCAACGTTATCGAGGACGAGGATGCCGAGGAAGCACCGGGCGAAGCCGAAAGCGACGATTCCGATAACGAAGAGTCCGAAGGCGGCGAACTGGCACCTTCCGGCGGTACCGCGCTTGCGACCGCGAAGAAAAAAGAACCGACCGACCGTACCGACGATCCTGTGCGCATGTATCTGCGCGAAATGGGTTCCGTAGAGCTTCTGTCGCGCGAAGGCGAAATCGCCATCGCTAAGCGCATCGAGGCCGGCCGCGAAACGATGATCTCCGGCCTTTGCGAAAGCCCGTTGACGTTCCAGGCGCTGATCATCTGGCGCGACGAACTCAACGAAGGCACGACGCTGCTGCGCGAGATTATCGATCTCGAAACCACTTATTCCGGCCCGGAAGCCAAGGCTGCCCCGCAGTTCCAGAGCCCGGAAAAGATCGAGGCGGACCGCAAGGCCGCCGAAGAGAAGGAAAAGACCCGCAGACTGCGTGCGCCCTCCGGTGACGAGGATGTGACTGATGTGGGTGGCGATGGCCTGCCGCCGGAAGAGGAAGAAGAGGACGACGACGAGTCCAACCTTTCGCTTGCCGCGATGGAAGCCGAGCTGCGTCCGCAGGTCATGGAAACGCTCGACACCATTGCCGACACCTACAAGAAGCTGCGCAAGCTTCAGGACCAGCAGGTCGAGGCTCGCCTTGCCTGCACGGGGACCCTGTCCTCCGGTCAGGAGCGCCGCTACAAGGATCTCAAGGACCAGTTGATCACGGCTGTGAAGTCGCTGTCGCTGAACCAGAACCGTGTCGACAGCCTTGTCGAGCAGCTTTACGATATTTCCAAGCGTCTGATGCAGAACGAAGGCCGGCTGCTGCGCCTTGCGGAATCCTATGGCGTCAAGCGCGACAGCTTCCTCGAGCAGTATCACGGTGCGGAACTCGATCCGAACTGGATGAAGTCGATTGCCAATCTGGCCGCCCGCGGCTGGAAGGAATTCGCCCGCGAGGAAAGCAACACGATCCGCGAGATCCGTCAGGAAATCCAGAATCTGTCGACGGAAACCGGTATTTCCATCGCCGAATTCCGCCGTATCGTTTCCATGGTACAGAAGGGTGAGCGCGAAGCGCGTATCGCCAAGAAGGAGATGGTCGAGGCCAACCTGCGTCTCGTGATCTCCATCGCCAAGAAATACACCAACCGCGGCCTGCAGTTCCTCGATCTCATTCAGGAAGGCAATATTGGCCTGATGAAGGCGGTGGACAAGTTCGAATATCGCCGTGGTTACAAGTTCTCGACTTATGCGACATGGTGGATCAGACAGGCGATCACCCGTTCGATCGCCGACCAGGCGCGCACGATCCGTATTCCGGTTCACATGATCGAGACGATCAACAAGATCGTTCGCACCTCGCGCCAGATGCTGCACGAGATCGGCCGCGAGCCGACCCCGGAAGAGCTGGCGGAAAAGCTGGCCATGCCGCTTGAAAAGGTGCGCAAGGTTCTGAAAATCGCCAAGGAGCCGATTTCGCTCGAAACCCCTGTGGGTGACGAAGAGGATTCGCATCTCGGCGACTTCATCGAGGACAAGAACGCGCTGCTGCCTATCGACGCCGCCATTCAGGCCAACTTGCGCGAGACGACGACCCGCGTTCTCGCCTCGCTGACGCCGCGTGAAGAACGTGTTCTGCGCATGCGTTTCGGCATCGGCATGAACACCGACCATACGCTGGAAGAAGTCGGCCAGCAGTTCTCGGTCACGCGCGAACGTATTCGCCAGATCGAGGCGAAGGCACTTCGCAAGCTGAAGCATCCGAGCCGCTCCAGAAAGCTCAGAAGCTTCCTCGACAGCTAAGCCTTTGCCTGCTTTAAAATTGAACCCGGTCAGTCACCTCTGGCCGGGTTTTTTGTTTCCCGCACTGGCGATCTCTGCGACAAGCCTTATGTGTAAAAACAAAGCGTTCCGCGTTTTCGGAAATGCTCAGGTTCGATTTGGCTCGATAACATGCAACAGGTTTCGGCAAGCAGATGGCGAGGGAAGGGATGGGCGGTGCCCGTCTCCGTGTTGCTGCATCTGGCTGTGGTCGCGATCTTTCTTTTCGAGCTGCCCGAACGCATAGCCGAACCGCAGGAGCCGGAAAGCATCAGCGTTGATCTGGTGCCGCCGCCTGAGGAAAAGAAGCCGGAAGAAGCCAAGCCTCCCGCCGCCGAGCAGGCAAAGCAAGAAAAGCCGCAGCCTCCACCACCGCCGCCCGCTCCGCCGGCAGAGGAGCCGAAACCTTCGCCGCCCTTGCAGGCGACGCTGCCGGCGATCGCCATGCGGCCGGAGGAGACGCAGGCGGACCCAGAGGACAAGCCAGGTAAGGCGGAGGAAGCGGACAAGACCGAGCCTTCCAAGGAGCCTGAAAGCCAGCCTGAAAAGACGGCTGAGGACAAGCCCGCGCCATCTGCCGCCAACGGCGATCTCAAGGCTTCCGCCGAACAGGGAGAAATTGCGGTTTCACCCGTCAAGCAAGAGGCTGAGCCGGAAAAGGCGCCTGTGCCGCAGGAGAAACCGGCTGACGAAAAACCTGCCGAGGTGGCAAAGGAGAAGCCCGCGAAACTTCCGGCCGCGAAACAATTATTGTCTTCGTCGCTGCTTTCTCCGGCCCAAAGACGCCAGATGTTTGGTGATCTGCCGCCCCGCCGCCGCATTGTTCAGCTTTGCAGCACGGAGGCTCTGGCGCAAATTCAGGGCGCGGGTTTTGCCGCCCGTGGCATGATACCCTATTCGGATACGGGCGGGAGGATATCGGGGAATTCGATTGATGCTTCCGGCGGCGCATTCAACACCGGCAATAGCTGGCACGATGTGTCTTTTCAGTGCGAAGTCGATCTGGATAACTACGCCGTGACGGCCTTCCGGTTTAAAATTGGGAACGCCTTAACACCAGATGAGGCGAAAAAGCGGGGCTTCACCCGATTTCAATGAAGGCTAGTTTTTTTAAACTTTTGGTTTGCTGACGAAGGTTTCCGTCCGCCACTCCGTCATCCTCGGGCTTGTCCCGAGGATATGCAACCGACTGATCTCGTAGACGTGTTTAAATCCTTGGGACAAGCCCAAGGATAACGTCCAGTCTGGACATATGTCGGCCAGCAGGGCTAGGAGCTTACACCCTCTCCGTATCCCCGACCAACAGCCCGATACCCGCCATCAGCGCATCTTCGTCGTACGGCTTCCTGATAACAGGCACGTTGCCGAAGTCGTCAGGCACCATGCTGGCATCGGCATAGCCGGTGGCGAACAGGAAGGGGATGCCGCGGCGGTGAAGCTCGCGTGCGACGGCGATGGAGGTGTCGGAACCGAGATTGATGTCGAGGATAGCCACATCCGGCACGTAGCTCTTCAGCTTCTCGATGGCCATTGCCGAGGAGGTCGCGGTTTCGATTGTCTTGATGCCGTTGTCTTCCAGCATGTTTTCCACATCCATGGCGATCAGCATCTGGTCTTCTACGAGCAATATTTTCAACGTTTCCTCCCGGTTGGACCGTCTGGGTTGTGGTACGGTGTCATCCTCCGTCTTCATCTCGGAAGCTGTCATGACTGCTGAGATATGGCGGGAGGGCAGGAGAATTTCCGCCTCCAGCCCATCAGGCAAATACCGGATGGTGCTGCGTCCACCCAGATCGTAGGGGATGCTGCGGCTGATGAGCGCCGTGCCGAACCCGGAGCGTGATGGTGTGGGCAGCTTGGTAGGCAGAGTTTCGCGCCAATGTATCAGGCAATCGCGGTTTTCGTCGACTTCCCAGCGCAGATCCAGTTTTCCGCCGGTCTGCGCAAGCGCGCCGTATTTGGCAGCATTCGTCGCCAGTTCATGCAGTACGAGGGCCATGACGGAAAATGCGCGCGAATCGAGCGTAACCTGTGGTCCGGCGAGATCAACAATAGCCTCGGCTGAACGGTGCGGCGACAATTCGGCGTCCAGCAGGTCGCGCAACGACCCGCCGCCTTCACCGCGAATGATCTGGTCATGGGCAAAGGACAATGCCTGGATACGACCCTTCAGCGCACCGACATATTCCTGAAGGGTTTTACCCTCCTGCGAGGGATTGCCGACCAGCGATTTGATAATGGCGAGAACGTTCTTGACGCGGTGGTTGAGTTCCTCGTTCAGCATGCGCTGGCGCACTTCCGCGCGCTCCCTTTCGCCCGCCATCAGCTCGCTGTGATGGAATGCGACCTCGACCAACGCTATTCTTGCGGCTTCGGCAATTTCCCGGTCCGCATCTGACCATGGCTGCGCCTGCAGGCGCACGGTCTCCTTCCAGATCGCGAAGCTCTTGCGCGGCGTGAGACGATCGCCGAGCGGACCGGTCTCATAGGATTTTTCCGGGTTGCCGGCCCAGTTCAGGTTCTGCACGATCTCCCTGCGGAAAAACAGCAGATAGTCGTTTTTGACCTGCGACAGCGGAATGGCGAGCATTCCGGCTGCGATATCTGCATAAATCTCCGCTTCCGGTATGGCTTGCGAGATGGCATGGGTTGCCCAGACCCTTCCCTCACTGACAGAGGTTACGAAGCGCGCCAGCCTTGGAATGGCATCCGCGGGCGGCGTTGCGCCGTGGCCGTGCCAGTTGTTGTCCACCCAAAGACCGACGCCGTCGCATGGCATCAGATCGGCAAAATCCTGGAAACTGTCGATCAGCAGTTCCTCGATGTGTGCGTGATGGGCGGCGAGCCGGAGGAAGCGGTCGAGAGCGGCATGGGCGTGGTTGACGGTATCGAGTTTGCGCTTCTGCTTAAGGACCTGCAAATGCATGGAGAAAAACTCTCCAAACATTTCTGCGGCGATCCTGACTGACATCGTCAGAACGCGTGGCGAATAATGGTGGCAGGCGATAAGACCCCACAGGGCGCCATCGACGATCACCGAAATCGACATGGAGGCACCAACGCCCATATTGCGAAGATATTCGCAATGGATGGGAGAAACGCTGCGCAAATGCGCGAATGACAGATCAAGCGGTTCACCAGACACATCGATGGCGGGCAATACGGGAACTCGTATTCCGCTGGCGTCGGAGATGATGCGCAGTGTGTTTTTAAGATAGAGCGTGCGGGCCTGCTGCGGTATGTCGCTTGCCGGAAAATATTGTCCGAGAAAGCTTTCCAGTTCCGGCTGCTTTGCCTCCGACACGACCTTGCCTGCACCGTCATCCTCGAAACGGTAGATCATCACCCGGTCGTAACCCAAGGTCGCCTTTACCAGCCGGGTTGTTCTCGAAATCAGGCTTTCGACCGTGTCTGCCTCGCGAATGCGGTCCACCATCTTGCGTGCGGTGCCAAGCGGCTGGATCTCGCTCCCCGACGGTTCGAATTCGATGATCGTCGTGGATTTATAGCGGTGGAGCGCAATATCGAAGCTGCGACCATCGCGCAGTTCCATATTGGGCAGCATGGCAGGGCGGGTGGTTCTGCCAGTTACCGTGAGTGCGTTGCGAAGGTCATGGACGAGATTTTTACCAAGCACTTCTTCGGCGGTTCTGCCGTTGATATCGCCATCGACGCGCAAAATCTCGCGACAGTTTTCCGAGTGTCGTAGGACAATGCGCATGGCGTTATCGCAAGCGATCAGGCAGCCGTGCGGTTGTATATAACCTGGAATGTGGATGGGTTCGCGGTCGCAATTTGTCAGGTCGACATTATAATCAGTGGATGCCATGAATCTATCTCTCGCACCCTCTGCCTGTCTTGCACTGAAAATAGTTTAGTCGTCCGCAGACGGGAAAGCCTGAATGGTTCATTCTGATAGTGCCAATCCTTCCCCGTTTTTTTGCAACCGTGACGCCGGTATTCCGTTCTATTAAAGGCAGCCGCCATGTCATGGAAGCACGCCTTTTCGCCATCAGTTACAATTCGACATGGTCCAACGTTTGCAGTGCCTAATTTGTTCCGAATTTTCTAAAGGAAATAACGTGCCGCAGAAGAAAATGACCATTACCACCACCCACGGGCAGGGGCTCTACGAATTTACGTCCGAAGCCGAGCGCTTTGTGAAGGAGGCAGGCGTGGACGAAGGCCTTTTGACCGTCTTCGTCAGGCACACATCCTGCTCCCTGCTTATCCAGGAAAATGCCGATCCGGATGTCCGACGCGATCTGGCGATATTTTTTTCCCGCCTCGTGCCACCTTCCGACGATGTCTCCATGCGCTGGGTCGTCCACACGCTCGAAGGCCCTGATGACATGCCTGCTCACATCAAATCGGCCCTGACCGCGGTTTCCATCGGAGTACCGATCAGCGATGGCAGGCTTACCCTTGGCACATGGCAGGGCCTTTATCTTTTCGAACATCGCGACCGGCCGCACCGCCGTGAAATCGTTCTGCATATCTCCCCATGATTCCCGTCAAAAGCCCTGCCTTTTCCTTTCGTTTTCCCGTTAATGTCTCTGAACGTCTGCTGAACATGCGGTTCTGTCGGCGTTCAGGCGGGCGGGTCTAGGGTCTCGTCAATCGCCGGGGGACGTCCCTGCCGGCGCAGAAACAAACGGAGTGAGTTCATGTTCAGCACCTTCGCAAAAGCCGGCCTGGCTGCCCTCATCGCCCTCGGCGGAATTTCCGTCACCGCCCCAGCTGCTTCGGCTGGCCCGGATGTTCAGCTCAGAGTTCAGGTTCAGGATGGATACGGTCATGACAGAGGCCGCGGCCCGGGCTGGGGTCGTCCCGATCGTCCTGGTCCGGGTTGGGGCCGTCCTGACCGCCCGCGTTACGGTTGCTCGCCACGGCTTGCGGAGGAAAAGGCTAGCCGCATGGGTCTTCGCCGCGCGCGCGTTGTCGATGTATCGCCGCGCCGTGTCGTGGTTGCAGGCTTCGACCGTCGCGGCCCTGACCGCATCTTCTTCGCCAATGAGCGTGGTTGCCCGGTGATCCGTCGCTAAACGGCTGATATTGATCCGCGGAAATCCCCCGCCCTTCGCGCGGATCGAAAAAATGCCCCTCGCTTGTTATGACAGGCGGGGGGCGTTTCTTTTTGTGGCCTCTCGGGTGGCGGTTACGCGCAGCCGTTCGGCAAATGCGGGCGGCGGGCAGTGCCGCCGCTCCGACTGTTTTATTCGCCCAGGGCGAAGGTGACGTTGACCACAACGCTGTAGTTGTTCTCACCCGAAGCGATCGGCACGTTGTCGGCCTCCTTCGCCATCGAAGCGCGCATCATGGTCTGCGGCACCGGCATGGGGCGCTGCATGTTCTCGCTGATTTGGATCACGCGTCCAAGCTTCACGCCCGCCGCTTCCGTCAGCGTTTTCGCTTTGGCCAGCGCATCGGCAACGGCTTGCTTGCGGGCCTCGGTCACGGTTGCTTCCGGCTTGTCATTGGTGAAGGTAATATCGCCGCCTTGGTTGATACCGAGCTTGACGGAGGTATCGAGTATCTCGCCCAGCTTCTTCAGGTCGCGTACGCGCACGGTCAGTCCGTTGGAAACTTGATAGCCGGTAATTTCCGGTGCGACGTAAACGCCGTCTTTCGGTTCATAATGCTTATAAAGCGGCTGCACGGAGAAATTGCTCGTCTGCAGGTCGCGGTCTTCGATGGCGGACGCCTTCAGCGATTTCAGAACCTCGGCGAGCGCCTTGGAATTCTCTGTCAGAGCCGCAGCCGCCGTTTCCGCCTGCTTTACGACACTGAATGACAGGATCGCCATATCGGGCGCGATTGCCGATTGACCTTCGCCGGAAACACTGATGGTTGCTTCGCGCGGGGTGGCATCCTGCGCAAGAGCATTACCGGCAAGCGGCATCATTGCTGCTGCGGTCAATGCACTAAGTGCGAAAAGGCGGGCCTTTGTCGTCGTCATGGTGTTTCCTCGTTGATTGTGTCCCTTTGCAGGGTATTGCCTTAGATTGTGAAGCTAATACGGCAACGGCAGCTTGCGATAGCATCAATGGCTTGTCGGGCCGTAAAAATTACGTTAGAGCGTGACCCACCGGATTCGAACCATTGCGAAGCCGGTGTTTCGGATAATTTTTCCGAAAGGGCCTGTAGCTCAATGGTTAGAGCCGGCGGCTCATAACCGCTTGGTTGGGAGTTCGAGTCTCTCCGGGCCCACCATTTTCCTTATATTTTGAACAAGTTGGTGCGATTCCGTATAGCAAGTCGATACATCATCGATCATTGCGCATTCCTTGGATTTTGCTCATCCAACAAAAAATCCGACCAGCCATTCAGACTGATCGGATTGTTCATTACGGATTTTCAGCTATGGGGTCAGTCGCAGACCCGCATGCTTTCGGTGTGCCAGCCGCCATCATAGGAATTGGGAACGCGGCGGTCTTCGAACCAGCAGCGTGGGCGGGGCGGCGGTGGTGGCTCGTAGTAGCGGGGACCGCTGTTGCCGCCGTTGGCGATTGCGCCGCCGATCAGGCCGCCGATAACGCCTGCAGCCAGTCCGCCGGCAATCGCAGCACCATCATTGTGGCGGCGGTGTTCGCGATAGGGCGGTGGGGGCGGGCCGCCACGGTCGTAGCGCGGACGATAGGGATAGTCCTGCGCGGCAGCGGTGCCGTAGGACGCGAAGACGCTGCCGGTGGCAACCAGCGCGGCAAGGGTTGTAAGAATGATCTTTTTCATCGAGGGCTACTCCATAAGCCTGCTTCGGGAGATAGAGGCTCATTATGCCCGCATGATGGCACGGGCCGGCTGAACGGTCCGTGAATATCTCATTTTTGCGATGTTCACATTTTCCACGTTTTTAGAGTCTCAGGGCGAAGCTGGTGCGGCGTTCCGACAAAGAAAAAGCCCGGCACTTGGCCGGGCTCTTTTGCTGACGTTTGACGACGCTATCAGAACTTCACACCAAGGCCGACCTTGACGGTGCTCTGGTCGAAATCGGTGTTGACGCCGAAGATGTCCTTGTCGCCATAGTCATTGTAGCGATATTCAATTCTGCCGAACACATTGTCGGTGAAGGCATAGTCCAAGCCAGCGCCGACGGTGTAACCGTTGAACGTGGTGCTATCCTTGCCGGCGCCAGGCGTTTCGATGAAACCGCGCGTCGCTGTCCAGCCGGCGGTACCATAGATCAAGGCACGGTCGAAAGCGTAACCGACACGGCCACGAACAGAGCCCTGCCAGTCGGTGCCGATGTTCACGCCGGCATAGTCATTGTCGTTCCAGTTATAATCGACATCGCCTTCGATACCGAGGACGAAATTATTGTCGAACTGGTAATTGTAACCGGCAAAAGCGCCCAGAATGCCGCCATCGAAACTATCCGACGCGACAGGGCCGCCAGCCGAAAAATCGCCGTTCGCCCAGCCTGCGCCGCCTTGAATACCAAGATACGGACCAGACCAGGTAAATACCGGCAGGGTTTCCTGCGCGACCGGAGGCGCCGGTGTTTCGTAGACGGCATCCGCAGCCATCGCGGTGCTGGCGGACAGGGCCAAGAGTGACGTTACGATCAGCGTTTTCATCGTTTTTCTCCCTAAGCTGATTGACTTCTATAACATATATTAGGTGCATTTAATATGGGTCGGAGATCGGCGGTTCCAAGGGGCAGATTGTTCCCTCGCGTTGCCGGCCTTCCTTGCCCAAATCGCGACGTTTTTTACCGCCCCGTCATGCTGTTCTGATGCGGCGAACGCCTTCAACGGCGTTTGGTTCCTTTCGCCGCCTTGTCAAAGCGAAGGGAGAGGGGTCACGCTTGGTTGTCTTGACAGCGGGGGGCACGACCATAGAGTTGTGCCTGTCTGCGGCAACGCCGGTGCTTCGACACCTGGATAGGGCTGATGTTGCGGGCAGGAATGGGCAAGGGAGGACAGGATCGCATGCGGGTTAGTTTTCATGGGGGAGGGGCGACGTGATTGTCGGAGCCGTTCTCAGTGCCATTCTTCTTCTCACCCTCATCGCGTTTCCGCGGCACCTCAAACCGGTCGTCATCTGCCTGCTGTTGATCTGGGGAACCACTGCCGCCTTTGTCATTTACGACTGGCAGCGCGGTAGCCAGCGGCTCGACCATGTGATTGCGACGGCTAGCTTCGATGCGGCGTGCACGGATGCGGCATTGCCGATCCGCGTCAGCTTCCGCAACGACAATAATGTTGCCGTGCAGCGCCTGACCTATACGCTTGAAGGGTTCGAGCCCGCCTTCCGCGCCTCCGTCGCCTTCGATCCCTATCAGGTGAGTGAAAGGCGGATCGAGGCCGGGGAGACCTTTGCCGCGTGCCGCTCTTTCCGACTGCGCAACAATGAAACGGTAGATCCGCAACGGCTGGAATGGCGCGTCACCATCGTTTCTGCGGAATTCGATTGAACGGCTGTCGCTGCTTCCGACCCTCACGGTTTCTTGAACATTTTCGTGCTGTCGCCTGAACCCCTTGTTTCGCAAGGGGTTCGTAAAGGTGCCCGCGTCGTTGCCGGCCACGCCGAGGCCGCTTTCGCCGTTGCGGGACTTGTTTTCGCCGATTTGCAATGCCACCTGCCCACCCGTCCGATGAATATTGCGGGTTTAGGTTTTGCGTATAGTTCTGAAGTTTCTGAAAATTGCCGCCATTGGCCTGGTGGCTCTGCCGGTTCTGGCCGGCGCGCATATGGGCATCGGCCAGCTGACCGGAAATTTTCACGAGGTCATTCCCGGCGAACTTTATCGTTCGGCCCAGCCGAGCGGCAAGGACATCACTGCCTATGCCAAGGCCTACGGCATCAAGACGATTATCAATCTGCGCGATGAAAAGCGTGAAGGCTGGTATGACGCCGAAAGCCAGGCAGCGAAAAACAACGGCGTCCGGCTGGTCGATTATCCGCTGAGTTCAAGCGAGAAGGTCTCGGTGGAGGAAGCGGAAACGCTCGTCGCCGTGCTGCGCAACGCTGAAAAACCGATCCTCATCCATTGCGAACACGGCGCCAACCGAACCGGGCTCGCCTCCGCGATCTATGTGAGCGCCGTTGCCGGCAAAAGCGAGGCTGCCGCCGAGTTCCAGCTTTCACCCTATTACGGACATGTGCCGATCCCGGGTATCGGCCGTTATGAAATGTACCAGTCCTGGGATGATTTCGAGGAAACTATCGGATTTTGAGGCGCCTCGATATGCCGACACCCCGGATTTGATCCGGGGTCCCGCATGATCACGTCCGGTATGACGGAGCGTGTCAGATGCTTCATTCTTGCAGCGGCCTCAATAGGAGCCGCCGCCTTCCTTGATCACTTTCGTCAAACTTCCCGTTGCCGGAAATAGCGGGATCAGGCAGGCCTGAAGCGCGTGGTAGATGTCGCCCTTGCCGGGGAAAAGCGTGTTGGCTGGAACCAGATTTTCCGTCAGCTCCTCGTGCCAGCCGCCATTGTCGTGGTCGATGAAATTGTTGGCGATCGTGCTCCAGATGCGGCGGTAGCTGTCTTCGTAGAATTCGTCCGCCGGCAGATTTTCGTTGAGGAAGTGGGCTGCACCCGCCGCCTCGCACATGGGCCACCAGAGCTTTGCCGTCTTGTCGGGATTGTCGTGCCAGTCGAGCGTATAAAAGAAGCCGCCTTTTTCGCGGTCCCAGCCAAGCGCCATGGATTGCACGAAGAGCGATTTTGCCGCCACCGGCATCCAGTCGTGGCGGCGTTCGCCCAGCACCCACAATTGCAGTATGAGGCGCGCCCATTCCAGCCAGTGGCCGGGAGTGGAGCCGGAGGGGCGGAACATTTCGTTGCCACGATACTCCTTGTCGAGCGTCCAGTTCTCGTCAAAATGCTCCGGCACGCGGAAATCCAGCTCACCGGCGCGGCGGCGGATGACGAGATCGGCGATGCGTTCGGCCTTCGTCAGGTAATTGCTGTCGCCGGTCGCCTCATAGGCGGCCATCAGCGCTTCGGTCAGATGCATGTTGGAATTCTGGCCGCGATAATTGTCGATGGGTGACCAGTCGCGGTTGAATTCCTCGGCGATAGCGCCGTGTTTTTCTTCCCAGAAACGGGTTTCCAGAACCTCGGTAATATCGGCCAGCATCTTGTCAGCAAGCGGGTGGCCGACAGTTTTGGCGGAGGAAGCGGCCAGAAGCACGAAGGCGTGACCATAACCCTGTTTGGTGGCGTCCACCGGGCCGCCATCGTTGACCTGCCAGAAATAACCGCCGTGCTCGCTGTCACGATGATTGTTCCAGAGGTAGGTCATGCCGTGGTCGACGATATCGCCGCAGCCCGGCCGTCCGAGCAGGTGGCCGATGGAGAAGCAATGCACCATGCGTGCCGAGGCATGGATGCCGCGCACGGGATCGTTTTTCTGCAGCGGCGCACCCTTTGCGTCGAGATCGAAGAAGCCACCGGCCGGATTGACGGCGCGGTACTGGAAGAAGTCGAAAAGCCCATCGGCCTGTTTGACCAGCCACTGGCGATGCCATGGCAAGGTGTTCCAGTTCCGGTTGTTGTGGTCGTCCTCGGGCATTTCGTCCTCCATACGGTTTGCTGCTTCGGCTTATATCCTTGCTGCATAAACCTGTCATCTGTCAGTGAAATTTCGTAGTCTGCCGCAACGACGCAAAGCCATACCTATACCTTGAAGATATATTGACATAAACATATCTTTATGTGACTTGACGGCTTGCGATCTTGCAAATCGAAATGAGGAGTGCGCCCGTGTTTGACGATCTGTTCGGCCCTGAAGGGGCAAAGCGCGACGGCGCGGAAATTTTGCGCGCGCTGCGCCAGGCCGCCAGCGAACGTATCCTCATTCTCGATGGCGCAATGGGCACGCAGATTCAAGGACTGGGGTTTGATGAAGATCATTTTCGCGGTGATCGTTTCATCGGCTGCGCCTGTCACCAGCAGGGCAATAACGACCTTCTGATCCTGACCCAGCCGGATGCCATCGAAGAAATCCATTATCGCTATGCGATGGCGGGCGCGGATATTCTCGAAACCAACACGTTTTCGTCGACGCGCATCGCGCAGGCGGACTACGAGATGGAAAACGCCGTCTACGATCTCAACCGCGAAGGGGCGCAGATCGTCCGCCGTGCTGCCCAGCGAGCTGAGCGCGAAGATGGCCGCCGCCGCTTCGTTGCGGGCGCTATCGGCCCGACCAACCGCACCGCCTCGATTTCGCCTGATGTCAACAATCCTGGTTACCGTGCCGTCAGTTTCGACGATCTGCGCATCGCCTATGGCGAGCAGATCGACGGTCTGATCGATGGCGGCGCGGATATCATCCTCATCGAGACGATCTTCGATACGCTGAACGCCAAGGCCGCAATCTTCGCCTGCGAGGAGCGCTTCGAGGCCAAGGGCATCCGTCTGCCGGTGATGATATCAGGCACGATCACCGACCTTTCCGGCCGCACGCTGTCCGGCCAGACGCCGTCTGCTTTCTGGAACTCGGTGCGACACGCCAACCCCTTCACCATCGGCCTCAACTGCGCTCTTGGTGCAGATGCCATGCGTCCGCATCTGCAGGAGCTTTCGGATGTGGCCGACACCTTCGTCTGCGCCTATCCGAATGCCGGCCTGCCGAACGAATTCGGGCAATATGACGAAACGCCCGAGATGATGGCGCGCCAGGTGCAGGGTTTTGCCCGCGACGGTCTTGTCAACATCGTCGGCGGTTGCTGCGGCTCGACGCCCGAGCATATCCGGGCGATTGCCGAAGCCGTCAAGGATTACAAGCCGCGCCCCATTCCCGAGCACAAGCCCTTCATGTCGCTTTCGGGTCTCGAACCCTTCGTGCTGACCAAGGACATTCCCTTCGTCAACGTTGGCGAACGTACCAACGTCACCGGCTCGGCCCGCTTCCGAAAGCTGATCACCGCCGGCGATTACACGGCGGCGCTGGCTGTCGCCCGCGATCAGGTGGAAAACGGTGCGCAGATCATCGACATCAACATGGATGAGGGCCTGATCGACTCGCAAAAGGCGATGGTGGAGTTCCTGAACCTCATTGCCGCCGAGCCTGATATTGCCCGCGTGCCTGTGATGATCGACTCATCCAAGTTCGAAATCATCGAAGCCGGTCTGAAATGCGTGCAGGGCAAATCGATCGTCAATTCGATTTCGCTGAAGGAAGGCGAGGAGAAGTTTCTCCAGCAGGCGCGGCTCGTCCACAATTACGGTGCTGCGGTCGTGGTCATGGCATTTGACGAGGTCGGGCAGGCGGATACCTATCAGCGCAAGGTGGAAATCTGCACGCGCGCCTACAAGCTTTTGACTGAAAAGGCGGGCCTGTCGCCGGAAGACATTATCTTCGATCCAAACGTGTTTGCGGTGGCCACGGGTATCGAGGAGCACAATAATTACGGCGTGGACTTCATTGAAGCCACCAAGACCATCCGCGAAACCATGCCGCTCACGCATATTTCCGGTGGCGTTTCCAACCTGTCCTTCTCCTTCCGCGGCAATGAGCCGGTGCGTGAGGCGATGCATGCCGTGTTCCTCTACCACGCCATCCAGGTCGGCATGGATATGGGCATCGTCAATGCCGGGCAGCTTGCGGTTTACGACAACATCGATGCGGAATTGCGCGAGGCCTGCGAAGATGTGGTGCTGAACCGCCGCGACGACGCGACGGAGCGGCTGCTTGACGTGGCGGAGCGTTTCCGCGGCACGGGTGAAAAACAGGCGAAGGTGCAGGATCTTTCCTGGCGCGAGCTTTCCGTCGAAAAGCGGCTGCAACACGCGCTGGTCAACGGCATTACCGAATTCATCGAAGCCGATACGGAAGAGGCGCGCCAACAGGCCGCCCGCCCGCTGCACGTTATCGAAGGGCCGCTGATGGCGGGCATGAACGTGGTCGGTGACCTGTTCGGCTCTGGAAAGATGTTTCTGCCGCAGGTGGTTAAATCCGCCCGCGTGATGAAGCAGGCCGTCGCCGTTCTGCTTCCTTACATGGAAGAGGAAAAGCGCCTGAATGGCGGTGAGCAGAACAAGGCCGCCGGCAAGGTGCTGATGGCGACCGTGAAGGGTGATGTGCACGATATCGGCAAGAACATTGTCGGCGTCGTTCTTGCCTGCAACAATTACGAGATCATCGATCTCGGCGTGATGGTGCCGACGACGAAAATCCTTGAAACGGCGATTGCCGAAAAGGTCGATGTGATCGGTCTTTCCGGCCTCATCACGCCATCACTTGATGAAATGGTGCATGTGGCGGCGGAAATGGAGCGGCAGGGTTTCAACATCCCGCTGCTGATCGGCGGCGCAACGACGAGCCGCGTGCATACGGCGGTGAAAATCCATCCGCGTTACGAACAGGGCCAGGCGATCTATGTCACCGATGCCTCGCGTGCGGTGGGCGTCGTCTCCGCACTTCTCTCCGCCGAGCAGAAGCCAGCCTATATCGACGGCATCCGGGCTGAATATGCCAAGGTGGCGGAGGCGCACGCCCGCAATGAGCGCGAAAAGCAGCGTCTGCCGCTTTCCCGCGCCCGCGAGAATGCGCACAAGATCGACTGGTCGACCTATAGTGTCGTGAAGCCGCAATTCTTCGGCACCAAGGTGTTCGAGACCTATGACCTTGAGGAGCTGTCCCGTTACATCGACTGGACGCCGTTCTTCCAGACCTGGGAGCTGAAGGGTCGTTATCCCGCTATCCTTGAAGACGAGAAACAGGGCGAGGCCGCGCGGCAGCTTTATGCCGATGCGCAGGCGATGCTGAAGAAGATCATCGAGGAAAAATGGTTCCGGCCGCGGGCTGTTATCGGCTTCTGGCCCGCCAATGCGGTGGGCGACGACATCAGGCTGTTCACGGATGAAAACCGCTCCGAAGAACTGGCGACCTTCTTCACGCTGCGCCAGCAGCTTTCCAAGCGTGACGGACGCCCCAATGTGGCGCTTTCCGATTTTGTCGCGCCTGTCGATAGCGGCGTTGCGGATAATGTCGGCGGCTTCGTCGTCACGGCGGGTATCGAGGAGGTGGCGATTGCTGAACGCTTCGAGCGGGCCAATGACGATTATTCGTCGATTCTCGTCAAGGCGCTGGCCGACCGTTTTGCGGAAGCCTTTGCCGAACGTATGCATGAGCGGGTGCGCAAGGAATTCTGGGGTTATGCGCCCGAAGAAGCTCTTGCCGGCGATGAGCTGATCGGCGAGGCCTATGCCGGGATCCGCCCTGCGCCGGGTTATCCGGCCCAGCCTGATCACACCGAAAAGAAAACCCTGTTCTCCCTGCTCGACGCCACCAACGCGGCGGGCGTGGAGCTGACGGAGAGTTATGCCATGTGGCCCGGCTCCTCCGTCTCCGGCCTCTATATCGGCCATCCCGAGAGCTACTATTTCGGTGTTGCCAAGGTGGAACGCGATCAGGTGCTGGACTATGCGCGTCGTAAGGACATGCCGTTGGTAGAGGTAGAGCGCTGGCTCGGACCGGTGCTCAACTACGTACCGGTAAACGGTGCCGAGGAGATCGACAGCGCGGCCTGACGTTTCGGCCACCGTTGTTGCAATAAAAAGCGCGGGTCCTGCCCGCGCTTTTTTTGTATCGTCGTTGGGCTTACGACCTTAAGGCCGCCAGTTCCTCTATGCCGACATGGCTTTCGATCTCGCTGCCGCGCAGATAGAGGTAAACGCCGATGCAGAAGGCGAGGGCGGCGATGAACACCAGATACCACGCATGCGCCATTGGATTGACGGCTAGCGCCATCGTTACGCCAATCGGTGTCAGCCCGCCGAAGATGGCATAGGAGACGTTGTAGGCGAAGGAGAGGCCCGAGAAGCGGACCGAGGCCGGGAAGGCGCGCACCATGACATAGGGCACTGCACCCGCCATGCCGACCGACAGGCCCATGACGCCGTAAAGCACGAACATGGTTTCTAGCGATGTGCCGGCATAGCTGTAGAAAGTGAAGGTGGCGATGCCGAAGAAGATGCTCGCGGCCATGAAGAAAATGCCGGAGCCGACACGATCGATCAATGCGCCGGCGATGATGACGCCGAAGATGAGGAACAGCGTGCCGAAGCTGGTGCCTGCCAGCGCCTGCGTCGGTGTGTAGCCATAGAGCTTCTGCAGGAAGGTTGCCGTCATCAGCGTGGTAACGACGATGGCTGCGGACAGAACCCAGGTCAGTAGCGCGGAAATGATCACGCCGCGCATATGGTGCTTGAGCACGAGGCCAAGCGGAAGCTTGTCCGTCAGCGACTTCGACTTTTTCATCTCCATGAAGATCGGTGTCTCTTCCAGCCAGCGGCGCAGATAGACGGCAATCAGGCCGAATATGCCGCCGAGCAGGAAGGGAATGCGCCATGCATAGGCCGCCACATCTTCTGCCGAGAAGAGGGAATTGATGGCAAAGGCAATCAGCGAACCGAGCATGATGCCGAAAGAGAGGCCGGACGTCAGAAAACCGCAGGCGAGCCCGACGCGGCGAAAGGGCACGTGCTCCGCAACGAAGGTCCAGGCACCCGGCACTTCGCCGCCGATGGCCGCACCCTGCAGCATGCGCAGGACGATGAGCAGGATGGGGGCCGCAATGCCGATGGTGGCATAGGTCGGCATCAGCGCCATGCCGAGCGTCGAAAGCGCCATGAGCAGGATGGAGAAGGCGAAGACGCGTTTGCGGCCATAACGATCGCCATAATGCGCGAGAACGATGCCGCCCAGCGGCCGCACCAGATAACCGGCGGCGAAGATGCCGAAGGTCTGGATCATCACCAGCCAATCGGGCATTTCCGGCGGGAAGAACAGATGGCCGATGACGGTGGCGAAAAACACGAAAATGATGAAATCGTAGAACTCCAGCGCGCCGCCGAGGGCCGAAAGGCCGAGAGTTCTGTAGTCCTGCCTGTTCAGGGGCCGGGCAGCTGCCGGTGTGGTGGTGGGAGACATAAGCCTGCTTCTTTTTCTAATTCACATGTTGCTAATGGGCATGCGGCAAGCGATGCGCGATTTCAAGCCTTATCAGCTCCTAATCGCTCAGGAATTTTGATGGACGATCAAGAAAGCGCCGCAGGAAACTGATGTTTTCCAGCTCATCATAAAGACGCTCGGTGATGCCGCTCTCGTCGAAGTAATAAATCGTCGCTTCGGGAATGGCCAAGAGTACCGGCGAATGGGTTGCGATGATCAACTGCCCGCCACTATCTGCCGTGTGACGGACGAGGGCTGCAAGCTCCAGCTGCTTTTGCGGTGAAAGAGGGCTTTCCGGTTCATCGAGAAAATAAAGGCCGGCGCCGTGCAGGCGCTGCTGCATGATATCGAGAAATCCCTCGCCATGCGAACGCCGGTCTATGACGTTGCTTCTGACGATATGCCTGAAAGTGTCCGGTGTCTCCTCGGGAAAATCTTCGCCTCTTTTCAGGGCTTTTTCCCGCTCCCAGCGAAAGTCATCCAGGGTCTCTTCATTCTGCTTGCGGACGTAGCCAAGCACGTCTTCGGCGCGCATGAACATGCGGATTTTCGGGTATTTCTTGCGGGCGAAATAGAATGCCTTCGCCACGGTTTCCGCATGCTGAAGATAGAGGTCGCCGGCAACCTGTCCATGATTGCCGATGGCATAGGCCGTCATTCCGGCCGCCAGCCCTTCCAGCAGCGTGGATTTGCCGGAGCCGTTATTGCCCGCGAAAAAGGTGATCGGCGTCTTGAATTCGAGGCGTTCCAGCTGGCGCAGCGCCGGAACGGTAAAGGGGTATTCGTCCCTTCGGTCCGGAGTTTCCTTCATGGTCACGCTGTCGAGAAACAGCATTTTCAATCCTCTTTATCGATGCTTCTTTTTCTGTGCGTCCGTTTGCGGCGGAAGAGGAGTATATTATATTGGTGTATATTATAAGTATCAAAATTACATCTGTGTATTTTCAAAGTAATTAAATGAATAATCATCGATTAAATTTTATATTAAGGCGATTGTAGAAATATATCCCGATATTTTTGTATTGCGGGGAAGATATGAATCAGATTGCGCTGGTTTACGTCGCCATCATATTTTTGTTCGCGTCTGCTGTGGATGCCGATGCCAAGCGTTTTCGGTTTTTTGCGGTGCCTGGCTTCAGTCGCGGTGAGACGATCGACAGGGTCTACGACTTGCCCAATCAAACGACTTTCGTGGTGGAAGGGAAGTTCTTTGACCTCGGCTATCTGAACAGCAGTAGTGGCGACGCTTATGTTCTTTATAATGGCGACCAATACGTGAAGTTGGACGAGGTGGGCCTTAAGGGCATTTCCAGTATGCTTGGATTTGACCCTACCGTCGAGGACCGCAAAAAACGTGCGGCGGCTTCGGAGGCGGCTAAGCCTATAGGGAGACTGATAGGTGGGTTTGTGCTGCTCGTGGGCCTGTTCGTGCTCCTGCGCAGGGGCATTCGCTGGTACTATCGGTCGGGTAGCAGAAACGCTCGTCTCGAGCGTGAAGATATCGAGGCGGTCGTCGAATTACCGGAACCCCGTCCGCCGACCATACGTCAGCAACGTGCGCCAGTTACCCAGGATTATACGCCCGCTCTCAATGAGGTTGCACCGCCGACCAGAAGACCGGAGGCCGCGCCAAATCGCGCGGGGATGGCAGTCCGGCCGTTCGGACGCAGGAATGCCTGATGCCGTCTAGACAAACGGCATTTTCCGGGACGTTCCGGCTGTGACTGTTATTCGAACCGGTCGATGATGCTGATGCCACTTTCCTGGAAACGGTCCATGGCGGGAAGGGCGGTGATGGCATCGGAAAGGGTGATGTGGCGGCCGATCAGTTTTTCGGGCGCGAGCTTACCGCTCTCGATCATCGCCAGCATGTCTTTGTAGCGCCATGCCTGCATGCCGTGGCTGCCGTAAATCTCCAGCTCGTGGGCAATCACCCGGGCCATGGGGATGGCTGGCATGGCGTGATCGGCCAGCATCAGCCCTACCTGAACGTGGCGCCCGCGCCGGCGCAGGTTGCTGATGGAATTGCAGCAGGTCTGCGGGTGGCCAAGCGCGTCGATAGAGACATGCGCGCCGCCGCCGGTCACTTCGCGCACCGCCTCCGTGACGTCGGCAACCGAGCGGCTGTTGATGGTGGCGGTTGCGCCGAGTTGGCGGGCAAGTTCGAGCTTGTCTTCCGCAATGTCGATGGCGACGACCTGAGCGCCGAGGCCTGCGCCAATCATGATGGCGGAGAGGCCGACGCCGCCGCAGCCATGTACCGCCAGCCACTCGCCGCCTTTCAGGCGACCCTGGTCCGTCACAGCCCGGAAGGACGTGGCGAAACGGCAGCCGAGACCGGCGGCAGTGGCGTAGCTCATCGTATCAGGCAGATGAACAAGGTTCTGGTCCGCGTAATCGATGGCGACATATTCGGCGAAAGAACCCCAATGGGTGAAGCCGGGCTGGAACTGCGTCTCACACACCTGTTGATTGCCGGAGCGGCATTCATGGCAACGGCCGCAGCCGGAAACGAAGGGAACGGTGACACGGTCGCCTGTCTTGAACCTGGTAACGTTCTTTCCGACCGCAGCGATAACGCCGGCGAATTCGTGGCCGGGGACATGCGGCAGGCGAATATCCGTATCGTGGCCCATCCAGCCATGCCAGTCGCTGCGGCAGAGGCCCGTCGCCTTCACCTCGATGACCACGCCGTCGTCGGTCGGCTCCGGATCAGGCAGGGATGCCACAATCGGGGTCTCGCCGAACAGTTCGTAAAAAAGCGCGCGCATCCTGGCCTCACATTGTCGGTAAGCAGATTTGAATTATACCTGCTCTATCTGCTTCCGACGCTGGAGAAAAGCCATTTAATCTTTGATCACCATAAGATCACCAGCCGCGAATTTAAGCGTTACTTGTTCGCCCAGGGCGGGCGGTGCGGTTCCGGGATCGTTGAACATGTCGAAAGACAAGGTCGAACCGCCGAGGTCAAGACGGGTTCGTATTACCGAACCCAGGAACTGGCTTGAGGTCACGATACCGGAAATAGCCACGTCTCCCTTCGCGTCAGCGCCTAGAGCTCCTGCTTCCGGGCGCAAGGCGAGGGTGATTTTTTCACCGTTTGCAACATCGACCGGCTTGTGGAGCGTCACGTTCTGCTCCCCGACACGGATTGTGCTGGTAGAGGAATCGACGACGGTTGCGTCGATCAGGTTCAGCGTGCCGACGAAGGAGGCGACAAACCGGGTCGTGGGCTTGTTGTAGATATCGAAGGGCGAACCGATCTGGTCGGCGCGGCCGGAATTCATGACAACGATACGGTCGGAGATCGACAGGGCCTCTTCCTGATCGTGGGTCACGAAAATCGTGGTGATGCCGAGCTTTCTCTGGATCTGGCGGATTTCTTCGCGCAGCGATACGCGGATCTTGGCATCGAGCGCGGAAAGCGGCTCGTCCAGCAGAAGCACTTCCGGCTTCGGGGCCAATGCGCGGGCAAGCGCCACGCGCTGCTGCTGGCCGCCTGACATCTGGTAGGGGTAACGATCCGCCAGATGTTCCAGATGGATGAGCTGGAGCATTTCCTTCACGCGCGCATCGATCTCGGCTTTCGGCTTGCCGGCGACTTTGAGGCCAAAGGCGACATTTTCGTAGACGTTCATGTTGGGGAACAGCGCATAGGCCTGAAACACCATGCCGATATTGCGCTGGTTCGGTCTGAGCGTCGTCTGGTCCTTGCCGTTGATGACGATCGATCCGCCGGTCGGGATTTCGAAACCGGCGATCATGCGCAGCACGGTGGTCTTGCCGCAGCCCGATGGTCCGAGAAAGGAGACGAACTCGCCCTTTTCGATGGCCATGTTGAAATCATGGACGACCTGTACGGAGCCGAAGGATTTCTTGATATTGCTAAGTGTCAAAAAGCTCATGAAAATCTTGTCCTCAGGCCTTGGGAGGCGCGCCCTTCTGGTAGCGTGAAACGAGTTGGATCAACCCAAGGCAACCCCAGGTGATGCCGAAGGAGATCACGGCAAGTGCAGCCGGTTCATAGGCGCGGTTGGCGCCAAGCAGCTGCATATAGGGGCCAAAGGCCGGGCGGTTCAAAAGGGCGGCCATGGTGAATTCACCGATGACGATGGCGAAGGTCAAAAACGCACCTGATAGCACGGCGACCAGAACATTGGGCAGGATGATGCGCGACAGAATGGTCGTCCACCCCGCGCCAAGGCTCTGCGCCGCTTCCGTCAGCGTCGAGACGTCGATGGTCCTCAGACCAGTATCGACGGCGCGGTACATGTAGGGCAAGGCGAGCGTGGCATAACCGAACATCAAAAGCAGGTTGGTGCCGAAGGTCGTGCCGGTCAGCGGAAGCCAGCTGGAGGTGTTGTAAAGCCTGATATAACCGAACACGATGACGATGGCCGGGATGACCAGCGGCAGGAGCGTGATGAATTCGATATAGGGGCGCAGGCCCGGCAGTTTGAGGCGGACCCAATAGGCCGTGGGCACCACCAGCAGCACACCGAAAACGATGGTGAAGAGAGCCATCACCACCGAATAGCTGAAGGTTTCCTGAAAACGCGGGTCGGTGAGCACCTTGCCATAGGCGTCGAAGGAATATTCACCGCGGCGCATTTTCAGCGAGAAGTTGGTCATGCCGATCAGCGGCAGGGCGAAATAGAGCAGGCCAAAGATCAGCGCGCCCCAGGCGAAGAATTTCTTCATTTGAGCCACCTTTCGCTACGGGCGCGCAGCCAGATGTAAAGCGCATTGGCAATGCCGGTGACGACGATCATGCCGAAGGCGAGAGCGTAACCCAGATGCGGATTGCCGAGAACGTCGCCGCGGATCTGCGCGAAAAGCAGGATGGGCACGATGTTGAGCGACGAGCCGGTAAGCGCGATCGCGGTGGCCACCGCACCGAAGGCATTGGCAAACAGCAGCGACATGGTGCCAAGCAACGATGGCAGGAGGATGGGGAAGGCCACCATGCGCCAATATTGCACGCCGGTCGCGCCAAGGATTTCCGCAGCTTCGCGCCACTCGCGCTTCAATCCGTCAAGCGCCGGCGTGATGATGAGGATCATCAGCGGAATCTGGAAGAACAGATAGGTGACTGTCAGGCCCCAGAAGGACAGGATGTTGAAGCCGAGGAGTCTAAGATCAATGCCGATCTGCGTCTTCAAAAACACGGTGAGTAGGCCGACCGGGCCGAGTGTGGCGATGAAGGCGAAGGCGAGCGGCACGCCGGCAAATTGCGATGCGACGCCCGAAAATGTCAGGAGTGGTCCGCGAATGCGCTGCGGCAGACCGCCCAGAACCACGGCGGCGGCGACGGCAAAACCAATCAGGCAGCCAAGAGCCGCCGAGGCGAGGCTGATCTTGATCGAAATCCAGTAGGCCGCGAGGATGGACGAGGTGAAAAGCCCGGCGACGTTTTCCAGCGTCAGGCTGCCATCGGGACGCTGGAACGCACCGACCACGATTTTCATCGTCGGAAAAATCAGAAACAGCAGAACAAAAACAGCAAAAGGTACGACGCCTAACCAATGAAGCGGCAACTTTCTGCCCGCATCGGATGGTCCGCCGGAGTTGGTTGATGGCATGCCTGGTCCCCAAACGCCGTTTTCAAACGGTCTGTCTATAAAGTTCTTTATTATCGCACGTCCGGTAAAAACGGAATCGTCAGACGCACTTTCGATCTTTGTTTTGTGCAATTTCCGGGGGTAAAACCTAGGGAGTTTTACCTGAAATGCTTTCAAAGAAGCACCCCGGCTTTTTGAAAAGCCGGGGTGTATTTTTCAAAGGTTACTTCACGTTCGCGCCGACGACGCTGTCCCAGCCGCCGGTAACGGCGGCCTTGTTGGCGTCGACATCTTCGAGCGTCGGGAAGATTGCCTTTTCATAGGCTGCTGCCGGCGGCAGGCTGTCGATCAGTTCCTGCGGAACCTTGCCGGCCTTGACCATCGCGTTGAAGCGGATCGGGTGGCAATAACCCTTCAGCCAGCCGAGCTGACCGTCGTCGGAGTAGAGGTGTTCCATCCAGAGCTTGGCAGCGTTCGGATGCGGGGCGTAAGCGGAAATGCCCTGAACGTAAACGCCAGCCAGAACGCCTTTTTCCGGAACCACGACTTCCGTGGGCGGGTTGTCGTTCAGTGTCTTCTTCCAGGAGAGCGCGTTATAGTCCCAGGCGACGATGATCGGGGTAGCACCCTGTGCCAGCGTGCCAGCCTTGCCGATGACTGGCAGGAAGTTGCCAGCCTTGTTGAGCTCGGCGAAATATTTCAGGCCAGCCTCACCGGGTTCCTTGCCGGACTTCGCACCGCTGGCAAGACCGGCGGCGAGAACGCCGAGGATAGCCTGGTTGGAAGCGCGCGGATCGCCGGCAAGCGCTACCTGACCGGAATATTCCGGCTTCTGCAGGTCGGCCCAATCCTTCGGCACGTTCTTGACGAGGTCCTTGTTCACGAAGAAGGACATCACGCCGTAATAGTCGCCGTACCAGTAACCTTCCGGATCCTTGACGTTGTCAGGGATTTCGTCCCAGGTGGAGACCTTGTAAGGCTGCAGCAGGCCTTCGGCCTTCATCTGCGGGCCGAAAGCGAGACCGACGTCGACAACGTCAGGAGCCTGCGGGCCCTTGTTGTCCTTGTTCGCCTTTACCGCTTCAACTTCATCGGCAGAGCCGGCGTCGGGGTTGAGTTCGTTGACGGTGATTTCCGGATATTTCGCCTTGAAAGCGGCGATGACGTCGCCGTAACCACACCAGTCGTGCGGCAGCGCGACGGTGGTCAGCATGCCTTCCTTCTTGGCGGCAGCGATCAGTTCGGCGCTTGGCGCAGCGGCAGCGATCGCGGTGGAGGCCATTACCAGAGCGGTGGTGGCAGCAAGCAGTCGACGGCAATGAGAGATCACTTTTTTCTCCTCTTCGTGTTCTCGTATTACGGACGCTGATACGGATTCTGGATGAAGCTAATGTGACGGCTGGATTGCAATTTATTTATCCGGATTCCGTCACTTTACGCCCATTTTCCGCCATCACCCGGCTTTGTGCCTGCAATCGCGGGGTAATCCCATCATCATTCGTGTTGGACAGATATGTTCCCCAGCTTGTTTTTATCCCGCTTTATCGCGCTGGTAGCGATTTCGGGTATCCAATCAGCCGGCGGTTTCCGCGTCAAGCACTGTGCCGGCTACTAATGTTCATGTCCGGTCCGGCCTGCGGAACAGACGCGTCTGCTCGAACAGGCCTTCCAGCGCGTTCATGCGCTCCTTGGTTTCATCCCAGGTACTGCTCTGCACTGCTTCGATCAGCGCTTCGACGACAAACAATGTAACGACCGATGAATCCCATGCCGAGGGGGCTTCGATCTTCACACGGAAGGTGTGCAGCGCGTGGCGCGCCACCGGCGATGTCCACTGATCCGTGAAAAGAATGATCTGTACGCCGTTTGCCTTCGCCACCTCGGCAAGCGTCGTCATGTCGTGCTCATAACGGCGGATGTCGAAGATCACCAGCACATCGCCGGCGCTCATATTCAACATATATTGAGGCCAGGCGCTGGAGTTGGACGACATCAGCGTCGTCTTTGGCCGGATCACCTGCATATGCGTGAAAAAATATTCGGCAATCGCTCCGGTGATGCGCCCGCCGACGAAATAGATGCTGCGTTTGCGGTCCGAGAGCAGCCTTGCGGCATTGTCGAAGACCGCGGTGTCGAGATCGCTCAAAGTGTCGCGCAGATTGCCCGTTATGGCGTCGGCGAAACGGTTGAGAATATGCAGACCCGGCGCATTGGTGGCCCAGCGGTCATGTTTGGCAACCGGGCCGGAGATCGTCGCTTCCAGTTCCTGGTGCAGATGGGCCTGAAACTCCGGGTAACCTTTATATCCGAGCTTCTGCACCATGCGCGCTACCGTCGGCGTCGAAACACCGGCATTTTCGGCAATCGTGGTGATGCTGCCGAGACCCGAGACGGGGTAGTTGCCGAGAAGGCTCTCCGCCAGCTGTTTTTCCGAACGGGTCAGCGCGTCATAGTGGGCATGGATGACATCCGACACGGTGGCCGTCGTACTGCGCAAATCTTTCCCCTTCCGGTCTTTTTGCCGGTGTATGGGCGAATATAAGCATCTGTGCCAGCTATCGAGTCAATGGGGAAAATGAAGAGAAAATTTCAAAATTCCATTTGACACTCGCGATAATGTGAAGAATTCTTTTCGTCATCGGCGGGATGGCAGGTTTCGGGGCGGGATGCGTGCATGACGGTGCGTTCACGGTTTTTCACGGAAGCGGAAGGACAGGCTGTCGGCGTCGAGAACGCCGCAGCAAAGGGCGACGTCGTTCTCGTCTGCGAACATGCTTCAGCCACCATCCCGGAAAAACTCGGTACGCTCGGTCTTTCGCCGGACGTGCTTTCGAGCCATGCGGCCTGGGATCCGGGCGCCTTGGCGGTTGCGAGGCTGCTTTCGCAGAAGCTCGATGCCACGCTCGTCCATCAGCGGTTTTCGCGTCTGGTCTATGATTGCAACCGGCCGCCGGAATCGCCTTCTGCCATGCCGGTCAAAAGCGAGATTTACAATATTCCCGGCAATCTCGATCTGAGCGATGCGGAACGGTTTGCCCGAACCTCGGCGCTTTACGTGCCGTTTCACGACCGTGTCAGTGAGATTATTGCTGAGCGGCAGGACCGCGGCCGCAAGGTGGTGGTAGTGACCATTCACAGTTTCACGCCGGTCTACCACGGTCAGTTCCGTGAAGTGCAGATCGGCATCCTGCACGATACTGACAGCCGGCTGGCCGATGCGATGCTGGTGGGCGCCGAGGGTTCTGCGCTCACGGTAAAGCGCAACGATCCCTACGGTCCGGAAGACGGTGTAACGCATACATTGCGGCTGCATGCGCTGCCGGACGGACTTTTGAACGTCATGATCGAGATCCGCAACGATCTGATCGCCAATGAAGGAGACCAATCGGCAATTGCCGATTTTCTCCACGAGCTTATGGGGAAGGCGCTCTCATCAATCGATGAGTGAGGGAGCAATGGGGCGGCTTATGGTGAAAACACCGCGGCCGACCGTCAATGAGACTGCCGCAATCGACAAAAGCCGGAACGGCATGAAGCGGCAAGGGAACAGCAGATGCGTGCGGCGCAGTGCGGGAAACCTCCCGGGCGATGCCGGAAACTGGGGGCACAATCGGCCAATAACGGCTGGCTGGCTTTTTTTTCTATTAAGGAGAGAAGGGCATGGACGGTTCATCATCAGGCGTCAGCTACAAGAAGGCTGATGCATCCTATTTCGAAAAACGCGGACTATCCCGATACGCGGGCGTGTGGTCGCTGTGGTCGCTTGGCGTCGGCGCGGTCATATCAGGGCATTTTTCCGGATGGAATTTCGGCTTTTCCACCGGCGGCTGGGGCGGCATGCTGGTGGCGGGCATCATCATTGCCATCATGTATCTCGGGCTGACATTCTCGATTGCGGAAATGAGCCCGGCGCTGCCGCACACGGGTGCCGCCTATTCCTTCGCCCGCACGGCCATGGGCCCGTGGGGCGGTTTCGTCACGGGACTTTGCGAGAATGTCGAATATGTGCTGACGCCGGCGGTCGTCGTTACCTTCATCACCGCCTATGTGAACTCCATTCTCGGCCTCGATCCGGCCTATTCACCTTTCGTGTGGATAGCCTTCTACGCGATCTTCCTTGCTCTCAACGTCTTCGGACTTGAGCTTTCCTTCAAGGTCACCCTGGTCATCACGCTGATTTCACTCGGCGTTCTGGTGTTCTTCTGGGTCAGCGCCATTCCGAACATGGATTTTTCGCGTTACGCGCTTAATATCGGTGTCGGACCCGATGGCAAGGCTGTGGAGCTGCCGGAAGGCAACGGTTCCTTTTTCCCATTCGGTTTTTCGGGCGTTCTTGCCACGCTGCCTTTTGCGGTCTGGCTGTTCCTCGCCATCGAGCAGCTGCCGCTGGCGGCTGAAGAATCCGTTGATCCGAAACGCGATATGCCCAAGGGTATCATTCTCGGCGTCATCACGCTGATGGTTTCGGCCTTCATGATCGTGCTGCTGAACCCGTCACTACCGGGCGTCGGCGCCTTTCATCTCAGCTCGTCGCTTGAACCGCTGCTGGATGGCTTCAAGGCGATCTACGGCGATGGCGGCGTGGTGCTGCTTGGTCTCGTGGCGCTGACAGGCTTGATCGCCAGCTTCCATACGATCCTCTATGCGCAGGGCCGCCAGATCTATTCGCTGTCGCGTGCGGGTTACTTCCCGACAGTGCTGTCAATCACTCATTCGAAATACCGGACGCCATACGTTGCCAATATTGCCGGCGCGCTCGTCGGCCTTGCGGTCATGCTCGTCATCTGGTTCTCGCTAGGTGCGGAACAGGGCGGCAGCATCATCGGCAGCGTGCTTTTGAACATGGCCGTGTTCGGTGCGATGTTCTCCTACATCCTGCAGGCGATTTCCTTCATCCTGCTCAGGAAAAATCTGCCGCATATCGAGCGGCCGTTCCGCTCGCCCTTCGGCATTCCGGGCGCGGTGTTGACAATCATCATCGCCATCGTGACGCTGCTCTATCAGATCCAGGATCCGAACTTCACCAAGGGTGTGCTGTGGGTAGCCGTATGGTTTGCGGTTGCCATTGCCTACTTCGCCTTTGTCGGACGCCATCGCCTCATCCTGTCGCCGGAAGAGGAGTTCGCGCTGGAGCACAAGCAGGCTGCCATGGCAGCGGCGGCTGCAAAGGCCTGATGCTCGAACTGACGGGCGGCCGCATACCGGCCGCCTGCTCGCCACATGAAAAGGGATGGACAAAATGACGAGCTATACATTCGACGCGCTGAAGATGGATGTGGCCGAAGGGCGCATCGACACGGTTCTGGCCTGCCTTGTCGACATGCAGGGGCGTCTGATGGGCAAACGGTTCCAGGCGGAGTTTTTCGTTGAAAGCGCCTTTGAGGAAACCCATAGCTGCAACTATGTGCTTGCCACCGACATGGAGATGGAAACCGTTCCCGGTTACAAATCCTCAAGCTGGGAAAAGGGCTATGGCGACTATACGCTGAAGCCCGACCTTTCGACGCTGCGGAAGGTGCCGTGGCTGGAAGGCACGGCGCTGGTTCTGTGCGATGTGCTCGATCACCACACCCATGAAGAAGTGCCGCATTCGCCGCGCGCGCTGCTGAAAAAGCAGGTGGCGCGGCTGGAGGCGATGGGGCTTAAGGCCTATATGGCCACCGAGCTCGAATTTTTCCTGTTCGACCAGACCTTCGATGCGGCACGCGCCAGCGGCTACAGGGACCTGAACCTCGCCAGCGGCTACAACGAAGACTATCATATCTTCCAGACGACCAAGGAAGAGGACGTCATGCGGGCGCTGCGCAAGGGCCTGCAGGGTGCGGGAATTCCGGTCGAGAATTCCAAGGGCGAGGCGTCTCCCGGTCAGGCGGAAATCAATGTGCGTTATGCCGAGGCGCTGACCATGGCCGACCGGCACGCCATCATCAAAAACGCCACCAAGGAGATTGCCTGGTCGAAGGGTAAGGCGGTGACGTTCCTTGCCAAGTGGAACTACAATGCCGCTGGCAGTTCCTCGCATATCCACCAGTCGCTTTGGAGCCTGGATGGCAAGCCGGCTTTCCTCGACAAGGACGGCGAACACGGCATGTCGGATGTGATGCGGCATTATGTTGCCGGGCTTCTGGCGCATGCCAGCGACATCACCTATTTCCTGGCGCCCTACATCAATTCCTACAAGCGTTTCATGGCTGGCACCTTCGCGCCGACCAAGGCGATATGGAGCCTCGACAACCGCACGGCAGGATACCGCCTTTGCGGCGCGGAAACCAAGGGCATCCGTATCGAGTGCCGTGTCGGCGGGTCGGATCTCAATCCCTATCTCGCCATGGCAGCTCTTCTTGCGGCGGGCATTGACGGCATTGAAAATAAACTCGAACTTGAGCCCGCTTTTGTCGGTGACGCCTATGGCGGGAAGGACGTGCGCGAGATACCCAAGACATTGCGCGACGCGACCGCCTTCCTGGACGGATCGAAAATGCTGCGTAAGGCCTTTGGCGACGACGTGGTCGATCACTACGTGCACGCCGCAAGGTGGGAGCAGGAAGAATACGACCGCCGCGTGACCGACTGGGAAGTGGCGCGCGGTTTCGAGAGAGCCTAATCATTACGGGAAAACATCATGACCATGATCCAGAATATCTCGCCCATCGACGGCTCGGTTTATGCCGAGCGGGAGGCGATGTCGCTGGAAGCGGCGCGCGCCGCCGTTTCGAAAGCGCGCAAGGCGCAGAAGGACTGGGCGCGACGTCCGCTTGAGGACCGCATTCAGCTGGTTCTCAAAGGTGTGGCGCGCCTCAACGAAATGGTGGCCGAGGTGGTGCCGGAACTGGCGCATATGATGGGCCGCCCGGTTCGTTATGGCGGCGAGTTCAAGGGCTTCAACGAGCGCTCCAATTATGTCGCCTCCATTGCGGCGGATGCGCTGGCGCCGCTCGTCATCGAGGAAAGCGGCAATTTCGAACGCCGCATCGAGCGCGAAGCACATGGCGTGGTCTTCGTCATCGCGCCGTGGAACTATCCCTACATGACGGCGATCAATACCGTTGCCCCGGCTCTGATGGCCGGCAACACAGTCGTCATCAAACATGCGGCGCAAACGCTTCTCGTCGGCGAGCGGATGGTGCGGGCTTTCGTCGAGGCGGGCGTGCCTGACGATGTCTTCATCAATGTCTTCCTCGATCACGGCACAACCTCGGCGCTGATTTCCGAGGGCCTGTTCAATTTCGTCAACTTCACCGGTTCGGTGGAAGGCGGCCGGGCCATCGAGCGCGCCGCTGCCGGCACCTTCACCGGTCTCGGGCTTGAACTCGGCGGCAAGGACCCCGGCTATGTGATGGAGGATGCCGATCTCGACGCTGCCGTCGATACGTTGATGGATGGCGCGACCTATAACTCCGGACAATGCTGCTGCGGCATCGAGCGTATCTACGTCAACGAAAACCTCTATGACGCATTCGTCGAGAAGTCCGTGGCGTGGGTGTCCAACTACAAGCTCGGCAATCCGCTGGAACAGGAAACGACACTCGGGCCGATGGCCAACAAGCGTTTCGCCAAGGTGGTGCGCGCACAGATCGCTGATGCCGTCTCAAAGGGCGCCAAGGCTTTGGTCGATCCCAAGCTTTTCCCTGCCGATGACGGCGAGAGCGCTTACGTCGCTCCGCAAGTGCTCGTCAATGTCGATCATTCCATGGAGTTCATGACCGAAGAAACCTTCGGCCCCGCTCTTGGCATCATGAAGGTGAAGAACGACGACGAGGCCATCGCCCTGATGAATGACAGCAAATATGGCCTCACTGCCTCGCTCTGGACGCAGGATGCAGCGCGTGCCGGGCGTATCGGCCGTGAGATCGAAACCGGCACCGTGTTCATGAACCGTGCGGATTATCTCGATCCCGCGCTCTGCTGGACAGGTGTGAAGGAAACGGGCCGTGGCGGCTCGCTTTCCGTTCTCGGTTTCCAGAACCTGACCCGACCGAAATCCTACCATCTGAAGAAAGTCACGAAATGAATATCGTCGCCAACTGGAGCTATCCCACCGCCGTCAAGCTTGGCCGTGGCCGGATCAAGGAACTGGCGGAAGCCTGCAAGACGCTCGGCATCAAGAAGCCGCTTCTCGTCACGGATCGCGGCCTTGCCAATATGGCGATTACCGCGCATGCGCTCGATGTACTGGAAGAGGCTGGGCTCGGCCGGGCGATCTTCGCCGACGTCGATCCGAACCCCAACGAAATCAACATGGAAGCCGGCGTAAAAGCCTATCGCGATGGCGGCCATGACGGCGTCGTCGCCTTCGGCGGTGGTTCCGGCCTCGATCTTGGCAAGACCATCGCATTCATGGCCGGGCAGACGCGCCCGGTCTGGGATTTCGAGGATATCGGTGACTGGTGGACGCGGGCGGACGCCTCGAAGATTGCGCCCATCGTCGCGGTTCCGACGACGGCGGGCACCGGTTCGGAAGTTGGCCGCGCCAGTGTCATCACCAATTCGCAGACCCATGTGAAGAAGATCATCTTCCATCCAAAGCTTTTGCCCGGCGTCGTCATCTGCGATCCGGAACTGACTGTCGGCATGCCGAAGGTCATCACGGCAGGCACGGGCATGGACGCCTTTGCCCATTGCCTCGAAGCCTATTCGTCGCCGTTCTTCCATCCGATGAGCGCCGGCGTTGCGCTTGAAGGCCTGCGTCTGGTCAAGGAATTCCTGCCACGCGCCTATAAGGACGGCACGGATATCGAAGCGCGCACCAATATGATGGCGGCGGCTGCGATGGGGGCGGTTGCCTTCCAG
Source organism: Agrobacterium sp. K11 (assembly GCF_059429395.1). NCBI lineage: Bacteria > Pseudomonadati > Pseudomonadota > Alphaproteobacteria > Hyphomicrobiales > Rhizobiaceae > Agrobacterium > Agrobacterium sp. K11. The sequence continues at coordinate 221,136 of NZ_JCAHRB010000004.1, read as the reverse complement.
AAGGGTCTCGGCGCCATTCACTCGCTCTCGCATCCGATCGGCGCTGTCTATAACACCCATCACGGCATGACCAATGCCGTGGTCATGCCTGCCGTCCTGCGTTTCAACCGCCCGGCCATCGAAGACAAGATTGCCCGCGCTGCCGCATATCTAGGCATTTCGGGCGGTTTCGATGGTTTCTATGATTATGTGCTGGAGCTTCGCAAGGAACTCGGCGTGCCTGATAACCTGACCGCCATGGGCATTAAGCCTGACCGCATTGACGAACTGGCGGCAGAAGCGATCAAGGATCCGAGCTGCGGCGGCAATCCGGTGCCGATGACGCTGGAGAATACCAGGAAATTGTTTGAGGACTGCTTTTAAAGGGTAGTTATGGCAGCCATGAGATTTTCAGTTTTTTCGCCATTGCTCGCAGTGGCGTTTCTAAGCCTGCCCCTTGCGGCGCAGGCCGCTTCTTTCAAGGAACTTTCCGGTCAGGGTTACAAAGTCGGAGCTCTGTCGAGCACTAAGGCGGGAATCCGGGGATGGAATTTGTCCAGGGGTTCAGACCGCTATTTCTGTGAAATGCGCGCGACTATGGCGTATTCTGGAAAGAACGGCATGGTGTCCTTCACGAGCGCCGGACGCATGATTACGCTTGATCGTGCAACCGTTGAGAAAAGGCTGGGCAGTTCCCTGAACTTGCCGAAGTACGAGGATCTAAAAGCCGGTCGCCTGCGTGCGGACGATGTGGGTTCCTGCCGAAAGCTGGCGTGATCAATCAGATGGCAAAAGCCCGCGATTTATCGCGGGCTTTTTGTTGTCCACACAAACGATCTTAGTCTTTTCTTAACCATGTTCGTTAAGGTTATGGAAAGCACCATGATTGGTTCGGTGCGTGAATGAGCATGAAACAGCTCTGATCATCAGGGGATATCATGCCTGTCATTACTTTTGCCAACACCAAGGGCGGCGCGGGAAAAACAACTGCCGTATTGCTTCTGGCAACCGAACTTGCCCGCAGCGGCCACCGCGTGACGGTTCTGGATGCCGATCCGCAATTGTGGATTTCCCGCTGGCACGAATTATCAGGCGAGATCGAAAATCTCTCGGTAATTTCGCATGTGACGATGGCGTCTCTCGAGGGGCATATCCGCGAAAACAATGCCAATACCGACTGTTTCATCATCGATCTGCCGGGAGCGAAAAACCCGCTTCTGACCATGGCGCTTGGTATTTCCGATCATGTGCTGATACCGGTGCAGGGCTGCGCCATGGATGCGCGTGGGGCTGCGGAGGTTCTTGACCATATCGAGTTCCTGAACCGCAAGATGGGCAAGGCGATCGCCCACTCCATCGTGCTGACGCGGGTCAACGCCATGGTGGCGACCCGCTCGCTGCTGCTTGTCAAAATGCTGCTGGCCGAGAAGAACGTTTCGGTTCTGAATACGCCGATTGTCGAAAGAGCGGCTTATCGCGATATCTTCGATTATGGCGGAACGCTTCTCTGTCTCGACAAGGACAAGGTCAGCAATATCGACAAGGCGGTGGAGAATGCGAAAGCATTCGCGAGCGAGTTGCTAGGCCTTTTGCCGAAACCCCTGTCGCGGTTGGGCACCCAACCCGCGCGCTTTTTCACCCGCAAGGCGGCTTGAAAACACTCCCAATGCCCGGACTGCTGGAGGTGCGGGCATTATTTTTGCTTGATTTGGAAATGATCATTTCCTATATTGCGATCATGACCGATACCAGCCACACCAATTCCCCGGAACAACGCCATCGCGGCAGGCCGCGCGAGTTCGATATTGACCGCGCGCTTGATGGAGCAATCCGTGTTTTTTCTAGGCGCGGGTATCACGCCACCTCTGTCGGTGATCTTACAGATGCGATGGAACTGGCGCAGGGCAGTCTCTACAAGGCTTTCAAGGACAAGAAATCCATCTTCATCGCGACGATGGAGCGCTACAGGACCTTGCAGACGGAGCGGTTTGAAGCCGCCGTTGCCGGTTATGATACCGGTTACGAGCGTTTGCGAGCCGGCCTGATGTTTTATGCGGAACGGTCGCACGGTGCCACCGGTTCGGATGGATGCCTCGTGGTTGGCGCTGCCGCCGATCTCGCCGCACTGGACGACGATATCGCTGTCGTGGTCGAGCGGGCGGTGAAGGCGAGGGAGCGGATCGTTGCCCGGCTGGTGGCTGAGGGGCAGAGGGATGGTTCCGTGCAGTCGAAGACTGATCCCGATGATCTCGCCAGAGCGATGTTGTGCATGATGTACGGGATGCGGGTGGTGGGAAAGACCGGGCGCAGTCTGGAAGAGATGACGGCCGTGGTGGATATCGCCCTGAAACTTGCCGAATAATTTCGTGGCTATTTAGGAAACATTCGTTTCCATTTTGGAGAAAATGATGACGACGCGTGTAGTTGAAGGGGAGGATGTTTACGAAACATCCATTTCCCCGGCCCTGACTTTTCTGCTGGCTACCGCCTGCGGACTGATTGCGGCTAATCTTTATTATGGCCAGCCCCTTGCCGGCATCATCGGGGCGGAGCTTGGCCTGTCTGCCGGCGCAACCGGTCTGATCGTGACCCTGACGCAGATCGGTTACGGCGTCGGCCTGCTTTTCGTCGTGCCGCTTGGCGATCTGGTCGAGAATCGCAGGCTGGTCGTCAGCACCGTTTCGATGGCGGTGCTTGCGCTCCTCGCGGCGGCTTTTGCCCCGCATGCGGCACCTTTTCTGATTGCGGCCTTTCTGGTCGGTATCAGTTCGGTCGCGGTGCAGGTTATCGTTCCCTATGCGGCGCACATGGCGCCGCACGCTGTTCGAGGGCGGGTGGTCGGCAATGTCATGAGCGGATTGATGGCCGGTATCATGCTGGCGCGCCCGGTTTCCAGCCTCCTGTCGGAAGTCGTCTCCTGGCGCGGTGTGTTCCTGACTTCGGCTGGCGTCATGGCAATTCTCGCCGTTGTGCTCTATCGCCTTTTGCCCGTTCGTGTGCCTGAGGCAAGGCTGGGTTATGGGGCGTTGATGGCCTCCATGGGCAGGCTTGCCGCCCATACGCCTATCCTGCGGCGGCGGGCGATCTATCACGCCTTCCTGTTTGCTGCCTTCAGCCTGTTCTGGACGACGACGCCGCTTTATCTGAGCGGGCCGCATTTCAATCTCAGCCAGGGCCAGATTGCGCTGTTTGCCCTTGCCGGTGCAGCAGGCACCGTCGCCGCGCCGATTGCGGGGCGCATGGCTGACCGGGGCTGGACCTATGCCGCTACTTTTGCCGCGATGGTGGCAGCGGCGCTGTCATTCGCCGTCACGCATCTTGCGCCGGAAGGATCGCATCTGGCACTCGGCATTCTCGTGGTCGCCGCCATCGTTCTCGATTTCGGCGTCACCACCAATCTGGTGCTGGGTCAGCGCGCCATCTTCACGCTCGGCGCCGAATTCCGCAGCCGTCTGAACGGCGTCTACATGGCGACATTTTTCATGGGCGGTGCGATTGGCTCTGCCGTCGGCGGCTGGGCCTATTCCGTTGGGGAATGGGGTGCTGCGTCCTGGGTCGGCTTTGCTCTACCAGCGGCAGCGCTGCTTTACTTCCTGACTGAAAAGCGCGGATAACATTCAGCAACGAAAAAGCCCGGCGGAATGACATCCGCCGGGCTTTTGCAATTCGTCTTCGCGGTCATTCCTATTCCGCGAACTCAACCACGACGCCGGGTCGGACCATTTTTGCCAGCTCCGTCGCATCCCAGTTGGTGAGGCGGATACAGCCGTGGCTGTTGGTCTTGCCGATCTTCGAGGGTTCCGGCGTGCCGTGGATACCGTAGGTCGGTTTGGACAGGGCAATCCAGACTGTGCCAACAGGGCCGTTTGGACCGGGCGGAATTTGCAGGATCTTGTCGTTCTGGCCCTGCCTGAAGTTGATCTTCGGATTGTAGGTGTAACCCGGATTAAGCGCGACGCGCTCGACGGTGTGCGTGCCGCTTGGCGAAGGCGTGTCGGTAGAACCGATGGTGGCGGGATAAGCGGCGATCAGAGCGCCATCCTCTCCATAAGCGAAGACCTGCTTGATGCCCTTATGCGCGACGATGCGGGCCACCTGGCCCTTTTTGGGTTCCCCCGGATTGACGACCTTGATGATGGTGCCGGGTACGGAGAAATCGATGCCGGGGTTCAGTTCTTTCAGATAGGTCTCGTCCATGTGGAAGCGCTCTGCCAACGCCTCCGATGTGGAGGTGAAGGAGAGGGCGGGTAGCTGCGACTTCTCCGCATAGTCATCCGGAATGGAAGCGACATAGGGGCCGGCTGCATCGGCTGCGGTGATCGTATAATCGACGATCGGCATGCCGCCGGAGGCGCGCAGACGCTCGAGAATGTCCTCGGAATTGTTCGGGTCGAGCTTTTCGCCGGTCATGTCCTGCCAGGCGGCAATCGCCTTGTTGACGTTGTCGCCCATCTTGCCATCGATCACGCCGGGCGAGATGCCTTCGCGGTCGAGGAAAGTCTGAAGTGCTACGATCTCCTGGCGGGAGCGGTTGACCGGTGTGGTGACGGGCGTGTGGCGCTCGATCAGGTGCTGCGGCTGCGGAACGGCAGCCGTGGTGCTTTCTTCGGGCATCGGCTGGTTGAGCGGCGCGCTTTCGACAGCGCCCGGGCCGGGAACCGAGCCGGTATAGACATCGTCGCCGGAACCATTGCCGCGATATTCGCGATAATCGCGCACGCTTCCATTATCCTGATAACCGTAATCGCGCTGCGGCTCACGATATTCACCACCGGGGGCCGGGGGATAGTAGGTGGTGTCGCGTTGCTGTACCTGTTGCCGCTGCTGATAGCCTGACGGCATTTCAGTGGCCAGCAGGTTGCCGTACCGGTCATAAAATACCGTGCGGCCCATATTGTCGCGACTGATGACGATGTCGCCACGTTGGGGCACGAAATCGAGAACACGGCCATCCGGCGTCACCAGAACCGGCTGTTCCTGATAGCCATAACGCTGCTGCGCGCCAGCCTGTAGAGGCGCGCAAACCGCCGCCAAGGCAATCGCCAGACCCAGAGCTGCGTTAACAAACTGTTTCACGATTCTGCTATCCCTTACTTCGTTCACCGATAAACACACCGTAATCTTGACCCTATTGTGAAAAAGGTGAATTCACGGTTAAAGCAATCTTAATTTACGTCACGGTTAGTAGCGTTTCCGTGATTATTGCGCTTTTACTGCCACAGGGAGGTTGTCTTGCGTTCGTTTCAGGCCGGCAAATCGCCGCGCATTTTCCTCGATGAAACCTCCGTTTTCGATATTGGCGCCTGTGTTGTCGATGGTATCGACATCGCGCCCGGCCGTGCCATTCCAGATGATGGCGATCCGCGCATCGACCATTCGCTGGAAGGCTTTCTGTTCACCTGCGGTCCCGATCATATCCGCCATCCCGAACCGATCGGCGGTGAGGGCGAGGGGAGTCGATATCCGTTGCATGGGGCCTTCTCCGCGCATCCCGCCAAGATAGTTGCCTTCGACGTTCATGAGTCCAATGCATTGGCGCGTGCCGAGGTTCCCGTGAACCTTGCCGATGGTGGCACGGCCCTTCTCGAGCGGACATGGCGCATCGATGGCGAAAGCGGCGAAGTCAGCCTCGATGACCGGATCGTCAATACGAGTTCGCGGCCGATCCCGGTTTTTCTGATGTACCACATGAATGTCGGCGCGCGGCTGTTTGACGAGGCCGTTCGTCTGGAAGGTGCCATGCTTGATGGCGGTGGTCATGGCTGGCGCTTTGGCGAGGAGCCGGGCACGGTGTTCTGTGTACCTGCCGGTCAGGACGAATGGGCGGAACTAGCTCTCGGTCCGATTGCCGCAATTGGCGGCAAGACGCTGAAAGTACGTTTCGGCACGGAGACGTTGCCCTATCTGCAGATGTGGCGGAACCAGAAGGATCCGGCCAATGTGCTTGGCATCGAACCGGTTTCGCACCGCTGGGTGGGGCGCGGCGAGCTTGAGGCCGCCGGCGAGTTCAATATGCTGCAGCCGGGCGAAAGCCGCTCCTATGGTCTTCGCTTTTCCATCCTCTGAATAGGGGACTGAATGGCGTACCGAATGAAGGCGCCGTATCATTGACGCAAGAGTTTTGAGCCCTTACATCGGATGCGGATTTCAGACAGTGGCGACAGCGTGCCAGCGGCGCCAAGGCGCCGGTTTAAGCGGAGGCATTAATATGGATATCAGGCGCATAGACGACGAATATTCGGTCACGGGACAGATCAGCGTTGCCGATCTCGACGAGGTCAAGGCACTCGGCTTCAAGTCGATCGTCTGCCACCGCCCGGATGGCGAAGAAGAAGGCCAGCCGCTTTTCGCCGATATTGCCGAGCGTGCCGAACAGCTTGGCCTGACCATCGTGCATGTACCGGTTGGCCGCTACGGCGTCGATGCGGATGCGGTTACCGGCATGGTGGATGCGCTTGACGAATTGCAGCGCCCGATGCTCGGCTATTGCCGTTCCGGCGCGCGCTCGACCGCGATCTACGAAAAGACCCACCACCTGCGCGGCTGATTTTCCGCGGATAATTCGATTTTCTAAAGCCAATCAACAGGAGTTTTCCATGACCATCAAGCGTATCGAACCGGGCAAGCGCATGAGCGGCGCCGTCATCCACGGCAACACCGTTTATCTGGCCGGCCAGGTCGGTGAGGGCGTGTCCGTGACCGATCAGAGCAAGTCGGCGCTGGCTGAAGTCGATCGTCTGCTGGCCGCTGCCGGTTCCGACAAGTCGAAGATCCTGCAGACCATCATCTACCTCTCCGACATGTCCACCTTCGGCGAAATGAACGCCGTCTGGGAAGGCTGGATCGACCCGGCAAACCCGCCGGCCCGCGCCACCAGCGAAGCGGCGCTTGCTACTCCGGACTACAAGGTTGAGTTCATCGTTACCGCTGCTCTCTGAGTAACGGTTTGATTTTGAAAAAGGCCGGGTTGCGGAATGCAGCCCGGCCTTTTTTGTTGGGAAAATTCGAAACGCTCGTTTTGTCATCCTCGGGCTTGTTCCTAGGATCCAATCACTTATCGCAAATTGATAGGTAGCAGATGCTAGGGGCAGGCCCGAGCATGACGGAGGAGAGGCGATTGTCCCAGGTTTGTGAATCGCTTGCGCCCATCACTTCACTGGCTGGGCGAGCGCCTTCTCAAGCTGCTTCAACGTCCTCACCCGTTCTGCAAACCACAGCCGTGCCAGGTCGTTGGCTGAGGCGAGGTCGATACCATCAGGGTCTATGGAAGTGATTTTCCAGCGTGCGGTTTTCGCACCCGCAAGAGCGGCCAGCCGTGATGCCTCGCCCTTGATGGCGTTGAGGCGCGCGGCCTCGTCCGCTGCCGCAGCCATCAGCTGTTCCACGCCGGAAAGGTCACTGCGCAGATCGGCAGGTGTGATGTTGCTGGCGTTGCGGGCCGGGCCACCATTGATCTGAACGCCCTCTGTCCGCAGCCGGTAGAGCCTTGTATCGGGAAGAGAGAGGTAGAGTTTTGCCTTGGGATAGCGGTCGATGTAGCGCTGTCTGGCAAGCGGCACTTCTTCCGGATCGATCAGTTCCGCCTTGCCTACCAGTGTCAGCCGCGGCAGCGTCAGCGCGTCGCCCTTGCCGAAGGGGGCAAGTGTCAACGAGATGCGCGGGTCGGCCTCCATGTTGCGGGCATGCAGCGTCAGGCCCGCCGCGAAGAAGAACGGCTTACCATCCGGCTCGATGCCGATATTGGTGGCGGTCGTATAGGGATAACCGCTGACCGGATCGAGGGTCGCGAGCGCCGCCGTGCGGGATGTGTGCAGGACATCGCGTGCCACGCGCACGGCCTCGAATGGCGCACCGGCCGAAGGTTCGATCTTTGCGCCGCGTGGGGTGATGACGGGAGGGGCTGCATCCGGCATGTCGTTTCCTAACCTGTATGTTCTAGTCAGGATTTACACCATGCCGGAGCCATGTCCATGCGCAATATCAGGTCCGGCTTCTGATCTGGGTCAGCGTGCGGGTTGGCGTGATCGCTTCGGCATCCAGCTTCACCTCGATGATGGCGGGCTTGCCGCTTGCCCGGGCGCGTTCGAAGGCGGCGGCGAAGTCTTGCGTCTTTTCGACCGTTTCGCCGTGGCCACCATAGGCCTTGGCGAAGGCCGCGAAATCCGGGTTGACGAGATCGGTGCCGCTGACGCGGCCGGGATATTCCCGCTCCTGATGCATGCGGATCGTGCCGTAGGTACCGTTATTGACCAGCACGGTGATGATAGGCAGTCCATACCGCACGGCGGTGATGAATTCCTGCCCATGCATCATGAAGCAGCCATCACCGGCAAAGCAGATCACCTCGCGCTCGGGAAACAGGTGCTTGGCGGCCACGGCCGCCGGCAGGCCGTACCCCATCGAGCCGGAGGTCGGCGCCGATTGAGTGTTGAAGCGGCGGAAGCGGTGGAAGCGGTGCACCCAGGTGGCATAGTTGCCCGCGCCATTGGTGAAGATGGCATCATCCGGCACGTTGGCCTCGATCCAGTCCATGATCGGACCCATCTGCACCGCGCCCGGACCGGTCTGCGGCGGTGTCGACCAGGTAAGGTAAGCCGAATGCATGGTGGCCGTGCGGTCCGCCCAGGCGGCGTTATCGGGGAGCGTTACGGAAGAAAGGGCGGCGACGAAATCATCCGGTGAGGCGCAGATTGCGAGATCGGGGCGATAGACGCGGCCAAGCTCTTCGGCTTCCGGGTAGATGTGGACAAGTTTCTGCGACGGGTAGGGAATGTCGATCAGCGTGTAGCCGGAGGAAGGCATTTCCGAGAGGCGACCGCCGAGCAGCACCACGAGGTCGGCTTCCTTGATTTCCTTCGCCAAGGCCGGGTTGATGCCAATTCCGACATCGCCCGCGTAAGATGGGCTCAAGTGATCGAACAGCATCTGGCGACGGAAGGAGCAGCCGACGGGCAGTTTGTTCCTTTCGGCAAAAGCCGTGAAGCTTGCGACGCTTTCTTCGGACCAGCGTGTGCCGCCGATGATGAAGATTGGCCGCTTGGCCTCGCCCAGCATTTTTGAGAAAGCGGCGATCTGCGACGGGCCGGGATGCGCTTCGACCGGGGTATAGGGCTTTGCCTTGGGGGCTTCAACCTCTTCAACCAGCATGTCTTCGGGTAGCGTCAGCACCACGGGGCCGGGGCGGCCGGAGGTGGCGACGGCAAAGGCGCGGGTGACGAATTCCGGAATGCGGCGCGCATCGTCGATCTCGCCCACCCATTTGGCGAATTCGGTAAAGGCGCGGCGATATTCCACTTCCTGAAACGCCTCACGCTCGCGGGCTTCGCGCTGTACCTGGCCGATGAACAGGATCATCGGAATGGAATCCTGCCTTGCGATATGCAGGCCGGCCGAGGCGTTGGTTGCGCCGGGACCGCGCGTTACCATGCAGATGCCGGGTTCGCCGGTCAGCCTGCCCCAGGTGTCGGCCATCATGGCAGCGCCGCCTTCCTGGCGGCAGACCACGGTTTCAATGCCGCTTTCATAAAGCGCGTCCAGCACCGCCAGATAGCTTTCACCGGGAACGCAGGAAACGCGGGAGACGCCATTGGCTTTCAGCGCTTCGACGATCAGTTGTCCGCCTGTTCTTTTCATTCCGGTTGCTTTCATGGCGCCGTGGTCCTTTCGATGTTTTCCAGTTCGGCCAGCACTTGCGCCTGATGCTCGCCAAGCTTCGGGCTCGGGCGTTCGTAACGCAGCGGCGTCTGTGACATGATAATCGGTGTCCGCACACTGGGGATGACGGTGCCATCCTGCGCCTCGAGATCAACACGCAGGCCGCGTGCCTGAACCTGTGGATCGGCGAACATTTCCTCGATGGAGTTGATTGGCCCGGCCGGTACGGCGTTCTGCTCGCAAGCGGTCAGAAGATCGCGCTTCTGCCATTTCAGCGTTTCGGTGGAAATGATCTGCCGGACCTCGACCTTGTGCGCCACGCGGGCCTTGTTTGTCGCGTAACGCTCGTCATCGGCAATCGCGCCAATGCCGAGAATATTACAGAGGCGGCGGAACTGGCCGTCATTGCCGACCGCGAGGATCAGGAAACCATCAGCCGTCGGCACCACCTCATAGGGGGAAATATTCGGATGGGCGTTGCCGAGCCTGACGGGGGCATTGCCGGAAATCAGGTAATTCATATTCTGGTTGGCGAGCACGGCCGACTGCACGTCCAGAAGCGCCATGTCGATATGCTGGCCTTCACCTGACCGCATGGCGTGGATCAGCGCGGCCTGAATGGCTGACACGGAATAGATGCCGGTGAAGATATCGGCAACGGCAACGCCCGCCTTCATAGGCTGACCGTCGGGTTCGCCGGTGATCGACATGAAACCGGACATGCCCTGCACGATATAGTCGTATCCGGCGAAATCGGCATAGGGTCCGGTCTGGCCGAAGCCGGTGATGGAGCAATAGATCAGCTTCGGATTGAGAACCCTGAGACTCTCATAGTCGAGGCCATATTTGGCAAGCCCGCCGCGTTTGAAATTCTCGATGACAACATCGGCGGTGCGCACGAGCCGCCGCACCAGCGCACAGCCTTCCACCGTCTTGAGATCGGCGACGATGGAGCGTTTGCCGCGATTAGTGGCATGGTAATAGGCGGCGGAGAGGTTTTCACCATCTGCGCTTTCGACAAAGGGCGGACCCCATGCGCGGGTATCGTCTCCACCTTCAGGGTTCTCGACTTTGATGACATCCGCACCCATATCGGCCAGCATCTGCCCCGCCCAGGGACCGGCCAGAACACGCGCCAGTTCGATGACGCGAATACCTGATAGTGGCGGTTTCCTGTTCGGCGTTTCGGTCATTTGTCCCCCGGTGTTTTCTGCTTGCCGGTTTATAGACGTCTCCCCGCATTGCCGCATGTGATTTTATCTCATGGACTTATTCCGTTTCGGCAAAGGCTCGTCATTTGCCAACGACGCGGCCGCACCAGGCGGCGAAATCCGCAGCCACGGCATGCCAGCCGATCTCGTTCAGGGTTTCGTGGCGCATGCCCCGATAGATCGTGTGTTCGACATGGCCGAAACCCGCTTCGCGGAAGCGTTCGGCAAGCCAGACGATCTCCTTGCCGTCATTGGTCGCGGCATCCTGATCGCCGCTGACAAGCAAAATCGGCAGCGTCTTCGGCAGGCGTTCGATGAGCCTCGGCGCACGATAGGACAATTCAAAGACATCCTGCCACAGGGAGACGCTGGCCTCGAACTGGCAAAGCGGATCCTCCACATAAGCGTCCACCGCTAACCTGTCATGGCTCAGCCAATCCGCATGAGTGCGTTTTTCCGGCATTCTGGCATTCCAGGCACGGAAGGTTGCTTTGGGCAGGATGGCGCTCGGCACATCAGAGCCTTTCAGCATCTTTTCAAGGCGCAGCACGATCTGTGCAAGACGGCCCATGACACCGGGATTGAGGTTGGAATTCCAGATGGACAGACCATCAAAGGCATCCGGATGGCTGACGGCGGTGTTGAGCGCCACAAGGCCGCCCATGGAATGGCCGAACAGGATGACCGGCAGGCCGGGATGTCTTTCGCCGACCATCATGCGCATCGCCATGACATCGGCAACGACCTTGCTGGCTCCGTCCTTCCAGGCGAAGCGGCCAATCGGCGCATCGGCAGCCTTTGTGCGGCCATGGCCACGATGATCGTGGGCATAGACCTCGAAACCCTGCTTTGCCATGACATCGGCAAAACGGCGGTAACGGCCGGCGTGCTCCACCAGGCCGTGGCAGATCATCAGCACGCCGCGCGCCGGAGAAAGGGCAGAGGGCTGGTGGCGAAAGGCGATGGATGCGCCTGATGGAGCGTCGAGCCTCTCAATCCGGCTGAACGTCAAGTCATCCGTCGTCTCATTCATGCTTTCACCCGTGCCTGCCATGGTATCCCTTGTCATAATCATGGGGTCAAAATCGTGCCAGAGGTTGCCCCAAGGTCCTATTTACCCTACATAGCGGCAAATTTCCCGATACGTACTCTTTAAAATCCGATGTGGAGCATTCGCTACAATGGCACGTCAATTCATCTATCACATGGCCGGGCTGAACAAGTCCTATGGCGCGAAGAAGGTTCTTGAGAACGTCCATCTCTCCTTCTACCCCGATGCCAAGATCGGTATCCTCGGTCCGAACGGTGCCGGTAAGTCGACCGTTTTGAAGATCATGGCCGGTCTCGACAAGGAATATACCGGTGAGGCCTGGCTCGCTGAGGGTGCGACGCTCGGTTATCTCGAGCAGGAGCCGAAGCTCGACGAAAACAAGACCGTGATGGAAAACGTCATGGAAGGTGTGGCGAGCAAGACGGCAATCGTCGACCGCTACAACGAGCTGATGATGAACTATTCCGACGAAACGGCGGATGAGGGCGCAAAGCTTCAGGACATCATTGACAGCCAGAACCTGTGGGATCTGGAAAATCAGGTCGAAATGGCCATGGATGCGCTGCGTTGCCCGCCTGGCGACTCGGCAGTAACCGGCCTTTCGGGTGGTGAGCGTCGCCGCGTGGCGCTCTGCAAGCTGCTGCTTTCGCAGCCTGACCTGCTGCTGCTCGACGAACCGACCAACCATCTTGACGCTGAAACCATCGCCTGGCTCGAAAAGCACCTGCGCGACTATCCCGGCGCCGTGATGATGATCACCCACGATCGCTACTTCCTCGACAACGTCACCGGCTGGATTCTCGAACTCGACCGTGGCCGTGGTATTCCCTACGAAGGCAATTATTCCGCCTATCTGCAGGCAAAAGCCAAGCGCATGCAGCAGGAATCCCGCGAAGACGCCTCGCGCCAGAAGGCCATCAGCCGCGAACAGGAGTGGATCGCTTCCAGCCCCAAGGCTCGCCAGACGAAGTCCAAGGCGCGTATCCGCGCTTATGACGAACTGGTGGAAGCCGCTGAAAATCGCCGTCCCGGCGACGCGCAGATCGTCATTCCGGTCGCCGAGCGTCTGGGCCGCGTCGTTATCGAGGCGGAAAACCTCACAAAGTCCTATGGTGACCGGGTTCTGATCGAAAACCTCACCTTCAAGCTGCCTCCGGGCGGCATCGTCGGCGTCATCGGCCCGAACGGTGCTGGTAAAACCACGCTGTTTCGCATGATCACCGGTCAGGAAAAGCCCGATAGCGGTTCGGTGACCATTGGTGAGACCGTGCACCTTGGTTACGTCGACCAGAGCCGCGATACGCTGGCGGGTGACAAAACCGTCTGGGAGGAAATCTCCGGCGGCAACGACATCATCAAGCTCGGCAAGTTCGAAACGAACTCCCGCGCTTATTGCGGCGCCTTCAACTTCAAGGGCGGCGATCAGCAGCAGAAGGTCGGCAACCTCTCCGGTGGTCAGCGTAACCGCGTTCACCTTGCCAAGATGCTGAAGGCAGGCGGCAACGTGCTGCTGCTCGACGAACCGACCAACGACCTTGATACGGAAACGCTGGCAGCGCTCGAAGAAGCGCTGGAAGCCTTCGCCGGTTGCGCCGTTATCATCAGCCACGATCGCATGTTCCTCGACCGTCTGGCCACTCACATCCTCGCCTTCGAGGGTGACAGCCACGTGGAATGGTTCGAAGGCAACTTCGAAGACTATGAAAAGGACAAGGTCCGTCGTCTCGGCCCGGAAAGCATCAAGCCCGGCCGCGTCAGCTACAAGCGCCTGACGCGCTGATCCTGTTCTCGGATCACTTCATAAAGGCCCGCCCAAAAGCGGGCCTTTTTTGATGCAATAAATGGGGCTTGAGGGGAGAGCGTGGCAAATTGCGCTTGCATCTCGCGTGACGCCGACATAAAGATATCTTTATATGTTGATTAGATTGCAAGGTGCGGCAGACGTGGCGTTCGGTTTGGATAAATTGGTGGATCTCTTGAAGGCGGCCGGCGAGCCGACGCGCTTTCGCTTGCTGGCGCTTCTGGCGGCCGGCGATCTGACCGTCACCGATCTCACCGAAATTCTCGGCCAGTCGCAGCCCCGTATTTCCCGTCATCTCAAGCTTTTGACGGAAGAAGGGTTGATCGAGCGCTATCAGGAAGGCGCCTGGGCCTATTTCCGCCTGCGGCAGGATGGCGAGCCCGCCGTTGTTATCAGGCAGCTGCTGGGCGCCGCATCGCCCTCTGACGCCGTTCTCCAGCGCGACAGCGAACGCCTTGCCACCGTCAAGCGGGTAAGGGCGGAGCGGGCGCAGGATTATTTCAGCCGCAATGCCTCCGCCTGGGACGAGCTGCGCCGCCTGCATGTGAGCGACGAGGCCGTGGAAGGGGCATTGCTGAAGCTGGTCGGAACCACCCCGATCGACTCGCTGCTCGATCTCGGTACCGGCACGGGCCGCATCCTGCAGCTTCTGAGCGGTATCTATCGCCGGGCAATCGGTGTCGATGCCAGCCGCGACATGTTGTCGGTGGCGCGCTCCAATCTGGACAAGGCGGGCGTGGTCAATGCATCCGTTCGCCATGGCGATATTCTCAACCTGCCGCTGGAAGGCCAGGATTTCGATCTGATCGTCATCCATCAGGTTCTGCATTTTCTCGACCAGCCGGAGATCGCGCTTTCCGAAGCCGCCCGCATGCTGCGTCCCGGTGGCCGGCTGATCGTCATCGATCTTGCACCCCATTCCTTCGAGCATCTTCGCGACGAGCATGCGCATGTGCGGCTTGGCTTTTCGCATCCGCTTATGGATGAATGGCTGAAAAAGGCCGGGCTCGTGCTCGACCGTGCCGTCGATCTTCATTCTGAACGGGCGTCCGATGAATCCTTGGACGTCACGATATGGGTTGCCCGCGACCAGCGGCTGCTGATGGCAGACGATGTGGTGCAAGAGGCCGTTTTACTTGCTGCCGGGAGGGCATGATATGTTGAGGTCGGAAACCGCGCGCCAGAATGGCGAAATCCGGGGGGATATCCGGTTATCTTTCGAGTTTTTCCCGCCCAAGAACCCCGAGATGGAGAACCAGCTCTGGGAAACGGTTGCCGAGCTGAAGAAATGGGATCCGGATTTCGTCTCCGTCACCTATGGCGCGGGCGGTTCCACCAAGGCGCCGACGCTGGATGCGGTGCGCCGGATGATCGGTGACAGTCATCTGCCGACCGCCGCGCACCTGACCTGCGTTGATGCCAGCCGTGACGACGTGCATCAGGTCGTTGAAGAGTTTCGCAATGCTGGCGTTCGCCATTTCGTGGCGCTGCGCGGCGATCCGTCGACCGGTATCGGCACGGATTACAGGCCGCATCCGCAAGGTTACGAGAATGCCGCCGCCCTGGTGAAGGGGCTACGCGATATCAGCGATTTCGAGGTTTCAGTTTCTGCTTATCCCGAAAAGCACCCGGAGAGCGCCAGCGATGCGGTCGATATCGATATGCTGAAGCGCAAGGCGGACAACGGCGCAACGCGGGCGCTGACGCAGTTCTTCTTCGATAATGACGTGTTCGAGCGCTACATGGAGCGGGTTACGGCTGCGGGCATCACCATTCCGGTCGTTCCGGGTATCATGCCGATCCAGAACCTGACCCAGCTCAAGCGTTTCGCCGGCCGCTGCGGTACCAGTGTGCCCAGTTTTCTGGATGAGCGTTTTGCAGGTTATGATGACGATCTCGAGGGACGCGCCCGCGTTGCGGCGGAAGTTGCTGCCGAGCAGATCGCCGATCTTCAACGGCGCGGTGTCAACGAGTTCCATCTCTACACCATGAACCGTGCGCCGCTGGTCGATGCGGTGCTTGAGAACCTCGGTCTTGAGCGTTTGCGCCGCAGCGCCGCCTGATTTCAGATATTCCATTTACGACAGGAAAAAAGCGCAGGCCCGACAGGACCTGCGCTTTTCAAACTCGTGTCATCTACGGTTCTTTTCTGCGTTTGGTCTTCACGTCTCGTCAGATGAAAAGCATCATCGCTACGAACAAAAACGCCAAACCGACTGCCAAGGCATTGAGAGATTTTGTAAGTCCCATGGGTGCCTCCTGTTGTTGACAGGTTCGATAATATGACCGTTTTGTGGCACTTGAAAAGCGGTTTCTGTGATGCGGTGCAGCATGCTTTGTCGCCGCTAAAAAAAGTAACTTCTGTAATTCATTGAAAATAAAAGATTATTTTCTCATCACGCAGTGCTTCATATCTTTAAAAAAAGTAAATGACCGGGGTGTTATCCCCAGTCATCCGGTCGAGATTAACAGTTTAAGCCTTGATTCCGGCGATAGATTAAAGGCCCGAAGGTGCGATTAACACAGGTTAAAGCGCCTGGAGAAGTGCCTGGGTCGGCCATCCATCCGCAGGGATTCCGAGACGCTGCTGTTCCTTCTGGATGGCGACGCGGGTGCCGGAACCGAGAATTCCGTCCACCTTGCCAACATCGTGGCCGCGCGCTTCAAGCTTTGTCTGCAACTCTTTCATCGTAGCGTCATCGAAGCCCGGATCGGGATTGCCCTTGTTATAAACAGGGGCGCCCATCAGACGGTTGGCGAAATAGGCAGCCGAGGTCGTGTAGATGAACGACTGGTTCCATTCCAGATAGATGTTGAAGTTGGGATAGGTGAGGAAGGTCGGTCCCTTGCGGCCCTGCGGCATGATGAGGGCTGCGGGCAGGGAGGCGAAATTTTTGTTACCGTCGCGCGGGGTCACGCCGAGGGTAAACCAGTCACCGGCGGTAAGCGAACCGCCGAGGCCGGATTTCTCCCAGGGCAGGTTTTCCGGTACGGAAACTTCCTGCATCCAGGGTTCGCCCTTCTTGAAGCCGAGGTGCTGGATGAATTTCGCCGCCGTGAGGATCGCATCCGGTGCGCTGCTCTTGACGTTGACATGGCCATCGCCATCACCATCGATGCCGAAGGCGATGATGTCCTTGGGCAGCATCTGTACCTGGCCGATTTCACCGGCCCATGCACCCGTGTTGGACGTGGGGTCGAGATCGCCGTGCTGGACCATTTCGATGAGGGCCAGCAATTGCGGACGGAAGAGTTCCGGGCGGCGGCAATCGTGCGAGAGGGTCACCAGCGCGTTACGGGTGTTGAAATCGCCCTGGACGGCGCCGAAATCGGTCTCCATGGCCCAGAAGGCAGCAATGACGCCAGCCGGTATGCCGAATTCGTTCTCGGCACGGGCAAAGGTCGATGACAGCTCCTGCAGCTTTTTGCGGCCGATATCGAGACGGGCCTGGCTGACAGTGCGCTGGGAAAATTCGAGGAAGGTCTGGCGGAAGACGCCCTGTGCGCGGTCACGCGAAAGCACTTTGGGGTCTATCTGCGCGCCGGCCAGCGCCTTTTCGATGGCAGCCGCCGGAACACCCTTGGCAGCGGCCTCAGCCTTCACGCCCTCAAGAAATGCGCCTAGATCACCGCCGCACGCAACCTGCTTTGGATCGTCAGGCGAGGCCACAGGCGGTGTGGCAAGGGCGGAGCCGGTGGAGAGAAGCGACAGAGCGGCGGCAAAAATGATGCTGCGCGACCGAAAAGTGGGCATGGGAATTTCCTCGATAGGTTGTTAGCCCGCTTTACCCACATGTTTGCGACAAAAAAACGGGTCCAGCGATCTGCCGGTGCAGAAGAACGCCGATTTTTCGAATGTGTTGCTTCTTGGCCGTATTATTTGGCCGAAGCGATCCATTTCCGCCAGTTTTTCTCACTTCCGGCGAAGACATTGATGTCGGTTGGGCCGTTGACGCCGGGCACGACGCCGGTGGCCGTATATTGCCAGAAGGCCCACTGCCGGTCTTCGTAAATCTTGGCGGGATGCGCGGCGACGGAGCGCACCCAGAAATGGTAATTCTTGAACTGGCCAACGAGGTTGTCGCGGTGGAAGTCGACCGATGTGTAGATGATCGGGCGCTTGCCGTAGTGGGCCTCGAGGCGGTCGAGGAAACGCTGCATCTCGGCACGGACGATGCCAGGGGCCGGGCGCGTCTTGCAGGTGGGGGAGGAGGGGTTCCATTCAACATCGAGAACCGGCGGCAGGGTGACGGCTTCCTTTGGCACGTTGCTGATGAACCAGTCGGCCTGAGCGTCCGCCGTCGAGCAGAAATAATAGAAATGGTATGGCGCGTGCAGGATATCTGCCGCCGCCGCACTGCGCCAATGGTCGCCGAATTTCGGATCGATGCGGTCTGAGCCTTCGGTGGCCTTGATGAAGACGAAGGAAACGCCGGATTTGCGCACGGTCCGCCAGTCGACGTCGCCATTCCATTTGGACACATCGATACCATGCACCTCGTGGCGATGCGGGTTGTTCGTGCCAAAATCCTGTGGGTCGGTATCGGAGAATTTCGGCTTGGAAACAGAAGCCGTTTCAAGCAGGTCATAGCTCGTGGACGTACAGCCGCCGATCAACAACATAGCCGACAAAAGTGCCGATAGACGCAGCCGCATTGGAACCCTGATGAATTATTGTTGCCCATCCACGGCCGCAAAATGGCGCGCCGCGTCTCCCGATTTACCCATAACATGGTAAACAAGCCGTTATGGCAAGGGGCAGTGGCGTTTTTTCGGCTCGCAAGTCGCTGGATTCCAAGAGATTTGCGGTCTTTCAGTCCCAGTGGCGTATACTTGTAGGACCGCTGGCTGGCAGCGTCTCGCCCGCATTTGCAGAGGCGAGGCGCCTTAACCCTTGAGGATCAGGCGTCTGCCAGAATACGGCTGACTTTTGGCTGCACTTCGGCGACCGGAAGCGTGATGATGGCCCGCCAGGCGTAACCCCGGGCAATCTCTTCGAATTCGAGATTACCGTCAAAACGGCCTGCCATGTTGGCCAGAACGTAACGGAGATTGGCGCGGGGCGTGACGTGGAAGCGGGTGAGCCATGCTTGCAAAAGTGCGCGGAACCACTTGGGCAATTGTTCCTGCTGGCCGAAATCGACGATGTGCAGCGAGCCGCCGGGCTTGAGAGCTGTCAGCGCCTGTTCGATCGCCTTTTCCCAGTCCGGTATCATCGAAAGCGCATAGGGGATCATGACTCGGTCGAAACCGTCCGGCTGACCGAATTCTGCGGCGCGGAAAGCGGTGGCGTCGGCCACGCGCAGAACGGGGCGTTCCGTCTTTCCGGTAAAATTCTCGGATGCGGTCAGCAGCATTTCGGCGGAGATATCGAGACCGAACAGTCTTGCTTCCGGAAACTTGCGGCTGGCCAGCAGCAGGTTGCGGCCGGTACCGCAGCCGACTTCAAGCAGCGTGCCACCCTTGGGCACGTCGAGGCCGGAAATGGTCCTGTCGCGGCCCAGAAGGTAATATTTGCGGGTAATATCGTAGATATGCCGCTGGTGGCGATACATGCGGTCCATCAGGCTCGCATGCGCCTCATCCGCAAGGCCGACATTCTCGCCGATGGTTTTCATGCCAGAGCCCTCTGATAGATATGGAAGCCGCCATAGATGGCCGAACGGTCCATGGCGTTGAGCTCATTGGAGCGTTCCTCGAGATAGATCCACTGGTTGCGGATATCTGCCGAGAGACGGCCTTCGATCACGCTGTTTTCGGCAGCGGTGCGGAAGATGACGCGGGCGCCGGGAGCGGCGGTGCGGCTGATCTGCGACCACAATTCGTTGAGCTGCACGTCCGTCATCCAGTCCTGCGCATCGAGCAGAATGTAGCGATCGACGCCGTTTGCCGGCTTTTTGGAAAGCAGCTCGGTATAGGTGGCGTGGTGCACGGCAACGCGGGCGGTGTTGTCGCGGATCGTCTCGTAATATTCCCGCTTGAGATAAGCGGGCAGAGCACCCTCATGCGGCTCGGGATAACGGCGCGCGAAGGCCTGCCAGGCGAAATAATTGTCGCTGAGCGGAAAGTTGCAGGCAAGCTTTTCCAGCCGCTCCTTGAGGACGGAGGCGACTGTGCCGTCGTTGGAAAGGCTTGCCAGCTCGTCATATTGGCGGGGCGGAATGCCAAGGCCGAACAGCGAACTTTTTCGCTTCGTCAGCCAGCGCACCACCGGCTTGTCGAACAGCGGTGCGACCTTGCTGTCGAAGAACCGACGCTGTTCATCCAGCGTGCGGCTATTGGCCATTTCGGTCAGCTTGACGCCATGCAGGCGGGCCATAAGGTGGCCGGCGCCGATGAAACGGCCGAGCAGACCGGTGCGGTATATGTTCCTGTCGAATACCGAGATGCGGCGACGGCCGGACAGGGTGCGCTTCGACCAGTAGGCCTTGGTCGTGTCGTCGAGATGGTCGGCGATGAATCGGTCGTAGCCGTGACTATTGCTGCGCGTATTGGCGCGGCCGAACTGACGAACCACATCCTGATGGGCCGGGAGATGGCGGAAGGCGGCAAGCTTCAGCTTGTTGAGAGCGATGTGATGCGGGTTGAGATCCACCACATCGATGCTGGCAGGGTTGCGGGAGAGGTAGGCCAGCATGTTGCAGCCGCCCGAGCCGATGGTGACGATGCGGTGGCCTTCAGCAAGCTCCATCGCTTCCATATCGATTTCCGGGTCTTCCCAGATTTGCGGATAAACCAGACCGGAAAAGAGAACCCCGAAGAACCGTTCGGAAAAACCGCTTTTCGAGAGCGCCTTGTGCTGGAGCAATGCGGACTTCAGTTTCGTATTCTTGCTGAAGCCGGTCTTGGGTGCCGCACTCGTCATATGTTCACCTCTCAATAGATTGAGAGGCGTCTACAGTCACGACGCTACAGTTTGATGACAGGGGTTGTGGGCCGACGTAACGAATCGAAAAGGCGGTGTGAAACCAACTCAGGTCTCAAGCTTAGATTTGGATGTGACGTCATCCTCGGGCTTGTAACGAGGATCTAAGCACATATCGTAAAATCAAAAGCTTGCAGATCCCAGGGACAAGCCCGAGGATGACAAAAGTGACGTGCTCGACGTTTTTAAGAAAAGCCGCTTTGCCGCATTGCAGTCCCGGCTCTGCTCAAAGGCTTACTTGCGCAGAACGTGCAGCATGCCCTTGCGCTTGGCATCGTAATAATAACCGCGTGCATAAAGCCTGACAGCATTGTCCCGGTTGTTGTCGGCAACAAGCCAGGCGCCGCTCAGATATTTGACGGCATATTTGAGGTTGGTTTCGGCATCGAACAGGCCAGAGGCGGGGCCATCAAAGCCCATGGAGCGGGCCGTGGCGTGCTTGATCTGCATCAGGCCGAAGTGGCCGCCATTATAGGCGCCGGGATTGTATCTGCTTTCACGCTGCACCACGCGATGCACCAGATCTTCCGGCACATTATACATGACAGCGTATTTCGAAATAAGCCCGCTCAGCTTTTCACGTCCGGCCGGCGCGGATTTGTACGGCGCCGTCATCGTTTCGTTCTGCCGGATAGCGGCAAGGGCGGCGTTGGTCGGACCGGCCGCATAGGCCAGAACCGTGCTGTCCGGCTTCGGCAGGGGAATGACTTTCCGTTCCGCGGTCAGTTCGGTACCGATCGACGGCGTTCCGGGCGGCGGCGGTGCGGGCGGGAAGCTGCCCTTGACGGCAACCACCTGCGGCAGGTCGGCGGCAGAGTTGTGGGCCGCCGGTTTCGCGGCGGCACTTGCGGTTTCGATCGCTGCGGCTGCCGGCGTTGCGGCGTGCGGTGCAAGAGCCGCAGCCGTCGTCGGCGCGGCTGTCGTTACCGTTGCCTGCGCGACCTCTGTCTGTTGTTGCTGTGGCTGCATTTGGGTTGGGCTCGCCACTGCCGCTGCAATTTCCGCTGCCGGCGGCAGCGCCACGCGGCCACCCTTGACGGCGGCGACGGTTGGAAGCGATTCGGGCTGGGAAGAGGCTGCCACGTCAGTGGCATGTGCTGCCGGTGCGGCGGTATCAGCCGGGGTACCAGCCGTTTCCGACTGTGCGGAGGCTTGTGCCGGTGCGGTCTGGTTGACTGCGGCTATTTTCGGGCCGTTCGGCCCTTCCTTTGCGGCATATTCTACGCTGGTGCATCCGGCCAAAGCCAGTGCAAGGCCCACCGTGGAAGACAGAAGAAGTGCGCTTCTTCCGCGGAATTTTGCCGAATTTCGCATGTTGCCGCCTTCGTTATGCCTGTCTGTCGATACCCCCGCGTCGAGCGAAGCAGGCAGTGTCCCATCGAGCCTTCATTAACCTATTGTAAGGATAGCGGCAAGCCGGGACGTGGCGTCGCGGTTTTTCAGGCGGCGATGCGGCGGTATCCGGCGCTGACGGCACGGCCAGAAATGAAGTGAGTGCGGTATTTCGGCCGGATTTTTTTGTTGCCGGACATGCGGCGCACCAGTGCCAGCGTGGAGCCGGCGAAGAGTGCCTGCGCTGCCAGAATGCCAAGTGCCAGCAACAGGATTGCGGCCTGCGCTACGGCCAGCGTTTCGACCGCATTGCCGGAGGTGGAAACGAATTGCGGCAACAGTGCCAGGAAGAACATGAAATAGCGCGGACGCAACGCTGCAATGGCGTAGCAATCACGGAAAATGCCGCTGGATGATTTGCCGGGCAGATTGTCATTGTCTGCATTGGCTGCCTGGGCGGCGGGGGTGGCAAAGGTCCATAACAGGAAAAGAATCAGCCAGCCGATACCAGTCCACTGAACGATTTCCACAAAGGCATGCGGCAGATAGGCAAGGCCAGCCGCTGGAATCGCAGATATCGTCATAGCTGTGACGATGCCAAGCGCGCCGCCAGTGACAGAGGCAAACACCGTTTTTCTGCCGCGGATAGCGGCATAGGAGGCGACAGAGAATACAAGTGGAGAGGGAAGTGCGAACACAACGGCACATGCTGCACAAAAAACCAGCCACGCCTGTCCAGACATTCTCTTCCTCCTTGCCCTCCCTGTCGCCGCTTTCTCCAGCCTATCGTAAAATTAGGCCGCTGTGAACGGTTGACCGACGTGTTCCATCACTTCGGTAAACCATTTTGCAGACAGGTCGAAATGCTTTCCGCCCTTGATACGCGGAAACTCGATGGTCCGCAATTTACCCTTTTGGTCTTCGTCGTGGCCGGTGACGCCCGAAACCTTGTTCAGCGCGCTTTCGACGGCAAGATCGACCATGCCCTGGATGAGGCGCAGATCATCGCCATTGGCGGGAGCGGAGCGGGCGAAGTAACCGGATTTCTGGACCATGGAGCGTTCGGCGCCGATGAGGCCGGCGAATTGCTTCTGGAACCAGCCGCCGACATTGATGGTGTCGATCTTCACATGGCCGAAGGCATCGCGCTTGACGGCTTCACCGGCGGCTTCGCGTTCGGCAACGATGGAATCGAGCCCCGCGCCTTCGGAAACGAACAACGTGACGTAGCCGTGTTTGTCCATGATCGCCTTCAGCCGTTCGGCTTCCGCTTCGATGTCGAACGCCATTTCCGGCAGGTAGATGCCGTCTATGTTCTTCATCTGCGTGTTCATCATCAGTCCTTCGACATATTCATTGCCGTTGGTCTTCTGGATGTAGGCGCGGGCGGTCGCAGCCGTCAGCCAGCCGCAATGGCGGCCCATGACTTCGTGGATGACAAAGGTCTTCGGCGCAGCACTCTGCTCGTTGCTGACATTGTCGAAGAAGGAAGCGCCCACTTCGGCCGCGGTCCATGCGCCGAGCGACTGCCTGATCGGAACCACGTCGTTATCCACGGTCTTCGGCAGCCCGACGACGGTCAGATCGTAACCATTGGCGCCGAGATAGGCGGCAAGGTCGGCGGCCGTCGTGTTGGTGTCGTCGCCGCCGATGGTGTGGAGAATGGTGATGCCGTCGGCAGCCAGCCGTTCGGCGGCAACGCGCAGCGGATTTTCACCCTCTTTCACCAGCCCGCGCTTGGTACAATCGGCAGCGTTGGTGAGCTTTACGCGGCTGTTGCCGATCGGTGATCCGCCATAACGGTGCAGCAGATGCGCCTTTTCGCGCATGTCCTTGTTGATCTCGATCCGGTCGCCCAGAAGCACGCCCTGATAGCCGGAACGATAGGCCACAATGTCAATATCAGGCGCGACGTCGCTATAACGCTCGATCAGGCCGCCAACGGCTGAAGAGAGACAGGGAGCAAGGCCACCCGCGGTCAGCATTGCGACTTTCTGTTTGGCCATTGTGGCTCTCCTTTGCTTGGATAGAAAGATATGTCTGGCAAATGGATGCGACAGCCACGTGTAGGTGTAAAGTGAATTTATCACGAAAAATGCCGATTTCTCGCGGTTTTTCAGCAGCTTGGGCAAAGAAGCCGAATATAATCGTTTCAATCGCCTCCAACCTTGCACCAGGCTTCGCCGTCTGTGGAAAACCGTTGCTCTCCCGTTTGCCGCCCCCTTGCTCCTGAAGAAAAACTGTCGCAAAAATGAATAAAAGTTAATGCCGTAGCGGCGCCGCGCATATTGCATTCACGGCGATATGCCGTCATGCTTGGCGTCATGATGTTCGATTTCGCCTGTTTGCATATTTCATCCCTGTGGGAACGGCTGCTCGGCGCGATCGGTGACGCGGCAGGCAGCACGCTCGGTCGCGTGGTAGAGGCGATCCGCACCCTTTTCGAGGGAGATCCGGAGACCCGCCGCAAGGTTTCTTTTTCCGTGGCCATTATCGCGCTGTCGGCAAAGATGGCCAAGGCAGACGGTGTCGTGAACGATGCCGAAGTGCGCGCCTTCCGGCAGATTTTCGATTTTCCTGAAGAAGAAGCCAGAAACGTTGCCCGCCTTTATAATCTCGCACGCCAGGACGTTGCGGGATACGAGGCCTATGCCGAACGTCTTGCCGGTCTTTGCGGCTCCGGCCATGACAATTGCGAGATGCTGGAAAGCGTCATCGATGGCCTGTTCCACATCGCCAAGGCAGACGGCTTGATCCACGAGCGGGAACTGGCGTTTCTCGGCCGTATCGCGGAAATCTTCCATATTACCGAAGATCATTTCGAAACGATCATGGCACGGCACGTTCATATGGATGGGCGCGATCCCTATCGCGTGCTTGGCGTTTCGCCCTCGGACGACTTTCTGGATATTCGCAAGCGTTACCGTTCGCTGGTTGCCGAGCACCACCCGGACAAGCTCATCGCGCGCGGTGTGCCGATGGAATTGCACGCTGCCGCGAATGAGCGTATGGCGGCTCTCAATGCCGCCTATGAGGCCATCGAGAAAGAACGCCGCGTCGCATGAGTGAATTTCTGCCGGATTTCAACCCGGATTTCGGGGGCGCAACCGTTGCGCCTTCTCCCAACCATGGCGAAAGACAGGGCGTGGCGGGCCCGGATATCATTCTCCTGCACTATACCGGCATGACGACCGCCGATGGCGCCCTTTCGTGGCTCTGCAATCCCGAAAGCCAGGTCTCCAGCCACTATTTCGTTTTTGAAGACGGGCGTGTCATGCAGCTTGTTGCGGAAACACGCCGCGCCTGGCATGCGGGCAAAAGCGGCTGGGCGGGGGAGGCGGACATCAATTCCCGCTCCATCGGGATTGAAATCGCCAATCAGGGCCACCCGGGCGGCCTGCCGGAATTTCCGGAAAAACAGGTAGCTGCCGTCATCGAATTGTGTCGCGATTGCGGCCAGCGGTGGTCTATCGCCCCTGAAAGGGTCCTTGCGCATTCCGATGTGGCGCCGATCCGCAAGGTTGATCCGGGTGAAAAATTCCCATGGGACATCCTGTCGCGGCACGGTGTCGGTCATTGGGTAGAGCCAGCGCCGATCCGCGGCGGACGTTTTTTTCAGCGCGGCGATCACGGCCAGCCGGTGGAAGCACTCCAGTCCATGCTATCCATTTACGGATATGGCGTTGAAATAACAGGCGCATATTGCGAAAAAACAGAAGGTGCCGTGGCCGCCTTTCAGCGGCATTTCCGCCCGGCGCTGGTGGATGGTATCGCGGATTTTTCCACGATCGACACGCTGCATCGGCTGATTGCCAGCCTTCCGAAATTTTCGGCCGTTTGAACGCCGTTTCTGGAAAAGCCTTCCCCGTTTCCCGGTCGCGCAAGTCGATTTTTTTGTTGTGCCACAGTTAATCCGCATTGAGGAAGTCTAAGAGCCGCAGTGGACGCGGTGCTGTTCTTCAGGGGAGCTTGCCGTCAATATCAATCAAGGAGACTGGACGGTAGAAGGTCGTAATCGACTTTCCGCGCGCTGGACGTTTTTATCGTTTCATTGTTCCGGTTATCCGATCTGGAGACTATTTCAACAGATGAACAGAGTTTTTGTTGCTGTCGCAGCGGGCGTTGCTATGCTCGTTTCGCAGGGGGGGATTGCTTTTGCCAAAGACGAGGAAGTGAAGACCAAAACCGTGACGCTGGGGACCTTCTTCCGTACGCCCGGTTATCCCGTTCCCGAAAAGAGCCTGCCTTCGTCGCTCAAGAACGACTATTCCGATCTGATCGTCAAATATGCCAAGCGTTACGGCGTCCCCACCAATCTGGCCCATGCCGTCGTTTCTGTAGAAAGCAAGTTCAACCCTAGGGCTCGCGGCAGCGCAGGCGAGGTCGGGCTGATGCAGATAAAGCCGGCAACGGCGCGCATGATGGGCTTTCGCGGCACGACCAAAGCCCTCTTCGACCCCGAGACCAATATTCGCTGGGGCATGCAATATCTGGCAACCGCACACCAGCTTGGTGGCGGTGAGGTTTGCAGCACGATCCTGCGTTACAATGCCGGCCACGGCGCCACCCGCATGAACCCGGTGTCCAAGCGTTATTGCGGCAAGGTCCAGGCGCTTCTGGCCAGCTGAGGTCCTTTGCTCAAGCGTGTCGTGATGTTTAAGATTGGCGATAAGCCTTAAGTCCTTGTTTTATCGCATCTCGTTATTGCAAAACCGCTGCACGCTCTTGCGCGACATGTTTCGGACGTCACGAAAATCGATTCCGGTTTATGCGTGCATGCTGTAGTCAGGAGCAAACCTGATGCGGAGCATGACATGCCGGATTTCAAATATATCGTTGTCGGTGCCGGAATGATGGGTGCGGCGGCAGCGAGGCACCTTTCGGCGCAAACGGATGGCGTGGCGCTGATCGGGCCGGATGAACCCGCCGATCGCAAGACCCATAACGGTGTGTTTTCAAGTCACTATGACGAGGCGCGCATCACCCGTGGTTTCGATGGCGATCCCGTCTGGGCGGAGCTGGCGCAACGCTCCATCCGGCGCTATTCCGAGATCGAAGCAAAAAGCGGCATCCGTTTCTTCATCGAAGCGGGCTGTCTGTTTACCGGAAACGGCAAGGGGCTTGCCGGAGACTACGTTTCGCGAGCCTTGGTCTCGACCGACCGTCTCGGTCTTGGCGTGGAAACGATCGGAAGCGATGCGCTGGCTGGCCGGTTCCCGATGTTTTCCCTGCCGTCGGATCACGACGGTTACTTCGAGGCGCAGAATGCCGGCCACGTCAATCCGCGTGCGCTTGTGAGGGCGCAATGCACGATTGCTACTGCGCAGGGCGCGCGACTGATCCGCGAGACGGCGGTGCATGTTCACGATACCTCCCAAGGTGTGGAAGTTTGCACCAGGGAAGGGGCCGTACACACGGCCGAAAAGGTCATAGTGGCCGCTGGCGGTTTCACCAACATGGCTGATCTTCTGCCTTCCCCGGTCGATATGGCGGCAACGGGCCGCACCATCGTGTTTTTCGAACTCGACGAAGCAAGGCAGGCCCTCTTCGGCTCCATGCCCTCGACCATCGTGCTGGCGGAGACCGAGGACGATATCGTCTATATTCTGCCGCCTGTGCGTTACCCCGACGGCAAGGTCTATCTGAAGATCGGCGGTGAGAGCGAAAAGGGCAGGCTGGAAACGCTGGCCGAAGCAGTCGGCTGGTTTCATTCCGACGGCACGCCGGGCGAAGTGGAATTCCTGACGAAGCGGGCGCTATCGCTCATGCCGGAACTTGCGGGCTGCCCCGTGACCTCTGGTTCCTGCGTCGCATCCATTACCCGTAGCGGTTATCCATATATCGGCTATACGCAATCTTCCAATATCGCGGTTCTGACCGGTGGCAATTTCGTTTCCGCCAAGTCTTCCGACGAAATCGGGCGGCTAGGCGCGGTGCTGCTTCTGCATGGCCAGCTGACCGAGAGTGATTTTGCTGCCGAAATGTCGCCCGTTTTTATCTGACATTCAGCAGCGAAGCGGCTACAAAATCGCGGCTGTATTAGAGCGGGTTGAGGCGAAGAGGGCGGCATGTCGGGACATTTCAAATATATCGTTGTCGGTCGTGGCATGATGGGTGCTGCCGCCGCCCGCCATCTGGCGGAAAACACCGAAGGTGTGGCCCTGATCGGCCCCGGTGAACCTGCCGACATCAAGTCACATCCGGGTGTTTTCGCCAGCCATTACGATGAGGCGCGCATTACCCGCACCATTGATGGTGATGCGGACTGGGCACTGCTCGCCAACCGCTCGATCGCGCGCTACACCGACATCGCGGCAAGGAGCGGCGTGGAATTTTACGCTCCCGTCGGCTGTCTGATGGTTGGGCCTGAACGCGGTGGCGACAATCCCTTTGTCGACAACGTCTGTGAGGCAGCGGCGCGTCTGCGGGTTTCCACGGAAATGCTTGACGATGCAGGTCTGAAAAGCGCCTTTCCCTATTTCTCCTTCGAGCCGGGCTGCGAGGGCGTGTTCGAAAAGGACAACGCCGGTTACGTCAATCCGCGCGCGCTGGTGAAGGCGCAGAGCGTTCTGGCAGACAAAGCCGGCGTTACGCTCATCGACGATATAGTCGTCTCAACGCGGGAAGAGGCTGGCCGTGCACGCGTCGAGACGGCCTCGGGTGCGGTTTATACGGCAGACCGGGTGCTGGTCGCTGCGGGTGGCTTCTCGATCACGAAGGATTTGTTGCCGCAGCCCGTCGCTCTCAATGTTTATGCGCGCACCGTCGCCTTCTTCGAGGTAGACGAGGCGGAGCTGGGACAATATGCGGGCATGCCGTCGCTGATTTACGAGCCGCGCGACACGACGAAACATATCTATCTCCTGCCGCCCGTCCGTTATCCCGATGGCAGGTTCTATCTGAAAATCGGCGGCGATCCCGATGATAAGAAGCTCGATAGCGATCCCGAAATCCGCGCATGGTTCCGTTCCGGCGGGCGCGAAAGCGTTCGCGACCATCTCTCCGCCATCGTCGGGACCTTGGTGCCATCCATCGACCGGTCGCGCATTTCCATGGCCGCCTGCGTGGTGTCCAAAACGCCGGGCGGTTATCCGGCCATCGGCTTTACGACGTCACCGCGCATCGCGGTTCTGACTGGCGGCAACGGTACGGCAGCCAAGAGTTCCGACGAGATCGGGCGGTTAGGCGCCCTGTTGCTGCGGGATGGAAAAATTGGCAACGACGCCTATGCAACGGATTTCAAGCCTGCATTTCTTTGATCTTCCGTTACGCTTTTCGGTGGCTTTCGCCAAAGAACATGGGTATTGACGCCATGCCAGTTGGCTGGGCAGCCGCGCTTTACCAATGTCGAAAGACGGTAAGGTGAGGAAAGTCCGGGCTCCACGGAAATACGGTGCCGGATAACGTCCGGCGGGGGCGACCCCAGGGAAAGTGCCACAGAGAGCAAACCGCCATGCCTGGCATGGTAAGGGTGAAAGGGTGGGGTAAGAGCCCACCGCGCCGCTGGTGACAGTGGTGGCAAGGTAAACCCCACCGGGAGCAAGACCGAATAGGGATGACACGGGGCGCGGGCGAAAGCCTTCGTCTACAGCCGGTTTCCGGGCCCGTCATCCGGGTGGGTTGCGAGAGGCGGCATGCAAATGCCGTCCCAGATGAATGGCTGCCACGTTCCGGGTCAAACCGGGGCCATACAGAACCCGGCTTACAGGCCAACTGGCGATTTTCCTGCCGCTTTTTTCGGTGGCGATCAGCCCTCGATGATATGGGGAACGTAGCGGGAGAGATTTGCGGTGATAGGTGACGCGTCCTCGCGAATCCCGAGCCCGCAGGGCCGATCGGCGACGATCCAGCTTCCTAACACGGCGTATCCGAAATCGCTCTTGAACAATGGTGCGTATGCCTGAAAAACATACCCCTCTTGGCCATAATTGCCGGGGGCCGATAAAATTTCGCGTCGGTTTCGGTAAAGGCTGACATTTTCGCCTTCACGCGAGAGAAGCGGCTTCACCACGTAATCCCGTAATTCATATATTTCAGGATCGTCCGGGAAGAAACTCGGGAGCAGATTCGGGTGATTGGGATGCCGCTGCCAGAGCAAAGGCAGCAGGCCTTTGTTCGACAGCACGGCTTTCCAGGCCGGCTCGATGAAAATATCGCCTTGTGCAGGCAGATGCGTGGCAAAGGATTCTCGTAACATGTATTCCCAGGGATAAAGCTTGAAGCAGCGTTCGATGACGCGACTTTGAAGGTCAGCATAACGCCCGCACGCATCGATGCCGATGTCTCTGATATCGAGGAATTGGGCACGGTGGCCCGCCTGAATGGCGCAGTCCATGAGATAAATCGTCGTGCCGCAATCCTCGGCGTTGTCGCTCACCGCCGCGAAATGGAAAATCCTGTCTCGCGAGAATTGACCGAAGGCCTCAATCAAAGCTTCCTGAACCGAGTTGAACTGGTCGGTTTGCGGCGGGAGTGTTCCAAGGGCGACCTGATCGGTCAGCCAGTTATATTGGAAATATCCCGTTTCGAATACGGAAGTGGGCGTGTCGGCGTTGTATTCCAGCAGCTTTGCAGGGCCATGCCCGTCATAGGCAAGATCGAAGCGGCCATACAGGTGGCGGTCGCACCGCCGCCAAGAATTTCGAATGACATCATGGTGATCGCGGGGGATGGCAAGACGGGTTAAAGCCTCCTCACTGTGTACGATGTCGGCGACGAGATCCATGCACATGTCGTGCAGGATCTGGCTCGGTTCTTCGATGTCGCGCTCGATTTCAGCCAGTCCAAAGCAATAGGCTGCATCGTCCACCCAGTAAGGCTCGCCATGCATTTCATGGAAGGAGAAACCGACAGCATTGGCTTTCTCGCGCCAATCCGGGCGCGGCGGGACTGTGATGCGGCGCATGTCAGCTTCCTGAAAAGGAGTGGCCGCCGAATCCACCACGGCCCTTGACGTTCGTTTTGGCGTTGGACGTCTTCACGTCATTCGCCAGCGCGCCTCCTCCTGACGTGATTCCCCCGCCGCCTTGGTCCTGTTCACTGGCCGTCACATCCGGTATGACGAGGTCGCCGTTGCGTTTTCGATAGGCCGACATCGCACCGTTGGAACCCGACTCGCTGTTTTTCTGCCTGCGGCGATAGTTGCTGTAGTCTGCAAAGTTTTCGATGGACCGAGGCATAACAAAACCGGCGGGTGAGGGTGTGAAGACGCCTATGCCGGTGGAGTTAGTGGAATTGAGATTTTGTTTCAGCTCAAAGCAGTTTCCCGCGCCGTATTCCATTTCACATGCGACCATATTGAGAAATTTAGGTGCAGTGGCGAGATGATGTTGGCCGGCGTCTTCGGATGCCGCTTGGCAAGCCTTGGGATAGACACCGGAGGCAACGCATTTTTCAACTGAGGTATAAAGAACCTCTTCCTCCGATGAAAAAGCCATAAAAAGGCCTATTGCGGCAATCGTACCGAGGGCGAGACGCGGGTGTTCTGTCACGTCCAAATACATGTCTGTTCCTCAATAGGCCATGCAGGCTGCGTTTAAAATCCCGATGACCACAGCGATACCGCCGCTCCAGAGCCCGGCCGCAACGTTATCCTCGGTGATTTTCAGGTGCAGGTCGGTCATGGAGAGTTTGGCGATGTAGAATGCGAGAACCTGTACCAGCAGGCCGATCACTGCCCAGACGATATAGTCGGGGAGGCTGACGGAATTAGCTGCCGCCGAGGCGAGCGGCAGGCTGAAGCCGATCAGTGCCCCCAAAAAAGCGACGACGGCGGCAAAGTTGCCGGCCTTGATCAACTCCCCCTCGCGGTGGGGAGTAAGGCGGGTGTAAATAGCGGAAAAGGTTACCAGGCAGAGCAGGCCGATCAGAAAATAACTTAAGAAGGCAGGTAAGCCTGCCACGCAATTCGGCATTATTGTCTCACAATGAAAAACACAACTTCAGAAATCAAAATCAATTGAAAGTTTAAAAAGTCAAGCGTCGCGGCGTTGTTGTTTGTTGAGAATGACGGTTCTGGCTGAGCGCAACATGCGCATTGCTTCGGCGTCAAATCGAACCTCTGCAACTGGTCTATCGCTAAATCACACAGATAGCCGTAACGCCAACCAAGCTGGCATTCCCGCGGCAGCATCAGAGCGCCTTTTGCGATTTAAGTGGCGCGTGTTTGGAGAAGGTCGCCAAGTGTCTGGTTCGCAAACACAAAATGGGCATATCGACCCAAGTTTTATTTGTTTCCGCTGGCACATGAGTTCGCGAAGTAAACCAATCGTTAAACTTAACGGCTTATGAATTTCCGATGCGGAGTCGGTATCGTGCCGGCTTCTCCCATTGACGCCCATAGTGTCCCATGGTATCCCAAATGCACACCACACTGGGTCGTGTTTTTGACCCGCAATCGCTGAAACGAGTGAGGAGCCTGCAACGGGCTGCTGCAGGGCATGTCGCCCTGACGCTTGGCGATGTGTCGTGCGTACCGGTGTTGTCTGTGGGGCGGATGATTCGCTTTGCGGAATGCGGTTTTGGCGAGTTGAGTAATGGACCGCTTTTTATCGAACGTAACGAACAGGATCGACGCCAAGGGGCGCGTTTCGGTTCCGTCTCCGTTTCGTTCGGTGCTGGCACAGCGTGGGATTCAGGAGCTTTATTGTCTTCAGGATTTCGCGTTTCCGGCAATCAGTGTCGGCGGTCCGGATTTGCTGGAGCGCTACGAGCGGCAGATCGCGTCCATGGATGCCTTCTCGCCGGAGGCGAACGCAATGTCGCTGCTGGTACACGGCGGCGGCGTTTTCATGAAGCTCGATCAGGAAGGTCGGTTGATGGTGACGGATTTCGTCCGGGAATTTACCGGCATATCCACGGATGTCACCTTCGTTGGACGAGCGGATCATTTTCAGCTTTGGCAACCGCAGGCGTTTTTGGCGGCGCAGGCGGCAGCAAGAGCGGGGCGCGGTTTTTCGGCTGCACGCCCCGCATAGGACGGGGACACGGAATGGCGGCGAATTCTGGCGGGCGATCTTCTGATGCCGGTGAGGGACCTCAGCGTCACATCCCGGTCCTGCTTCGCGAAGTGATCGCTGCGCTCGAACCCGCATCCGGTAAGGTCATCCTCGACGGCACTTTCGGCGCCGGCGGCTACACCCAGGCAATTCTCGATCAAGGTGCCAATGTCATCGCGCTTGACCGCGATCCGAACGCGATCGCCGGCGGCCAGGCC
Source organism: Agrobacterium sp. K11 (assembly GCF_059429395.1). Classification (NCBI taxonomy): domain Bacteria; kingdom Pseudomonadati; phylum Pseudomonadota; class Alphaproteobacteria; order Hyphomicrobiales; family Rhizobiaceae; genus Agrobacterium; species Agrobacterium sp. K11. The sequence continues at coordinate 187,968 of NZ_JCAHRB010000004.1, read as the reverse complement.
ATGGTTGCTGCAAATGGCGGCAGGCTTACCCTCATTCAATCGCAATTTTCCGATCTGGCAAGGCACGCGCCGGAAGGCGGTCTTGACGGCGTGGTTCTCGATATCGGCGTTTCCTCCATGCAGATAGACGAGGCAGAGCGCGGTTTTTCCTTCCAGAAGAACGGTCCTCTCGACATGCGCATGTCCAGCTCCGGCGTTTCGGCGGCGGATGTCGTCAATCGCGCCAAGGTCGGCGATCTCATCCGCATCTTCGGTTTTCTCGGCGAGGAAAAGCAGCCGGGCCGCATCGCCCGCGCCATTGAAAAGAGGAGGGCGGAAGAGCCCTTCCGCACCACGCGCGATCTGGCGGGCCTCATTGAAATCGTTACGCCGCGCAAGGCTAAAGACAAGATCCATCCCGCAACACGGGTGTTTCAGGCGCTGCGCGTTTTCGTCAACGACGAACTCGGCGAATTGGCGCAGGCCCTGTTTGCTGCCGAGCGGGCTTTGAAGCCCGGCGGCCGGCTGGTTGTCGTCACGTTCCATTCGCTCGAAGACCGCATCGTCAAGAAATTCTTCTCCGAACGTTCCGGAAAGGCGGCGGGTTCCCGCCATCTGCCGATGGTGGAGGACAAGCCCGCCATTTTCGAAAATATCGGCAAGCCGATGGTCGCTGCAAGCGACGAGGAGGCGGAGATCAATCCGCGGGCCCGTTCGGCCAAGCTGCGCGCCGGCCTGCGCACGGCGGCACCTGCCCGGGCGGCAGATTTTTCGATTTTCGAACTTCCCGATCTCGCCAGCCTTGAAAAGATGGGAGGCTGATATGCTGCGCACATTCGATGTCGTGTTGATGGGGGTCATGGTCGCTGCGGCGGTGGTGACCTATTCGATCAAGCACAAGACCGATCTCAAGCTGGAACAGGTCCGCAAGCTCGAGACCGAAATCAAGCTCGAAAAAGACACGATCGATCTTTTGCGGGCCGACTGGGCACTGCTGACGCAGCCGAACCGCCTTCATCGTCTCGTGAATGCCTATCAGGACGAGCTTGGCCTTTCGCCGACGCTGCCGACACAATTGGCGCAGCCGCGCGAATTGCCGATGCTGCGCTCGCAATTGCCGCAGCCGCCCGAGCCGGAAGGCATGAGCGTTGCGGATGTCATCGCCGCTGCCGTCAACGGCTCCAAGCCGGGCGCTACGCTTGGCGGAGCTGCCAAGAAGAAATCACCGCCCGCCGGCCAGATTGCCGCCAATGGCGCTCCTGTTCCAACACCGCGGGCGCGTGTTTCCCGCCCCACGGCGGCTCCGGCTCCGGCTCCTGCCGTCGCCGCTGTCGCAGGCGATGAAGATGGCGAAATGGATGAAACCATAACTGGATCGGTGGACCGCTGATGTCTTTTCTCTCCCGCGTCATGGTTCTGAAGAGCAAGGCTCACTTTTCCGCCAGCACCACCGGCATTCACACTGACCATGCTGCTTTCGAGGGCGCTCGCAAGAAGAGGGCGGCCCAGGCGAAAAGCCGCGTCGGTCTCATCATTTTCGGCTTCATCGCCTTTTACGGCGTCGTGGGCGGCCGTCTGGTGCAATATGGCCTTGCCGAGCAGGAGACGGTTTCGAGCATTGCCCCTGCCGACCGGCTGATGGCGTCGCGTCCCGATCTTCTTGATCGTAACGGCGAGGTTCTGGCGACCGATATCCGCACCGTGTCGCTGTTTGCGGAGCCGCATCGCATCGTCGATATCGACGAAGCCATCGAGAAGCTGCGCACTGTATTGCCAGATCTCGACCAGCGCGGCACCTATCAGAAGCTTTCCTCCAATTCGCGCTTTCAGTGGCTGCGCCGTCAGTTGACGCCGAAACAGCAGAGCCAGATCCTGGCGCTCGGCATCCCCGGTGTCGGTTTCCGCCCGGAAAAGCGCCGCTTCTACCCTGGCGGGCCAACAGCTGCCCATGTTGTCGGTCACGTCAATATCGACAATCGCGGTGTTGCCGGAATGGAACGTTACGTCGACAGCCAGGGACTGGCCGATCTGACGGCGCTCGGCATGACCAGCGATCAGCCGCTGGAGCCGGTGAAGCTTTCCATCGATCTACGCGTCCAGTCCATCGTGCGTGAAGTCGTGACCTCAGCCATTACCAAGTTCCAGGCGATCGGCGCGGGGGCTGTGGTTCTGGATGTGCATACCGGCGAAGTGCTCGCTATGGCCTCCGTGCCGGATTATGATCCGAACAACCCGGCAGAAGGTGCCAAGGAAGGATGGCTCAACCGCATGTCGAACGGCACGTTCGAAATGGGTTCCACCTTTAAATCCTTCACCATTGCCATGGGTCTCGATTCGGGTCGCGTCCGCCTGGGCGATATGTTCGACGCGCGTTATCCGATCCGCATCGGTGGCTTCACCATCAAGGATTTCCACGGCAAGGGCCGCATGCTCTCGGTGCCGGAAATTTTCCAGTATTCGTCGAACATCGGTACGGCAAAAATCGCCGACACCGTGGGGACCGAAGGACACAAGGAATTCCTGACGCGGCTTGGCCTTCTGACGCGCATGCAGACCGAACTGCCTGAAGTGGCGCTGCCTTCGCAGCCCCGCGAATGGAAGAAGATCAACTCGATCACCATTTCATTCGGCCACGGCGTTTCAACAACGCCGTTGCAGACAGCAGTTGCCGGTGCCGCGCTCGTCAATGGTGGGAAGTTGATCGAGCCGACATTCCTGCCGCGCACGCGCGAACAGGCGGATCAGGTCGCAAAACAGGTGCTGAAGCCCGGCGCCAGCAAGGATATGCGCTTCCTGTTCGAATGGAACGGTGTCAACGGTTCCGGCCGTAATGCGCGCGTCGACGGTTTCAATGTCGGCGGCAAGACCGGTACGGCTGACAAGGTCGTCAATGGCCGTTATGTGCATGACAAGAACTTCAATGCCTTCCTTTCGGCATTCCCGATGGACGACCCGCAATATGTGGTGCTCTCCTTCATCGACGAACCGAAGACGGACAAGGGCAATGGCGCGGCACTTGCAGGCACCTCGGCTGCGCCGATGGTGCACGATATCATCAGCCGCACGGCGGCAGTGCTGGGCGTGAAGCCGAAGTTCGGCAAGGATGGCTCGGCCTTGCTCGTGTCTTATTGATTGTTAGAGCTTATGGTGTTCCGGCGAATCGCGCCGGGGGGACAAGACGGACACAGTCGATGAATTTGCGAGATATATCCGGGACGGCGTTTCCGGAATTGAATGAATTGCTCCTGTCTGAGATAGGGGCAATCGAAATCGGGGGAATTACCGCAGACAGCCGCAAGGCTGCGCCCGGCAGCCTGTTCGTGGCGGTTGCGGGAACCAAGGCGGATGGCGCGGCCTATGTGAAGGACGCGGTCGCCAAGGGTGCGGTCGCCGTCGTTTCCGGGCATGCGGTGGATGCCGATGTGCCGGTCCTCGCTGTCACTGACCCGCGCCTCTACCTTTCGCTCGCCGCTTCCCGTTTTTATGGAAAACAGCCGGAAACCATGGTCGCCGTTACCGGCACCGCGGGAAAGACCTCCGTTGCCTCCTTCGTGCGGCAAATCTGGGCTTTCGCTGGCCATGCCGCCGCCCAGATCGGTACGACGGGTGTCATCGCTCCCGGCCGCGAAGATTATGGCGCGCTTACCACACCGGATCCGGTGACGCTGCATGCGCTTCTCGCCGAGCTTGCTGCCGAAGGCGTGACCCATGCGGCCATGGAAGCTTCGAGCCACGGCCTCGACCAGCGTCGCCTTGATGGCGTGAAGCTCGCTGCGGCCGGTTTCACCAATCTCGGCCGTGATCACATGGATTATCACCCGACAATCGAGGACTATATGGCCGCGAAGATGCGGCTGTTTGACACGCTGATGGAAAAGGGCGCGCCAGCCGTCATTTTTGCCGACGACCCTTGGTCGGATAAGGCCATTCGCGCCGCCGCGGATGCAGGCCTCAATGTGCGCACCGTTGGCCGGAAGGGCGATTATCTAACGCTGAAGCGTGTAGAGCATTTCCGTCACAAGCAGCTGATCGAAGTGCACCATGACGGCGTGATCCACGAAGTCGACATTCCGCTGGCCGGCGATTTTCAGGTAGCCAATGCTCTCGTCGCCGCCGGTCTTGCCATGTCCACCGGCGTTTCCGCCCCAACGGCCATGAAGGCGCTTGAAAAGCTGATCGGTGCTGCCGGTCGCCTGGAACTTGTGGGCCAGACGAAGAACGGCGCGCTTGCCTATGTGGACTATGCCCACAAGCCGGATGCGCTTGAAAATGTTCTGACCTCGGTCAGGCCCTTCACCTCCGGCCGCATCATCACCGTCTTCGGCTGCGGCGGCGACCGTGACAAGGGCAAGCGCCCGATCATGGGCGAAGTGGCGACACGTCTTTCCGACATCGTCATCGTTACCGACGACAATCCGCGCTCGGAAGACGCTGCAACGATCCGTTCCGAAGTCATGGCGGCTGCGCCGGGTGCGTTGGAAATTGGCGATAGGGCAGAGGCGATCCGTCATGCGGTGTCGCTGCTTTCGAACGGCGATACGCTGATCGTCGCGGGCAAGGGGCATGAAGAGGGGCAGATCGTCGGTTCCGTGACGCTGCCGTTTTCCGATCATGAACAGGTGCGTACCGCGCTGGAAGGATTGAAGATTTGAATTGGTTATGGACAGTCGCCGACATGATCGCCATCACGGCAGGGCGTCCCGTCGGGAACCTGCCGACCGGTATCACCGGCATTTCCATCGACAGCCGGACTGTGAAGGCTGGTGAAGCATTTTTCGCCATCAAGGGCGATAGGGTCGACGGCCATGACTATACGAGTTTTGCTGTCGCCAATGGTGCGGGCCTGCTGGTAGTCGCCGAAGGCAAGCTGCCGGCCCTCGGCCGCCTGACCGTGCCCATGATCGTCGTGGAGGATGTCCTCGCGGCGCTTGGCAAGCTGGCCATTGCGGCGCGTGAAAGGACCACGGCGCGGATCATCGCGGTGACCGGTTCTGTCGGCAAGACGACGACGAAGGAAATGTTGCGGCAGGCTCTGGCGCCTTCGGGCCGGGTTCATGCGGCGGTGGCGTCCTTCAACAATCACTGGGGTGTGCCGCTGACGCTGGCGCGCATGCCCGCCGATACTGAATTCGGCGTTTTCGAAATCGGTATGAACCACTCCGGCGAAATCCGTCCGCTGGTCAAGATGGTACGTCCGCATGTCGCGATCATTACCACCATCGCGCCAGCTCATTTGGGCAATTTCAAGAACATAGAAGAGATCGCAAGCGCCAAGGCGGAGATATTCGAAGGGTTGGAGGAGGGCGGCTTCGTCATCCTCAACCGTGACAACGCCCAGTTCGAGCAACTTGAAGAAGCGGCGCAGGACCAGGGTATCGAGCATATCCTGACCTTCGGGCAGCATGCCAAGGCCGATTTCCGGCTGGCCGATTTCGAAAGCACGTCCACGGGCTCGACCATCTGGGCGATCCTGAACGGCGAAACGAGCGAATTGCACCTGAACATTCCCGGCAGGCATATTGCCGACAACGCCATGGCGGTGCTTGGCGCTGTTGCCGTCACTGGCGCCAATCTCGACCGCGCCTTCGAGGTGCTAGGAACGCTCGAGGCAGTCAAGGGGCGCGGACAGCGCCATCGACTGACGATTGAAAGCGGTTCCTTCCTGCTGATCGATGAGAGCTACAACGCCAACCCCGCCTCCATGCGGGCGGCGATTGCCGTGCTTGCGGAAACAGAAACGCAGGGTTATGGCCGTCGCGTTGCCGTTCTCGGCGACATGCTGGAGATGGGTGAATTCTCAGCCCAGCTACACGAGGAACTGGCGGGGCCGCTGCTAGCCGGTGGTATCGAACATGTCTGGCTGGCTGGGGAGGCGATGGCCGCCCTTCGCGATGCGCTTCCGGACAGTGTAACTGTCATCTGGTTCCCGACGACAGCTGAACTTGCCGATTTTGCCCTGCAATGGGTGCAACCGGGCGATGCGCTGATGGTAAAATCGTCACTTGGGCTGGGTTTCGGCAAGATTGTCGCGGCACTGCTTGACAAGTATCCGGCATTCCCCGAGACGGAACGCCAAGTCTGAAATAGCCTTTTGAAAGGGCAATTATGCTGATCTGGCTCGTCGAACTGTCGGATAAAATTCAAGTCTTCAACCTCTTCCGGTACATCACCTTCCGGGCGGGTGCGGCGATGTTCACCTCTGCGTTGATCGTCTTCCTTTTCGGACCGGCGATCATCAATTCGCTGCGCGTGCGCCAGGGCAAGGGCCAGCCAATCCGCGCCGACGGGCCGCAGACGCATTTCAAGAAGGCTGGCACGCCGACCATGGGCGGGCTGATGATCCTTGCCGGTATTCTCGGCGGTTCGCTGCTCTGGGGTGACCTGTCGAACGTCTACGTCGTCGCCGTTCTGATGGTGACGCTCGGCTTCGGGGCTATCGGCTTTTACGACGACTATCTCAAGGTGACGAAGCAGAGCGACAAGGGCTTTTCCGGCAAAGCCCGTCTCGGCATCGAATTCCTGATTGCCGCGATTGCCGTGTTCTTCATGATGAAGGTGGCGCTTGCTTCCGCACCGCATGGCGGCACGCTCGGAAGCTCCATCGCCTTTCCGTTCTTCAAGGAACTCGTGATCAATCTCGGCTATTTCTTCGTGCTGTTCGGTGCTTTCGTGATTGTCGGCGCCGGCAATGCGGTTAACCTGACCGACGGTCTCGATGGTCTCGCCATCGTGCCTGTTATGATTGCAGCCGCCACCTTCGGCGTGATTGCTTATCTCGCCGGTAACGCGGTTTTCGCCAATTACCTGCAGATCAACTTCGTGCCCGGAACGGGTGAGCTCGCTGTCATCGTCGGCGCGGTGGTCGGGGCTGGTCTCGGCTTCCTGTGGTTCAACGCGCCGCCCGCCGCCATCTTCATGGGTGATACGGGTTCGCTGGCGCTCGGCGGCCTCATCGGCTCCATCGCTGTCGCCACCAAGCACGAGATCGTCATGGTCATCGTCGGCGGCCTGTTCGTGATGGAAACGCTCTCGGTCATCATCCAGGTTTTCTGGTTCAAGCGCACCGGCAGGCGCGTTTTTCTGATGGCGCCCATCCACCATCATTTCGAGAAAAAAGGCTGGACGGAAAGCCAGGTGGTCATCCGTTTCTGGATCATTTCCGTCGGTCTGGCGCTGCTCGGCCTCGCTACGCTGAAGCTGAGGTGAGCGATGATCCCGGTCTCGTCGTTCAGAGATAAGAAGGTCGCGCTTTTCGGGCTTGGCGGTTCGGGCCTTGTCACGGCCCGGGCGCTGGTTGCCGGCGGGGCGGATGTCGTTGCTTTCGACGATAATCCCGACAGCGTCGCCAAGGCTGAGGCCGAAGGGATAACGACGGCTGATCTTCGAACGATAGACTGGCATTCCTTTTCGTCTTTCGTGCTCGCACCCGGCGTACCGCTAACGCATCCGAAGCCGCACTGGTCGGTCGATCTTGCCCGGGCGGCGGGTGTAGAGATTATCGGCGATATCGAGCTTTTCATTCGCGAGCGCCGGGCACATGCGCCGGATTGCCCCTTCATCGCCATCACCGGCACGAACGGCAAATCCACGACGACCGCACTGATTGCCCATATCCTCAAGGCTTCGGGCCGCGATACACAACTCGGCGGCAATATTGGCACTGCCGTGCTGAGCCTCGATCCGCCGAAAGCGCAACGTTTCTATGTCGTTGAATGCTCGTCCTACCAGATCGATCTGGCGCCGACGATCAATCCCACGGCCGGCATTCTGCTCAATCTGACGCCCGACCATCTCGACCGGCACGGCACCATGCAGCATTATGCCGATGTCAAGGAACGGCTTGTGGCCGGCAGTGGCACGGCAATTGTCGGCGTTGATGACAGCTATTCCACGCTGATCGCCGACCGCATCGAGCGTGCCGGCGTGAAGGTGGAACGCATTTCCAAGCGCAATGTCGTTTCCGAAGGTCTTTATGCCGAAGGCAGCCGCATCCTGCGGGCGCATGGGGGCAAGTCCTCGCTGCTGGTCGATCTCGACGGCATCCAGACGCTTCGCGGCAGCCACAATGCCCAGAATGCAGCGGCTGCAATTGCCGCATGCCTTGCCGTCGGCGTTTCCGAAGAGGACGTTCGCGCAGGTCTCAAGTCCTTCCCCGGCCTAAAACATCGCATGCAGCCGGTCGGTCGGCGCGGCAATGTCACTTTCGTCAATGACAGCAAGGCCACCAATGCCGATGCAGCAGCACCCGCCTTGTCGAGCTATGAGCGCATCTATTGGATCGCGGGCGGTCTGCCGAAGGCCGGCGGCATTGCCAGCCTTGCGCCCCTGTTTCCGCGCATCGCCAAGGCCTATCTGATCGGCGAGGCGGCGGCGGAATTTGCAGCGACGCTAGGCGAAGCCGTGCCTTATGAAATATCCGGCACGCTGGACAAGGCGGTGCAGCATGCGGCGGCGGATGCGGAAAAAGATGCGACGGCCGGCAATATCGTGATGTTATCCCCGGCTTGCGCAAGCTTCGACCAATATAAGAACTTTGAAATCAGAGGTGATTCGTTCGTCGCGCAGGTTGCGGCGCTCGATGGCGTGACGATGCTCGTTCACTCTGGAAAAGGGGGCTGAGGCCATGGTAAGCCGAGTTGATCGCGGTCCGGTCGCGGAATGGTTCTGGACCATCGACCGTTTCTTTCTGGCGGCGTTCATCGCGCTGATGGGCATCGGCCTGATGCTGTCATTTGCGGCATCGCCGGCGGTTGCCGAACGCATCGGTCTCAACAGCTTCTTCTTCGTGGAACGTCAGGCGATGTTCATGGTGCCTTCGCTGGCGATCATGATCGGTCTTTCCTTCCTGTCGCCGCGTCAGGTCCGGCGCGTGGCGGTGATGATGCTGATCGCGTCGCTGCTGATGATGATTTTCGCGCTGTTCTTCGGTATCGAGGTCAAGGGCGCACGGCGCTGGATTTCCATCGGCAGCTTCTCGATCCAGCCATCGGAATTCATGAAACCCGCCTTCGTCATTGTCTGCGCCTGGCTGTTTGCCGAACGCGCGCGTCACCCCGAAATTCCCGGCAACCTCTTCGCTATCATCACCTTCGGTATCGTGGCGGCACTTCTGATCGCCCAGCCCGACTTTGGCCAGACCATCCTGACATCGGTGGTGTGGGGCGGCATGTTCTTCATGGCCGGTGTTCCGTGGTTCTGGATCATCGTGCTCGGCGGCCTCGGCGTTCTCGGCATCGTCTCCGCCTATCTGCTCCTGCCGCACGTCGCCGGCCGTATCGACCGTTTCTGGACCGGTGAGGGTGATACCTTCCAGGTGGATACGGCGCGCGAGGCGATCATTCGTGGCGACTGGTTCGGTCGCGGCCCGGGTGAGGGCATCGTCAAGCGTATCATTCCCGACAGCCATACCGACTTCATCTTCTCGGTGGCGGCGGAAGAATTCGGCATTGTTTTCTGCATGTTCCTTGTGGCGATCTTCGCCTTCATCGTGTTGCGCGGCCTCTCGCACGCCTTCAGGGAAAAAGACGATTTCTGCCGCTTTGCCGTGGCCGGTCTGGTCCTGCAGATCGGCATGCAGTCAATGATCAATATCGGCGTTAATCTGGAGCTGATGCCCGCCAAGGGCATGACGCTGCCACTGATTTCCTATGGTGGTTCGTCGATGATGGCGATCTGCGTCACGGCAGGCTTCCTTCTGGCGCTGACACGCCACAGGCCGGAAAAGAGGGCGCAGGAGCGCAGCTTCTTCCGCGTCGGTTCCGGCGTTCCTGCGGAGTAAATGATCATGAGCAAGGGTATTGTTCTGCTCGCCGCCGGGGGTACCGGCGGCCATGTCTTTCCAGCCGAGGCCTTGGCGCACACGCTGAAAGCGCGCGGGTATCAGGTGCATCTGGTCACCGACAGCCGTGCCGAGCGTTATGCGGGAAAGTTTCCGGCGGAAGAAATTCACGTCGTTCCATCCGCCACCATTGGTTCGAAAAACCCGATTTCCGTGGCGCGTTCGCTGTGGAAGCTGTGGACAGGGCTGCGTTCAGCGCGCCGGCTGATCTCGAAGCTGAAGCCGGTTGCGGTCGTCGGCTTTGGCGGTTATCCCACCGTGCCGCCGCTGCTTGCCTCGACCGGGCTTGGCGTGCCATCGATCATTCACGAGCAGAATGCGGTGATGGGTCGTGCCAACAAGGCGCTGGCGGCCCGTGTGAAGGCGATTGCCGGCGGTTTTCTGCCGCCCGCCAACGGCCAATATTCCGACAAGACGGTTGCGACCGGCAATCCCGTGCGCCCGGCGGTGCTGGCGGCGTCAGAGATACCCTATACGCCTTCGCAGACCGGCGAGACGTTCCAGCTCGTGGTTTTCGGCGGCAGCCAGGGAGCGCAGTTCTTTTCCAGCGCGGTTCCGGCGGCGATCTGCCTGTTGAAGGACGAGCAGCGCAAGCGCATCGTCGTGACCCAGCAGGCGCGCCCGGAAGACAAGGACAGTGTGATCTCCTCGTATCAGAAGCTGGGCGTGAAGGCGGATGTCTCGCCTTTCTTCGGCGACATGGCCTCCCGCATCGGTGAGGCCGATCTGGTCATCAGCCGTTCGGGTGCATCGACGGTATCGGAGCTTTCGGTCATCGGCCGACCCTCGATCCTCGTGCCTTATCCGCATGCGCTGGATCACGATCAGGCGGCCAATGCGGCAGCGCTTTCGGCAGCCGGCGGTGCAAGCGTTATCAAGCAGGCGGAACTGTCGCCGCAGAAGCTCTCCGGCCTTCTGTCCTCGGCGCTGTCCGAGCCGGATCGGTTGTCCGCAACGGCGGCGGCGGCCAAGGCGACAGGAAAACCGCATGCGGCAGATGTACTGGCCGATCTGGTCGAGGCGATTGCGAGCGGAAAGTCCGTACAGGAATTCAAGAAGAACATTGAAGGAGTTGAGGCATGAAGATGCCGAAAGCCATAGGCCTTGTCCATTTCATCGGCATAGGCGGGATCGGCATGAGCGGCATTGCCGAAGTGCTTCACAATCTCGGTCATCGCGTACAGGGCTCCGACCAGGCCGACAGCGCCAATGTGCAGCGCCTGCGCGACAAGGGCATCGAGGTCTTCGTCGGCCACACGGCGGATAATCTCGGTGATGCCGAGGTCGTGGTCGTTTCCACCGCGATCAAGAAGAACAATCCGGAGTTGATCGCCGCGCGGGAAAAACACCTGCCGATCGTTCGCCGTGCCGAAATGCTGGCTGAACTCATGCGTTTCCGCAACGCCATTGCCATCGGTGGCACGCACGGCAAGACCACGACGACCTCGATGGTCGCGACCCTGCTGGAAGCCGGCAATCTCGACCCGACCGTCATCAACGGCGGTATCATCAACGCCTATGGCACCAACGCCCGCATGGGCGAGGGCGAGTGGATGGTGGTGGAGGCCGATGAATCCGATGGCACATTCCTGAAGCTTCCGGCCGATGTGGCCGTGATCACCAATATCGACCCGGAACATCTTGACCACTACGGCAATTTCGACGCCGTGCGCGCTGCTTTCCGGCAATTCGTGGAGAATGTTCCGTTTTACGGCTTTGGCGTCATGTGTCTCGACCATCCCGAGGTGCAGGCTCTGGTTGGGCGTATCGAAGACCGTAAGGTCATCACCTATGGTGAGAACCCACAGGCCGACGTGCGTTTTTCGAATGTGCGCATCGATGGCACACGGTCTATCTTCGATGTGGAAATTCGCCGGCGCCGCACCGGCAAGATATTCTCCTTCACGGACCTCGTCCTGCCGATGCCCGGTCGCCACAATGTTTCGAACGCAACGGCCGCGATTGCCGTCGCCAATCGTCTCGGTATTTCGGAAGCGGACATCAAGAAGGGCCTTGCCTCCTTTGCCGGCGTCAAGCGTCGTTTCACGCTGACGGGCGAAGCCAATGGCGTGCAAGTCTTCGACGATTACGGCCACCATCCGGTTGAGATCAAGGCTGTGCTCGCGGCTGCGCGCGAAGCCTGCAAGGGCCGCATCATCGCCGTGCACCAGCCGCACCGCTACAGCCGCCTTTCCAGCCTGTTCGATGATTTCGCGCATTGTTTTAACGATGCCGATACGATTATTCTTGCTCCGGTCTATGCAGCGGGCGAAGATCCGATCGAGGGCGCAAGCTCGGAAGCGCTGGTCTCCGCAATCAAGGCTGCCGGCCATCGCGATGCCCGTTTTCTCGAAAAACGGGAAGATCTCGCGTCAGTGGTTGCAGGCATTGCGAATCCGGGCGATTTCGTGGTTCTCTTGGGGGCCGGAAATATCACGCAATGGGCGGCAGTGCTGCCTTCGGAATTGAAGAGCATATCAGGAAAGTCTGAATGAGACAGGTCGATGGGGTTAAATTGCTGGGGAGGCTCGGCGACGGGGTAAAGGAATTGCGGGGACGTCTGACACCGGATGCGCCCATGGACCGCGTGACGTGGTTCAGAGCCGGCGGTCTTGCGGAAGTCATGTTCCAGCCGCACGATACCGACGATCTGGTTACATTCCTGAAAATCCTTCCGGAGGACGTGCCGTTGACCGTGGTCGGTGTCGGCTCGAACCTTCTGGTGCGCGATGGCGGCATTCCAGGTGTCGTCGTCCGTCTTTCCGCCAAAGGTTTCGGCTCGGTGGAGCTTTCGGGTGAAAACCGCATCAAGGCAGGCGCGATCTGCCCGGACAAGCATATTGCCGCGATGGCCATGGATAATGGCATTGGCGGTTTCCATTTCTATTACGGTATTCCCGGCTCCATCGGCGGCGCTCTGCGCATGAATGCGGGCGCCAACGGCGGTGAAACGCGTGAGCGTGTCGTGGAGGTTTATGCGGTGGACCGTCAGGGCAACCAGCATGTGCTCTCCAATGCGGATATGGATTACAGCTATCGCCACTCCGGCGCCGATGCTGGTCTGATCTTCACCGGCGCCCTGTTTGAGGGTTATCCGGAAGACCGCGCGAAGATCCGCGCCGATATGGACGCCGTGCGTCACCACCGCGAAACCGTGCAGCCGATCCGTGAACAGACCGGTGGATCAACCTTCAAGAACCCCGAAGGTCATTCCGCCTGGGAACTGATCGACGAAGCGGGCGGTCGCGGTCTGGTCATCGGCGGTGCGCAGATGTCATCGCTGCATTGCAATTTCATGATCAATACCGGCCATGCGACCGGTTACGATCTGGAATATCTGGGCGAGACCATTCGCAAGCGCGTGTTCGAGAAGTCGGGCATTCGGCTGGAGTGGGAAATCAAACGGCTTGGGCTATTCATGCCGGGTCGTGAAGTGGAGCCCTTCCTCGGCGCCTGAAATTTGCGATGCCTCGCGATTGCCATGAGCAACTGCGTTAGCCGTTTCATATCTCTCCTGGCAGCACCAAGCGGCCAGGAGTTTTTGTTTCATATCACCCTTGGCGACGGGTAACGGTCGATCAATAGTTTTTATCTATAAGCAGTATTTAGATTACGGGAGAGGCAGCGTTGCGCCACTCTACTGCTTGGGTGATATTTATAGCATTTTCATTGCCGATCGCGTAAGCGGACAGCTGTCACGTTTTTTAAGCGAACTCGTCGCGATAACGACATTCACCGTGGCGACACCGGATGGATGGCGTCGGCTTGACCCGGTACAGTCATCATTTCGATTGGCTTGCCTGATCGCTTCCATAGCCGCCGTTATCTGTGTCGTTGCGATCCTGACGATGGCGCAGTTGGACCTGGTCTCGGACTTGAGCAATGGGCTCACAATCGGCCTGGTCCTTAGTACGACAATCTCTTTCACCGTCGGTTTTTTAATTTGCTGGCTCAATGCTAGGCAGATGCAGTTACTGATCCAGTCACACGAGCGTTTTGCGCAGCTCAGCCAGACTGATGCTCTGACAGGTCTTCACAACCGGCTAGGTCTTTATTCGAATTGCGTTCACCTGAGCACGCCGTATTGCGTCGCATTTATCGACATTGATCATTTTAAGTCCGTGAATGACAGGTATGGCCATTTGGCTGGTGACATGGTTATCTCCAGTGTTGCCAAGACAATTCGGGAAGGTTTCGATGAAGCCGCTCATGTGGCGCGGATGGGCGGTGAAGAGTTTGTCGTCGTCCACACCCTTGCCCCGGACCGGTTCCTGGAACTGTGCGAAGGCGTCCGTGAGAAGATCGCGACGACAACGGTTCATTTTCAGGATTTGCAGATCAGTACCACCATCTCGATAGGTGTGGCCTTGCGCGGGAACAGGGAGATTTTCGAGAAGGTCATGCACAGTGCGGATATGGCGCTCTACGAGGCGAAACGTAGCGGGCGTAATCGCATCTGTTCGTCGGGCGCGAAAGGTGGCCGTCAAATTATCGCCTAAGGATCATCACAGACGAAAAAAGGCCGCGAAGGTAATTTCGCGGCCCCGATCTTTTAGTGGCCTGTCGCTCAGACTTCATCCTTGCGGGACAGAAGAATGCAGGCGAGCGTGATGAGGGCGGATACGCAGAGGTAATATCCGACATATCCCATGCCGTAATTCACCTGCAGCCATGTGGCGATGTAGGGTGCCAGCGATGCGCCGAAGATGCCGGCCATGTTGAAGGTGATGGACGAGCCGGTGTAGCGCACCCTTGTCGGGAAGGGGGCGGCAAGCGCCGTTCCAATCAGGCCGTAGGTCATGCCCATCAGCGTCATCGCAAGGGCCGCGAAGATGAAGATCGAGCCTTCGCCGCCTGTCATCAGGGTAGGCAGCAAGAACGAGAACAGGCCGATCAGCACCGTCGTCAGGATCAGGATTTCGCGACGGCCGAAGCGCTCAGCGAGCTTGCCGGCGATCGGGATGAAGATGCCGAAAACGATGGAGCCCATGATCTGCACTTCAAGTGCGTCGAGGAACGGGATTTTCAGAACCTTGACGTTGTAGGACAGCAGGTAGGCGGTACCGATATAGAACAGCACGAAGGTAGCCAGCGCCACGAAAGTGCCGAGCGCGAGGCTGCGCTTGTGGTTGCGGAACAGTTCCACGACCGGCACGGCAACACGTTCTTCCTTTTCGATCGCCTTCTGGAAGGCAGGCGTTTCGGTGATCGACAGACGAACCCACATGCCAACCGCGATCAGGATGATCGAAGCGACGAAGGGAATGCGCCAGCCCCAGCTCAGAAGCGCTTCCTGCGACATGAAATGCAGCAGGATCCAGAAGACGCCGGAGGAGAGGAACAGACCGACGGGCGCGCCGAGCTGCGGAAACATCCCGTACCAGCTGCGCTTGCCGGGAGGAGCGTTTTCCGTGGCCAGCAGGACCGCGCCACCCCATTCTCCGCCAAGACCGAAGCCCTGACCGAAGCGGCAAAGCGCCAGCAACAGAGGTGCCAGAACACCGGCTGTCTCATAGGACGGCAGAAGGCCGATCACGACCGTCGATACGCCCATGGTCAGCAGAGCGGCGACCAGCGTAGCTTTACGGCCGACGCGGTCACCATAATGGCCGAAAACGACGGCGCCGAGCGGGCGGGCGAAAAAGGCGATGGAGAAGGTGGCGAAGGATGCCAGAAGTGCCGTCATCGGATCATTGTTCGGGAAGAACAATGTCGGAAACACGAGCACTGCGGCCGTGGCGTAAACGTAAAAATCGAAAAACTCGATGGTCGTGCCGACCAGGCTGGCAGTGAGAACTCGTGCAGGCGAATTTGTCTTTACAACGTTCGAATTGCCAGCTGTCGGCGATACCTGAGATACCGCGTCAGTCATGGTTTTGGTCCCATTTTTGGATGATTGCATGTCATGCCTTGGGAGGCATTGACTGCGTTAACGCAATTTTTGTTCTTTTGGAATGCTAAAAAAGAAATAATGCGGACAATGTGATCGGCTGGTGCGACAGGCACCGCAGCGTGTGCGAGGACGCAGTCTCAAGATTGAGAGACTGATTCAGGCGAAGGATTTAAAATGCTGAAACGTCAGATAATTTTCGCTGGGGAGAAGCGTCATCCGTTAACGTTTTCGCCTTGTCTTTATCAGGGATAGAAGTGTGCGGCACCCCCGTTCTATTTCCGATCATTGAAAACCTGCATGTTGCAATCCGTCCAACTCTCTGATTCCAAGGAGGTAATTCGGATCGATGCTGATTCTTTAATGGAACTGGCATGTTGGGCGCGGCGGTTAACGAAAGTAAACGATTCATTAACCTTAATGGCGTTTAACTGATCTCAAGGATCATGTGCCAGAATCACCGTTCGTCAAATTCGGTTGGTTCCGGTGCGGATCGTAGCGGAGATTTGGTGTCAGAGGTATCGATGGGCGGCAAGCACGTAGCTGTTCTTTTGGGTGGGTTTTCGTCGGAGCGGCCGGTCAGCCTCTCGTCCGGGAACGCTTGCGCGCTCGCCCTTGAGGGCGAGGGGTACAAGGTCACCCGGGTCGATGTGGGGCGCGATATCGCCGCCGTACTCGGCGAGCTGCGCCCGGATGTCGCCTTCAATGCGCTGCATGGCCCCTTCGGTGAAGACGGCACCATTCAGGGCATTCTCGAATATCTCGCCATTCCCTATACCCATTCCGGCGTGCTCGCTTCTGCACTTGCCATGGACAAGGCGCAGGCCAAGAAAGTGGCTGCGGCTGCTGGCATTCCGGTGGCTGACGAACGCGTCATGAACCGGTTCGAATTCACCAGCGAACATCCGCTTGCGCCGCCCTACGTCGTGAAGCCGGTGCGCGAAGGCTCGAGCTTCGGTGTGGTGATCGTCAAGGAAGACCAGTCGCATCCGCCGCAAATCCTTACCTCGTCCGAATGGCGTTACGGCGATCAGGTCATGGTCGAGCGTTACATCCATGGTCGCGAACTGACCTGCGGCGTGCTCGACGGCGAGGCGCTAGGTGTGACGGAAGTGGTGCCGCTGGGTCACAATTTCTATGATTATGACGCTAAATACGCAGCCGGTGGCTCAAAGCATGTCATTCCAGCAGAAATTTCACCAAAAATTTACCAAAAAATTCAAACACTGGCGGTTATGGCGCATCGGGCGATCGGGTGCCGTGGCGTAAGCCGTTCAGACTTTCGTTACGACGACCGCTTCTCAGAAGATGGCGAAGTTATCTGGCTTGAAGTGAATACGCAGCCGGGCATGACGCCGACCTCCCTGGTGCCGGAAATGGCGGCGCATGCTGGCCGCTCCTTTGGTAACCTTGTCAGCTGGATGGTGGAGGACGCTTCGTGTTTGCGGTGACCGGCAAAAAGTCGACGGCAAAAAAGCGCGAGCAATTCGTGGCGACGGCAAATGCCGACGATCGCAGGGTGCTGCCGCGTCCGCTGCGTCGTTTCGTGCGTTTCGGTGTCAGCCTTGCGACCGGACGCATCCACATTCCCGCCCATACCGGCACGATTTCGGCTGTTGCCTTTTACGCGGTGATCGGGCTTTACGGCATGTCGCTTGGCGGACATACGAATATCGTCACCCAGACCACGACCTCGGCCGCCGGTTTTGCGGTTGAGGACGTCAAGGTATCCGGCAATTTGCAGACATCGGAAATCGAAGTCTTCCAGCTTCTCGGCCTTGACGGCAGCACCTCCCTGATTGCGCTTGATATTGATGCGGCACGCCGCAAGCTCGTCCAGCTTCCCTGGGTCGAAGATGTCGATATCCGCAAGGTCTATCCGAAGACGGTTGAGGTTCGCCTGAAGGAGCGTGAAGCTTTCGGCATCTGGCAGCATGGCACGGAACTGTCGCTGATCGAAAAAAGCGGCAGCGTGATCGCGCCGCTGCGTGACAATAAATTTGCCGCCCTGCCGCTTTTCGTCGGACGTGACGCGGAAACGGGTGCTGCCGGTTTCGTCGCGCAACTGGCCGATTGGCCGGAAATTCGCAACCGCGTTCGCGCCTATGTTCGCATTGCCGGCCGCCGCTGGGATCTGCATCTCGACAACGGCATCGTCGTCAAGCTGCCGGAAGAGAACCTGCCGCAGGCACTGCAATTGCTGGCACGGCTCGATCTCGAGGAAAAGGTTCTGTCGCGTGATGTCGCTGCCGTCGATCTGCGTCTGACGGACCGCACCACGATCCAGTTGACCGAAGGCGCAGCAGAGCGCCGCCAGACGGCGGTAGATGCACGCACGAAGGCACTCAAGAAAGCGGAGAAGAACACATGAGCTTTTTTGGTTCTTCCCATTTCGGCCTGCCTCGCCTGAAGCCGCTGTCTTCCAAGCGCAGCCACATCGTCTCGGTGCTCGACATCGGCTCGACCAAGGTCGTTTGCATGATCGGACGGCTGACGCCGCGCCAGGAAAGCGAAATCCTGCCGGGTCGCACCCACAAGGTGGAAATCATCGGCATTGGTCACCAGCGCTCGCGCGGTGTGAAATCCGGCGTGATCGCCGATCTTGACGCGCTCGAAGGCGTGATCCGTCTTTCGGTGGATGCGGCCGAGCGCATGGCGGGCCTGACCGTCGACAGCCTGATCGTCAATGTTTCCGCCGGCAGGCTGGCAAGCGACATCTATACCGCGAGCATCGATCTCGGCGGACAGGAAGTGGAAGCAAGCGACCTGCGCAAGGTTCTGGTGGCGGCGAGCCAGCAGTCTATGCGTCAGGACCGGGCGATCCTGCATTCGCTGCCGACAGGCTATTCGCTGGATGGCGAGCGCGGCATTCGTGATCCGCTGTCGATGTATGGCGATCTTCTCGGTGTCGACATGCATGTGGTGACTGTCGAACGCACGGCGCTGAAGAACCTCGAGCTTTGCGTCAATCGCGCGCATCTCTCGGTCGAGGGCATGGTGGCAACGCCCTATGCCAGCGGTCTTGCGGCATTGGTCGATGACGAGGTCGAGCTTGGCTGTGCAGCCATCGACATGGGCGGCGGCACCACGACGATCTCGGTTTTCGCCGAAGGCCGTCTCATTCATACCGACGCGATCGGCCTTGGCGGTCATCACGTTACGACAGATCTTGCACGAGGCCTCTCGACACGAATCGAAGATGCGGAGAGACTGAAGGTGGTGCATGGTTCGGCTTTGCTGAATGGCGCGGATGAGCGCGACATGATTTCGATCCCGCCGATTGGCGAAGATGATCGCGATCAACCATCGCAAGTTTCAAGGGCACTTGTTACCCGCATCGTGCGGGCGCGTATCGAAGAGACGCTGGAATTGATCCGTGATCGTATCCAGAAGTCCGGCTTCAGCCCCATCGTCGGCAAACGTGTTGTCCTGACGGGCGGCGCGAGCCAGCTGACGGGGCTGCCGGAAACGGCACGGCGCATTCTTGCCCGCAACGTTCGTATCGGCCGCCCCATGGGGGTTGCGGGTCTTCCGGTTGCGGCAAAGGGACCGGCATTTTCAACCGCATGCGGACTGATGATTTATCCGCAGGTGGCGGACATCGAAATTCATGCGGCGCAAGGCGGAATGTTCTCGCCGTTTGGTACGGGTAGCGGCCGGATAGCCCGGGTAGGGCAATGGCTGAAAGAGAGTTTCTGAGTGGCCTCGTGGCGTGAGCCTGAGGTTTCCAAGTTGAGTTTTCAAGAATCGGCCAGCGGGGCGATGCGGCCAGAGAAAGAAGGAATGGTAAAATGACGATACAGCTGCAAAAGCCTGATATCACCGAGCTGAAGCCACGCATCACTGTTTTCGGTGTCGGCGGCGGTGGCGGTAACGCTGTCAACAACATGATCACGGCTGGCCTCCAGGGTGTCGATTTCGTCGTCGCCAACACGGATGCACAGGCTCTGACCATGACGAAGGCAGACCGGGTCATCCAGCTCGGCGTCAACGTCACCGAGGGTCTCGGTGCCGGTTCCCAGCCGGAAGTCGGACGCGCCGCCGCTGAAGAATGCATCGATGAGATCATCGATCACCTGAACGGCACCCACATGTGCTTCGTCACTGCCGGCATGGGTGGTGGTACAGGCACCGGTGCTGCACCTGTCGTTGCACAGGCTGCCCGCAACAAGGGCATCCTGACGGTCGGCGTCGTTACCAAGCCTTTCCATTTCGAAGGCGGTCGCCGCATGCGTCTTGCCGAACAGGGCATCGAGGAACTGCAGAAGTCCGTCGATACGCTGATCGTCATTCCGAACCAGAACCTCTTCCGCATTGCCAACGACAAGACGACCTTTGCCGATGCCTTCGCCATGGCTGACCAGGTTCTCTATTCCGGCGTTGCCTGCATTACCGATCTGATGGTGAAGGAAGGTCTCATCAACCTCGACTTCGCTGACGTTCGCTCGGTCATGCGTGAAATGGGCCGCGCAATGATGGGTACTGGCGAAGCTTCCGGTCCGGGCCGTGCGATGCAGGCTGCGGAAGCGGCAATCGCCAACCCGCTGCTCGACGAAACCTCGATGAAGGGCGCACAGGGCCTCCTGATCTCCATCACCGGCGGTCGCGATCTTACCCTGTTCGAAGTCGACGAAGCGGCTACCCGTATTCGCGAAGAAGTCGATCCGGATGCGAACATCATCCTCGGCGCAACCTTCGACGAGGCACTTGAAGGTCTCATCCGCGTCTCCGTCGTCGCGACCGGCATCGACCGCGTTGCGGGCGTTGGCGAACAGAACATTGCCGATATGCGCGCCGCAGCCGCCAAGCCGCTTATCCGTCCTTCCGCGGCCGTTGCTCCCGCTCCGGCCGCAGTTCAGCCTGCACAAGCAGTATCGCAGGCACCAAAGACCGTAGACCAGATCGCCCAGACCATCCGTTCGGCGGAAGCCGAAATGGAACGTGAACTTGGTTTCGCAGCACACCAGCAGCCTTCTCAGGATTTCCGTCCGCAGAGCAAGCTGTTTGCATCCGCTCCGGCTGAAGCACCGGCAGCTCTCCGTCCGGCCCAGCCGGTTCAGCAGGCTGCTCCGGCACCTGTTGCCCCGGCACCGGTCTATCACGCGCCGGAACAGGTTGCCGCTCCGCGTCTGCAGCAGCCGCAGGCTCCGGTCTATCAGGAGCAGGCTCCTGTTGCCCGCCAGCCCGAGCCTGTCCGCATGCCGAAGGTCGAGGACTTTCCGCCGGTCGTGAAGGCCGAGATGGATCACCGTGCCCACGCAGCTCCTGCAGCCCAGGAAGAGCGTGGCCCGATGGGTCTTCTGAAGCGCATCACCAACTCGCTTGGCCGACGCGAAGAGGAAGAAGTTCCTTCCGAGATGATGGATGCGCCGAGCATGGCGCCGCAGCAGCGCCGCGCACTTTCGCCGGAAGCCAGCCTCTACGCTCCGCGTCGTGGCCAGCTTGACGATCACGGTCGTGCGACGCCTTCTTCGGCAAGCCACCATGACGACGACCAGCTGGAAATTCCGGCGTTCCTGCGTCGCCAGTCCAACTAACAGCGATTCCGTTCGCCTCTCCAAACGCCCGGGTCACACGACCCGGGCGTTTTGTTTTATTGTGCGTTATTAACAGTAAATTAATTCATCTTTTCAATGGCTTGTGCGTGTAACAATCCGAAACGAACAGTGATTTGTCCTGGCACTTTCATGTGCGTATGTATGAGGCTGGGTAAGGGAAAACATTGACCTTGCCGGTTGTTGAAACCGGCTTGAAAAACTTGAACGGCGCTGAATATACGGCGCGGTTTTCAAAACAAGGCATATACGCATGACTATCGGATTGCTCGGATTTCAGACGACTATCGCAAATGCTGTTCAGCTCAAGGGCATTGGCGTGCATTCCGGCAATCCGGCTTCGATGACGTTCCAGCCCGCAGAAGCAGGAACGGGCATCGTGTTTCAGCGCCTTCATGAAAATGGCAGCGTAACCGAGTTGAAGGCGGTGTCTTCCAACGTCGGCAATACCGATCTGTGCACCGTGCTCGGCCGCTCGCTATCCCAGTCAGTGGCAACGGTCGAGCACGTCATGGCCGCCATCTACGCCATGGGCCTAGATAACCTCGTCGTTGAGGTCGACGGTCCGGAAGTGCCGATCATGGACGGCAGCTCTGCGCCATTTATCGATGCGATCGAATCGGCTGGCATCAAGAACCTTGGTGTGAAGCGCCGCTATATCCGCGTCATCAAGCCGGTGCGCATCGATTCGGGTGCGTCCTGGGCGGAATTCCGCCCTTACGACGGCACGCGGTTCGAGGTCGATATCGATTTCGACACGCCACTGATCGGCAAGCAGTCCTGGAAGGGCGACCTGACGGCGGATACGTTCAAGAACGAGCTTTCGCGCGCCCGCACCTTCGGCTTCATGCGTGACGTGGAGCGCCTGTGGGCTGCTGGTTACGCACTCGGCTCCTCGCTTGAAAACTCTGTTGTCATCTCCGACGACAACAGCGTCATCAACATGGAAGGCCTGCGTTATGCCAAGGACGAATTCGTTCGCCATAAGACGCTGGACGCCGTGGGCGACCTGGCACTTGCCGGTGCGCAGTTCATCGGTTGCTATCGCTCCTATCGCGGCGGCCACAAGGTCAATGCCAACGCGCTGAAGGCTTTGCTGAGCGACCGCTCGGCCTATGAGATCGTGGAGGCTCCGGCCGCCCGCAACCAGGTACGTGCCCGCGAATTCGTCCCGGTCAACATGCCGGAATTTGCACCCTGGTCCGCTTGAGTTTGTTTGCAGGCTATTGATTGACAGGAAAAGCCGCTCCGTTTCGGGGCGGCTTTTTCACGATGAGGGGCGGGATGTTTTGTCATACCGCCTGATATTCATGCGATTGCATGGGCCGATGCCATAAAAATGCGTTAATGCATCATCATTGCGTTGCCCTGCAGATGCTTTTATGGCTAGAAACGCCAGTGCAAAGCCGATGCTTATGTATTTGCGCGGGAAGTGGGAACTGTCGAATGAAGCATGTAGGGTCTGGTGCAATGAAGGGTACGATGCGGGGGATCGCCGTTTCGTTGATGTTGGTCGGTGCGAGTGTTGCCGTCACGGCCTGCCAGTCCGATCCGGATATCGACATTACCAAGCTCGGCGTCGAGACCGATCCGCCAGACGTTCTGTACAAGCAGGGGCTTGCAAACATGAACGCCGGCAACATGACGGAAGCCTCACGCAAGTTCGAGGCGATCGACAAGCAATATCCCTTCACCGAATGGGGCCAGAAGGCGCTTGTGATGCAGACCTTCATCGCCACTCGCACCAACAAGAACGACGTGGCCATCGCGTCGGGCAGCCGCTTCCTGCGCCAGTATCCGCGCTCCAAGGATGCCGCGTACGTTCAGTACATGATCGGTCTTGCCTATTCGAAGCAGATTTCCGACGTGACGCAGGACCAGCGCGCCGCGCAGCGCACGGTCGAGGCGATGAGCAAGGTGGTCAACGACTACCCTGATTCGGAATATGTCGCCGACGCGCAGGCCAAGATCCGTTTCGCCCGCGACCAGCTCGCCGGCCGCGAAATGCAGGTCGGCCGTTATTACCTTGAGCGCAAGGAATATCTCGCCGCCGTTTCGCGTTTCCGTATCGTCGTCGAGCAATACCAGAACACCAACCAGATCGAGGAAGCGCTGGCCCGTCTGACGGAATCCTATTATGCGATGGGTCTTTCCGACGAGGCGCAGACTGCTGCCGCCGTTCTCGGCAACAACTATCCCGACAGCCAATGGTATGCGGATTCCTACAAGCTGCTGAAGGGCGGTGGGTTGGAGCCGCGTGAAAACAAGGGGTCCTGGATTTCGCGCGCCGGCAAGAAGCTTATCGGCGCCTGAGACAGGGCATAGGCCATGCTGGTCCAGCTCTCGATTCGTGACATCGTTCTGATTGAAAGGCTCGACCTCGGCTTTGAGGCGGGCCTTTCCGTGTTGACGGGTGAGACGGGCGCGGGCAAATCCATTCTGCTTGACAGCCTGTCGCTGGCCCTCGGGGGCCGCGGCGATGGCGGTCTGGTGCGCCACGGGGAAGAGAAGGGACAGGTCACTGCCACTTTCGAAGTTCCGAACAGCCACCCCACACGGCATCTCCTGCGCGAAAACGGCCTCGATGACGATGGCGACCTGATTTTCCGCCGGGTTCAATCCGCAGACGGACGCACCAAGGCCTATATCAACGATCAGGCCATCAGCGTGCAGATGATGCGTCAGCTGGGGCAGCTACTGGTCGAAATTCACGGCCAGCACGACGACCGCGCCCTTGTCGATACCGATGCCCACCGTACGCTGCTGGATGCTTTTGCCGGGCTGAGCGACGATGCCCGTGCCGTTCAGGGTTTCTACCGCACATGGAAGGACGCCGAGCGGGCATTGAAAACCCATCGCGCCAAGGTTGAGGCTGCTGCCCGAGAGGCGGACTATCTGCGTTCCTCCGTCGAGGAGCTTGAGGTGCTCTCGCCGCGCGACGGCGAGGAGGAGGAGCTTGCCGAACGTCGGGCGGTGATGCAGAAATCCGAACGTATTGCCGGTGATATCGCCGAAGCGAGCGAGTTCCTGAACGGCAACGCCTCGCCAGTGCCCATGATCGCATCCATGATGCGGCGCCTGGAACGCAAGAGCCACGAGGCGCCGGGATTGCTGGAAGACACCGTGCAATTGCTGGATGCCGCGCTCGACAGCCTTTCCAACGCGCAGATGGAAGTGGAGGCCGCACTTCGCCGCACCGAGTTCGATCCACGCGAGCTGGAGCGGGTGGAGGAACGGCTGTTTGCGCTACGCGCCGCCGGACGCAAATATAATGTCGCGGTGCCTGATCTGCCGGCGCTTGCGGAAAAAATGGTCGCGGATCTTGCCGACCTCGATGCGGGCGAAGAAAAGCTCGGCAAACTTGAAGCCAACCTCGGCGTTGTGAAAGCCGAGTTCGACCACGCGGCCAAATCGCTTTCCGAAAAACGCCACAATGCGGCGAACGCGCTTTCCGAAGCTGTCATGGCGGAGCTTCCGGCGCTCAAGCTGGAGCGGGCACGTTTTACCGTCGAAGTCAGCTCCGACCCGGAGCAAGCGACGGCTGACGGTATCGACATCGTGGAATTCCACGTTCAGACCAATCCTGGAACGCGGCCCGGCCCGATCATGAAAGTCGCTTCTGGTGGCGAATTGTCCCGTTTCCTGCTGGCGCTTAAAGTCGCGCTGGCGGATCGTGGTTCGGCACCGACACTGGTGTTCGACGAAATCGACACGGGCGTTGGCGGCGCTGTGGCAGATGCCATTGGCCAGAGGCTGCGTCGTCTGTCGAAAACCGTGCAGGTTCTGTCCGTCACCCACGCGCCCCAGGTGGCCGCGCGGGCGGCCACACATCTTCTCATTTCCAAAGGCCCCTCCGGCGACGGCACCGAGCGCATCGCCACGCGTGTCGCTACCATGGAGCCGAAACATCGCACCGAAGAAATCGCCCGCATGCTTGCCGGTGCCTCGGTGACCGATGAGGCGAGGGCTGCCGCCGCCCGCCTGCTTGCCGCCAAGGATTAACGGCTGACGGCAACCGCCACGCCGGAGCCGATCATGACGCCGCCCGCAGCCCGGTTCACCCTGCGGACGATTCTTGGCTCACGCAGCAGCTTTCTTGCCCGCACAGCCAGAACCACATGAGCGCCGATCACAACCGCCTCCACCACGACGATGACGGATGCCAGCGCCAGAAGGTGATCGACCGTCAGCGAGGCGCCGACAACGTTCGGTAACAATGCCACGTAAAAGAGCGGCATTTTCGGATTTCCGAGATTGAGCGCGGTTCCCGTGGCGAATATCGAAAGAAGGCTATGTCGGCCATTCAAGGATTGCAGATCGGGAACCACAGGTTCCGCTGTCCAGAGTTTTAAGCCCATCCAGATGAGATAGGCCGCGCCGCCATAGCGCAGCACCGCCATCACCGTTCCCATTTCGGCGGCGAGGATCGACAGGCCGAAGGCTGCAAGCGTGAGGAATATCAATATTCCTGCCACGGTTCCGGCCCCATAGGCGAGGCCGGAGGCGGCACCATGGGTGATTGTGCGGGCGACGATCGTCATATTGTCCGGGCCGGGGCTGGCCGCGAACACGAAGAAGGCTGCTGCAAAGGCAATGAGGGTGGTGAGTTCCATGGGGGCTCCGGCTTCCGTTTCATCCGGATGCTCAGAATAGCGGATTCCCGCCTGTTGAAAAGCGAGGATGGTTTTGCGTTTGCCAATAATTCGCTAAAAGCATTGCAGATTCATCCGTGAGGCTTCTTCCATGTCGAAAGACCAGATTCCCGTCGAAAACCTGACCGAGCTTGAGGCCTCTTCCGAGCTGGCATTTCTGGCAGCCGAGCTTTCCCGCCACGATGCGCTTTATCATGGCAAGGACGCGCCGGAAATTTCGGACGCGGACTACGATGCGCTGAAGCGGCGCAACGATGCCATAGAGGCGGCTTTCCCGGCGCTGGTGCGGGCCGACAGCCCTTCGAAGAAAGTCGGCTTCACGCCGCTTCCCACCTTCGCGCCCATCGTGCATGCGCGGCCGATGCTGTCACTCGACAATACGTTTTCTGAAGGTGATCTGCGCGATTTCGTCAGTTCGGTTTATCGCTTCCTCGGGCACCTGCCGGATGATTCGATTGCCTTTACCGCCGAGCCGAAGATCGACGGACTTTCCATGTCCATCCGCTACGAGAACGGCAAGCTGAAGACGGCAGCAACACGTGGCGACGGCACGACGGGCGAGAACGTCACCGCCAATATCAAGACCATCAAGGAAATTCCGAACGAGCTGCCTGCCGATGTACCCGATGTGGTGGAGGTGCGCGGCGAGGTCTATATGGCCAAGAGCGACTTCATGGCGCTCAATGCCCAGATGGAGGCCGATGGCAAGCAGACCTATGTGAACCCGCGCAACACGGCCTCCGGTTCGCTGCGCCAGCTTGACGCCAAGGTGACGGCGAAACGCAAGCTGCGGTTCTTTGCCTATGCGCTTGGCGAGGTTTCCAATGGCGGGCAGCCGACGCGGATTGCCGACACGCAATATGGTATCGTCGAGAAATTCCGGGAATGGGGTTTCCCGGTCAATCCGCTGATGAAGCGATTCACCTCTGCCGAACAATTGCTTGAACATTATAATGAAATCGGCGTCGCGCGACCCGATCTCGATTATGATATCGACGGCGTGGTCTACAAGGTCGACCGGCTTGACCTTCAGGAACGGCTGGGTTTCCGTTCGCGCAGCCCGCGCTGGGCCACCGCACACAAGTTTCCGGCCGAGCAGGCCTTCACCACGGTCGAGAACATTGAAATCCAGGTAGGGCGCACCGGCGCGCTGACACCGGTTGCGCGCCTCACCCCGATTACCGTCGGCGGCGTCGTCGTCACCAATGCGACGCTACACAATGCCGATTACATCGAGGGTATCGGCAATAGCGGCGAGCGCATTCGGCCCGAGGATCATGATATCCGCATTGGCGATACTGTCATCGTGCAGCGTGCAGGCGATGTCATTCCGCAGGTGCTGGATGTGCTTCTGGAGAAGCGCCCGGCTGAGGCGGTGAAATATGCGTTTCCGGAGAAATGTCCTGTGTGCGGCAGCCATGCGGTGCGGGAGCGCAATGAAAAGACCGGCAAGCTCGATTCGGTCACGCGCTGCACCGGCGGTTTCGTCTGCCGGGCGCAGGCGGTCGAGCATCTGAAACATTTCGTCTCACGCAATGCTTTCGATATCGAGGGGTTGGGTACCAAGCAGATCGATTTCTTCTTCGAAAGCGAGGATCCGGCCCTCTCCATCAAGACCGCGCCTGATATTTTCACGCTGAAGGCGCGTCAGGAGGCATCGCATCTTACCAAGCTCGAAAACATAGATGGCTTCGGCAAGGTCAGCGTCAAGAAACTGTTCGATGCCATCGATGCCCGCCGCGAGATCGATCTGCATCGGCTTATCTTCGCTCTCGGCATTCGTCATGTCGGTGAAACCACGGCGAAGCTTCTGGCGCGTTCCTATGGCACCTATGAGCATTTCGAGGAAGCCATGAAGGCGGCAGCCGACCCGGCGAGCGATGCCTGGGCCGAACTCAACAGTATCGATGGCATCGGCGAGGTCGTGGCGCGCGCCATCATCGAATTCTACAAGGAACCGCGCAATCTCGATGTCATCGACCGGCTGATACGGGAGCTGCGGCCGAAGGAGGCCGAGAAGCCCTCGACCGAAGGCAGCCCGGTAGCGGGCAAGACGGTGGTCTTTACAGGGTCTCTGGAAAAATTCACGCGCGACGAGGCCAAGGCCCGTGCGGAAAGTCTGGGCGCCAAGGTGGCCGGTTCCGTATCGAAGAAGACGGATATTCTGGTGGCCGGGCCGGGGGCAGGTTCCAAGCTTGCCAAGGCGGCGGAGCTGGGCGTTCAAACCATGGACGAGGACGAGTGGCTGGCGCTGATCGGTGGCTGAAGCACCGTCATCGCCTCGTTGTTTTGCGCCGCTATGGGTCTCATCCTGAAACGGGGAACGGGACATGGATGACCGCATCGTTATCTCGGCGCAGCAGGTGCGGGCTCTGATCGCGAGCCAGTTTCCGCAATGGGCGGGGCTTGATGTCAGGCCGGTGGAACTGAGCGGCTGGGATAATCGCAGCTTCCGCCTTGGTGATGATATGCTCGTTCGCCTGCCGAGCGCTGGCCGCTATGTGGCACAGGTGGAGAAGGAGCATCGCTGGCTGCCGAAGCTTGCGCCTCTTTTGCCTCTTCCGATCCCAAAGCCATTGGCGATTGGTGAGCCGGGACAAGATTATCCGTTTCCATGGTCCGTTTATGGCTGGCTTGAAGGCGAGCCTCTCGCCCGGCATCTTGGGCATATAGATCTCGCAACAATAGCCGTCGACGTAGCAGCGTTTTTGAAATCCCTGCAGGGCATCGATGCGACGGATGGTCCGCTTGCGGGCGAGCACAATTTCCACCGCGGTGGGTCGCTTGCGGTCTATGACGGCGAGGCGAGGGCGGCGGCGTTGCGCCTCGCCGATGAGGTCGATCAGAGGCTGGCCACGGAAATATGGCAGCTTGCTCTTTCGAGCAGCTGGCAGGGCCAGGGCGGTTGGGTGCATGGCGATATTGCCGAAGGCAATCTGCTGGTGAGAGATGGCCGCCTCTCAGCCGTCATAGACTTCGGCAGTTCCGGCGTCGGAGACCCATCTTCCGATCTCATTCTGGCATGGAACGTGCTCGACGCCGAAAGCCGGAACGTCTTTCGCCTGGCGATGGATCTCGACAATGCCACATGGCAGCGCGGGCGCGGCTGGGCGCTGTGGAAGGCGTTGATCACGCTTGAGGCTCAACGTGGACGTGATGAGAAACTGGCCGAATGGTCACGTCGGACCATTCGGGAAGTGATTGCCGATCATTTGTCCGCCTGAAACATCAGCGCAGACGCGCCATGACGTAGGCATCCACATATTTGCCGTCGCGATAGGCATCGTTGCGCAAGGTGCCCTCGCGTTCGAAACCGAGTTTCTCATAGAGCCGGAGGGCGGCGAGATTGTCGGTGAAGACATTCAGTTCGATGCGACGGATATCATGCCAGTTATCGGCCGCGTCGATGAGTGCCGTCAGAAGCCTTGAACCGACGCCCTTTCCGACGAAATCGTCGTGAACGGACATCGCAAGATCGGCGACATGGTACTGTCTGCCCGCTCTGCGATATAATCCGGCGTTACCAACGAGTTTTCCGTGCCACTCCGCGACGATGACAATGTCGGTAGGGGCTCGGTTTTCTATCGATTTCCTCGTCTTTTCAATCGTCTGGAAAGGCTGCCGAAGGGTGCCGTGCCGGACGCCGGGAAGGTTGAGCATTTCCGTCAAAGCTTCGACGTCTTCAAGCCGGGTGGCGCGAAGGACAACGTCCTTTAGATCAAATGGCTTGTTTGTAATATCCGCTGGTTTCATGTTCATGCCTGTCTCCTTGTGGCGCGTTCGGAGCAGGCGTGACACCCCTGCTCTTATCGGCAGGGGTGGATGTTGATCGCTCAGTGCGCGGACATGCCTTTCCCTGCCGGTTGACCGGTCATCGTCATATGGCGGGTGGTCGTCGTCTTGATAGCGATCATGATGGCGAGAATGCTTTTACGAACTGTCACTGTCAAGCGGGGGCCTTGCGCAGGAAATCTCTTAGTTTTGCCGGCAGCCTGCCGTCAATCGCGGCAAGGCCGGCGGCAATCATCGCCATTCCAGCGAAGTGCTTGATTTCCAGCTGTTCTCCGAGAATGAGCGAACCGAGAAGGATGGCGCTGACGGGAATGAGGAAGGTGACGAGCGCGAGATTGGTAGCGCCGGCAGTTGCAAGGATGCGAAAGAAGATGAGGTAGGCCAAGGCCGTGGACAAGAGCGCGATACCGATGAGTGCGCCCCAGGTGCCGAGGCTCGGCATGGCAAGCGTCCAAGGCTTGTCAATGAGGAGCGCGGCGGGGATCAGCATCAGTGTCGAGGACGATATCTGGCCGGTGGCGGTCATCA
Source organism: Agrobacterium sp. K11 (assembly GCF_059429395.1). NCBI lineage: Bacteria > Pseudomonadati > Pseudomonadota > Alphaproteobacteria > Hyphomicrobiales > Rhizobiaceae > Agrobacterium > Agrobacterium sp. K11. Next base: position 157,734 of record NZ_JCAHRB010000004.1, on the reverse strand, counting down.
GTGGCGGCACGCCCATGGCCTTGAAGCGGCGGCCGAATATGCCCGCGAAAGAATAGGAGATAGCTGCGCCGAGAATGGCAATCTGACCCCAGAGGCCGGAGATCGCACCGCCAAAGGCTGCCGGGCCGATCATCGTCGCCACGCCGGCAAAACCGATGAGAACACCCGCCAGCTTGTTGCCCGTCATCTTCTCGTCGGCTGTGAGGAAATGGGCGACGATGACGGTAAAGAGCGGCGTCGTCGCATTGAGGATCGAGGCCAACCCGCTGGCAATATGGGTCTGGCCCCAGACGATCAGGCAGAAGGGAATGATGTTGTTGAGCAGGCCCATGCCGAAAAAGGCGCGCCATACGGCCCATTGCCGTGGCAGATGAAGGCCCATGATGCGGCAGACGATCAGCAGTGCCGTGGCAGCGAGGCTGACACGCAGCGTGACGATGGTGACCGGCGGCAGTTCCTTGACGGCAATGCCGATGAAAAAGAACGATCCGCCCCACAGCAGCGAGAGCGCCACAAGCATCCCCCATTCGCTGGCATCCATCTGTTTTTGTATTGCCACCTTCGTCTCTCCCACCGCTGGAAAATTGAAATAGTCACAGAGAACGCCACGTTCAGCCACCCGATATCGGTTGAGTTTACCTCAATCAGTCGTCTGGCAATCTTGGTTCCGTCCGCGCCCGTTGCATCTATTTACTCCTCATATTATGTTGTTTTCAAACGATAGTTTCTCGTCGGATAATTGAGCTCAGCTAAACCATGGTTGCAGAACTCCCTTCCTTGAAAGGATTGCAGGCCTTTGAGGCTGCGGCGCGCTACCGCAGTGTCACGCTTGCCTCCAACGAGTTAAACGTCACCCCCGGCGCGGTCAGCCTGCAAATCCGGGAGCTGGAAGCCCGCCTTGGCGTGCAGCTGTTTGTCCGCAAGCCGCGCAGCATCCAGCTGACGAGGGAAGGGGAGCGGTATTACGGTTCCCTTCGCACCGCATTCCGGATGATGCGCGAGGCGACGGCGGAACTGACGGCGCGATCAGAGATTACGGTCTTAACGTTAAGCTGCACGCCAACTTTTGCGGTGCAATGGCTGATGCCGAGATTGCCCGGCTTTCAGCAACAACATCCGCAAGTGGATGTTCGTATCAGCGTGACGAACCGGCTGGTGGATTTCTCAAGGGACGATGTCGATCTGGCCGTGCGTCACGGTTTTGGTCGCTATGAAGGGTTGGAAAGCATCCGATTCATAGACGACAGCACCTTGCCGGTCTGCTCACCACAACTCTTTGAAAAATATGGCCCGCTTCGGGTGGCCGGTGATCTGAAATGCGTGCCGCTTCTGCACGATGAAAACCGCAACGAGTGGCGGCGCTGGCCGGAAACGGCGGGCGCTACAGAGGTCGATGCTTCCGGGGGCACCGTGTTCATCGACAGCAACGGCGCGCTGGATGCGGCCAAGGCCGGGCATGGTGTTGCGCTGACGCGGCGATCGCTTGTTTCCCGCGAACTTGCCGAGGGAGCGCTGATAGCTCCCTTCGGCACGGACATTGCCAGCACGCTTGCCTATTTCCTGGTTTATCCACGGCGCATGCTTGATAATCCCGATCTTGTGAGGCTGCTTGACTGGATGCTTGCGGAAGCGGGATCTACCGAAGCCGGTTCTCTTTGACGCCAATCCGGTCTATGCCGGAATGAAACAACGGGAATCACTCTTGAAAACCATCGCCATCGATTTCGAGACCGCCAATGAGGAACGGGGTAGCGCCTGCTCCATCGGGCTTGCGTGGATAGAAGACGGTGAGATCGTTCGCGTCGAGGAACGGCTCATCCGGCCGAAGGACATGCGGTTCTCGCCCTTCAATATTGCCGTGCACGGTATTCGCCCTGCCGATGTAGAGGATGCGCCGGAATTCCCTGATGTGATGGAGGAATTCATCGACGATTTCCACGGCGCCACGATGATTGCCCACAATGCCGCCTTCGATTTCAGCGTCATGCGGGCTTCCTTCGATAAATACCGGCAGTCCTATCCTGATCTTTCCTATCTGTGCAGCGTCAAGATTGCCCGCCATGTCTGGCCGCAGCTGGCGTCGCACAAGCTGAATGTGATTGCCCATCACCTTCAGTTGCGTTTCGTGCACCATAACGCCGCCGAAGATGCTGTCGTCTGCGCTGCGGCATCGATTGCGGCGGCCAGGGCGTTGCGCGTTGACCATATCCGCGACCTGCCGGAAAAGATCGGCATGGTTGCCGGCCGTCTCACTTCCACGGGCTATCAGCCTTGCAGCATGAAAAAACGTGTTGTCTCGCGGGTTGCGTAACCGTTCCCCACACCTATGTCTGAAGTAGCATAACGGAGAACATGCGATGACGATGAAAACGCTCTCGGGTTTGTTTGCAGGCTTTCTGGTGTTGTTTCCGGTGACGGTTGCGCATTCGGAGGTCGTCGGTAAGGTCGGTGTCGATTGGATCGGCAACGATATCGTCATCGAGGCGATTGCCGATCCCAAGATCAAGGGCGTGACCTGCCATGTCACTTATTTCGATCGTGGCGTCATCGACCGGCTGAAAAATGGCAATTGGTTTGAGGACCCTTCCAACAACGCCATTTCGTGCAGCCAGACGGGACCGGTCGAAATCGGTGATATCGATCTGTCGAAGGGCGGTGAAGAGGTTTTCCGGCAGGGCATGTCGCTGGTGTGGAAGAAGCTGGTCGTCAGTCGCGTTTACGACAAGGCGAATGACACGCTGATCTATCTGGTCCATGCGCGCGAGCTGAAGGATGGCTCGGCCAAGATGGCGATTTCGACGGTACCGCTCTACAACCAGCAGGTGACGTGGGAAAAGGGCAAGCCTTGAGGCTTTGCCCTTGGTACTGCTGACACCATAATTCACCCGCGACGTCATCCTCGGGCCTGTCCCGAGGATTAAATCACGTATCGTAAAATCGATAGGTTGTAGATGCTCGGGACAGGCCCGAGCATGACGGAGGAGAGGTTTCCGACCCTGCCGTGCCCCTCAGGGCAAGCTGTGGAACCTGCGCGTTATATTATCAAAACCTCACCGGCTCTATTAAGCCGCTTCGCGCGCCAGCTCGTCGGCAATCACGGTGTCGAGGTTGAGGAAGCACACCATGCTCTTTTCCAGCGCCACGATGCCGCGGCAGAAGTTGCGCTGTTCTTCGGGAATGATGTCGGGCGCCGGCTGCAGGTCTTCGGAGCGGATGGTCATCATGTCGGAGACTTGTTCTACCAGAAGTCCGACCAGCTTGCCGCCGATATCGGTGACGATGATGGCGGAGCGCTCGGAAGGTTCGGTCATTTTCATGCCGAGGCGGCCTGCCATGTCGATGACGGGGATGACGGCGCCGCGCAGGTTGATGAGGCCGAGAACATAAGGCGGCGTGTGCGGCATCGGGGTAACCGGCGCCCAGCCTCGGATTTCGCGGATCGCCATGATGTCGATGCAGAATTCCTGACCGCCGAGATGGAAGGAAACGATTTCGAGATATGCGCCGGATTGCTTGATGGCGTTGGACATGACGGCAGGTTTCCTCTGGCGGCTCTTAGGCAGGCCCATGCATGATTGAGCTTTATGCGGTGGCCGGAATGGACCGGGAGACATCATGTCGGAACTTAAAAACCGCTATGGCCATATTGCACAGCAAGATTTTAAACTTTCCCTAACAATTGGCGGTGCCGCGCTCGCAAAACCCAGTATTTTGGCGGTTTTCGTGCCGGTGCAAACAGGTTATAACAGACGCATGAACGCACTCGTTGCCAATCCGCTGAAGTTTATTCTTGCAAGCCTTGCGGTAGCGGCCTCGCTTGCCGTCGTGCTTCTTGCCTTTGATGGCTGGGTGCGACACGGCACGGATATTTTCCTCTCCGCCGTGCAAAGCGGCATCGCCTGGTGTCTGTAATCTGCCGTCCCGTCCCGGCTTTGTGACAAATCAGCGCGGTTTACGCAAATACGCCCAGTTGATTTGCCGTCGCCACCGCTGTTCGTTATCAGACGATGGAGGCCCACGTCATGCGGCCGGCCTTCGGGGGTAGGATTAGGACAATGAGAAATATTCGCATCGTATTGTGGGCCGTGGTGGTCGTTCTTGTCGGCGTCGTCAGCTGGTTGACGCTCGAAATGACGAAGACCCGTGAGGAAATGGTGGAAACGGCCTATGGCGTGCCGTTCGAACTCACGGCGCAGAACGGTCAGCCGATCACCGAAAAGGCGTTTCAGGGCAAGCCCACAGCGCTCTTTTTCGGTTTCACCCATTGCCCGGAAGTCTGCCCAACGACGTTGTTCGAGCTGAACGGCTGGATGGAGAAGGTAGACCCAGCCGGCGACAAGCTGCAGGCCTATTTCGTATCCGTAGACCCCGAGCGCGATACGCCTGAGCTCATGCAGCAATATGTCTCCAACGTCTCGAAACGGATCACCGGCATCACCGGTCCGGCCGACAAGATTGCCGAAACGCTGAAAGGCTATCGCATCTATGCCAAGAAGGTGCCGGTCGATGACAAGGATCCGAATGGTGACTACACCATGGATCACACGGCTTCCGTCATCCTGCTTGACGCCAATGGTCGTTTTTCCGGCACCATCGCCTATGGCGAGAACCCCGATGTTGCCGAGCAGAAGCTCCAGAATCTGCTGAAGGGGTGAACGAGACGGCATAATTGTGCCTGGCTTATTGGACTGGCGGAGGTTTTGTGGCAAATGCAAGCCTTAAGAACCTTAGCTAGAGAAAGCAGCCTGCCGTGAGCGAAATCCGACTTTACGTCACCACGACCGAAATCAAGGCCGGTGAAATCCTCGATCTCATGTCGGACTATTTCGGCGAGGAGGATGTCGCGATCGCCACCACCGAGGTGGATGAGAAACGCGACATCTGGGAAGCTTCGGTTTACCTGATGGCCGAGCATGAAGACGAATTCCGCGAGCGCATCGACACCTTGCTGGCTCCCGCCTTTCCCGGCCTCGCCATCGAAAAGGAGATCGTTCCCGACATCGACTGGATCGCCAAGTCGCTCGAGGGGCTGAAACCGGTACGGGCAGGGCGCTTCATCGTTCACGGCGCGCATGATCGCGATAAGATCAAGCCCAACGATCTGGCCATCGAGATCGAGGCCGGTCAGGCTTTCGGCACCGGCCATCATGGCACGACAGCGGGCTGCCTTGAGATGATCGAGGATGTTCTGCGGGCGCGGACCGTGCGCAATGCGCTCGATCTCGGCACCGGCAGCGGTGTATTGGCAATTGCCGTGCGCAAGATGCGCCATATTCCGGTACTCGCAACGGACATTGACCCCATCGCGGTGCGCGTGGCCAGAGAGAATGTGCGGCTGAACGGCATCGTCTCCGGGCTGGCACTTGAAACCGCTCCGGGTTTCCACTCCGACGCTTTCCGCAAATACGGCCCGTTCGATCTCATCATCGCCAATATTCTGGCGCGGCCGCTCATCAAGATGGCGCCGCAGCTTGTCACGCATCTGGCGCCCGGCGGCACCGTCATCCTGTCGGGAATTCTCGCATCGCAGCGCTGGAAGGTGCTTGCGGCCTATAATGGCGCGCGGCTCTCCCACGTCCGCACCATCTGGCGCAATGGCTGGGTCACGCTGCATCTGCGCAAGGACTGACGCTTTAGCAGCATCCGTTTCCGGACAAAGAAAAGGCGGCGCTTTCGCGCCGCCTGAAAACCCGCGAGCATATTGGAGGAGAATCGCTCAAGCGGGTCGACGTATTCCTGTTCCTGCGCGGTGGAGGGAGGATCGCCGCGCCCGAAGTGATCAGAATACGTAGCTGGACTTTGCGGTGCGGCGAAGTTCGGCGCGGTTCATGCCGAGCGCTTCGAGCGACTTGTCGTCGAGGTTGAGCAGGGCTGCGTTGACATGACGGCTGACCTGACGCTCGCGTGCTTCAATGACGCGATCGAAAGCGGTGCGGAGGAAAGATTTTGCCATTGCTTCAAATCCTTGTTTGCCAGGAGAGTGTGTCTCTCGCTGTGTTGGCTTGAAGATAAGCGATGTGTTTTTGTTTGGTTAGGGGTCTTGCTTCAAGGTAGATATGCGTTTTTCGCATGTCTGCGGCTTTTCAATATTACTTATTTTGGGAAAATTGCTCAATTTAGCGGCGTCTTGTCTCAGCCTTTGGGGTAAATGGCAGCGCGCGTGCCTGTCGTAATGGTTGATGGCACATATGGCTTGAAACCGGGTTTGCCGGCATGGCATTGTCGTTGCGCGCCAATGATTTGACGGCGTTACCGACCGCTTTCCTCATGACAGTTCCCGAAAGATGCCCATGTTCCAGACCTTCGAAAACAAATCCGCGCCGCAATTCGGCAAGGCCCGCGTCGAGGCGCTGCGTGCCAGTTTCGACGCCCTTGGTATCGATGGTTTCCTGGTGCCGCGTGCCGATGAATATCAGGGCGAATATGTACCTGAATCATCTGAGCGTCTGTCATGGCTGACCGGATTTACCGGCTCTGCCGGCATTGCGCTGGTAACGCGCGCAGAGGCGGTGGTGTTTGTCGATGGTCGCTATACCACGCAGTTGAAGTCGCAGGTCGATCAATCGGTGTTCAGCGGTGGTGATCTGGTCGGTGCCCCGCCTTCCGTCTGGTTGTCGGAGCACGGGGCTGCGGGCTTTCGGCTCGGGATCGATCCATGGCTGCATACCGGCGCTGAATTGAAGCGGCTGGAAAAGGCGCTTGCGGGGAAGGGCGGTTCCGTCGTCCTGCTCGAAAACAACCCGCTCGATGCGCTGTGGCGCGACCGCCCGTCAGAACCGTTGGAGCCCGTCGTCATTCAGCCGGAAGCCTTCACCGGCAAGCTGGCGAAGGAAAAGATCGCCTCGCTGGCAGAGACGGTGTCGGCAAAGGGAGCCGATGCCCTGCTGGTGACAGATCCGTCTTCCATTGCCTGGATTTTCAATATTCGCGGCAACGATGTGCCGCACACGCCGCATCCGCTTGCCCGCGCCATCATCTATGCGGATGGCAAGGCTGATATTTTTCTCGACAAACGCAAGACCGGTATCGAGGCCGAGGCCTATCTGGCACAGCTGGCGACGCAATTGCCGCCATCGAATATCGCCGATCGTCTGCACGCCATTGCCAGCGCCAAGGGCCGCGTTATGGTGGACGCCGATCTGACGCCTGTGGCGCTGACAGGGGCGATTACGGCGGCGGGTGGCGCCTTGATCGAGGAGGCCGATCCCGTCCGCTTGCCGCGCGCGTGCAAGAACGCGGCGGAGCTTGCCGGCTCGGCAGCGGCACATGTGCAGGACGGCGCGGCTATGGTTGAATATCTGTGCTGGCTGGATCGTCAGCAACCGGGCAGCGTTACCGAAATCGCGGCCGTGAAGGCGCTGGAGGCTGCGCGCGCCAAGGTGGGGCAGTCTCTCCAGAATCCTCTGAAGGACGTGTCTTTCGATACGATTTCGGGCGCGGGCGAACATGCCGCCATCATCCATTATCGCGTCACCACCGATACGGACCGGACACTTGGCGATGGTGAGATGTTCCTCGTCGATTCCGGCGCGCAATATGTCAACGGCACCACTGACATCACCCGCACCGTGGCAATCGGCAATGTCCCGGAAGATCAGCGGCGTTTCTTCACGCTGGTGCTGAAGGGCGTGATCGCCATCAGCGACGCACGGTTTCCCAAGGGAACGCGTGGTTGCGATCTCGATCCCCTGGCGCGTATCGCGCTGTGGAAGGCCGGTGCGGATTATGCTCATGGCACCGGCCACGGCGTCGGCTCCTATCTTTCGGTGCATGAGGGGCCGCAGCGTATTTCTCGGCTTTCGACGCAGGAACTTCTGCCGGGCATGATTCTGTCGAATGAGCCCGGTTATTACCGCCCCGGCGCTTTTGGCATCCGCATCGAAAACCTGATCTATGTGCGCGAGGCGGCGGAAGTCGCGGGCGGAGATCAGCCGATGTTATCCTTCGAGACCCTGACCTGGTGCCCTATCGATCGCAGGCTGGTCGTCACGGCACTTTTGACCGACGACGAACTGGACTGGCTGAATGCCTATCACGCCGGCGTTCTGGAAAAGCTCTCGCCTTTGATCGCGGATGAAGAGGTGAAGGCGTGGCTTGTTGCCGCCACGCAGCCTCTGGAGCGGAGCGCTTAAAGGATAGAAAAGTGCCTGATGGCGACGACGATGGCCCAGCCAATGGCCAGCATCGTCAGGCCGGGGAAACGCAGGCAGACCAGAAGAGCGGCCACCATGGCGATCTTCACTTCGTATCCGCCTTCAAAAAAGGCGGGTGCGACAAGGGTCGTCAAAACCGCTACGGGAACGGCGTTCAATCCCGCCTCCATGCGCGGCGGGATGGATTTCATCCGCGTCATCAGAACATAACCGCCGATGCGGGTAAGATAGGTGGCGACGGTGGCGAGCGCGATCAGGATCAGCGTGTCGGCGTGCAGCAGATCGCTCATGGCGTTTCCACCTTGCTTCTAGAATTGGCCTCGCCGGTTGGTTTCGGCGGATAGACGACTGCGACGAGAATGCCGGCAAGCGCGCCGAGGCTGACATGCCAGGGCGAGCCGACGATGTGATAGGCAACGGTTGCGCCAAGAGCGCTTGCCAGCATCACCGGGTAAAAATTCTCCCGCTGGCGGAAGCTCAAAACCATGCCCATGAAATAGATCGGCAACAGCACATCAAGGCCGATGGCTTTCGGGTCGCCGACGAGATTGCCGAGCGATGCGCCGACAATGGTCATCACCAGCCACAGAATATAGATCGGCGTGGCGAAGCCCATGTACCAGGCAAAACCGACCACGCCAGTGTTTTCGTATTTCCTGACCGACTCGGCGAATTGTGGATCCACCAGTACGAAGAACCCGATGGCCTTTTGCAGGAAAGTCCAGTTGGTGATCATTCTGGCAATGGCGGCCGAATAGAGAATATGGCGAAAATTGACGGCAAAGACCGATAGAACGATCAGCCAGGGGGCTACTTTCTGGCCGAATAATTCGATGCCGACCAGCTGGCTGGCACCGGCATAGACGGTGCCGCTCATGATCGTCGCTTCGGCGACGCTCAGCCCGTTATCGACCGCGACCGCGCCGAACAGCGCGCCGAAGGGAGCGGCGGAAAGGGCGATCGGAAAGCCGCTTTTGAGGCCTTCGCGGAAATCTGCATTGGACATTGTTCAGGAACTCCTTGCCCGCCGCTCTATCGCCGTCCCGGCCGGCTGGCAAACAAATTGCATGAATGGATCGATTGATTCCCTTGAAGCTTCCGTTACGGTAACGCCGATACGCGACGTCGGACGGAAGGCCTCACCCGGTTTTTGCTCCCCGCCCAAACGATTGAATAATGGAGGATCAATGCTGGAGAAGCAGGACAGGGCAGTGCTGGCCACGCGTGTTCGGGAGTATCTGGCCCGGGAGACCGAAACCGAGATCGGCTTGCTGCAGGCGGAAATCTTCGTCGACTTTCTGGCCGAAGAAGTCGGATATGTCTTTTACAATCAGGGGCTCAAGGATGCGCATGCCGCGATCCTGCGGCGCCTGGAGGATGCGGCAGGCGATATCGACGTGCTGGAGAAGCCGAGGCTGCGATGACCGGCCCTCAGTCGCGCAAAATGTCGCGGCTTTTGAGGATGGTGGCGCCTTTTTCCCGCATGGCCGCAATCGACGCCTGTATACCTTGGGGATCGATGCCGCGGCTGGCATCCTCGATGAAACGGACCTTGACGCCAGGCAGCATGTCGAGGGCATCGAGCACCGAGAAACTGACGCAATAATCGGTGGCGAGCCCGCATATGTCGAGCTGGGTTACGCCTTGGCGCGTCAGATAATCGGCAAGACCTGTCGTTGCCCCCTGATCATTGTCACGAAAGGCGGAATAGCTGTCGACGGCGGGATTTTCGCCTTTCTGCTGGATATAGTCGAAAGCCTCCGTCTTGAGGTCGGGATGGAATTCCGCATCCGGCGTGCCCTGCACGCAATGGTCCGGCCACATCATCTGCGGTTTGCCGGAGAGTTCACCCATATCGAACGGCTTCTTGCCGACATGCTGCGAGGCAAAGCTGCCGTGATTTTCCGGGTGCCAATCCTGCGAGGCGACGATCAGATCGTAACCGCCATTGTCGATCAGGGCATTGGCGACGGGCACGATTCGGTCGCCATCGGCGACAGCCAGATTGCCGCCCGGACAAAAGCCGTTCTGGATATCGATGAGCAGCAGCGCCTTCATGATTTGCCTCCCTTATTTCCGGCAGGATGCCAAGCCGGCAGCAACGGATCAAGTGCCCTTACCAGCTTTGTATGTGCTTGACGGCTGATGGCATAGATTTGCTCCGTCGCAGTCCTGCCGCATTTACAGCAAATTTCCGGCAAAGTCGGAATTTACCTGACGATGTGGCGACGTAAACTTTAAAGGCCGATGACGCCCTGCGGGGGTATTTTCCGGGAAAAGGCGATGCAGATGTATGGCCAGCCCGCGCAAGTCATTGTTTTGCCTTCGCCCGATAATGCGCAGACCTTAACGAATTATTTTTGCAGGGACTCGTAAACACTTTGGTTACCATAATTCGTCATGCTTCGAACCAGTCAGTTCCGAAATCGGCCGGGTGTCCACCCGCTGTTCGGATGCCCCAAAATCCCTCCGGCTTTGCCCGGGTGTGCGTGAACGGTTCGAGTAACGAGTATCATGGCGTATTCTGCTGCGGCTTATAATGGCGCCGGTCTTGCCGGTTCGTCTTGCCTCAAGAGAGGCAAATCCTTTTCTCTTGGCCGAATGTCCGCTCTGCTTGGCGGTGGTGCCTTTGCCGGTCTGTTCGCCTTCGCTGCCTTCGCCTCGCTTCACACGATGGCGGCCGCATCGCATGGTGTCGGGCATTTTGAGAAGACGCTGGTGGCGAGGCTGGAGTCTGGCGAGGCTGCGATTTCCGGCGCAGCCGCACGCGATATTCACGTCCGCAAATTTTCCCGTCTGAGCGACCACAGCCATGGCCCGCAGAAGGCGGTTCGCCTTGCCGGCATCATGCCCGAAATCGGCGAGAAGGAGTTCCGCGAGCGTTTTGGCGCGGCTGCGAACGCGAAGGGGCAGGCGACAGTCAAGGAACTTGCAGCGCTGCGGCCCTCCGCCATCGTCGATTCGGCGCTTGGACGCACCACAGAGGTCGCCTATCAGAGCGCCGCATCGCAACATCCGGCATTTGAAGTGGCATTAGGGCGCCCGCAGATCGAGGAAGAGGCGAGCAGCCTGCTTCCGGACGACGTCCCTTTGCCAAGCTTCCGGCCCGAGGTTGCGGCTGCCGAAACGGTGGAGCCATCACCCCGCCCCGCCGTTCTAGCGAAGACCGATGAACACCCGGCAGCCGTTGCTTCCGCACCTGCTTTCGATGCGCCGGTGCCTGCGCGTGCACCCCAGCAGCCGCGGCAGGGCACGGCCGGCATGCTCGCCTTTGCAAAACCTGATAATCCGGTGCGCGAGCCGAGCAAGATGGATGCGGTTCCGTGGCCGGATCGCGGCAACGGCACGGCGATCTACGATATTTCCTCCGGCCTGGTTCATATGCCGAACGGCGAAAAGCTCGAGGCACATTCGGGCATCGGCAAGATGCGCGACAACCCGGACTATGTTCATGTGAGAATGCGCGGCTCGACGCCGCCCTCCAGCTATCGTCTGACGATGCGCGAGGCGCGGTTCCATGGCGTCGAAGCAATCCGTCTGACGCCGGAAAATGGCGTCAATCCGCATGGCCGCGACGGTCTTCTCGCCCACACCTACATGCTGGCGAAACGCGGTGAATCGAATGGCTGCGTTGTGTTCCGGGATTACTCCCGGTTCCTTGCGGCCTTCAAACGTGGCGAAGTCAAACGCATGGTCGTGGTGCCGAAGCTGAATGGTGGTCGCCCGACGCTCGCAAGCAGCGGTGGCAAGAGTGGCGGCAAGACCCTGCTCAGCATGTTCTCACGCGATAGCGATACCTGATTTACGCTTTCCCGGACGTAAAACCGCTGCACATTTTTACTGGAGAAATGCCCTAGCGGCCGCGTCGCTGGGTCAGCACCATGCCGGCGAGAATCAGCAGAATGCCGAGTGCGCTCGCCCAGAGTTTCGGCGGCTGATCGCTGAAAAAGTCGAGCACGACGCTTGAGACCATCTGGCCGCTGATGACGAGAAGTGCGGTATTGACCGCGCCGATGCGGGGGATGAGCCAGCTTCCCGAAGCGATGAAGACAACACCGATGGGGCCACCGATGAAGGCAAGCCACGGCGCGTCGGCCGCGCCCGGCGGAATGAGGCCGCCGACGATGAGGCCGATGACGGTCAATACCCCGAAACCGACGATATGGTTCCAGAACGAGGCAATCAGCGGTGAGTTCGACAGGCTGAGGCGGCCGTTGACCTGACGGCTCAGTGCCACGAAGACGCCGCCGGTAAACGCCATGGCTATCCAGACGATCATGCCGTTCTCCCGACAAGGATAATAAGTGCGCTGCCACAGAGAATCAGCGCCACCGCCGCCATGTCACGCAAATCCGGCCGCCGTTTGGGCAGGCCAAACAGGCCGAAGAAATCGGCCAGAAGGCTGAAGATCACCTGTCCGCCCAACCCGAGCGCGATGGTGCCGGAGAGGGCAAGCGGCGAATTGACGGCGGTGGAGGTGAGGATGACGATGGCCGCACCAATCACCCCACCGCAATAGGCCCAGAGCGGCGCCTTCGGTTTGGCCAGCGCACCCGCCTCCGTCTTCGGGCGCATGATCGCGAGATAGATCAGCGCCGCCACCGTGCCGGTGCCGTGTGCAGTCCAGGAGGAGAAAAGTGCGTTTCCGTAATGCGCAAGCTGGCCGTTGAAATGCACCATCAATGTCAGAAGACAGCCGCTTGCGAAGGCGGCGGCAAGGTGCAACGGGTTCAGGCGGGGATGGGTCGTTTCTGTCATGGCCAGCCAAAATATGATTATTCAGCGAAGCGTTACAACATCGGCACCTGAATCGAAATCGATTTGTCAGTTGTTTCCAGAAACATGTGCAACCAGCGCACTCCATCTTCTCACTTAGCGCAGTCTGACATAACATCCGCGAAAAAATCGGCGATCAGCGTGGATACGCCCTTCGGGTTTTCCCAATGCGGATTGTGGCCATGCCCATCGAGCGTAACGGTTTGAGCCTCGGGAAAGGCGGCGGCCAATTTTCGACGATGCGACGCGCCGAAAAGGGGGTCTTCGAAACCGGCGAGGCATAGTACCGGTTTTTTTATTCTGGACGCGCTGTGATGCAGGTTTGTATCCGCAAAGCGCTCAACGACGCCATGCCAGATGGCGGCCGGCATGTTGGCGGCATCCTGTTTCATTTTCGACAAAAAATCATCGTCGACTGGCTGACTGCACGAATACCAGCCGCGCAGAAAGCCGCTATTGGGTCCGATCGGGTCCCGAAGTGCGAGAATATCTCTGGTCAACTGGCTTTCCGCGCCAAAATCCGGCTCAAGCGTTGCCGAGATGAGGGCAAGAGCCCGGATCGTGTCGCCTCGCCGGGCGGCAAGTTCGATAGTGGTCATCGCACCCATGGAGTGGCCGAGCAGAAACAGCCGTGAAATACCCAGGAGCGTTAGAAACCGATCGACCGTTTCGGCGAAATCAGCGACATGCAGGCTCTGTCCTGCCGAGGAAACACCGTGTCCGGGCAGGTCAGGGACGATGAGCCTGTATTCGCTGAAAAAAGGCTCAAGCATGGAGAAGCTGCGGCTGGTGTCCGAAAAACCATGCAGCATCAGCAGGACTGGGCCCGGACCGCCGGTGTCGATGAAAGCCAGCTGGCGACCGCGGGGCAATTCTACATATTGCTTCCGCTTCTCCCAATCATCCTGCAATATTGCTGTCACAGGCCGATCCCCGCCTTTACGGCAGTGAGACCATCCTGCTCGTCGAACGTCGATACGCCCTTCAGCCAGGCGTCCAGTCTTTGCGGCTCATCCTTGATCGCCTGCCTTGCCGCGTCTTCCGGGGACATTCCACCGTTCATGATATAGTCCATGCCCTTGTTCTCGTACTCCACGTCGAATGCGAGATTGTCGAGCAGCTTCGCCACATTCGGGCATTCCTGCAGGTAGCCTTTGCGTACCTGCGTATCGACTGTTGCAGCGCCGAAGTCGGGCCCGTAAAATTTATCGCCGCCCGTCAGGTACTTGATGTCGAATTTGCTGTTCATCGGGTGCGGCGCCCACCCCTGGAAAACAATGAAGGACTTGTTGCGGGCGAAACGGGTTACCTGCGAAAGCATGCCCTGTTCGCTGGACTCGACCACTTCCCAATTGTGCAGTCCCAGTGCCGGATCGTTGACGGCATCCAGCATCAACTGGTTGGAGCCCGGTTCGATGCCGTAGAGCTTGCTGTCGAACTTGTCCGCGAATTTTTGCAGGTCGGAGAAATCCCTGACACCGGCATCCCAGACATAGGTCGGAACCGCGAAAGTGTATTTGGCGCCTACAAGATTGGTTCGGACTTTTTCGACCGATCCGTCTTCCTTGTAAGGCTTGTAGTAGTTCACCATTGCCGGGTTCCAATAGCCCAGAAAGACGTCGAGATCCTTGCTCTTCAGGCTCGTGTAGATGACGTCGATCCCGAGTAGCTGGCTTTGCGGCTCATATCCCAGTGATTTCAACAGCGACATGGCGATGCCGGTGGTGAAAGCAAGATCGTTCCAGCCCGGCTCGGCCAGTCGCACAACCTTGCAAGTTTCAGCATCCGATGCGAGCGCGGAATTGCCGACGGTCGTCAAAACCATCGCGGCCGAAAAAACACCTGCCCATTTTTTCATTGTTCCACCTTTTTTGTCTATTGGGTCATTATACTGACCGGTGGGACAATAATTGATCTTCGCGGAAAATTTGTCAATATTGCTCACGCAAGGAGACAAAGATGCGACTGACCAAGATAAGCGATATTCGCCGGGCGGAGCTGAGGCGGGCTGCATTCGAAGTTCTTCAGCGTGAGGGAATGGCGGGTGCCACGCTTGAAAGGGTGGCGGCGCAGGCAGGCGCCTCAAAAGGCATCGTGCTGCATTATTTCGCCAACAAGCAGGAACTGTTCGAGCACGCGATGCGTGAAGCCAATGTGAAGCTGAAGGAGGCCGTGGTGGCGCGCCTCAATCGGGCGGTCAGTCCGCGTGAACGGCTCGATGCGATTATCGAGGCGAATTTCGACGAGAGCTTCTTTCAGCCCTCGATCTGCCACGCCTGGCTGTCGCTTTGCGCCGAGGTTCCGCGCGAGCCGCAGCTCGCCAGGATTCAGAAGGTGATCCATGCGCGGATGCGCTCCAATCTTTTGTCGGCTTTGGCGCATCTCGTGCCGAGGCAAGACTGCGCAACTGTCGCGCTCGGGATCACTTCGCTTATCGACGGCCTCTGGTTGCGCTCAGGATTGCAGTCCGGTGGTTTGACGCGCGAGGAGGCAATGGAGCAAATGCGGGATTACCTGTCTCACAGGTTACCGCACGCAAAAGCTGGCAATCCGTAGGGAACCAGTACGCGCGCTTCGCATTATTCCACCATGAAGAAAACGACGCGCAAACCCTTGAACCGGATGACGATTTTCGTCATTTCGATTTTCACTCTCGCAGCTGTGATCGCCGCGGTCTATCTGGTTGGGTTCACGCCCGGCGAAGTGTAGGCCAGCGCAGTCAATTGCCGGTGGGAACGGTCTTGCCCTTGCCGCGCTCCAGCGCAACGGTCAGCTTGGCAACGCCAAAGCGGAGGCTGCGCATGAGGAAACGGCTGGTTTCCAGAAAAGTGCGGTAGGGCAGTACGGTGAAGTAGCGCCAGCGGGGCAGACGGTATATCCGCAGATTGTTCTGGATCTGGCTTTCCCCGTCCGCATCCTGCGTGGCGCAGAGTGGGTAGATGAAGGCTGCCTTCAGGCCAGCGAGGTATTCCAGGTCGAAGGCAATATCGTAGGCAAGCCGCATGGGGATCAGCTTCGAGATCCATTTGCCGGCGCGGCGGTTGACGAGATATGCGCCCGAACCCTTTTCCCGCGTCAACGCAATTGCGAGTGAGCGTCCGCCAACGAGCTTGCGGAACGGAAACTTGCGACCGTTGCTGACCGTGGTCAGCCGAAGCAGATCCCAGTCGCTCCCGTTCACTATCGCCTCGTCGATTGCTTCCAGGAAATCCTTTTCGAAGACGACATCGTCTTCAAGAATGAGCGCGATATCGGCATCGCTGCCCATGAACCTGTTGGCACAGGCGACATGGCTGAGATAGCAGCCGATTTCCGGCGGCGAGGTGCGGCGGCCATGCATGAGCATGTAGGAAAGCTCGCTGAATTCCGGGATAGGATAATTCAGTTCGCGGCCATTGACGCCCTGGACCCGCTCTGCCTTCAGCCCGATGGCGTCGAGGCGTGCGTTCATGTCCTCGAGGCGCTTGGTGGCGCTGTCCATATTGATCAGGAAAACGGCAAGCTTGCGCCCGCTTTTCGGTAAAATATGCAAAGCAGTCCTCGCCCGGTTTCTGCACCCTGTTGCAACTCCTTTATTGCAACGGCGTGACGCGGGCTACGGAAAAAGCCGCGTTCATGCACTCATAGTTGTCGAATCAAACCTTTTCCACAAATCCATCCAGCACACGCTTTTGTCCGGCGCGGTCAAAATCGATGGTCAATTTGTTACCCTCGATGGCGGAGATGTTGCCATTGCCGAATTTGATATGAAAAACGCGGTCTCCGACCACGAATTTCGACGGTGTGTCGGCAACCGATTTGGCCACCAGTTCGCCGTCGATCGTGCGGGCGCGGGGCCCGCTTTCGCCATAACCAATCCGCTCGACCGCATGGCCGGAGCGTGTGCCCCAGTTATCGCGGGTCGCGTCGGACTTGTTGGCCTGGGCACGTTTCCAGCCGGGGGTGGAGTAGTTGTTGGCGAAGGGCTCCGCCTTGTCGAAACGGGACTGGCCATAACCGCCGCGTCCGCCGTAACCACCGTAATTGCTGTCGGATGCCGCGACATCCACGTGCGCTGGCGGCAGTTCATCGAGAAAACGCGAGGGCAGGGTGGATTGCCACAGACCATGGATACGCCGGTTCGATACGAACCAGATATGGCATAGCTTCTTGGCGCGGGTGATGCCGACATAGGCGAGACGACGTTCTTCCTCCAGACCGGAGCGGCCGCCTTCGTCCAGCGCCCGCTGGTGCGGGAACAGACCTTCTTCCCAACCGGGAAGGAAGACGGTGTCGAATTCCAGCCCCTTGGCGGAATGCAGCGTCATGATGGAGACGGCATCTAGATTTTCGTTCTGCTCGGCATCCATGACGAGCGCGACATGCTCGAGGAAACCGCGCAGGCTCTCGAAGGCCTCCATCGAGCGGATGAGTTCCTTCAGGTTTTCCAGCCGACCGGGTGCTTCCGCCGTCTTGTCGGCCTGCCACATGGCAGTATAGCCGCTTTCGTCCAGGATCTGCTCGGCAAGCGTGGTGTGTTCGGTGTTTTCCAGAAGCCCCTGCCAGCGGCGGAAATCCTGCACCACGTCGAACAGCGCCTTGCGCGCTTTCGGTTTCAGCTCGTCGGTCTCGATGATGTCGGTCGCTGCCGCCAGCATCGGAATGTCGCGGGCGCGGGCGTAATCATGCAGATTGCGGATGGTCGTGTCGCCCAGGCCGCGCTTGGGGGTGTTGACGATGCGCTCGAAGGCCAGATCGTCGGCCGGCTGGCAGACAAGGCGGAAATAGGCCATGGCATCGCGGATTTCGAGACGCTCATAGAAGCGCGGACCGCCGATCACGCGGTAATTGAGGCCAAGCGTGACGAAACGGTCTTCGAACTCGCGCATCTGGAAGGAGGCGCGAACGAGAATGGCCATGTCGTTCAGCTTGTGGTTCTTGCGCTGAAGCTGTTCGATTTCTTCACCGACGGCGCGGGCTTCCTCTTCGGAATCCCAGGCGGCATGCACCACGACCTTCTCATCGTCGGGGCTGCTGCGCTCGGTGAACAGGGTCTTGCCGAGACGCCCTTCATTATGGGCGATCAGATGGCCGGCGGTGCCGAGAATATGCTCGGTGGAGCGGTAGTTGCGCTCCAGCTTGATGACCTTGGCACCGGGAAAATCCTTGTCGAAGCGCAGGATGTTGTCCACTTCGGCGCCGCGCCAGCCATAGATCGACTGGTCGTCGTCGCCGACGCAGCAGACGTTTTGCGGCTCGCCTTTGGGGCGCTGGGCAAGAAGCCTGAGCCACATATATTGCGCCGTATTGGTGTCCTGATACTCGTCCACCAGAATGTAGCGGAATTTCTGGTGGTACTCCTTCAGAATATCGGGATTGCGGCGGAAGATGCTGATGGGGTGCAGCAGAAGATCGCCGAAATCGCAGGCGTTCAGCGTTTTCAGCCGGTTCTGATAGGTCGTGTAAAGTTCGCGGCCCTTGCCATTGGCAAAGGCGCGGGAATCGCCCTCGGGAATATCCGGCGGCGTCAGCCCCTTGTTCTTCCAGCCGTCAATCATTCCGGCGAATTGTTTGGCCGGCCAGCGCTTGTCATCAAGACCTTCGGCCTGGATAAGCTGTTTGATCAGCCGCACCACATCGTCGGTGTCGAGAATGGTGAAATCAGACTTCAGGCCGATGAGTTCGGCATGGCGACGCAAGAGCTTGACACCGATGGAGTGGAAAGTGCCGAGCCAAGGCATGCCCTCAACCGCGCCGCCGACCAGAACGCCAATGCGTTCCTTCATCTCGCGGGCGGCCTTGTTGGTGAAGGTCACGGCCAGAATCTGGCTGGGATAGGCGCGTCCGGTCGCCAGAATATGGGCGATGCGGGTGGTCAGAACGCGGGTCTTGCCGGTGCCGGCGCCCGCAAGCACCAGAACAGCGCCGTCCAGTGTCTCCACGGCCTCGCGCTGCTCCGGGTTGAGGCCGGAAAGATAGTCGGGCGTGGGCCGGGCCTGATCGCGTGCCGCCATGGCGCGCGCGGCAATGCCAAGCCCGCCGGCGTTGCCTGCATCGGCATTGTTCGTCGCCTTGCGAGGCGCCTCAGGTTCTTCGTCGAAGAACGGCATATCGTCAAAACTGTTGCTCATGCGGCCCAATGTAGTGATTCGGGATATAAAGGCTAGAACCGTGTTCTGCTTTTATTCCGGTATCATCCGTCAAAACGCCTATTCCAAGACGTTTTTTCATGTCAGGCCCGCCTGTCGGCATCAAAAGCCGCGTCCACCGGCAATTGCAGCGCCACGGCCAGTTGGTTGGTCTTGGCGGCAAGCGCGATGACCCGCATGAGATCGGCATGCTGTTCGCCCGTCATGCCCTTGGCTTTTGCAGCCGCGGTATGGGAGTGGGCGCAGTAGGAGCAGCCATTGGTGACGGAAACGGCGATATAAAGCATTTCCTTCACCAGCGGATCGAGCGCTGAAGGTGTGGCCATCACCGCCTTGACCTCGGCCCAGGTCTTTTCCAGAAGATCGGGGTCGAAGGCGAGGTAGAGCCACATATTGTTGATGAAATCCGATTTCCGCGTTGTGCGGATATCGTCGAACACAGCCTTGACGCGCGGGTTGGCTTCGGCATTTTCGGCTTTCGTTACGGTGCTCATGCATTCCTCCGGTCATGGCTATTTCAGCTGCAGATTACCGTATTGGCGAATGTTTGCGACAGAAATGGCCGTCAGTGCGCTTTCGACGACAATTCATCACAAATTACAATTATGTAAGGAACGGATTTGTGCGTTGCCTTCGTTAGGGCATGCGGGAATACTTCTACCGTTCCGAAAAGCTCTTTTCGGGGCGGGTTTATGCTGTGCGGATAATCGGAGAATTGTATGCGGGTGTGGAAACAGGTGGGTGTCAGTCTTGCTGTAGCGGGAGCAGGACTCTGTCTTTGGGGGTTTTATTCACCCGAAGCGCGGAATCTGCTCGCGGGTATCGGCATCGGCAAAACACCTGTTGGCGCGGTCGAGGTTGCCGCATCCGGTGCCAGAACACCCGGTTCGTCATCCGGCCAAAATGCCGGCGCCGCACGCCGCGATGGCAATGCGACCCTGGTGGCGATGGCCCCGGTCAAGAAGGGCACGGTCAATGACAGGCTGAACGCCATCGGCAGTGGCGAGGCCATCCAGTCGGTCGTCGTCATGCCGCAGACATCAGGCACGCTTTCGGAAATCCGCATTTCATCCGGCGCCCGCGTCGTAAAGGGGCAGGTGCTCGCGCGGCTCGATGACGAGGAGCAGGTGATCGAGCGGGACAAGGCGCAGGTTGCGCTACGCAGCGCCGTCGAAAAATCGAGTTCCTACAGTAACCTGAAATCCGTATCCCGCCTTGATGTGCTGGACGCGCAGATTGCCGAGGAAGCCGCCAAGCTTGCACTGAGCACCGCCGAGCTGAACCTCAGGCGCCGCGACATCGTCGCACCGATTGAGGGTGTTGTCGGGATCGTGGCCGCCAATATCGGCGACAATGTCACCACGCAATCAACAATCGTCGGCATTGATGACCGTTCTCAAATTCTGGTCAATTTCTGGGCGCCGGAACGGTTCGTAACTGCAATTACCGTCGGAATGCCTGTAGAGGCCACCTCGATTTCACGCCCCGGCGAGACGTTCAAAGGTGAGGTCGAGGCCGTCGACAACCGTGTCGACGCCGCAAGCCGTACCATCCGCATCCGGGCACGGTTTGCTAACGACAAGGATGAGCTTCGGGCCGGTATGTCCTTCGGCGTCACCATGCGTTTTGCCGGAGAGACCTATGCCTCCGTCGATCCGCTGGCCGTGCAGTGGGATGCCGAAGGTTCCTATGTCTGGCGCGTGACCGACAATAAATCGGCCAAGGTGCGGGTGCAGATCGTGCAGCGTAACCCCGATGCCGTTCTCGTGAAAGCGGAACTGGCGGAAGGCGATCAGGTCGTGACCGAAGGATTGCAGCGGGTGCGGGAGGGTGGTGCCGTCCGTGTCGCAAGCCAGCCGAAGCCCGAGGAGGTTGCCAGCCAATGACGACTCAGCCGCCTTCGGGTCAGGATTCCAAGCTCGCCTTCACCGCACTGTTCGTTCGCCGGCCCATTCTGGCAGCGGTTCTCAATACGTTGCTTGTGGTTGCCGGCCTTGCCGCGCTGGTTGGCGTTGAGGTGCGCGAGTTGCCGGATGTGGACCGGCCGTCCATCAGCGTCAGGACGACCTATGAAGGTGCGGCGCCCGAAACCATCGATCAGGAAGTGACGCAGACCATTGAGGGGGCTGTTGCGCGCGTCAGTGGCGTCAAGTCCATCTCCTCCAATTCGCAATTCGGCACCAGCCGCGTAACGATGGAATTCGGCGACAATGTCGATATGGCCGTTGCCGCAAACGATGTGCGCGATGCCATTGGCCGCGTAACCAACCAGTTGCCTGATGATGCTGACGAGCCGCAGATCATCAAGGCGGATTCCGACAGCCAGCCGATCATGCGTCTTGCCGTCACTTCGTCCACGCTCAGCATGGAAGATCTGACCAAGCTGGTGGATGACGAAGTCATCGACCGCCTTGCCGCCGTCGATGGCGTGGCGGATGTGGAGCTTTACGGCGATCAGGAAAAAGTCTTCCGCGTCGATCTCAATCAGGCCGCACTTGCCAGCCGTGGTCTGACGGTGACGGATATTTCCACCGCGCTGGCCAGTGCCGCGCTTGATGTGCCGGCGGGATCGCTGAAAAGTTCGACGCAGGACATCGTCGTGCGCGCGACCGCGAGCCTCACGAAGCCTGAGGATTTTTCCAACCTTCTGATCAAGGACAATATCCGCCTGCGCGATGTGGCAACCGTGATGCTGGGTGCGGATGACGAATCCACCTCGCTGCGGTCCAATGGTGTGCAGGGCGTGGGTCTCGGCGTCATCCGGCAGGCGCAGTCCAATACGCTCAATATCTCCACCGGCGTGAAGGCTGCCGTCGAGGCCATGTCGGCCAACCTGCCGCAGGGTACGCGCATCGTGGTGACCAGTGACGACGCCGTCTTCATCGAAGGCGCGTTGCACGAGGTGGAACTGGCGCTTGGTCTTTCCGCGCTGATCGTGGTTGTGGTGCTCTACCTGTTCCTGCGTGACTGGCGGGCAACACTCATTCCGGCGATCACCATGCCGGTGGCTTTGATCGGCACGATCATCGCCATCTACATGGTCGGATTCTCGATTAACATCCTTACGCTGCTCGCCATCGTTCTGGCGACGGGTCTGGTGGTCGATGATGCGATCGTGGTGCTGGAAAATATCGTGCGCCGCCGTGCCGAGGGCATGGGGCCGCGCGCTGCCGCTGTTCTCGGCACGCAGGAAGTGTTCTTCGCGGTGATTGCGACGACGGCGACCCTTGCCGCAGTGTTCATTCCGCTCTCCTTCCTGCCGGGCCAGCTGGGTGGCCTTTTCCGTGAATTCGGTTTCGTTCTCGCCTTCGCTGTCGGTCTTTCCTCCATCGTGGCCCTGACGCTTTGTCCGATGCTCGCTTCGCGGATGCTGAAAGACGGATTGAAGGAACCCACGGGACCGCTGGCGTGGTTCGGCAATGTCTTTGCCTCCACCTACAAGAAGACGCTTTCCGCCTGCCTCAACAACCCGCTCATCGTCATCATCGTTGCGCTCGTCTTTTCGGGCCTGTCTTGGATTGCCTTCGGCATGATCCAGAACGAACTGACGCCGCGCGAGGACCGCGCCTCGGTGATGATGCGTGTGACAGCGCCGCAGGGTGTCAGCCTCGACTATACGCGCGACCAGTTGCAGCGGATCGAGGAAAATCTCCAGCCACTGCGCGATAGCGGTGAAATCCGCAATATTTACTCTATCACCGGTATGAACGGTTCCTCCAACACCGGTTTTCTGGTGCTGACGCTGGCGCCGTGGGCTGATCGCGACCGCACGCAGAACCAGATTGCCGCCGATGTTACCGCTGCCGCCAACAAGGTGCCGGCGCTGCGCGGCAACGCCATGCAGCCGAACAGCCTGCGCATTCGCGGTGCGGGCAACGGCCTGCAGATGGCAATGGTCGGCAGCAATTATCAGGCACTGACAGCTGCGACGCAGAAACTACTGCTTTCCATGGAGGAAAGCGGCCTGTTCGAAACGCCGCGTTTGGACAACGAGCCCAACCAGGCGCAGCTATCCGTCTCCATCGACCGTGAGCGCGCCTCCGATCTAGGCATTGATATCACCGGCCTGTCACGCGCCATGCAATCGCTGCTGGAAGGACGTTCGGTTGTCGACGTCTTCGTGGATGGGGATGCAATCCCGGTCCGGCTGCTGTCCTCCACCCGGCCGATCAATGACCCGACCGATCTGGAAAACGTCTTCCTGAAAACGGGTGACGGCAAGATCGTGCCGATGTCGGTCATTGCCACCCTGAAGGAAAATGCGGTGGCGCCGCAGCTGAACCGCGAGCAGCAGCTTCCCTCCGTCGGCTTTACCGCCAATCTCAAGGACGGCGTTTCGCTCGGTCAGGCTTTGGAAAAGGTGAACGAGCTCTCACAATCCCTCCTGCCGCCCGGCGCCCGCCTTCTGCCGCTCGGCGAGGCGGCGACGCTTGAGGAGAATTCGAGCGGCATGCTGCTGACCTTCGGTTTTGCCATCGCCATCATCTTCCTCGTCCTGGCCGCGCAGTTCGAAAGTGTCCTGAGCTCGATCATCATCATGTCGACAGTGCCGCTCGGTCTTGCCTGCGCCGTCATCGCGCTGCTCGTCACCGGATCGAGCCTCAACGTTTATAGCCAGATCGGCCTTGTGCTTCTGGTGGGCGTGATGGCGAAGAACGGCATTCTCATCGTGGAATTCGCCAACCATCTGCGTGACCAGGGCGCCACCGTGCGCGAAGCCATCGAAAAAGCCACCAGCATTCGCCTGCGCCCGGTGATGATGACAATGATCGCGACCATTTTGGGCGGCGTGCCGCTGGTGCTGGCACAGGGAGCAGGGGCGGAAGCACGCATCGCGCTCGGCTGGGTCATCGTCGGCGGTCTGGGTTTTGCGACGCTGGTGACGCTTTACATCACCCCGGTCTCCTACCTGCTGATTGCCCGTTTCGCCAAACCGCAAGCCGATGAGGAAATCCGCCTCCACCGCGAACTGGAACTTGCCGCGCGTCGGAAGGCGCTGGAGGAGGACAAGCAGCTGCTTGCGGCGGAATAAAAATTTATGGGCAAGCCCGAGAGCGCGACGCGCTAAGCAGATCGTGGCAGCTGATTAACTCCTGTTCGTGCTATAAATCTGGACGCCTTTATACGATAGTTCAAAGGTTCCAACGCTTACCCTGCCGTTCGCGTCCGTCTCAATCAGGTTTCCTGTTCTGTCATAACTATTGAACAGGCTGGAAATCGTCTGGTCGAGTTGATCTTTGGCGCGCTTTTTCCAGTAGTTATTGGTGTCTTCGAACATTTTAAGAACTACCCGCTGTTTCTCGGTCAGGGTTTTCGGATCGACTCCTTTGGCTTCGATTTTGTGTGTGCTGTTATAAAAATCGATCGCATTCTGTAAGGACTGTATGCTTCCCGGAATGCCCATGGCGGCATAGCCGGGGCTATCAAAATTAGCCCAGTAGGTATCATAGTCGATACCAGCGAGTGCCCAACTCTCTCTCTGTTCTCGCACGGAAGCATTGTGGTATGCTTTACTTAGCTCAGCCTGATATGCCTCTGGCGTTAGATCATGCACGCTTTCTTTCGTCATGCCCTCGGGAACGAAATTGCGAACAATGTCTTCAGGCCGCACACCTGGGGTATGCATGGCGCGGTTGAAGCGTAATTCCTCTCCCCACACATCCCGTTTGCTTGAGGCCGGGGAAAGATTGAGGCTGGTGGTTCGGATAATCTCTTCCATCCAGTCTCTATCCGCCACTGGATCCGCATTGTTCTTTGCTTCTTCAGCATCGTTATTATCTCTCTCCGGCCTCCCGTCGATCCTGCCTCTCATGTCGTAGGTAAGGTCGCCCGTTTCGTCGTCCGCGCTGGAGGCAATCAGTGCGGTCAGAGGGTCAACACCATTCGTGGCGCCGGAAGGGCTACTTGCCCGGTTTTTTTCGGGAATGTTCTCGGTCATCAGTCGAAAATAATTCGATCCTGCAAAGGGCTGACTTATAATTGCAGTCATGTTGAAACCCTGATGTTTGAATACGGACCCGTTTCTAGCCCGGCTCCGCATTCCGGTTGTAATTTATATGCATTTATGAGCATCAATGAAGAAATTCACGTATAAGATGTATACGAGCTGGAGCTTGCTCAGGGCTGGCAGTATGTGCATGCGGAAGGCCATATGAGAGGAGGTTGTTCCTACCGTCCGGGCGGCTGACCGGCTGGACAAAGCCTTAACCTTATCCCATACCACCCAACGGAATTTCGTAACGGATCGAGTCCGTTACGGCGGTATCTTGCGGTGGAGATGGACGATGGCGCTGAAAGATGTGGTCGCGGGAAAACGCAACGAGGAAGGCATCGCGTCGGTGCTTGCAGCGCTGAAGCAGCAGCTGGGTGATAAGCTCCAGACTGGGCAGGCGTTTCGCGAGCAGCATGGCCATACCACCACCTATCTGACCTTGCAGGCGCCTGATGGTGTCGTCTTTGCCGAAAACGCAGATGATGTGAAAGCTGTGGTGAAGGCTTGTGCGCAGTATAAGGTGCCGGTCATTCCCTTCGGAACTGGCTCTTCACTGGAAGGGCAGGTCAATGCGCCTGATGGCGGAATATGCATCGATTTCAGCCGGATGAATCGCATCATTGAGGTAAACGCCGAAGATCTTGACGTGACGGTGGAGCCGGGTGTGACGCGCGAGGACCTTAACGTCTATCTGCGTGATACCGGCCTGTTCTTTCCGATCGATCCGGGTGCCAATGCCTCTATCGGCGGCATGGCCTCGACGCGGGCGTCGGGCACCAATGCCGTGCGTTACGGCACGATGAAGGACAATGTGCTGGCCGTTACCGCCGTTGTTGCCAATGGTGAGGAAATCCGCACTGCTCGCCGTGCCCGCAAGTCGTCGGCCGGTTACGATCTGACGCGGCTTTTCGTCGGTGCCGAGGGCACGCTTGGGGTTCTGACCTCGGTTACGCTGCGGTTGCAGGGCATCCCGGAAAAGATCGCCGGTGGCGTCTGCACCTTCGACAGTATTCAGGCGGCCTGTGACGCCGTTATCATGACGATCCAGATGGGTATTCCGGTTGCGCGCATCGAACTGCTTGATGAAGTACAGGTGCGGGCCTGCAATGCCTATTCCGGCCTGAACTACGCGGAAAAACCGACGCTGTTCGTGGAGTTCCACGGCACCGAAGAGACGGCAGTCCTGCAATCGCAGCAATTTGCAGAGATCGCGGCGGAATGCGGCAGCGTCGATTTCCGCTGGACCAGCGATGCGGCCGAGCGCAACAAGCTGTGGAAGGCCCGACATGACGCTTATTGGGCCTCGCGGGCGCTCGCGCCGCATCTCGACGGTTTGTCCACCGATGTCTGCGTGCCGATTTCGCGGCTGGCGGACTGCGTGGTGGAAACGCAACGGGATATCAAGGAAAACGGCTTTCTGGCGCCGATCGTCGGTCATGCCGGCGACGGCAATTTCCATGTACTCATCCTGTTCGATGGCAAGGATGCCGAAAGTGTCGCCAAAACCGAAGCTTTCGTTGCGCGTCTCAATCGCCGGGCCATCGCCATGGACGGCACCTGCACCGGAGAACACGGCATCGGCCAGGGCAAGATGAGTTTTCTGGCCGAAGAGGCGGGAAATGCGCTGGATGTGATGCGCGCCATCAAAACGTCGCTCGACCCCGATAATATCTTCAATCCAGGCAAACTGTTCCGTCTTGTCTGATCATTCTCACAATTGATTGGTACAAAAGGCTGCTTGCCGTTAAGGCAAATAAGAATAGGTTTGCAGCGTTCGCGAAGGGAGAAGCAGTTCAGTGCTCGGGCGTATTCTGGTTTTTCTGGGCGGACTGCTGGCCGTGGTGCTGTTTTCAGCGCTGCTCATTCCCTATTTCGTTGACTGGACGGATTTCCGCCGCGATTTCGAAGATCAGGCAAGCCGCATTCTGGGCAAGAAGGTGGTGGTGCACGGTCGCGTCGAAGCCCGGCTCCTGCCTTTCCCTTCGGTGACGCTGCATGACGTGCGCGCCGGAACGGATGCGGACGGATCGCCGCTCATTCAGGTGGCGCGTTTTTCCATGGATGCCGAGCTGGCGCCTTTCCTTTCCGGTGAAGCGCGTATCTTCGACATGCGCATCGAGGAACCCAAGGCCAAGATCCGGCTTTTGAAAGACGGCACTCTGGACTGGATGCGCGGCAGCCGGGCGGAAATTCCAGCCCGCACCGTGGTTCTGGAAAGTGTGCAGATCGAAGGCGGGCAGATCGAATTCATCGACGAGCAATCCGGCCGCAACCGTGTTGTGACGGGTCTTAACGCCGACATGTCCGCCAATTCGCTGGCCGGACCATGGAAGGCGGAAGGGCGCGCTGCCGTTGACGGGCATCCAGGCTCGTTCTCGCTGTCGAGCAGCGAGCCGGATTACGCCAATGGGCGCATGGGCCTGCGGATTCGTGTGGTGCCGGATGAACATCCGGTTGAGGTCGATCTGGACGGTGCGATTGCCGCGACTGCGGGAAAGCCCGCCTATAGCGGTTCCTTCGCCTTCAGTTTCCGTGAAGACCAAAAACAGAAGCAGCAGGGCGGGCAATCGCTGTTCTCGTCGCCACGTACCCGCGGCAGCTTCGAACTGACGAATGAAAGCGTGCGCATACCGAGCTACCGCATGGAGCTCGGTGGCAACGAAAATCCTTACGTTGTGACCGGCGAGGCAACGCTGGATACCGGGGCCAAGCCGGAATTTCTGCTCACGGCGGATGGCCAGCAGATCGACGTCAATCGTTTCGCACCGCCCGTCGTGCAGACCGGCAAGACCTCGCGCCAGCCCACCGCCTCCGTGCGCCAGCGCATCGAGGCATTTGCCGCCATGGTCGCCCGCATTCCGGTTCCGCCGGTCCCGGGCAAGGCCAGCATCAGCCTACCGGCGCTGGTTTCCGACGACACCACCATTCGTGACATCCGGCTGGACGTGCGCCCTGATGGCAGCGGCTGGCAGGTGGTTAACGCCGTGGCAACGCTGCCCGGCAGGACGCAGCTGGAAGCCAAAGGTTCCCTGACGCTGCTGGATGGTCCCGCTTTCAACGGCAATCTGCTCGTTGCCTCCAACCAGCCATCCGGGCTGGCAAACTGGCTTTCCGGTTCTGTCGATCCGGCGATCCGCCAGCTCAATGCAGCCGGTTTTTCCGCCGACGTCTCGCTGACGACGCTGAACCAGCGTTTCGACAATCTCGAGCTTGCCATTGGCGACGCCTCTCTGAAGGGGAAGCTGGAACGGCGCTCTGACGGCAAGGCCTCCAATCTTTCGATCGATCTTGCCGGTAACGAGATCGATCTCGACGCCCTGAAGGCGCTTGGCAGCCTGGCGCTCGGCGATCAGGTCGGAAGTTCTGTTCTCGACCATCGCATCGACGCCAAGTTCAAGGCCGACCGGTTCAACATGGCCGGTGTGACTGCAAATCATGTGGAAACTGCCTTCACCATGGCGGGCGGCGTTCTCTCGCTTGAAAAGATGACGGCTGGCGATATCGCCGGTGCCGAAGTCAAGGCGAAAGGGCAGTTGCAGGGGTCGTTGCTGAAATATGCGGGCAAGGGCACGGTGAACCTGCATGCGACGGACATGCAGCCGTTCTTCGCCATGCTGCAGCAGAAATTGCCTGGTCATCCGTTCCTCAGCCGTCTGGCGGCGAGTTCGCCGTGGTACGCCAATTCCGACCTTGCCATGGATGTTTCGGTCAACAGCGAAAATGGCGGCGCGAATGTCGCCGTTTCCGGCACAGTCAACGGCAGCCGTCTGTCGGCCGTGGCCAAGATGCCGGATTTCCTGTCCATCACCGATGATACGGCGATGTCGCTGGAAGGGGTTTTGAAAAACCAGTCGACGGCGATCCTGTTCGGGCAGGCAGGGCTTGATCCCCTGCCGTTCGATGCCGATGGGGAAGGGCTGCTTTCCGTGAAGCTCAACGGCACGCTCGGTTCTCCCGTCCAGACCGATATCCGTTTCTCGACGGAGCGCACGCATTTCTCGATGATCGGGTCCTTTGCCGTTGCCGCCGCCAATTTCGGCGAGGGTAGTGCGGATCTGGCGCTCGAAAGCGCTGATATAGAGCCCTATCTCATCATGAACGCGGTTGGCCTGCCGCAGCTTGGTGGTGGCATGGCGCTGAAGGCGAACGGAAAAATGGCGGTGGATGCGCAGAAGATTGCGTTTTCGGCCCTCGGCGGGCAGGCGGGCGGCAACCCTTTCTCGGGCAGTCTGGCGTTCCAGCGCGCGGCCCCACATTCCGTCACCGGTGATCTTGCCCTTCGGACCGTCGATCTTGCCTGGCTCGGAGATGCGATCTACGGACCGGTGATCGACCCGGAAACGGGCACGCTCAACGCCAAGCCGCTGGCCATGCCGGCTTTCCCGCAACTCAAGGCCGCGCTGTCGCTGAAAGCGGAAAGTTTCGAGGCCGGTCCTTTCGGCACGGTCACGGGTCTGTCGACCAAGGTCACGCATGATGATGGCAATCTCGCGCTTGATGATATCGCCGGCACCTTCATGGGCGGAAAGCTGACCGGGCGGCTTGCCATGTCCACAGGCGAGGGAGCGGGCATTTTCCGCACCAAGATTGCGGTGAACGACGCCAATCCCGAGTCGATATTGTGGGCGAACGCCAACGGCCAGGTCGCGACGGGCCGGGTGGCGATCGATCTGACCGCCGAATCGACGGGCAAAAGCGTTGGTGAAATTTTGAAATCGGCAGGTGGCTCGGGGGAAGTGCGCGCCAGCGGGCTTGTGCTCAAAGGGCTTAATCCCGGTGCCTTTCCGCCGATCCTGCAGGCGGCGGAAGGCTTACAGCAGCCGATCGACGCGCCAAAGGTTCGGCCGCTGGTGGATCAGAGCCTGTGGCAGGGCGAAATACCGCTCGGCAACGTAGCCCTGCCATTCACCCTGAATGGCGGCGCGCTGCACTTCCAGAATTTGCGCGCCGGGATCGATCCAGTGACGCTTACCGGAGAAGCGACGGTCGATATTGCAGCATCGACCGTGAATGGCGATCTTGATCTTATCTTCAATCCCGGCACCGAAGTGGTTGCTGGCGCCGAACCGTCGCTGCGTCTCAACTATAACGGTCCGCTCGCCGCACCGGCTTTGACGACCGATGTTTCGGCGCTCGGCAATTATCTGGCACTCCGGGCTTTCGAAAAGGAACGCCGTCGCGTCGAGGCCATGCAGGCCAGCGTTCTCGAAAAGCAGCGCCTGCGTCGTGAAACGGCGCTTTATCGTTCTCAGGCGGCTGAACGTCAGGCTGAAAAGGAACGGGTGGAGGCGGAAGCCAAGGCCAAGGCCGAAGAGGAGGCGCGCCTTAAGGCGGCGGCAGAGGAGCGTCTGCGGCAGGAAAAGGAACAGCAGGAGCGGTTGCAGCAACAGCAGCAGCAGCAGCAGCAACCTGTTCCCGAGCGGCAATCAACGCCGGCCTTGACGGTGCCTCCAACGGAAGATGCGATCAGGCAACTGGCGCCCGAAAACGCTCCGGCCAATCCGTAAGTTTGCCGCGACGACGGCGCGTTTTGGGGAGAGGTTAGAGCCCGTGTCTCAGGGCGAATTTTGACGCGGTCCGGACAGCTGCCGCTTCGACCACTTTGCCAAAATTATCCGTTAGCCTGTTAAATCCAGGCTTCACGCTCGCCGAAGGGCGTGTCGGCATCAAAATTCTTGGTACCGATCCTGCTGCTTTCCCCCGACAGGCTGGGCTTGTCCGCGCTGTTGCTTGAGGAAGCCGATTTGTCGGAGCTGTTTTCGATTGCCTCGAGCTGCGCTTGCAGCGATGCAATAGTACTCTTCAGTTCTTCCTGTGCTTTCGCTTCGGAGGTCTGGGCGAGTTCTGACTGCTTTTCGGCAATCTGCGATTTCAGTTCGGCAACGCTTGAAGACGAGGTGGATGAAGAGGAGAGGACGGAAACAGCGATGCTCGTTCCCGAAGCGGCGGAAACCATGGGTCGCCTCGTGGCGTGCGGATGAAAAGGAAAAGCTTGAAATACAAATCTGGAAGCAAGGCTACGCAGTACTGAAGCGCCTTGCAGTACAAATTAGCGCGCTAATGTTTAATGAATGCTTTCACGACATTATGAGTTTTCGGCAAGAATGTTTGTAGTTGGAGAATGGATGGATATGAGCCGGCGCATATGCGCGCCGCTGCAGTGTCATCTTTCGATGCCACCTTGCAGCAAGCTCACCTGCTCTTCAGCCAATTCAGTACATGGACCCGAAGGGATGAGGACAGATTGCTGTCGGCTGGCCGGTTGTCGTCTATTTCCGCAAGCAGGGCGGCGAAACTGATCTTGCGCTTTTCGGCGATGATTTTCAGCTCGTCCCAGAAGGCATCCTCGAGTGAAATGCTGGTGCGGTGGCCGTGCAATGTCGTGGAGTGCTTGCGGATCATCAGATCAATCTCTCCGGCTGGTCCGGTTGGGAATCTGAATCATGTCGTGCCTGCAAGCCTCTGTTTGGCGGTGTTTTTTCTGGTCTTCCGAAAGCTTGCCCGGGCAGGCCGGCTCTTCAATCCCTGTCGGTCCTGTCATCGTCTTTTTCAAGCCGCCCCTGATCGAGCACCTTTGCGGCTTTTTCGTTAAGGGCCGATGTGAGGTTTTTTTCCGCCTTGGTGCGACCGAAGGACAGGCGGTTCTGATCCGCCTGTTTTTCTTTTTCGCTACGGGCTTTCTGCTTCCGGAACTGACGCAGATTGACGATATCGGCGGCCATGCGGATATGTCTCCTTGAGCTTCGCGCGATCGGGCTAAAAGCCGTTATTGCTTCTTGCGGAAGGCATCCAGAGAAACGACGGAGCCTTCCTTCTTTTCCTCGCCGGACTTGGGCGTCTCCGACGTTGTAGCCGGCTTTGCCTCATGGGAAACGGGATAGGCGGTGATTTCGGCCTCTTCCAGCTCTTCCTCGTCTGCCAGGGGCACATCGAACTCAAGCTCGAAATTGACGGAGGGATCGTAGAAACCTCTGATGGCGTTATAGGGAACAACCAGCTTTTCCGGCGTATCCGAGAAGGACAGGCCGATTTCAAAGCCGATCTCCGTCACTTTCAGGTCCCAGAACTGATGCTGGATGACGATGGTCATCTGCTCGGCATATTTGGACTTGAGATGCTGCGAAATCCGCACACCGGGCGCGCCGGTCAGAAATGTTATGAAGAAATGGTGGTCGCCGGGCAGGCGGCCGGTTGCCGCCACTTCACCCAAAACTTTGCGAATAACGCCGCGAAGGGCATCCTGTGCGAGAATGTCGTAACGGATATGATCCTGCCCCATGCGGTCCTGTCTTTCCCTTATTCGAACGTCTTTTAAAGCGCTGCGCACCAAGTGCGCCAAGGACGCTGTAACACTTTGAATCTTTGCGTAATCCGCAAGCCGGTATCAATTTCGATCCTGGCGGCTACGCATTACCCAAGTATACGCAATGTCCTGAACGGCAGCAACGGAAAAGCCGATGCTGTGTGCAAGTCAGCTATCATATAACCAATTCAGGCAAAATGGAGAAGGTGGAGGTTTCTGTTGCCAGGTACCTCCGAACCCCGCCTCACGGGGCTAACCGTGAGGACTTTAGAGCGGAATTCCCGCACCGCCATTAGGCAGCGAGAGCGTATTCCTTAGCGTTGTTGTCATTTGCAACTACACTTGTGACCCGATAACGGCGGTATCATGCCGAGCAAAAGTTCGATCTTTACGCCCTTGTCGATCCTATTTCGCCCCCATCAAAAGCCGGCCTTCATCTTCAAAAGCCGCCGGTTTTTGGTGGAGGCGCCGGGTACCGCCCCCGGGTCCAATAGGTTTATTACACCGACCGTTTATCGCCATAGCCGGGTTGCCCCGGCAAGTTTCATATAGGCGTTTCCCTTGGCCGAGAAAAGGGGCCGATGACAATTCCATGAAAAGATTTCGTGTTTGCCGCCCACAATTTAGACAATTCTTGACGACGAGGGATTGCTGACACATTCTCCCTACAACCGGTCACCACAAGCAACACCGGGCCGGGGACACACGAAGGAGTGGACATGACTGACTATCTCGCAGATGTGAAGAAATACGACGCAGCAGCCGACGAAGCGATTGTCGGCAAGATCGTCAAACATCTCGGCATTGCCCTGCGCAACCGGGATTCATCGCTGGTGTCCGCTTCCGATCCGGAAGAGCTTGCGCGTGTGAAGGCGAACTGGTGCGGCAAGAAGCTTGGCGTGACCGATGACAGCGCCGACAAGGCGATCGATGCAACCGCCAAGGCCATGGCCGCAGACCGCTCCAAGTCGCGTGTGACGTTTTATTATCTGGTGGCCAAGGAACTGGGCAAACTCCAGTCGCTCTGATTTTTTCGCGGGGATAAGCGACCCGCTGGTGATTGGTTCTGTCGCCCTGTGTTATTATATTCCCTTGATATCAGGGAATCGGCGGCAGAACACATGAAACAATATCTCGATCTTCTCCGGCATGTGATGGACACCGGCTCCGACCGCGGAGATCGCACCGGCACGGGTACGCGTTCGGTCTTCGGTTACCAGATGCGTTTCGATCTTGCGGAAGGTTTTCCGGTTCTCACCACCAAAAAGCTGCATCTGCGCTCGATCATCCATGAACTCCTGTGGTTCCTGAAGGGCGACACCAATATCGCCTATCTCAAGGAAAACGGCGTTTCCATATGGGACGAATGGGCCGATGAAAATGGTGATCTGGGTCCGGTTTACGGAGCACAGTGGCGTTCCTGGCCGGCGCCCGACGGCCGCCACATCGACCAGATCGCGCTTTTGATCGAGGCCCTCAAAACCAATCCCAATTCCCGCCGCCACATCGTTTCGGCCTGGAACCCGGCGCTGGTGGACGAGATGGCGCTGCCGCCCTGCCATTGCCTGTTCCAGTTCTATGTTTCGGATGGAAAGCTGTCCTGCCAGCTTTACCAGCGCTCGGCCGATATTTTCCTCGGCGTGCCTTTCAATATTGCTTCCTACGCACTTCTGACGCTGATGGTGGCGCAGGTCACGGGGCTGAAGCCCGGCGATTTCGTCCATACGCTTGGTGACGCGCATATCTACGCCAACCA
This sequence comes from Agrobacterium sp. K11, assembly GCF_059429395.1. Classification (NCBI taxonomy): domain Bacteria; kingdom Pseudomonadati; phylum Pseudomonadota; class Alphaproteobacteria; order Hyphomicrobiales; family Rhizobiaceae; genus Agrobacterium; species Agrobacterium sp. K11. The sequence goes on along the minus strand of NZ_JCAHRB010000004.1, from coordinate 123,626 downwards.
TTTCGAGCAGGCGAAATTGCAGATGACGCGGACCCCCAAGGCCCTGCCGACGATGCGCCTCAACCCGGATGTGCGAGACCTCTTCTCCTTTAAGTTCGAAGACTTTACGCTGGAGAACTACGAGGCGGATTCAACCATCAAGGCACCGATCGCGGTATGAGCGAGCCGCGCATCACCATCATCGTCGCGGTGTCGGAAAACGGCGTTATCGGCCGCGACCTCGATATGCCTTGGAAGCTTTCCACTGACCTCAAGCGCTTCAAGGCGATGACGATGGGCAAACCGCTCATCATGGGGAGGAAGACATTTCTCTCGGTGGGCGAGCGTCCTTTGCCGGGCCGGCCGCACATAATCGTCAGCCGCAATGCCGATTACAGGCCTGATGGCGTGGATGTCGTGTCGTCGCTTGAAGACGCCCTCGCGCTTGGCAAAAGCAAGGCTGCGGAACTGGGTGTGGACGAGGTTTTCGTGGCCGGTGGCGGGGAAATCTACCGTCAGGCCATGCCGTTTGCCGATCAACTTTCCGTCACCCATGTGGCCGTAAAGCTTGATGGCGACACTTTTTTTCCGGAAATCGATCCCGCCGTGTTTGAAAAAATCGAGGAAAATGCCGTTCCCGCCGGGGAAAAGGACAATTATCCGGTTCTGTTCACCACTTATTTGCGCAGAGCCGCGTCAAAGTGAACTATTTACCCTGATTGGGTATTTAGTTACCACCTCTGCGTTGAAACGCGCGCTTCTCCTTCTTATAACGGGTCCATATTCCCGCCGCACGCGAGCAATCGCTTTCGAACGGGATCGGGAGAGGCTTTTATAAAGAGGTATTGATGCCCTGGAGCAATCAGAATGGCGGCGGCGGCCCTTGGGGCGGCGGCGGTGGTGGCGGAAACAACCAGGGCGGCGGTGGCGGCCCATGGGGGCAAGGACCTAACCGGCCTCGCGGCGGTGGCGGCGGCAATGGCGGCCCGCCCGATCTGGAAGAGATCATCCGGCGCAGCCAGGACCGCTTCAAGAATGTCCTGCCGGGCGGGTTCAATGGCGGCGCGATTGCGATCGTCGCTCTCGTCGTTCTGGTTTTCCTCGGCATTCAGTCCATCTACACCGTCCAGCCGGACGAGCGCGGCGTGGAGCTGCGTTTCGGGCGTCCGAAGGATGAGATTTCGATGCCCGGCCTGCATTTCCATCTGTGGCCGATCGAGACGGTTGAAATCGTCAAGGTGACCGAACAGCAGCAGAATATCGGTTCGCGCGCTTCGTCTTCCTCCGCGAACGGCGTGATGCTGACCGGTGACCAGAACATCGTCAACGTGCAGTTCTCGGTGCTCTATACGGTTTCCGATCCGAAATCCTACCTGTTTAACGTCGACAGCCCGGCTGAGACCTTGCAGCAGGTTTCCGAAAGCGCGATGCGCGAAATCGTCGGCCGTCGTCCCGCACAGGACATTTTCCGTGATAACCGTCAGGCGATCGCGGCGGATGTGCGCACCATCATCCAGTCCACCATGGACGGATACGGGGCCGGCATCTCCATCAATGCTGTCGCCATCGAAGACGCGGCGCCGCCGCGCGAAGTGGCCGACGCCTTCGACGAAGTGCAGCGTGCCGAGCAGGACGAGGACCGCTTCGTGCAGGAAGCCAACCAGTACGCCAACCAGAAGCTGGGTGCCGCACGTGGTCAGGCAGCACAGATCATCGAAGAAGCGAACGCCTACAAATCTCGTGTCGTCAACGAGGCAGAGGGTGAGGCACAGCGCTTCATTTCTATCTACGATCAATATCGCACGGCACCTGACGTGACCCGCCAGCGCATGTTCCTGGAAACGATGGAACAGGTCCTGAAGGGTTCCAACAAGGTCATCATCGACGAAAAACAGGGTGTGGTGCCTTATCTGCCTCTGAACGAGATCATGCGCGGCAATCCGGGCGCGGCACAGCAGGGAGGCAACTGATATGAGCAACCGTCTTACGGCCGTTCTCGTCGGTCTCGCCGCCGTGCTTTTCCTGGCCTATTCGTCGATCTTCGTCGTCACCGAGCGCCAGCAGGCCATCGTTGTGCGCTTCGGTCAGATCCAGGACGTGAAAACGGCGCCGGGCCTCTACTTCAAGCTGCCCTTCGCCTTCATGGATGCCGATCGGGTGCAATATATCGAGAACCGGGCGCTGCGCTTCGATCACGACAACATCCGTGTTCAGGTTTCCGGCGGCAAGTTCTACGAGGTTGATGCCTTCGTGGTCTATCGCATCACGGATGCCCGCCGCTTCCGGCAGACGGTCTCCGGTGACCAGATGTCGGCGGAATCGCGTCTACGCACTCGTCTCGACGCATCGTTGCGCCGGGTCTACGGTCTTCGCGGCTTCGAATCGGCGCTTTCGGATGCGCGTGCATCGATGATGCAGGAAGTACGCGACGATCTGCGTCCCGATGCGGAATCGCTTGGCGTCAGCATCGTGGATGTCCGTATCCGCCGCACCGATCTCACGCAGGAAGTCTCGCAGCAGACCTTCGAGCGTATGAAGTCGGAACGTCTGGCCGAAGCCGAACTGATCCGCGCCCGCGGTAACGAGGCGGCACAGCGTCGTCGCGCTATTGCCGACCGTCAGGTCGTGGAATTCGAATCCGATGCCCAGCGTCAGTCCGAAGTCCTGCGCGGTGAAGGCGATGCGGAGCGTAACCGGGTCTTCGGCGAAGCTTTCCAGCGCGACCCGAGCTTCTTCGAGTTCTATCGTTCCATGGCGGCCTATTCCAGCGCGCTGTCTGGAACCGGCACTACGCTGGTCCTGTCTCCCGACTCGACCTTCTTCCGTTATTTCAACGACATCAACGGTGCTCCATCCACGGCTCCGGCCGCACCTGCCGCACCGCCGGCAAATTGATAACGGATCGAATGATTTTGGAGGGGCCGGTTTTAACCGGCCCTTTCTTTTGAGCGAATGGCTGGGTGGCAGCAAAACGGAAAGGGGACAAAATCCTGTTGTCTCGCGCCCGGAAAGGGATATCCGTTTTCGCGCCGATGCTGTAGGCAGTGAGCAAGGCAGCCGGTGCTGTTCACGAAAAGGTATTTTTACACTTCATCATTCCGCCTTATGCTTTGACGATATATGCAGGGAATGACGATTTGAAACGCGAGGACGCTTATGGCCGTGACCCTTCTTTCGCCTTTTCGCAGCAGCATTGCCGCAGTCGCGGGCTTCGCACTTGTGGCGGGTAGCCTTTCGGCACCGGTTGCGGCATGGGCGCAGAGCCATGGGCCGGCATCGGTCGCCGATCTTGCCGCACCGCTTCTTGATGCGGTGGTGAATATTTCGACGTCGCAGAACGTCAAGACCGAGGGCAAGGGGCCTGTGCCGCCGAAACTGCCGGAAGGTTCGCCTTTCCAGGAGTTCTTCAAGGATTATTTCGACAACCAGAAACCGGAAGGCGGCGACAAGGTCAGTTCGCTGGGATCCGGCTTCGTTATCGATCCGGCTGGCTACATCGTCACCAACAATCACGTCATTGAGGGCGCAGACGCCATCGAGGTGATTTTCCCGAATGGTTCGAAGCTGAAGGCAACGCTGGTCGGCACTGATACCAAGACCGATCTTTCCGTTTTGAAGGTAGAGCCGAAGGCTCCGCTGAAGGCAGTCAAGTTCGGCGATTCGCGCAGCATGCGCATCGGTGACTGGGTCATGGCCGTTGGCAATCCCTTCGGCCTTGGTGGATCGCTGACCGTCGGCGTCGTTTCCGCGCGCGGGCGCAACATCAATGCCGGTCCCTATGACAACTTCATCCAGACGGATGCGGCAATCAACAAGGGTAATTCCGGCGGTCCGCTCTTCAACATGAAGGGTGAGGTGATCGGCATCAATACGGCGATCATTTCGCCGAGCGGCGGTTCGATTGGCATCGGTTTCGCGGTTCCGACGGAACTCGCCCAGAATATCGTCGAGCAGCTCATCCAATTCGGCGAAACCCGCCGTGGCTGGCTCGGCGTGCGCGTCCAGCCGGTTACCGACGACGTGGCCGCAAGCCTTGGCATGGAAGCGGCAAAGGGTGCCTTGATTTCCGGCGTGGCCAAAGGTGGCCCGGTGGAAAACGGCCCGATCCAGGCCGGCGATATCGTACTGAAATTCGACGGCAAGGATATTCACGAGATGCGTGACCTCTTGAGGATCGTGGCGGAAAGCCCGGTCGGCAAGGAAGTCGATGTCGTGGTCTTCCGTGACGGCAAGGAAGAGACCGTCAAGGTAAAGCTTGGCCAGTTGCAGGATGCGCCTGATGAAAAGGCCGCAACCGACGATCCGCAGGCCGAGGACGGTGACGGCGGCATGGTCGTGCCTGATGACAAGGGCGGTTCCGACGATCAGGCGCAGGACCAGACGCCGGAGGTGCGCGAAGCGCCGCAGCGCGTGCTCGGCATGAACCTCGTAGTGCTGAGCAACGAGTTGCGGACGGAGAAGGGCATTGCCGAAAGCGTCGAAGGCGTGCTTGTCGCCAGTGTTGATCAGGGTTCGCCGGCCGAACAGAAGGGCATGAAGGCGGGTGATGTCATCGTCGAGGTTGGACAGGACTTCATGGAGGTTCCGGGCGACGTGCTTGTGCGTGTCAACGGCCTGAAATCCGAGGGTCGCAAGAATGCGCATATGATGGTTGCCGATGCACAGGGCAATCTGCGCGTCGTGGCGCTGCCGCTGGAGTAAAGCTTCTTTCGCCCGGTTCGGCAGGAATCGGGTGGCTGTGGTTCGGCTTGCTCTCTATTCCTCGGTCTCCGCCAAAGGAGGCCAAGGACATGAAATTATTAGAAAACAAGGTTGCGATCATCACTGGCGCGTCATCCGGCATCGGCCGGGCGACGGCAAGGCTGTTTGCCGAACAGGGCGCGGCCGTCATTATCAACGCGCGTGGTGCCGAGTCACTCGAGGACGTGGCTTCCGCCATTCGCCAGGCCGGCGGTCGCGTTCACCCTGTCGTGGGTGACGTCACAGTTGCGGAAACCCATGCCCGTCTGACGGATGCGGCCATGACCGTCTTTGGCGGTCTCGATATCGCCGTCAACAATGCCGGTGCCGTTGGGGCAACAAAACCGCTTGCGGAGATTTCGGTAGAGGAATGGGATCACGTGATCACCGCCAACCTCACTTCCGCATTTCTCGGCGTGCGCAGCCAGATCCCTGCGATGTTGAAGCGGGGAGGAGGTTCGGTCGTCTTCATCTCCAGCTTCGTCGGCACCAGCGCCGGCATACCCGGCATGGCAGCCTATGGCACCGCCAAGGCGGCGCTGATGGGGCTGGTGAAGGGCATTACTGCCGACTACGCCTTCAAGGGAATTCGCGCCAATGCGCTGCTTCCCGGCGGAGTCGATACGCCGATGGCGGGAGATGCGGCCCAGAAGGAGTGGGCTGCAGGGCTGCATGCGATGAAGCGCATTGCGGAACCGGAGGAACTGGCGCAGGCCGCCCTTTTCCTCTCCAGCCCGATGTCGAGCTTCGTTGCCGGATCGGCCCTGTTTGCCGACGGCGGAAATGCGGCGGTGAAGTAATTGCCGAACTGGCGGGCGAGGGCGCTACTGTGCCCGTCGTTCCCGCCACTCCGCGAGCGTCAGCGCATAGGTCACATGCGGGCGCAGATGCGGATGGGTGTCTTCCGGGACGCGCGGGTGGTCGAAGTCTCGTGACGGGTCACGCTTGAGGCCGATACGTTCCATCACCCGCGTCGAACGCTGGTTGTCATGGACGGCAAAGGAGACGATTTCCGGCGTTTCCTTTTCGTCAAAAGCCATGACGAGCAGCGATTGCGCGGCCTCGGTGACATATCCGTGACCCCAGAAGCGGGTGGCGAGCCGCCAGCCGATTTCCATGGTTCCGAGCGGGAAGGGCGGATCGAGGTTCATGACCGGCGATATGCCGCAAAATCCCATAACCTCACCGGTTTCGCGCAGTTCCATGGCGTAGAAGCCGTAACCGCTGCCGCGGATCATGCCATTGATGGTTTCGAGAACCGCATCCGCTTCCGCATGGCTGCGGCGGAAGGGAAAAAATTCCATGACCTTTTCGTCGGCGTTGATTTCGCGGAACAGATTGCGGTCGCTCTCCTTCCACTCGCGCAGAATGAGCCTTGATGTTTCGCGGATGATCATGGAACGACAAAATCCGTCTTGCGGTAACCCTGAATGTAAAGGAGTGCGGTCAGGTCGCCATGGTCGATGCGCATCTGCGCCTCGGCGGCGACGGCGGGCTTGGCGTGCAGGGCAACGCCCGCGCCGGCCAGATGCAGCATGCCGAGATCGTTGGCGCCATCGCCGACCGCCATTGCCTCGTCCGGCGAGATGCCGAGCTTTGCGGCGATATCGTTCAGCGCATCCACCTTGGCCTGTTTGCCGAGGATCGGTTCGGCAACGGTGCCATCCAACTGGCCATCGGCCTCGCCGAGAAGATTCGCGCGGTTCTCATCAAACCCCAGCATCGCAGCCACCCGGCCGGTGAAGACCGTGAAACCGCCGGAAACGAGGGCGGTATAGTAGCGTTTAGCCTTCATGGTGGCGATCAGCTCCTTGCCGCCTGATGTCAGCGTGATGCGCTTTTCAATGACGTCATCGATGACGGAGACCGGCAGGCCCTTCAGCAGCGCCACGCGCTCGCGGAGCGCCGGCTCAAAAGCGATTTCGCCATTCATGGCGCGAGCGGTAATCGTGGAAACCTTGTCCTTCAATCCCACTTCGGCGGCTAACTCGTCGATGCATTCCTGACCGATCATGGTCGAATCCATATCGGCGATCAGAAGCTTCTTGCGGCGCTTGTCCTGTTCCTGAACGACGATATCGATCGGCTGGCCCGAAAGCACGTCGGCAATCGCGTCACGTGCCTGTTCGGCATCGGTGCCAGAGGGCAGGGCAATATCGCAGGCGATGCCATCGGCCAGCCAGTAGAGACCGGATGCGTTTACGGCATTGGCGGCCGCTTCGCCGAGGGCCGGTGTCAGAACAGGATTTGACGGATTGGCGATAAGCGTGGCAACGAAAGCCATGATGAAAAACCTTGATGAGAATTTTGATGCGATCCTGATAACCGGCCCGACGGCAAGCGGCAAGTCCGCGCTTGCGCTTCGTATGGCGCGGGAGCGGAACGGTGTCGTGATCAATGCCGACAGCATGCAGGTTTATGACACGCTGCGGGTGCTGACCGCCCGGCCATCCGAGGAAGAAATGGCAGGCGTGCCACATCTGCTATACGGCCATGTGCCGGCAAGCAGTTCCTATTCAACGGGTGAATGGCTGCGAGACATTTCCGCCCTGCTTGTGGAATTGCGCAGGCAGCAGCGTTTTCCGGTCATCGTTGGCGGTACGGGGCTTTATTTCAAGGCACTGACGGGCGGCTTGTCCGATATGCCCGCCATTCCTGACGACATACGCGAGAGGCTGCGCGCCCGGCTGATCGAAGAGGGGTCAACGGTCCTGCACGCGGAACTGTCGCGGTGCGATCCCTTGATGGCGCAGGGGCTTCAGCCGGGGGACGGCCAGCGGATCGTTCGGGCGCTGGAGGTCATGGAGGCGACCGGAAAGTCGATCATGGAGTTCCAAAAAGCCAGTGGTCCAATGATAGTTGATCCGGACCGAGCGGAGAAATTCGTGGTCCTGCCGGAACGGCCCGTGCTGCACGACCGCATCAATCGGCGGTTCGAAACCATGATGGAGAGTGGTGCTGTGGAAGAGGTGAAAGCTCTTCTCGCCCTGAACCTTGCGCCTGATGCCACAGCGATGAAGGCGATCGGCGTTTCCCAGATCGCCGATATGCTGGCTGGCGGTATGAGTGAGGCAGAGGTCATCGAAAAATCGGCGGCCGCGACCCGCCAATATGCTAAGCGGCAAATGACCTGGTTCCGCAACCAGATGGGGCCGGACTGGGCACGTATCCAGCCGTAGGGGCCGCGCTCAGTCCTTGCGGTAAAGGCTGCCTAGCGGCTTTTTCATCAGGCTCTCCCGCAGCGAAGGACGTGTCTCTGATGGAGGCGGGCCACTCTGTGCCTGCATCTGGAAGCCGACTTTGCGCAATTCGTTGACAGCGCTGGTATCCGTTGCCGTTGCGGGCGACTGTGGCGCGAGGGTTGTGCGTCCGGGCAGCATGTCGGGGCGGTAAGGTTCGTATCCCTCTGTCGCCGCCGTCCCCAGTTCGCGTTTCCAGCGATCGACGTCGTCCGCTTCTCTAGGGGCTGACATCGGTTCCTGCATATCGGAGAAGGCCGCTTCGACGCTTTGCTGGAAGCCTGTGATGACCGGTTTGGCTACCGCGCGCATGCGGCTGACGATGGTGTTCAGATCGACTGTATCGGGCGTTTCGTGGGGCGTATGGCTGACTGCGCCGTTCGCCTTCGGCAATTTTGCCGTGGAGACGCGGTCGAAGCGCATGCGCATCGGTACGCCCACCGCCTCGCCAAAGGCGATTGCCTCGCCATTGCCGATGGACGAGAGGAAACTGGTGGTCGAGGTTGAGGCGTTCGGTACGGCGGACAGAATGATCTTCTGGTCGATCTCGTTCGTCAGCCGCATGGCAAAAACGGTCGAGCATTGTGACAGGATGGTCTGGTCCAGCTCACTCGGACGCTGGCTGATGACGCCAAGCGAAATACCGTATTTGCGGCCTTCCTTGGCGATCTGCGCGATCGCCTGCCGGGTCGGGAAAAATCCGCGCTCAGGGTCGGCGGGAACGTAACGGTGCGCTTCTTCGCAGACGACAAGCATATGCAGCGAGCCGCGCGCCAGCACCGCGAGTTCGAAGGACATGCGGCAGAGGACGGAGACGACCGAGTTCACCACTTCCGAGGGGATACCGGACAGCTGGAAAACCGAAATCGGCTTGCCTTCTCCTGGAATACGGAAGATATGCGCCACCGTTTCCAGAATGGTGTCGCTGATCGTATTGCTGGAGAACATGAAGTTATAGCGCGTATCGTTGATGGCCGAGAGGATGCGGCCCTTGAGGGATCGCAGGGTCGGCTTTTCGCCGCGCCCTTCCAGCCGCCCGATGCGCTCGTCGATGAGGGCGAGAATATCGGCCATGCGGTAAGGCACCGGCGTGTCGGGCGTGATCGCGCTCTTGTCGGACGTGCGGCGAACGGCGGAGCCATCTGTGCCGCGAAATGCCTTTTTCGCTTCCGGAATGATGTCGCGAAGGACATCCATCTCTTCCGGTACGGGCTTGCGTCCGCGGAAAATCACTTCCGCGAATTCTTCAAGGCGCATCAGCCAGAAGGGAAGGTCGAGCGTGTCGGTGTCGATGACGACAGAATGATCGGGAAAGGCGGCCGCAAATTCATTGTGCGGATCGAGAATGAGGACACGCAGCTTCGGGTCCGTCTCGATCGCTTTGTTCAGAAGAAGGGAGACGGCGGTGGTTTTGCCCACGCCCGTCGAGCCGACGACGGCGAAATGTTTCGCCAGCATCTGCTGGATGTTGATGGCCGCGCCAATCGTGTCGTCCTGCGTCAGCTTACCAATGACGCATGTGTCTCGCTTGCCGCTGTCATAGATCTTGGAAAGGTCTCCCGTGCGGATGCGATGCGCGACCGCGCCCAGGTAGGGGTAACGGGAAATGCCGGTGGAAAAACGTTCGCTGCCATCTTCGGTGCGGAAGACTTCGCCAACGAGTTCCACGTCGATCAGCAGCCTGTTCGGCTTGTCCGACGACCAGTGTTCTTCGCCCGTGCGCATGGCATATACCAGTGCGGCGACACGGCTCGTTCCCATTTCGATCGAGATCAGGCGTCCGACGGACCAGAGCTGCGCGACATCGGTTGAGCCGATTTCCGTTTCTGCGGCGATTGTCGCATGTGCGCCATCACAGGCGATGACGCGGCCGAGCATGCGGTTAGCCGGCTGCTGGCCGGATCGCCGTTCGTTTTCGTCCATGCGGGACGCTCTATGAAACTCGTCACTATTCACGTCTTATCCCGGTACATGCGGATGATCGCGGTGGTTCGGGCATTATCTGCATTCTTGATTGTAAAAGATTATATTTAACAACCTGTGTATCTGTTGCGTTCGAAAATTTCGTCCATGGCGCCTTACGGGTAATAAAAGAAGCCGACGCCGATTTTTTCCGCAATATGCGTTGACGACTGGCGCTTTTCTGGCTAACACTCCGGCCCATGAAAAATCTTAACGTACTTATCGTGGTGGGACGGCGCATGGGCAGGATGGTGTAACCATCCGGCGAAAGCACCCATGCGCAGAACGAGGCTCCTCTAGGGGCCTTTTTTTATGTCTTCAAACAGGCCCTCGGGCTCCTCGATATCCAAAGCCAAAGCGGGATGGAAACAGGCAATGACGGATAAGGATAATACGGAAAACAGCAATAGCATGACAGGTGCGGAGATTGTTCTGAAGGCGCTGAAGGACAACGGCGTCGAGCACATCTTCGGTTATCCTGGTGGTGCCGTGCTTCCGATCTACGACGAGATTTTCCAGCAGGAAGACATTCAGCATATTCTCGTACGTCACGAGCAGGGTGCCGGTCATGCTGCCGAAGGTTATGCCCGCTCCACCGGCAAGGTCGGTGTCATGCTCGTTACCTCCGGCCCCGGCGCCACCAATGCGGTCACCCCGCTGCAGGATGCGCTGATGGATTCCATTCCGCTCGTCTGCCTCTCCGGCCAGGTTCCGACATCGCTGATCGGCTCCGACGCATTTCAGGAATGCGATACCGTCGGCATTACGCGCCCCTGCACCAAGCACAACTGGCTGGTAAAGGACGTCAACGAACTGGCGGGCATTATCCATGAGGCCTTCCGCATCGCACAGACTGGTCGTCCCGGCCCCGTCGTCGTAGATATTCCGAAGGACATCCAGTTCGCCACCGGCACCTATACGCCGCCTTCCGCTGCCATTCAGCAGAAGAGCTACAAGCCGAAGGTTCAGGGCGATCTCAACGCCATTCACGCGGCCATCGAATTGATGTCTAAGGCAAAGAAGCCGGTTTTCTACACCGGTGGTGGCGTCATCAACTCCGGCCCGGAAGCGACACGGCTGCTGCGCGAACTGGTAGAGCTGACCGGTTTCCCGATCACCTCGACGCTGATGGGTCTCGGCGCCTATCCGGCTTCCGGCAAGAACTGGCTCGGCATGTTGGGCATGCACGGTTCATACGAAGCCAATATGACAATGCATGATTGCGACGTGCTGGTCTGCATCGGCGCACGTTTCGACGACCGTATTACCGGGCGCCTGAATGCGTTTTCGCCGAACTCCAAGAAGATTCACGTCGATATCGATCCGTCCTCGATCAACAAGACCGTGCGCGTCGACGTTCCGATCATTGGCGACGTCAGCCATGTTCTGGAAGATATGGTTCGCCTGTGGCGCGCTTTGCCGAAGAAGCCGGAAAAAGCGCAGACCGCGGACTGGTGGCTGCAGATCGAGCGCTGGCGCGCCCGCAACTCCTTTGCCTACAAGAATTCCAATGATGTCATCATGCCGCAATATGCATTGCAGCGTCTTTACGAGGCATCGAAGGGGCGGGAGACTTTCATCACCACCGAAGTTGGTCAGCACCAGATGTGGGCGGCGCAGTTCTTCGGCTTCGAGGAGCCGAACCACTGGATGACTTCGGGCGGTCTCGGTACCATGGGATACGGCCTGCCGGCAGCTATCGGCGTTCAGGTCGCGCATCCGGAAGCGCTGGTTATCGACATTGCCGGTGATGCCTCGATCCAGATGTGCATTCAGGAAATGTCCTGCGCCATCCAGTACGGTCTGCCCGTGAAGATTTTCATCCTCAACAACCAGTATATGGGCATGGTGCGGCAGTGGCAGCAGTTGCTGCACGGCAACCGCCTGTCCAACTCCTATACCGAAGCCATGCCTGACTTCGTCAAACTGGCGGAAGCCTATGGCGCGGTTGGCATGTATTGCGACGATCCGAAGGAGCTGGACGACAAGATCGCCGAGATGATTGCGGTCAACAGGCCGGTCATCTTCGATTGCCGCGTTGCCAATCTCGCCAATTGCTTCCCGATGATCCCATCTGGTAAAGCCCATAACGAGATGCTGTTGCCGGACGAGGCGACGGATGAAGCTGTTGCCAACGCCATCGATGCCAAGGGCCGTCAGCTAGTCTGAGCCGGGAGAGGAAAAGGACATGAACGCACACCTACAACCCACCGGCTCCGCCTATTTCATCCAGAAGGAAACGGCTGCCGTCGAAAATCACACGCTGTCGGTTCTCGTCAGCAACGAGCCGGGCGTTCTCGCCCGGGTCATCGGCCTGTTTTCCGGCCGGGGTTACAACATCGAAAGCCTGACGGTTTCGGAAACCGAGCATGAGGCGCATCTGTCGCGCATCACGATCGTGACGCGCGGCACGCCGATCGTGCTGGAGCAGATCAAGGCGCAGCTGGAACGCATCGTTCCTGTGCACCGGGTGCTCGATCTTACCGTTCGCGCCCGCGAACTCGGTCAGGAACGGCCGATCGAGCGTGAAGTAGCGCTGATCAAGGTCGCCGGTTCGGGTGAAGCCCGCGCCGAGACGCTTCGTCTTGCGGATGCGTTTCAGGCCAAGGTGGTGGACGCGACAGTCGAGCATTTCATCTTCGAAATCACCGGCAAGTCGTCCAAGATCGACCAGTTCGTGGCCATCATCAAACCGCTCGGCCTGATCGAGATCTGCCGCACGGGTATCGCAGCCATGAACCGCGGTTCGCAGGGGATGTGATCCTCCGACTTTCGAATATCCTTGTAATACCAAGCCCGCGGTTCGCCGCGGGTTTTTTTATGGGCTTTGCTCCGGTGAATTGATATTCAACCATATGGTTGACTTTCTAGTCTGGCGGCCTATATTCAACAACATGGTTGAATTATCTGTTCCACATCTCGACACTGTCTTTCATGCCCTTGGCGATGCGACGCGGCGCACGATGCTGCGCGATCTATCCCGTGGCGAGCGAACGGTGAGCCAGTTGGCCGAGCCGTTCGACATATCGCTGGCTGCGGCATCCAAGCACATCAAGGCGCTGGAAAACGCCGGGCTTATCCGCCGTGAGGTAAGGGGGCGCACCCATGTCTGCCGCCTTGCGCCGGAACGGTTGGCAGAGGCGCATGAATGGCTGGATTTCTACCGGCAGTTCTGGAACAGCCGCCTCGATATTCTTGAGCAGATGCTCAGGGAGGATGATCAGGGAAAATCCCCTGCAGATGGAGGAAATGACAATGGCTGATATTGCAATGCCTGACGCCTATGGCCGGCTCGTCGAGCCGACAACCCTGAAGATAGAACGGCTCCTGCCGGGACCAATCGAGCGGGTCTGGGCCTATCTGACACAGAGCGAACTTCGCCGCCGGTGGCTGGCGTCCGGCGAGATGCGGCTCGCGCCCGACGCACCATTTGAACTCGTCTGGCGCAACGACGAGCTTTCCGACCCGCCGGGCAGCCGCCCGGAAGGTTTTTCCGAAGAGAACAGGATGACCTCACGCATCATCACTGTCGTTGCGCCGCACCGCCTCGTCTTCACCTGGGGTGAGAGCGCAGAGGTGTCTATCGAGCTTCAGGCTCTGGGTAAGGAAGTGCTTCTGACACTGGTTCACCGCCGGCTTGCGGATCGCACGACCAAGCTCAATGTCAGCGCTGGCTGGCATGCGCATCTCGACATTCTCGCCGCCCGTCTTCAGGAAAAGGAACCGGGGCCTTTCTGGGATAGCTGGCTGGGGCTGAAAGAGGAATATGAGCGCCGCATACCATAACTCGGTGTAGCTTGTCTGGTAGACTGACGGCGCGGTTCGCTGCGCCGTTATTGAATTGAAATGTTGCAGCCCAAAGCATCAGTTCGCGGGGCTCACACTTCGATTCAATTGCTTGAGTGCCTGATTCCGAAAAACATCTTAATGCTTTGTTAAATCACAGCATTTCCAACGCCGTCTTGCGTGTCGGTGGAGGGAAGGCGGCATCCAGTGCGGCCCAGTCCTCATCGGTGATTTCGAGATCGGTGGCACCTCGGTTCTCCTCCACGCGTGCGGCGCTGGCGGATTTTGGAATGGCGATGACGCCTTCTCTTTCCAGAAGAAAGGCCAGTGCCAGTTGCGCAGGCGTAGCCTGATAGGCCTTGGCGATGCGGATGAGTTCGTGGTTGTTGAGGATGCGCCCCTGTTCGATTGGTGAATAGGCCATCAGCGGCACGCTGTGCCACTGACACCAGGGCAGAAGCGAAAATTCCGGTCCACGCCGGGAGAGATTGTAGAGCACCTGATTGGCGGCGCAATTCTTACCGTCGGGAACAGCGAAAAGCTCCTCCATGTCGTCGGTGTCGAAATTCGAGACGCCCCAGTCGCCGATCTTGCCGGCTTTTTTCAGCTTTTCGAAAGCGGCCACCGTTTCTTCCAGCGGGTGATCACCACGCCAATGCAGCAGATAGAGATCGAGCCGGTCGGTGCCGAGCCTTGCGAGGCTGCGCTCGCAGGCCTCAATCGTGCCTCGGGCGCTGGCGTTCCAGGGATAGACCTTGCTGACCAGAAACACCTCGTCGCGCCGGCCGGCAATCGCCGTGCCCACCACCTCTTCGGATCGGCCGTCTGCATACATTTCGGCCGTGTCGATCAGCGTCATGCCGAGATCGATCGCCTTGCGAATGCTCTCGACTTCCTGCGGAGCCGATGATCTCATCTCGCCCATGTTCCAGGTGCCGAGGCCAAGGGCTGGTATCTCTTTTCCGGATGGCAGGGTGACGGAAGGAATGTCGTCATACATCGGTTCGCTCCAGCGGTTGTTGACGGAGAATAGCCCTTTGTTCCGACTTCTCAAACCCGGCATGGAAAGGATCGATCCATCAAAAAATTTGACTACGCCTATCGGTTGATCGGACTGGTTTGATGGTGGTTCGGCGGATAGGGTCTTTTCACAGGAGAGATCATGACTGTCGAAACCCTCGTTGCGCTGGTGCTGTTTGCCTTCACAACCTCCATCACGCCCGGCCCGAACAATATGATGCTTTTTGCCTCCGGCGTGAATTTCGGTTTCCGCCGCACGATCCCGCATATGCTGGGCATCGGGGCGGGGTTCCTGTCATTGCTGATCGGCGTCGGATTTGGGCTTGGCGCGCTGCTGCACTCCGTGCCCTTGCTCTATACCGTGCTGAAATTCGCGGGCGGACTTTATCTCGTCTGGATCGCGTGGAAGATCGGCACGTCCCGCAGCCTGAACGAGGGTGCTGCCGCATCGGTGCCGATGAGCTTTCTTGCCGCCGCAGCCTTTCAGTGGGTCAATCCCAAGGCTTGGGTAATGGCCGTGACCGCGATGGCGACCTATACGGATGAGGGGCAATATCTCGTCACCGTTTTGATCGTCGGCGTGGTTTTCGCCGCAGTCAATCTTCCCAGCGTTTCGACCTGGGCGGGCTTCGGCTCGGCCCTGCGCGACTGGCTTTCCGTTCCCGTGCGGCTCAAATGGTTCAACATCACCATGGCCGTCCTTCTCGTCGTCAGCCTCTGGCCGATGTTGAAATAGGGGGTCTCCCTTCATCCCTGTGCCTGGCGCATGGATGTGGGGTGGGGGTATAGGTTATTCTACGCAGGGAACTGGCGGTAACATTCCTCGGCGATCTTCTGCACCTCGGCGCGCGTCAGTTCGGCAGAAACCGCATAGCCGAGTTCGTTGTCGATCCAGTAAAAGGTCTCGACGCCATCGGCGCTCGCCATGCGGAAGCTGGTGGTGCGGTTTTCCTCGTTGTGGCCGACCAGCACCGTTACCCGACGGCCGGTCTTGTCCTGATACATCAGCATCGCCCCTGGCTTGCCGCTGACGGGGATCAGGCGCCCGCCGACGAGATCATATCCGATCTTGGAAAGATCGGGGATGGCGAAGGGATAACCGAGCCTTTTGCCGAGCCATGTTGCAAGGTGCTGCTGCTGTTCGGCTCCAACTTCAACGGGGTGGCGCACCTCGCTTGCATAGATGAGATAGGCCGATTTCGCCTGCGCGGGAATGTCAGTTGTCACCGATGCCAGAACCACGTCCTGCGGCGTGGCGAGCGGCGGCGGCACAAGCCTTCCGGCTGCGGCACCTGCCGCGAAGATCAGCAACACAGCTGCCGTTCGCAGAAGAACCGGTTTCAGCCGCCACGCGGGTGCCTGTTTTCTTTCGGCAAGCATCGCGGTGTCGTGCGGATGTTCGGCGGCATAGGCGGCGAATGCGGCTCGCAGGGTTTCAGCCTGTTTTTTCCAGTCTTCCACACGCTCCCGCTCCTGCGGCCTTTCGGTCAGCCAGGCCTCGACAGCCGCGCGGTCGTCGTCGGACAAAAGCCCATCGACATAAGCGTGCAGATCGTCTTCGGTAATGGCATCGGGCCTTTTCATCGTGGTCTCCGCAGGGGAATGATATTGTCCGCCGCCAGGTGCTGGCGCAGGGTTTCGCGGGCGCGGGAAAGTCTGGACATGACGGTACCCACCGGGATCGACAATGTCTCGGCTGCCTCCTGATAGCTGTAGCCTTCTACAGTCACCAGCATCAGCACCGCCCGCATCTCTGGCGAAAGCAGCCCGAGCGCGACGTGCAGCCTATCGTTTTCCAGCGTGTCGCCGAGTGTGTCGGCAACGGCCAAGCTTTCATGGCCGTCGAGACTTTCGGACGGGTGACGTTTCGCGGCGCGGTGGCGGTTGCGATAAAGATTCGTCATTATCGCATAAGCCCATGATTTCAAAGCCGTTCCGTGCCATTGCCTCTTGTTGGTCAGCGCCTTTTCCACGCAGTCCTGCAAAAGGTCCTCGCCATCGGCGTCGGAGCGGGAAAGGCTGCGGGAATAACGCCGCAGCATGGGTATCAGCGCCAGCATCTCCGCCTCGAAGGAGCCGGCTGCGGGGGAGAGGCTCCCCCGCGTCTTGCCATTCATGCCATCATGGTTTTGCGGCATCCCATACACCGTTCATACCGTCGCCGGTTGCATCGCCTTTTTTCATGTCCTTGGCCCAGTAGTAGAGCGGCATGCCGTCCTTTGCCCACTGCATCTTGCCGTCCTTGCGCGTCACGACGGAATAGGCGCCTTCGGCCTTGTCGCCAGTGGCCGCGAAGAACGGCGGCCAGTTGGTGGCGCACTTGTCATAACAATTGGATACGCCCTTCTTGTCGTTCTTGAAAGTGTAGAGCGTCATGCCTTTTTCGCCTGCGAGCACATTGCCTTTGGCGGTCTTGACCGTTTCGACCGCGGGTGCCGCATAGGCCGTTCCGGCAAATGCCAGAACGAGGGCGGGAACGATAAAGCGGATTTTCATGGACATATCCTCCTTGGTTCGGGCGGCTTCTGCCGCCAGCACATCAAAAGACACCGCAGGTCACTGCTTTATTCCCTCCGCCGGTGCGATTTTTTAAACTTATCCGTTGAGCTAAGTTTTTCGCTGTGATAGTTAGTCTTATGGATAACTATTCAGTGCCACTTGACGATATCTTCCAGTCCCTTGCCGATCCGACACGACGGGCCGTGCTTTTGCGGTTGGGCAGCGGGGATGCGAGCGTCGGCACGCTTGCCGAACCTTTCGCCATGGCCCTGCCGTCGTTCATGAAACATATCCGCCAGCTGGAAGGAGCGGGGTTGATCGTGACGCGCAAGCAGGGCCGGGTGCGGTTCTGCTCGCTGGAGAAACAACGGTTTTCGATGATCGAGGGCTGGCTTTCGCAACAGCATGCCATCTGGGAAGGCCGGACGGACCGGCTTGAACAGTTCGTCATGGCGCAACAGGACAGAACCTCCGATAAAGGGGAGAATAACAAATGACCGACACTTTCAATCCCGATCTCGACCTGAAGATTTCAAGGATCATCAGGGCGCCGCGCCGGCTCGTCTGGAACGCCTGGGTCGACAAAAACAGCCTCGAACAGTGGTGGGTGCCGCATCCCGGCCAATGCCGTGTCGAGAAAATGGAGCTTTTCCCCGGCGGCGCTTTCGAGACCCGCTACAGCGAAGACGGGAAGGCATTTGGCGATCACATAAGTGGATGTTTCCTGGCGGTGGATGATGAGGAGCGGCTGATCTTCACCGACGCGTTGACGGCAGGCTTTCGGCCGTCCGCCCGCCCATTCCTCACCGCCGTCATGACGTTTCGCGACCATCCCGAAGGCATGGAATATGTGGCCTATGCCATGCACAGAAACCCTGAAGATCGCGACAGGCATGCGGAGATGGGCTTTTTCGACGGCTGGAACACGGTTGCCGAGCAACTGGCGCAGCTTGTCGAAAGACAGGCGGTCAATTGAGGCGCATCAACCGAACAGGGCAATATCCGGCTTGGTCAGCATCAGCCAGATGATGCCGAGAACCGCGAAGAAAGCCGGAAAACCGCAGGCAAACCAGATGCGGTAGAGACGGAACCATTGCGGCGGCAGGGCCTCGTCCGCAGCGACACAATCGCGGGCGATGTCGCGCAGTTTGATCTGGATCCACACCACCGGCAGCCAGAAAATGCCGGTGAAGACATAGAGGCAGAGCGAAAGGGCGATCCAGCCTTCGCTCAGCGGCCAGCCGATGATGCGCGCCAGAAAATAACCGGTGACCGGCTGGATGATCGCCGCCGTGGCGGTGAAGATGGTGTCGGCGATGACGACCGTGCCCGAAACATGGGCGATCAGGGCCGGGTTTGCCGTCCGCCGCGCCATCACCATGAAAAACGCTATGCCAGCCCCGGTGCCGAACAGCACGGTTGCGCCGATGACATGGGCGAGCCGCAGAAGGTCTTCAGGTGTCATCAGCGTTCATCCAATGTGGCAAGGGCGACAAGTGTAAGCGCGATGGAGGGCAGGACCTTGACGAGGGGGCCGAGCGGATCGAGCCACAGACCCGGCTCCAGCAGACTGCCACCAGTCAGATAGGCGGCGGTGACCAGGAGCATGGCGATGAGCGCTTTTCTGGCAAGTGGTCTTATCAGGACGGTGACGCCCAGGGCGATATCGATGAGGCAGGTGGTGAGTGTGAGGGTGACGGCCGGCACTTGCGGCATGAAGGGCAGGAAATGCGCCGCCGAGCTGTCGATATCAAGCAGCGGTACGAGGCCAGACAATAGCCAGAACAGCGACAGGCAGAGAATGAGGACGGGTTTGAGCAGATATGATCTGGCAAACCACAGGTCCTGCACGCCGGAAGGGTGAGCTGCCAGCGTGTCCCTCAAGCTCTTGAGCGACGTCGTCGCTTTTGGCGCGCTGTTCTCCGTCACGATACCTTCCGACATCACCCTCATGGCGGTTGAGCGCAACGGCGACCGCCAGCCGAGCTTTCCCGCAATATCCGCCGTGAGGGCGACGGGGCGCATGAAGGCAGCCGGAAGATTTAGCGCGGGAGCAGGGGCGAGGCCGAGCCATTGCCGGTGCGCAGCGACCACGCCTTGCAATGTCAGCGTTTCGTTTGCTGCCCACTCGATATCGCTACCTGACGGGATTTCGCCATCTATTGCCGCGCTGACTGCCAACGCGACATCTTCGACTGCGACGGCCTGTACAGGCATCTTGCCGTTTACGAGCGGCACAGCGAAAGGGAAGCTTGCAAGCGCGCGCACGAGTGCTGTGCCGCCATGGGCGTTGCGGCCGACAACCAGTGCGGGGCGGAGAATGACAAAGCGCAGACCGCTTGCGGCAAGTGCCACATCGGCGCGGCGTTTGGTGGCGAGGAAGGGCAGTTGGGAAGCGGCTCCGGAAGTGCGAGCCGATATCTGGATCACCAGTTTGCCGCCCGCATTTACCGCTGCCCGGTAGAGCGCCAGCATCGCCTTTTCCTGCGTCGCGGCAAGATCATCCGACAGGCCGTCCTGAAGCGCACCTGCGCAATTGACGATGGCGTCATGGTCGCTAACCAGTGCCGCCCAGTCGGCAGCGCTGGTCATACGCGAGAGATCGGCCGGAACCCAGCTGGCGAAAGGCCATTTATCTTTGGCGCGCGCAATGGTGCGAGCCAGCCCAGTAACGGTGTGACCTTTGCCGTGAAGGCTGCGGATCACTTCGGAACCGATGAAACCCGTTGCGCCCAGAATCAATATCTTCATGGGCGGCATGATACCCGCCATGGTTTAAAAACCAGCCGTGTTTTATTGCCGCATTCTGATAGTGTGATTCATCTTTCGTTCTTTTTCTGTTGCGCACGGTGCTCGAATCCTGCGATGAGGGCGCATGTTATTTTCACCGCAACAGGACGAAGCGCTCAAGGCTGTTTCCCGCTGGCTGAAGGAAGGCCGGACGCCGGTTTTTCGGTTGTTCGGTTATGCCGGAACCGGCAAGACGACGCTTGCCAAACATTTCGCGGAAAATGTTGATGGTGAAGTGCTGTTTGCGGCCTTCACCGGCAAGGCGGCGCAGGTGCTGCGCTCGCGCGGGGCGACCAATGCCCGCACCATCCATTCGCTGATCTACCGCCCGCGCGGCGAAGAGACCGTGGAAGACGAGGAGACGGGCAAGACCTCGGTCGCGCCAATGTTTTCCATCAACCGCCAGAGCCCGCTCGCCAAGGCGGCACTCATCATCATCGATGAATGTTCGATGGTGGATGAGCAGCTCGGCAAGGATCTGATGAGCTTCGGCACGCCGATTCTCGTGCTCGGCGATCCCGGACAGTTGCCGCCGGTTTCAGGCGGTGGCTTCTTCACGGAGCAGGAGCCTGATTACCTGCTCTCCGAAATCCATCGGCAGGCCAAGGACAATCCCATCATCCACCTTGCCATGGATGTGCGGGAAGGCCGCGAGATCATGCGTGGCGATTACGGTGCCGCGCAGGTGATTTCCAAGTCCGAGGTGACACAGTCGCTCGTGCTCGATGCCGATCAGGTGCTCGTCGGCACAAATCGCACGCGCCGTCGTTATAACCAGCGGCTTCGCGAGCTGAAGGGATTTACGGCCGATTATCCGCAATCCGGCGACAAGCTGGTTTGCTTGAGGAACGATCCGGCCAAGGGCCTGCTGAACGGCTCTCTCTGGCAGGTCATGAGTTCGTCGCGCGAGACGGTGAAACCCGGCATCAACCTCATGATCCGGCCTGAAGACGACGATATGGATCGCGGCGCGGCCAAGATCAAATTGCTGAAGGCGGCTTTCGAGGATGTGGAAACGGAAATTCCGTGGACCACCCGCAAGCGTTATGACGAGTTCGATTTCGGCTATGCTCTGACCGTGCATAAGGCGCAGGGTTCGCAGTGGAACAATGTGGTTCTCTTTGACGAGAGCTATGCCTTCCGCGATTCGCGCGAGCGGTGGCTTTACACCGCCATCACCCGCGCCGCAGAAACACTCACAATCGTTCGCTGAGATAGAGCATTTCCGGTGAATAGCGGGACACCTTCAATGCTCCATTTCTTTTGTCTGCGCATTGTCCGGACGGAAAACCGCTGTGTAGTTTTCGTGGAAATGCTTTGTTAGGCGCGGATGACACCGAGCAGAACCGCTTTGGCGACCGCCTGAAAGCGGTTGCTGGCACTGAACTTGCCGATGATCTTCGCCTCCAGTTCGTTGAGGTCGTTACCTGAAAGGCCGAGAGCGCGCGCGAGCCTTACCGGGGCGTACCCCTCCGCCATCAGTTCCAGGCATTTTCGCTCGTTGTCTGTCAGCGCGATATCCTTGCCCGGTGCCCGCTCAGCCGCGTCGAGGCCATCAGCATCGTTATCGGTGGCGAGCAGTTCCTCGATCTGCTGGGCCTGGCGCTGAAGCGTGGAGCGTTCCGCGGTCAGTTCTCTTTTTCGCTGCCGCAGCGCGGAGTGGAATATCTCGTCCGCTTCTTCCTGCGAGAGAGAGCGGGCAAGTTTTTCCATGATGTCTGTAATGGCTGCGACGGAAATGCCGACTTCGCGACAGACATTTATCACCGCCATGCGTTGCACGTTGCGATGGGAATAAACCCGCATCTGGCCGATGCGTTTTGAGGTCAGCAGCGCCTTTTCTTCGTAAAAATGCAGGGTCCGGTGCGTTACGCCGAAAATGTTGGCCATGTCGGCGATGGGAACCGGTTCGGCGGGCAGGGAGGAGGGCAGGCTTATATCCGGTAAAAAGCTGCTGATCCTTAGATTGGGTTTGTCCTCGTCGCCGTGTTCAAACGGCATCCTGCCATTCTGCATCGTTTCCCCCTTCGCGCGTTTTGACAGTGTGCCTGCTTTTTATGGCATTCGTTACTTGTTCCCCACCGCAGATCTGTCTTCTGATCAAGACATTTTGCCGATGCTGCATGAGAACCGTAACCTGTATTGCCTGCTTTCGTTCCCGTATCCTTAAAAAATTTTATCGGCCTCCTTGCGGTCGGCGTCAACCTGCGTGAAACAGGATGTCAATTCCGAACCGGAGCCTCGATGTCATGCCCGCAAAACTTTCCGTCAATCTGAACGCAATTGCCATGCTGCGCAACCGTCGCGATCTCCCATGGCCGGATGTCGCGCATTTCGGGCATATTGCACTTGCTGCGGGTGCTAGCGGGCTGACTGTACACCCTCGGCCGGACCAGCGCCATATCCGCTTTTCGGACCTGCCGGTGCTGCGTGCGCTCATCGATGACAGTTTCCCAAGCGCGGAATTCAACATCGAAGGTTATCCGACCGAGGATTTTCTCGTTCTGTGCGAACAGACACAGCCTGAGCAGGTGACGCTGGTGCCCGACGATCCGTCGCAGGCGACATCAGACCATGGCTGGGATTTCCGCAAGCACGCGGTTTTCCTGAGAGAAGCCGTTGGGCGCCTCAAGGCCGGCGGTATGCGGGTTTCGCTTTTTGCCGATGGTGACGGCGAGCGCGAAGCGGTGGAGCTGGCGGCTGAGACGGGTGCTGCCCGCATCGAGCTCTATACCGGTCCCTATGGCGGCTGTTTTGACGATCCGCAAAAGGGTGACGCGCTTCTGGAAAAACTCGGACAGACGGCGGATTACGCCGCAGCGCTCGGGCTTGCCGTCAATGCCGGGCACGACCTGACTGTAGCAAACCTGCCCAAGCTTATGAAACGCATACCTTATCTTGCAGAGGTCTCCATCGGTCACGGGTTGACGGCGGATGCGCTGGAATATGGCATGGCTGAAACAGTCCGGCGTTTTTGTCGCGCCTGCGGTCAGGCTATTTCATAACCAAAGTCAATTTTTTTGCCTATAATCTGCTTGCGCATGCTCCGTGCGCGAGCTTTTAAAGGCAGAGACACATGCAAGAACATCACGTTGTCGTCGTGGGTGGAGGCTTCGGCGGCTTACAAATGGTACACGGGCTGGAGGGGGCCCCTGTCCGCATCACATTGATTGACCGCCGCAACCATCATCTATTTCAGCCATTGCTTTATCAGGTTGCGACGACGGCTCTTGCGACATCCGAAATCGCCTGGCCGATCCGCCATCTTTACCGCGACCGCAAGGAAGTGACGACGCTGCTTGCGGAAGTGAACGGCGTAGACCGTGACGCGCGCACCGTGCATCTGAGTTCCGGTCAGGTCATCGGCTTCGATACGCTGGTGCTGGCCACCGGCGCCCGTCATGCCTATTTCGGCCGTGACGAATGGGAGCGTGCCGCTCCCGGCCTCAAGACGCTCGAGGATGCAACGACGATCCGCCGCCGCCTGCTTCTGGCTTTCGAGCGCGCGGAACTTGCCACCAGCGAAGAGGAACGGCAGGCGCAGCTGACCTTCGTCATCATCGGGGCAGGCCCGACGGGTGTGGAAATGGCGGGCATGATCGCCGAGCTTGCCCACAAGGCGCTGCCGCCGGAATTCCGCAATGTGGATACCAGAAAGAGCCGCGTGCTGCTTGTCGAGGCAGGTCCGCGCGTTCTGCCGGTTTTTACGGACGATCTTTCGGCCTATGCCAAGCAGGCGCTTGAAAAGCTCGGCGTCGAGGTTCTGCTCGGCACACCGGTGACGGCCTGCACCGATGAGGGTGTGACGGTGGGTGAGACCTTTTATCCGTGCCGCACGGTGGTCTGGGCCGCCGGCGTGCAGGCGTCTCCCGCTGCAAAGTGGCTGAATGCTGCTGCCGACAGGGCGGGACGCGCTATCGTCGGGCCGCATCTCAATCTGGAAGACGACCCCAATATCTTCGTCATCGGCGATACGGCCGCCGTCAATCAGGAAAACGGCAAACCGGTGCCGGGCATTGCACCTGCAGCCAAGCAGCAGGGCGCCCATGTGGCAAAGGTCATCAAGGCGCGGCTATCCGGAGAGCCGGAGCCCGCGCCGTTCCGCTACAGCCATCAGGGTAATCTGGCGACCATCGGCAAACGCGCGGCGGTGATCGATTTCGGCAGGTTCAAGCTCAAGGGCGTGCTTGCTTGGTGGATCTGGGGGCTTGCCCACATCTACTTCCTGATCGGAACGCGCTCGCGGCTGGCCGTGGCGTGGAGCTGGCTGTGGATTTACCTCAGCGGCCAGCACAGCGCGCGGCTTATCACCCAGAAAGAGACGTTGAAGGACGAGGCCTGAGGGCAGGGCGGGTAAAGGAAAGCGCGGGAAGCATTGGCTTCCCGCGCTCGCATTTACGGTCAGTGCGCCAAACCATTCCTCCGTCACGCCGTATTAAGTCCGGGGTGACGGAGTGCGGATGTGGCGAGCTTGTGCCAATCCAAGGCTCAAGCGTCGAGCGATGCCATGTCGATGACGAAGCGGTAGCGAACGTCGCTCTTCAGCACGCGCTCATAGGCTTCGTTGACATCCTGGATGTTGATCGTTTCGATCTCCGAGACGATGTCATGCTCACCGCAGAAATCCAGCATTTCCTGGGTTTCCTTGATCGAGCCGATCATCGAGCCGGAGAGGCTCTTCGCACCGATGATGAGCGAGAAGGCGTGGACCGGGATCGCATGTTCCGGTGCGCCGACCACGACCATGCTGCCCTTGGGCTTCAGGAGGCCGAGATAGGCGTTCCAGTCGATTGCGACACCTGCCGTGCAGATGATCAGGTCGAAGGTGCCGGCCAGCTTTTCGAAGGTCGAGGCGTCGCTGGTGGCGTAATATTCCTTCGCGCCGAGCTTCAGTCCGTCTTCCTTCTTCGACAGGGTCTGGGAAAGAACTGTGACATCCGCGCCCATGGCAGCGCCGAGCTTGACGCCCATGTGGCCAAGACCACCCATGCCGACGATTGCGACCTTCTGACCGGGACCGGCGTTCCAGCGGCGCAGCGGCGAGTAGAGCGTGATGCCTGCGCATAGAAGCGGCGCGGAAGCGTCGAGCGGCAGGTTGTCCGGGATCGACAGGACATAACCTTCCTTGACGACGATCGAGTCGGAATAACCGCCATGGGTGGCTGTCTTCGTATTCGGATCGACATCGTTATAGGTCTGGACGAGGCCGGGCATGTAGTGTTCGTTGTCGAGGTCGCGGGTGGCGCAACCGACGCAGGAATCGACGAAGCAGCCAACGCCGACATGATCGCCGACCTTGAATTTCGTGACCTTGGAGCCAACGGCTTTCACGACACCGGCAATCTCATGGCCGGGAACGATCGGGAAGACGGCATTCTTCCATTCGTTGCGGACGGTGTGGATGTCCGAGTGGCAGATGCCGGCATATTTGATATCGATGACAACGTCGTCATCGTTAGGCTCGCGGCGTTCGAAGGTGAACGGGGTAAGCGGCTTCGACGCATCGGTCGCAGCATAACCTCTTGCAATGGCCATCTGAATATCCTTTCGGGAGTTGGGGACGGCGGAATATGCAATGGATGGGTGCCGGGGCGTTAGAGCGATCCTCCGAGCTTCTTGCACGATCCTGCAAAAAATTGCGGTGGGCTATTTGCGGAAACTGGCCCGGCTTTCTAGATAATGCAAACAGACACGCTGCTTCCTTCCCTAAAGGGTTTCCCAGATGACCATGCCGTTCAATCTCTATCAGGAGATCGCCTCCATCGCCGCACGGCATGCCACCCGCGATGGCGAGGTCCAGACGGCAATCGAAACCCTCGGCATCAGCCGGCGGTCCACACCCAGCGCGCCGTGCCACGGCAGCTATCGTCCCTGTTTGGCAATGGTGATCCAGGGGTCGAAAAGCGTGCAGCTGGGAACGGACACCATCAATTACGGGGCCGGCGACTATCTTCTGACCTCGCTCGACCTGCCGGTTGCCTGGCGTGTGGTGGAAGCGAGCGAGGAAGTACCGCATTTTTGCATCGGGCTTGCGATCGACAGCGAAAAGCTGCTCGACCTTATGAGCCGCATGCCGATCGAGCGCCCTCAGGAGCCGGTAAGCGGCCAGCGCGGCATCGTGGTGAACGCCGCCACACCGGAGCTGCTTGATGCGGCCATCAGGCTGATGCGCCTGCTTGACCGCCCGGCGGATATTGCGGCCATGGCGCCGCTGATCGAGCAGGAAATCCTCTATCGAATCCTGACGGGACCAGCGGGTGGGCAGCTGATGAACATCGTCGCTGCCGGAAGCCATGGCAATCGGATCGCCCGCGCCATCTCCTGGCTGCGCGAGAATTTCGCGCGCCAGCTGCGTATCGAGGAACTTGCGGAGCATATCGGCATGAGCGTGTCGTCTTTCCATCACCATTTCAAGACGATCACGGCCATGACCCCCATTCAGTACCAGAAGCAGTTGCGGCTGCATGAGGCGCGCCGGCTGATGCTGCTGGAGCGCCTGGATGCAGGCACGGCCGGCCATCGCGTCGGTTACCAGAGCCCTTCGCAGTTCAGCCGGGAATACAGCCGCTTTTACGGGATGTCGCCCTCACGCGACATCGACGCCTCGCGTGAGATAAGCGCGGCCGGATAAAGCGGCATTATGGTGCGGCGCATCCTGCTGCCGCATCGCGTCAATTCGTACATCACTGTGAAGAAAGCGCTTGACGGGCAAGCTGCCTCCGCTTAAATGGCGCTCGAACCGTACCGTACGGTACATTAATCGAGCCTCTGGAGTGGAAATAAGTGGCCTCCGACCCGATCACAGCGCAGGAATTTTCGCCGCGCCAGAACGCCGTTCTGGATCAGGCATTGCGTCTTCTGGTCGAGGGTGGCGAGAAAGCGCTGACGACCTCCGGTCTTGCGCGTGCGGCCAACTGTTCCAAGGAAAGCCTCTACAAATGGTTTGGCGACCGGGACGGCCTGCTGGCTGCGATGATCACCTTCCAGCAGAGCAAGGTTCGCACTTTCGAGAAGGCGGGCGATCGCGTGTCTGCGCCGCAGCTTGCCGATCATCTCGAGGTTTTCGCACATGATCTGCTTGATGTGCTGGCGGGCGATGTGTCGCTGGCGCTCAACCGTCTGGCGATAGGGCAGGCGAGCCGTGATGGTTCCAAGCTTGGCGATCTTCTTCTGGAACGTGGCCGTCGCCAGATCGACCGCCGCGCCCGCGGGTTGATCGAGGCGGGTCGCCGTTCGGGTTACCTGCGTTTCGATGACGCCGAAGAGGCGTATCGCAGTTTTTACGGCCTCATCGTTTCGGATCTGCATGTGCGCATGCTGCTGGGCGAGGCGCCTGACAAGGATTTTTCCGCCCGGGCAAAGAAGGCGGTGGTCGCCTTTCTAACACTCTACGGCACGGAAAAGGTACATTCGGAACTGGGCGGCAAGGTCGCCTGAGGTTCCGGTTCACACAGAGACAAGCATTAGGGAAGGACCATAAAATGCGCGTTTATTATGATCGTGATGCGGATCTCAATCTCATCAAGTCCAAGAATGTCGTCATCGTCGGCTACGGTTCCCAAGGCCGCGCCCATGCGCTGAACCTCAAGGATTCCGGCGCCAAGAACGTCGTCATTGCTCTGAAGGCCGGTTCGCCGACCGTCAAGAAGGCGGAAGCCGACGGCTTCAAGGTCATGACCGTTGCCGAAGCCGCCAAGTGGGGCGACCTTTTGATGATGGCGACGCCTGACGAATTGCAGGCCGACATCTACAAGGCCGACATTGCCGGCAACATCCGTGACGGTGCGGCGATTGCTTTCGCACACGGCCTCAACGTTCACTTCGGCCTCATCGAGCCGAAGGCTTCGCTCGACGTCGTCATGATCGCACCGAAGGGCCCCGGCCACACGGTTCGCGGCGAATACCAGAAGGGCGGCGGCGTGCCCTGCCTCGTTGCCGTTCACCAGAACGCTTCCGGCAACGCACTTGAACTCGCTCTCTCCTACGCCTGCGGCGTTGGCGGTGGCCGTTCTGGCATCATCGAAACCAACTTCAAGGAAGAGTGCGAAACCGACCTCTTCGGCGAACAGGTCGTTCTGTGCGGCGGTCTCGTAGAACTCATCCGCGCCGGTTTCGAAACCCTGGTCGAAGCCGGTTACGCACCGGAAATGGCCTATTTCGAATGCCTGCACGAAGTGAAGCTGATCGTTGACCTGATCTATGAAGGCGGCATCGCCAACATGAACTACTCGATCTCCAACACGGCCGAGTGGGGCGAATACGTGACCGGTCCTCGCATCATCACCGCTGACACCAAGGCTGAAATGAAGCGCGTTCTTCACGACATCCAGACCGGCAAGTTCACGACCGAGTGGATGCAGGAATGGAAGGCCGGCGGCGCACGCTTCAAGGGCATCCGTCGCAACAACGACGCCCACCAGATCGAAGAAGTCGGCGCAAAGCTGCGCGGCATGATGCCCTGGATCGGCAAGAACAAGCTGGTTGACAAGGCCGTCAACTAAACTTCATTGCTTGACAGAATATTGGAAGGCCGGGGCGGGAGCTCCGGCCTTTCTGCATTGGGCCTGGCTAGGATCACACGATGGCGTCGGCTTCCTCGATAATGACCGATACGGGAAAGTGATCGGAGAAACCACCGAGATTGACGTTTTTGACTGCATCGCCTTTCGACAGGCCGAAGCGGATCGGCCCCTCATTCTTGCTGTGGCTGACCATGGCGGCAATGGCTTCAATTTTCGCGGTTTCCTCGCGCACCGCGAAGCCGCTGCTCCCGTTCAGAAGCGATCTTGAGACGAGGATCTGGTCGAAGATATTGGCGTCGCCGTTGAAATAGAGCGTGCCATAGATCGTTCTTGCCGAACCGACTGAATCCACTACCTGCTGGCGCAGGTAGTTCCAGGTGAGATTGTAGAACATAGCCGATTGCGAGCTTTCGACATCGTCGCGCTCGCGGGTGGAATTGGCGTGATAGCGCAGCGATGCATCGGAAGGGTCGTCGTTGAAATCGCCGAAGGCGACGACGGCGATGTCGTTTCCTTTTTCTTCCCTGATCCGCTGGTGCCAGTAGCCAAGCGTCTCACCGGCGGTCATGCGAAAACCGGCGCTTTCCACCGCGCCGCCGGAGCGCGACGGCCAGTGATTGGAAAGGGCGATAAGCTGGCGTCCGCCCTTGGTGATGAAGGTGCATTGGGTAATGTCGCGGGTACCGGTGCGGCGCATCACGAAATGGCTGAAAATCTCGGTTTCGTTGATCAGTAGCTTCTTGCTGTCATAGATGAAGGCCGTATCGATGCCGCGCTGGTCCTTGCTGGAATCTGCATGCACCACACGGTAGGCGCGCTCAGGCATGAGGTCGTTCAGATGTTCCGCAAGCGTCTCCAGAACGAAACGGTTCTCGACTTCGCACACGCCGAGAAGATCCGGCCCGGCGCCGCCGATCTGCCTTATGATCAAACCGAGTTGCCTGAGCTTGGTCTTGAACAGATCTTCGGTCCAGCCTTTCAGATCGTTCTTCAGCCGCTCGGCAATCCAAGGTTCGCGCGCCGGATACCCTTCCGGCGCAAACAGGTTTTCGACATTCCAGAACGCCAGGACATATTGGGTCATGATACCTCACACCTCCGGTTGGTTTTACAAAACCTAGTGGAAGTTTTTGCCACAACAACTTGAAATTGTCATGACGGGTTTAGCACGCGACCCAATTTGCCGTTCGATCTTATTTGCCCGGCGGGATGACGCCCTTCGTCAGCAGGAAGCAACCGTAAAAACGGGTCTCGCCTGTTGTGATGACGCAATATGCTTTTTTGGCCTGTTCATAGAAGGCGAAGCGTTCGATACCATACATGGGGGCGGATTTTCCCTCCGCCGCGTCTATTTCCTTCTGCACTTCGACCTGTACGGGTTCCAGCTGGTCCGGCGCGCCCATCACTTCCATGCGTCCGACCGAAGGCTGCAGCGGCGTGTCGAGTGGCAGCACCGAGAGGATCGCCTGCATGGCGCGGGCGGCGGAAATGTTGTCCATGCGCAGCACCTTGCCGACCGTTGTCTGGCGAGCCACCGAATCGGAAGGGAAGTTGGTGTCGGAAATCACCAGCGTATCGCCGTGACCCATGGCGCGTAGGGCGTGAAGAACATCGGCATTCAGCGCCGGGTCGATATTTTTCAGCATGTCGTCAAACTCCCATGATGCTTTCGCCGTGTCGCGGCGCGTGGCCGCAATCCAGCCGGAAAACCTTGCCGCGTCAATCGCAAACGGAAGATTGTGAAGCTTTGCGCAAGGGTGTATTTGGCTTTGTCCGCCAAAGGCGGGCCCAAATGCGGGTAACATGCAGGGAGGCAGAAATAATTCGAAAAACTGATAAGTCAGTATTGCTGACGTATCGACATTTCTGTAAAGATGCACGCATAAAAACGACACAAGAGGAAACGTACCCATGCTTGATTGGGAACAAATTTTCGCCACGCGCTCTTCGCGCATGAAAGCGTCTGAAATCCGCGAGCTGCTGAAGCTGCTCGAGCAGCCCGATATCATTTCCTTTGCCGGTGGCATCCCGGACCCGGCTCTTTTCCCCGCAGAGGAGTTTCAGCAGGCTTATGCGGAAATTTTTTCGGGTTCGCAGGTTAACTCGGCGCTGCAATATTCGGTGAGCGAAGGTTACAAGCCGCTGCGCGAATGGCTGGCGGGCGAAATGGCCGAGATCGGCATTGAATGCACTGCCGACAACGTCTTCATCGTTTCCGGTTCGCAGCAGGGTCTCGACTACCTCGGCAAGCTGTTCCTGTCGCCGAAGGATACCGCGCTGGTAACCTGGCCGACCTATCTCGGCGCACTTTCCGCCTTCAATGCCTATGAGCCGAATTACGACCAGCTCAATCCCGGCGGTAACCGCACGCCCGAAGCTTACCGCGAAACCGCGGCAAAGCTCGGCGGCGCGGTGAAGTTCGCTTATCTCTCTGCCGATTTCTCCAATCCGACCGGGGAAACCGTTGATCTTGCCGGTCGCGAAAAGGTTCTGGCGCTGGCCGACGAGCTGGATATCGCCGTCATCGAAGACGCCGCCTATCAGTCACTGCGTTATGATGGTGAAGCGGTTCCGCCGATCATGGCGCTGGATATTGCCCGCTCGGGCGGCATCGAGAACACCCGCACCATCTATTGCGGCAGCTTCTCCAAGACGCTCGCACCCGGCCTTCGCGTCGGTTACATCGTTGCGTCTGCGCCTGTTATCCGCAAGCTGGTGCTGATGAAGCAGGCCGCAGACCTGCATTCCTCGACGATCAACCAGATCGCCATCGAACGTGTCGCTTCGCGCGGCTTCGACAAACAGGTCGCCAAGATCAAGGCTGCCTACAGCGCCCGCCGCGATGCGATGCTGGCTGCGCTCGACAAATACATGCCGAAGGGCACGCGCTGGACCAAGCCGGAAGGCGGCATGTTCATCTGGGTCACCCTGCCGGAAGGCATGGATGGTGCCGCACTGCTGGCAAAATCCATCGCAACGGAGAAGGTCGCCTTCGTTCCGGGTCGCGCCTTCTTTGCGGATGGCTCGGGCACGAACACGCTGCGCATCAGCTTCTCCTGCGCCAATGAGGCGATGATCGAGGAAGGCATGAAGCGGCTTGGCCGGTTGATCGCGACGGCGCAGGCGGAGACGACCGAAGTGGTTCCGGCGATTTGAGGGTTGCGAGGTTTTCGGCAGCGACGGGGAGGCGGCTTACCCCCCTCTGTCCTGCCGGACATCTCCCCCACAGGTGGGGAGATCGACCCGTGGTGAGGTTTCGCCCATCTCAACGTTCGAAAATTAAGTGACGAAAGAGCGTCTTGCCGATCTCCCTCCTTGTGGGGGAGATGCCCGGCAGGGCAGAGGGGGGTAGGCCCCGGTCTCCACCTTGGCCACCGAGATCACCCCCCCCTAAAATCCTGCCTGTCACATACATGTTATGCAATCATGTTTTAGCGGTCCCACGAAACAACAGGGACTGGACCTATGAAAACGCTGCTTTCCGCTTTTACCGCCATCGTATCGCTCGGCTTCATCGCCACCGCTGCCAATGCTGCCGACCTGGTGCTTTATACCAGCCAGCCGAACGAGGACGCGCAGGCGACCGTTGATGGTTTCAAGGCCGCCAATCCCGGTATCGAAGTCGAATGGGTGCGTGACGGAACGCCGAAGATCATGGCCAAGCTGATGGCTGAGATCAGCGCCGGCAATCCGGTTGCCGACGTGCTCTTGATCGCCGACACCGTCACACTCGAGCGCATGAAGCAGGCTGGCCAGCTTATGGCCCACAAGTCCCCGGAAGCGAAGAACATCGACGCCTCGCTCTACGATGCGGACGGCTATTATTATTCCACCAAGCTCATCACCACCGGCATCATGTATAACACTGCCGCTGCGATGAAGCCGACGAGCTGGAAGGATCTTGCCAAGGCGGAAGCCAAGGGTCTCGTGACCATGCCGAGCCCGCTGACCTCTGGTGCGGCGCTGATCCACGCGCAGACGCTGGCCGCTGCCAACGGCCTCGGCTGGGACTATTACAAGCAGCTGAAGGCCAATGAAGCCATTTCCGGCGGCGGTAACGGCGCGGTGCTGAAGTCGGTTGCATCAGGTGAGAAGGCTTACGGCGTTGTCGTCGACTACATGCCGATCCGCGAAAAGGCGAAGGGCGCCCCGGTGGAGTTCGTCTTCCCGGAAGAGGGCGTTTCGGCCGTGACCGAACCGGTCGCGATCCTCAAGGGTACCAAGCATGAGGAAGCCGCTAAGAAGTTCGTCGACTACGTGCTTTCGGAAAAAGGCCAGCAGGGCTTCGTCAAGCTCGGTTACATCCCCGCGCGCGCTGACGCTGGCATGCCGGAAGGTTTCCCCGCCCGCGACAAGCTCAAGGTCCTGCCGCTGAACGCCGCGGACGCGCTGAAGAATTCCGAGCAGGATCTGAAGACCTTCTCCGATATTTTCGGCTCCAAGGGCTGATATAGCGGCATGTCCCGATCAAGTGCCTATGGAAACAGCCAGCCGCGCTGGCTGTTTCCTTTTGTGGTGAGCGTCGTTTTTGCGCTGAGCGCCCTGCCGCTCGGGCGGCTCGCCTATGCCGGCATTGTTTCGTCACTCAATGGTGACATATGGCGATTGCTGGCTGATCCCGCCCTTTGGGATGCGGCGCTGAACACGCTCTCGACCTCGTTTTTCGGCATGCTGATTTCACTCATGATCGGCGGGGGCTTCGCGCTGGCGCTGACGCTCTGCGACATACGCGGCAAGTCGATCTTAAGCTTCCTCTTCATGCTGCCTATGATGATCCCGCCGCAGGTGACGGCGCTGTCGTGGATCGGCATGACCGGCCCGTCGAGCACGCTTTTAAAGGCCATCGGCCTTGCGCCGCCCATGGGCTCGCCGCAGCCGCTCTATTCCATTGCCGGTATCGCGCTTTTGCTCGGCGTGCAGCATGCGCCGCTTGTCTATCTGTCGCTGCGCGCTGGTTTGCTGGCCTTGCCGCAGGATGGCATCGAGGCGGCCAAGCTTTCCGGTGCTTTGCCTCGCCGCGTGCTGTTCGATATCATCCTGCCGCTTTCGACGCCGGGATTGATCGCCGGGGCGGCGATCTCGTTCGTATCGAATGTCGGTAATTTCGGTATTCCGGCGATCCTCGGTATTCCGGCCTCGATCTTCACCCTGCCGACGCTGATCTACGGCCGCTTCGCCAGTTTTGGTGCGAGCACCTTCGGCGATATCGCCATTCTCTCGACCATGATCGCCATCATCTCCGTGGCCGGTCTTGCGCTGCAAGAGCGGGCAATGAAGGGCAGGGACTATCGCATCATCGGTCTTTCCGGCAAGGCCGCGACTTTCAAGCTGTCGCGCTGGCGTGTAGTTGCTGAGCTTGTCCTTTGGCTCGTGCTGTTCTTCATGCTGGTTGCACCACTTGCTGCGCTGGTGGCAAGCTCGCTTGCCCCCGCCTATGGCGTGCCGCTCAGTCTCAAGACCGCTACGATGCACGCCTATGAGGAGCTGCTCTACCGGCAGAGCGTAACCCGAACAGCCTTCCGCAACTCGCTGTTTCTGGCGACGGTCACATCCCTTTGCCTGCTTGCGGTGACGGTGTTGACCGCCTATTTCCTGGTGCGCGGCAAAAGCCGCTTCATGTTCCTGCTGTCGGCGCTGGTGGATATTCCCTATGCGCTGCCGGGTGTGGTGATTTCCGTATCCTTCGTCCTGTTGTTCGCGGCCCCCATTCCGCTGCTCGGCATCACGCTTTACGGCACGATCTGGATCATTCTGCTCGCCTATTTTTCCTCATTTTTCGCCGTCAGCCTCAAACCGATGGTCAGCGCCTTCCTGCAATTCGATCCGTCGCTGGAAGAGGCGGCAAGGCTTTCGGGCGCCGGTTTCTGGCGGCGGTTGAAGGACATCATCCTGCCGCTGGTCGGGCCTGCGGCTGGCGCTTCCGTCATCCTCGTTTTCCTGATCGCCTGCAATGAGCTGACGGTTTCGGCGCTCCTTTGGTCCGCCGGCACGCAGACGCTCGGTGTGCTCATCTATAACCTCGATGACAGCGGCAGCTTCGATCTTGCCTCCGCACTTTCGGTGCTTGTCGTCATCATGGTGATTTTCCTCATGCTGCTGCTCGAAATTCTGGGGCGCTATCTGCCGAAAGGAGTGGTCCCTTGGCGAAACTGATCCTCAATCGTCTGACGAAAAGCTTTGGGGCCGGGTCGAAACCCGCCGTTGACGACGTCTCGCTCACGGTGCGTGAGGGAGGTTTCCTCGCGTTGCTTGGGCCTTCCGGCTGCGGCAAGACGACGGTGTTGCGCATGATCGCCGGTTTCGAGCAACCGACTGATGGCTCCATCCTGCTCGGCGAGCGGGTGCTGGCCGATGCAGGCAGCATGGTGCCGCCGGAGCGGCGCAACATGGCGATGGTGTTCCAGTCCTATGCGCTCTGGCCGCACATGTCGGTTGCTGACAATGCCGGCTATCCCCTGAAAGTTCGCGGAATTTCCGGAGAGAAATATCGCGAGAAGGTGGCCCAAGCGCTGGCAGCCGTACGCCTTGAAGGCTTTGCGGACCGCCGTCCCGCCGAGCTTTCCGGTGGCCAGCGGCAGCGCGTCGCTTTGGCCCGCTGCCTCGTCACCGAACCCGATGTGGTGCTGCTCGACGAGCCACTCGCCAATCTCGACCGGCATTTGCGGCAGGAGATGGAGGAGACCTTTCGCGAGTTCCACATCCGCTCCGGCGCGACGATGATCTATGTCACCCACGATCAGGCGGAAGCCATGGCGCTGGCAACCGATGTCGCCGTCATGTCTCATGGCAAGCTGCTTCAGGTCGCGCCGCCCGCCGAGCTTTATGCACGACCCGAGGGGCGTCTTGTCGGCTCGCTGGTGGGGCAGGGCGCCATTCTCTCCGTGCCGATGCCGGAAGGTTCTTCGCGGGATGTTGACTGGGACGCGCTCCGCACAGCAATGGATAACGGTGGGCAATTACCATGGGCGGATATTCTCGTGCGGCCGCAGGACGTGGTGCGGGATGCGGATGGAATCACCTGCACCGTGACCTCGGTTCTCTACGAGGGCGAGCGTTATGCCCTGCGTCTCGACCTGCCGGACGGGCAGGCGCTTCGGGCTTATTCTCGAGAATCGGTTGCGGTCGGTGACCAGCTGCCGGTTGCGATTCGTGCGGCGTGGCGTCTTTAGCATTTGCTTGCTCCCTCATCCCTGGGCTCGTCACAGGAATGAGGGTGGGGAATATCCCCGCACATAAAATCCGACATCGTGAATAGGGAATCTGATCGACGCGACTGGCCACTGGCGAGACCGAACGGGAGCGGCTAAGCTTCCATTCCAGCAACAGGAATGAAACATGTCGCTTCGGCTCGCCACCTTCAATATCGAAAATCTTCTCACTCGTTTCGACTTTACCGGTTTTCGCAACCAGACGCGGCGCGACAGGGCGATCCAGCTTTTCGATATCAGGGACGAGGCGACCTATCAGGCGCTGGAAAGTGCGCGGGCAGTCTCTTCCACAGACGATACGCGGCAACTTTCGGCGCTGGCCATTGCGGATGCGGATGCCGACATTCTCTGCCTGCAGGAAGTCGACAACATGGCGGCCCTGCAGGCTTTCGAATATGGCTATCTCTACCGCATGGTCGGCAACGGCTATCTGCAGAAATATCTGGTCGAGGGCAATGACAGCCGCGGCATCGATGTCGCGGTCGTCATGCGCGAGCAGACCCGAGACGGCGACAAGATCGAGGTCATCGACATCAAGAGCCACGCCGCGCTAACCTACCGCAATCTCGATCTCTTCAATCCCGCACTTGCCGCGACCAACCAGATAGACGACAAGATTTTCAAACGCGATTGTCTGGAAATCGATCTGAGGATCGGCGGCAAACCGCTGACGCTTTACGTCACGCATTTCAAATCCATGACCAATGCCCGTGACGCCATAGATGCCCGACTCGCCACCATGCCGATTCGCGAGGCGGAAGCCATGGCCGTTCGCCGCATCATCGAGAACCGCTGGGGCGCAAACAATACCCGCAACAAGAATTTTGCCATCTGCGGCGACATGAATGATTATCAGGAACGCATTTCGATTTCCGGCGACCGGCGCAACGGCTACAGCTTTACGCCGGTGGAAGAGGAGCGGAGCGCGCTCGATATCTTCACGGCGGATGATTTTGTGACCAATCCGATGTCGCGCCGTGACGTCATGGATCGCTGGACGCTCTATCATTCGCGCGGGCCACAGGAACAGCATCTCTGCCAGCTCGATTATATCTGGCTTTCCCCGCATCTCGGGCAGATCAATGCGACAAGGGTTCCCGAAATCATCCGCGCTGGCCAGCCTTACAGGACGGTCTTTCCGCCGGGGCAGGAGGTGGATCGTTATCCTCGCACCGGCTGGGACCGCCCCAAGGCTTCTGACCATTGCCCTGTCGTTATGACGCTCGATCTGATCTGATCTACCGCTCCGGGCCGCCTAGCCGTTGGCAACCTTGGGGAAGTAGGTCGCCCATACCCGGTTGCGGCCCGCACGCTTGGCCTCATAAAGCCGGTCGTCGGCAATTGCGATCAGCTCGTCCCAGCTGTTGATCGCCCGTGCCTCCTGCCAGACCACGCCGAAACTTGCCGTCAGTGACAGCCCGCTTTGTTCATCAATGATCTGGGCTTCAATCAGCCGGCGCAGGCGGTCGGCGGTGGCGGTCGCCGTCGCGTGGCTGACATCCTGCAACACGACCACGAATTCCTCGCCGCCATAGCGCGCCAGAATATCGTTTTTACGGAGGGCGGCTCTTAAAAGAGTCGCTGTCTTCTGTAGCGCGAGGTCGCCCATGGCATGGCCATAGCGGTCGTTGATGGATTTGAAGTGGTCGATGTCGACAATCATCACGCCAAGCGCCTGCAACTGCTCCTCGCCGCTCAATATGGCACGAACGGTCTTTTCCAGCGCACGGCGATTGGACACACCGGTCAAGGCATCTGTTTCTGAAAGCGTGCGTAATTGTTCGGCCAGCGCAGACTGCTGCTTTTCCATTTCTTCCTTCTGGCGAAGCTGCTCGCGCAGGAAATCCAGTTCCTTGAACATTTTCTTCACTTCCGGAGCAGCCTTGTCCTGATACAGGGCTCCTGAAAGATCGCCAGCGGCGATTGCGGCGATCTGCGTCTGGACGGATTGCATGGGGCGGAACAGTGCCGTTCTGTAAACCGATGCAAGCCGCAGCAATACCAGAACCGCGATGAGAGCGAGGAGGAGAGACGTTCCACCATAGATCAACGCCTGTTCCTTGTTCCTTTCTATCCTTGCCCGTGTTTCGGCGAGAATAAGGTCGCGCAATGTGCTCGAGGAACGCATGCCCTTGATGTAGTTTTCGGAGAATTCGCGAACGCTTGGCTGCGCGGACGGCACCACCATCGCAATCGTATTCTGGGCATAGGGAAGCGCCTGGCCGAAATAGAAGATTTCAATATCGCGAAACGCTGCATCGACGCGTGGTGTGGACAGGTAAGCGGCGGTGTAGTTCGTCAGCGACGATTTCAGCAGTGTGAGGCTCTGTATTTCCGTGTCGAATTTGGCGCGGAGGCTCAGCTTGTCCTGCCTGTTCGCCCGCAGGCTCATGACCACGTAGGAACCGAGGCGACCGATCCGGTCCCGCATCACTCCGGCAGTGCCGGTCATGGCGATGTCGATCGCCACATTGGGCGTTACCTTGATGATCGCGCGGGCGGTCTTGCCACGCAGCATGTTGACGCTGTCCGCCGCCTTGAACATCGCAAAAATTGCGTTGGACATTGCCGTGTAGCTGCGCGCGGATTCCGGAAGTGCAGCAACCTGATCGACCGCTTCTCGGGATTGCGCCAGTTTTCGGCGTGTATCGACCAGCGATTTTGCCAATTCTGGCTGCGCCCTGATTTCCGCTGCAAAAGAGTTTTCGAGTTCCACCAGCTTGTCGTCCGTCGCCTTGCGCGCTGCGGCAAGCTCCTGGACCAGTTTTGCATCGGGGGAAGACGCGCCCATCAAATTATTGGCAGGACCACGCTCGGCCGATACCAGCCATGCGGACTGGAGGGCCGTTTCGAAGCGGCTGAGTTGCTGCGCATTGGTCCGGTAGCGTAAGTAACTGGAAACGCTCGGCAGGGCGGCAAGGGTTGCCAACAAGATGGAACTTACCGCTATGACGATCGTACCGGTTAGTTGGATTTTCTGTATGCTTGCGCGCATGCGATGCGTTATTCCCGGTGGGATGGTTATGAATTATCGCCATTTTAGCTACATCGCGTAAATACTTCGCTTATTTTGCAGGCCTTTTGCCGCGACCTGGTGATTGAAACCCACAGGTACGGTGTGGAAAAGAGGTCTCCCAACGGCGCGCAATCAATTTTTGCTTTACACGAAGTGAGAATCTGATAGTTGGCAAGGCACTGGATTGCCCTTGTAGCTCAGTTGGTAGAGCACCTGATTTGTAATCAGGGGGTCACGAGTTCGAACCTTGTCGGGGGCACCAGTATTTTCAATGTCTTGGCCATTTCCCCGCTATTATTCCTGCATTCGCATAACGCCTATGGCTTGATGTGATATAGCTTGTGCACGATTGCCCAGTTGCCGTCGCGCTCCAGCAAGGACAAGTATTCGCTAAAATCCATTCCGTCGAAACTCGTCGTCAGCTTCACGGACGCGCTGTCGCCTTCCTTGTCGATGCCGAGGATTTCGAAGACGGGGTCGTGATCGGGCAGGCCGCGTTCGCTTTTCCGTATCTGCTCGGCAAAGTCCTCCAGTGAGAGCCATTCCGTTTCACCCTGAAACGTCCCGACGATGCTGGCGCGCGGATCGAAAACATCACGCATCAGGCCCTCATCCGCATAGGCCATGGCGTGCACATAATCCGTCACTGTCTGGGTAATGGTTTGCGGCATCGGATCGTCCCTCCCTTCAGATCCAAAAGCCAAGCTTACACCCGTTGGAGCCGTTCCACCATAAGCACCGTAAAACCTGCGGGTTGCACGGTTTTCCGCATGGGTAGACAGCTTGGCCGGGCGTGTTTTGCCATGACTTTCCACAATTTTGTCCCGCCCGTGATTATAGTCGCCATGGGTCCGACAAATTTGAGGATCAAGGGCTTTTGCGCCGGCGCGGGGGTGCCGCGCGGGCGGAATTCGCTTATGATCTGTGCGCGAGCCGCACGGGGGTGGCGTATGGCATGCGGTAACAGTTTGCGTTTGAAGGTGTTTTAGTGATCGATCCCTATGTTTTGCTTGGCGTGGAGCGTGATGCCGACGAGGCGGCGATCAAGTCCGCTTACCGGAAGGTGGCGAAAGCCGCCCATCCCGACAGCGGGGGCGATACCGACCAATTCGCACGCCTGCAAACCGCTTACGAGCTTTTGAAGGATCCGGTGCGCCGCAAGGTGTTCGACGATACCGGTTACGATCCGCAGCTTGCCGACGCCAAGGACCTCAAAGGCCTGCTGATGCTGGAAACTCTGGTCAACGAATTCATTCTGGATGAGCGCGAGCCCGGCAGCTTCGACCCAGTGGCCGCCATGCGCCGCAAGCTGACCGACGATATCCTGAAAAGCCGCTTTCACATTCTGGAACTGGAGCGTCACCGCACGCGGGTGCGCAAACATATGGACCGGCTGGGCAGAAAGCCGGAGACCGATGTTTTGAGTTCCATGTTGCGTGCGCGCAGCCAGTCCATCGCCGAAGCCATCCGCAATGCGGAAGCGCAGATAGAGGCGATCGAGCAGGCCTATACGATGCTGGAAGGCTATTCCTACGAGCTGGAAAGCATATCGCTCTCCGAACCGCTGCTGAAAGGCGAGGCGGCGGAATAGCCGTTTCCCCCTGGAGTTCTCAGGGACCGTTGACGAGCGCCAGAATGAGCTGATGCACGCGGCCGCCGGGGGAAAGCTCGTCCCGGTCGAAATCGCGTCCGCGCTGGCGCTGCTCGTTGGATAGCTCACCAAGCCGCTGTTGCAGGACAACGCGCACTTTCTGGCATTTCGGATCGTTTTCCGCTCTCAGACCGGTGCTGAATGCCTCGATCTTCTGCACCATGTCGAGAATGTGCTCGCCGTGAACGCGCTCATGGGTTTCCACACCGGAAATGAAGGTTTTCCAGCTGGCGGCGACCGCGGGCGGCAATCTGGCCGGCGCTTTCGGCCAGGTATAGATGATTGTGAGATTGGGCTTGGCGGTGGCCAGTACGCAGGCACCGTCCGGTTGCGGACGATAATCGCGCCGCCATGTCAGCTTGAAGGTGGTGTGGGCGATGGCCTGCACACCGGCGGTCGGGCCGCGCTCGCCTATGGACTGGTAAAGCGCTCCACCCGTATCACCGCTGATCGCATAGGTTTTTATCTGCTCGGCTGGTTTCCAGCCGGCTGACTGTGCTGATAGCGGAAGGGTGCTCAGCAATATCGCCACAGCGCTGATGGTGAGGGAAGAGAGAGTTTTGGCGGGCACGCATCGATCCTTGGTGTCTTGC
The DNA here is from genome assembly GCF_059429395.1 of Agrobacterium sp. K11. Taxonomy (NCBI): domain Bacteria; kingdom Pseudomonadati; phylum Pseudomonadota; class Alphaproteobacteria; order Hyphomicrobiales; family Rhizobiaceae; genus Agrobacterium; species Agrobacterium sp. K11. The sequence goes on along the minus strand of NZ_JCAHRB010000004.1, from coordinate 82,621 downwards.
GCGCCAAAGATAGGCGAGAGCTGGGCTGCTAGGCAAGCGCCGTGAGAGAGGGATTGTCGGATACTGCGCCGAAATTCCACACACGAAAAACCCCCGCGACGGATCGCGGGGGTCAAGCTTGCGACTGCAGGGGAATCAGTCGTCCAGCTTGTCGTAGTCGAGCTTCGGTGCGTTCTGCAGCGCTTCCTTGGTGGTATCGACATAGGCCTTCCAGGTGCCGTTGTCGTTGTGGACTGCAACCGAGGCCGGGTCGAGCACCACATAGCTCTTATCGATGCCGAGGAAACCGCCGACGCTGGCAACGAGGCCGATCACCGATTTGCCATCACCGATGACGACGTCCTCGATTTCGCCGATGTTTTCGTTCTGGGCGTTATAGATATCCAGACCGTCGAGCTGGGAGGCGGTGAGGTCGGTTTTCTGAACATTGACGAACTTCAGCGGGCCGTTAGCCTTGGTGCCCATGGTGATGCCGGGACCGGACAAAGTCGCATCGGCGCCAACAGCAGGCGCAGTCGCAGCCGTCTGGGCAAAAGCCACGGAAGAGGAGAGGGCTGCTGCGGCAGCGAGAGCGATGACGTTGATTTTCATGATGTTTCTTCCCTTTGTATGCTGAACGTTTCGTTCGGGGAAGAAACGGTGAAGGTCGGATTTGGTTCCGCGTGGGAGCGCAGGAAATTTTGGTTTATGCTGGTAGCGGGAGCACTGGCACGCCAAATCCGGAGGACGTTATGGCAAAAAACACTGACAGCAAGGAAGCGGAGGAGAATGCACCGTCGGTTCTCATCGATCGAAAGATCGCGGAGCTTGGCGACTGGCGTGGCGAGACGCTTGCGCGCATCCGGGCGCTGATAAGGAAGGCCGATCCGGAGGTGACGGAGGAGGTTAAATGGCGCGGCGTGCCCGTCTGGGAGCATGTCGGTATCATCTGCACGGGCGAAACCTACAAGACAGCCGTGAAGACGACGTTTGCGAAGGGCGCATCGCTTGAAGACCCGGCCGGCCTGTTCAATTCGAGCCTTGAGGGCAATACGCGGCGCGCCATCGACTTTCACGAGGGAGATGAGATCGACGAGGAGGCACTGGTGGCGCTGATCCGCGCGGCGGTGGCGTTAAATGTGGCGGGGAAGGCTGGAAAGAAACGCACGGGGAATAAGGCTGGGTAATCGAGTAGGCGGTCAATCTTTCGCAACGTCCGTTGCCTTGTCCCATTCCCCATCGATGAACTTCAGCGCGTCGATAATTGACACCTTCCACACTGACCAGACGTGATCACCGTCGGTCACTCGTAATTCGGATTTGCGATTGTCGGCCTGAAGCGTTTCGTGCAGGGCGATGGCGCCGCGCCAGAGGAAGAAGCCGTCGTCGTCGCCAACTGTCAGATAGGTGGCGGGCAAGTCTTGGCTTTCGGCGACGTGCTGTGCAACAAGGGTGAAGACGTTCTTCTCATTGAAAGGTCTGGCATCGAAGGGCGTGCCGAAGGCGCCGGAGAAGTGATCGCCGGTGGAGGGCAGCACGATGCCGCTGGTGACGGTGGTGCGGTCGACGCGGTGGAAGAAGGCGCTGTCCTGAATGAGCTTGAGTTCCGCGGGCGTTTTGTCGAGATCGGAGGCGGGCACGTTCTGCCAGATCGCGCCGGACAGGCTGGCGACTGCGCCATAGAGGTCTTCGTGGCCATAAGCCAGATGCAATGCGCCGAAACCGCCCATGGACAGCCCGGCGATGGCACGCCCTTCGCGATCTTTTCGCACCGGCAGCGTTTTTTCCACTTGATGGCGCAGATCGCCAGTCAGGGCCGTCTCGTAATCGCCGGGACCACCGACAGCGGCCGAATCCACGTACCAACTGTTTTAGCGCCTGGCATGACGACAACCAGCGGGCGGATGGCGCCAGCCGCAATCAGCGTGTCCAGCGTCTTTTTGATATTGCCGAGGTCTCGCCAGCTGTTCTGGTCACCATCATGGCCGTGCAGGAGATAAAGCACCGGCCAGCCGTTTTCCGGCGGCGTACCATCCGGTCGGTAGATGTTGACGGGCAGCGGTGCGTTCAGGGCGGCGCTGTGGAAGGTGGCGTACTCAATCTGCCCGGCAAGGACTGGGCTTGAGAAAAAGACGAGGCATAAGGCCGCCAGATTTTTTCGATGCATGCGGTGTCTATCCAGATTGCGCCGTTGCGCGTCAGCGACCGGGACGCCCCGTCTTCCCCTTCGTCCGGCTTTTGCGCTTCTGTTCGCCGGCGTCTTCATAGGAACCCGCTCCGATCTTGCCGCGCACGAGGGGGCGGGGATCGTCCTTGTTTCGCTCAGGCTGGCCTTCCATGAGCGGTGAGAAACGTTTGCCGGTTTCTGTCTCGGGTTTGCCGGGAACTTCGCCACGCACCGGCTTCTCGGTGCGGCCAACGGTCATCTCGTCCAGCGTGTTCCTGCGGAACAGCGGCTTGCCCGTGTCCGAGCCGGGACCCATTTCGTCCAGCGAAGGTTTGGCGAAGAGAGATTTTCCACTTTCGTTTGCGGAAGCGGCAACGTCCTCTGTCCCGCCGGATATATCTTCCGCAAGAGGGGAGATCGACCCGTTGCGGGCGCTCGTTTCTTTTTTCTTGCTTCTGCCGCCACCCTCAAGCGATTTCGCCTCTTCCTTCGCCATCGGGTCGTCCATGACGGCGAGTTCGGTGGCCTTGAGGCGCTTGATTTCGTCTCGCAGGCGGGCGGCTTTTTCGAAGTCCAGATCGGCTGCGGCATCGCGCATGGATTTTTCCAGCGCGTTGAGATGGGACTGCAGATTGTTGCCGACCAGATGGCCGCCATCGGCGAAGCCTTTGCCGGAAACGCCTGAAATATCGGCCCTTACGTGATCACGCTCATAAACTGAATCAAGAATATCGGAGATCTTCGCCTTGACCGATTCCGGCGTGATGCCGTGTTCGGCGTTATAGGCCATCTGCTTTTCGCGGCGGCGGGAGGTTTCCTCCATCGCCCGCTTCATCGAGCCGGTGATATTGTCGGCATAAAGGATGACCTTGCCGTCGACGTTACGGGCGGCGCGGCCGATGGTCTGGATCAGCGAAGTTTCCGAACGCAGGAAGCCTTCCTTGTCGGCATCGAGGATCGCGACGAAACCGCATTCGGGAATATCGAGGCCTTCGCGCAGAAGGTTGATACCGACAAGCACGTCGAACGCACCAAGGCGCAGGTCGCGGATGATCTCGATGCGTTCCAGCGTGTCGATATCCGAGTGCATGTAACGCACGCGAACGCCCTGTTCGTGCAGATATTCGGTCAGGTCTTCAGCCATGCGCTTCGTCAGCACGGTGCAGAGCGTGCGGTAACCCTTAGCGGCGGTCTCGCGAATTTCGCCGAGAACATCGTCCACCTGGCTGCGGGCGGAGCGCACCTCGACCGGCGGATCGATGAGTCCTGTCGGGCGGATGACCTGTTCGGCGAAGACGCCGCCGGCCTGTTCCATTTCCCACGAGCCGGGGGTGGCCGAAACTGCGACCGTCAGCGGCCGCATCGCATCCCATTCCTCAAAGCGCAACGGGCGGTTATCCATGCAGGAGGGAAGGCGGAAGCCATATTCGGCCAGCGTCGCCTTGCGCCTGAAGTCGCCGCGATACATGCCACCGATCTGGCTAACCGAGACGTGGCTTTCGTCAATAAAAAGCAGCGCATTATCAGGGATATATTCAAACAGCGTCGGCGGCGGCTCACCGGGATTGCGGCCGGTTAGATAACGCGAATAGTTTTCGATACCGGCGCAGGAGCCGGTCGCCTCCAGCATTTCGATGTCGTAACGCGTGCGCTGTTCCAGCCGCTGGGCTTCCAGCAGACGTCCCGCCTTTTCCAGCTCGGCGAGGCGGACCCTTAGCTCTTCCTTGATCGACTTGATCGCGCCGTTCAGCGTCGGGCGCGGGGTGACATAGTGCGAATTGGCGTAGATCTTGACGGATTGCAGATCGCCGGTTTTCTGGCCGGTCAGCGGGTCGAATTCGGTAATGGAATCGATTTCGTCGCCGAACATCGAGATGCGCCAGGCGGCATCCTCAAGGTGGGCGGGGAAGATTTCGATGGTATCGCCGCGCACGCGGAAGGAGCCGCGCTGGAAATCCATGTCGCGGCGCTTGTATTGCTGGGCCACAAGGTCGGCCAGAAGCTGGCGCTGGTCCAGCCGGTCGCCCACCTGCATCTGGAAGGTCATGGCTGTATAGGTTTCCACCGAGCCGATACCATAGATGCAGGAAACCGAAGCGACGATGATGCAGTCGTCGCGTTCCAGCAGCGAGCGGGTCGCGGAGTGACGCATCCGGTCGATCTGTTCGTTGATCGAGGATTCCTTCTCGATGAAGGTGTCGGAGCGCGGCACATAGGCTTCCGGCTGATAATAATCGTAATATGAGACGAAGTACTCTACCGCATTGTCGGGGAAGAAGTTCTTGAACTCGGAATAGAGCTGTGCGGCCAGCGTCTTGTTGGGCGCAAGGATGACGGCCGGGCGCTGGGTTGCCTCGATCACCTTGGCCATGGTGAAGGTTTTGCCGGAGCCGGTGACACCGAGCAGGACCTGGCTGCGCTCGCCGGAATTGATGCCTTCCACGAGATCGGCAATCGCCGTTGGCTGGTCGCCTGCCGGTTGATACTCCGAGTCCATGCGGATTGTAACGCCGCCTTCGGATTTAGGCGGACGGGCCGGCCGGTGCGGCGTCCACATCTTGCCGTCCTTGAACAGCGGATTGCCGCTCTCGATAAGCGCCGATAGCGCCTCGACGGTGGCGGTGACGGCACCCGGTGCGAGATTGGCCGCCTCCTCCAGGGAAACGTCCATGCCAGCCACTGGATTGAGACCGGCGGCGGCGCGGGTTTTTGGATCGCTCGACGCGCCGATGGAAACGCCGCGCGCTGTCTTGGAAGCCGTGGTGTTTTTAGCCGTTTTGTTGGCCGCTTTTTCCGCTTCCTTGCGCGCTTCGATCTCGATCTTCTTGCGGTGCTTGCCAGCTTTCGAGGCGACTTCGCGCTGGGTTTCCACCGAGCCGGCTTCGGCTTCCGCCTCGAGCTGCTTTACCCAATCGGCAACGCTGCCGCTGAGCGGCGCGCCTTCGAACGACGATTGCGGAGCTTCCTCGAAGCCGGAATTCGAGGGTTTGGAATTTTTGGGTGATCTGGCCATGCGCGAAATATGGAGGGAGTCACGCGCAAAGGGAAGGGGAGGCCAAGAAAAAATGAGTACAAAAAGGAAACGAAGCGCGGGGAACAAAATTTGGCCGGATACGTTGCATAGCGGCCGAATACGCTTTGATAGAAACCGGTTCCGTTTCATACGGCGGTAAGTTAAAGCAAAGACAAAAATGACGGTTGCGTTTTCAAACTGCCTTTCGTGACATCCCTCCCTTCTTCATTCAGGAACAATCATGCCGTTCTCGATCAGCCCTGCCCACATCTGGCCTGTCCTGATGCTCATCGTCTCCAATGTTTTCATGACTTTCGCCTGGTATGGGCATCTCAAGCACAAGGGCAGCGCACTCTTCCTTGCGATTGTCGCAAGCTGGGGCATCGCTTTCTTCGAATACATGCTCGCAGTCCCCGCGAACCGCATGGGATCGGAGGTCTATTCGACCGCGCAGCTCAAGACCATTCAGGAAGTTATCACGCTTGCGGTCTTTGCTCTGTTCTCGGTGTTCTGGCTGAAGGAAAGCATCACGATCAACCACGTGATCGGTTTTGCGCTCATCGCTTTCGGCGCTTCCTTCATCTTCCGCTCCTGATCGCCACAGGGCCTTTCTATTGCCGTGGCGGACAGGTTTCGCCACGGCACGAGGAACGGTATTACGATCCCGTTCCACCATTGGCATAGTCCAACCGTGCCGTACAAATGCGGACGTGGTTCTCGTCCGCCCACTGCACCAGCAATTGCATCGGCACCAGAAACGAACGGCCGAGATTGGTCAGTTCGTATTCCACGCGCGGCGGCACCTGCGCATAGAGCGTGCGGCGAATGAAACCGTCTTCCTCCAGCCGTTTCAGCGTGCGTGACAACATCTGCTTGGAAATATCGTCGATCTTGCGGTTCAGTTCGTTGAAACGCAGAACCCCGCCCTGAAGCGCTTCCAGAACCAGCAGGCTCCATTGATCACCGATGCGATCCAGCACGTCGCGGATGGGGCAGGGCTGGTCGAAGGCGAAGATTTCCTTGGTTTGCGTATCCGGCATTTTCCCTGCTCTTTCCATTTTTGTGCCCTTTCAGGTCATCGCCGTGTGACCTGATCAGCGTCGGCTGACTTCTTGCAGCCGGGGCTGCGATACCATAGCTTCCCCTGACGGTCTATTATCTAGACCTACAACGATGCCTATAAAGGAAAAAGCCATGGCTAAAATCGCGCTCATCGGAGCCTCCGGCAATGCCGGATCCCGTATTCTGAAGGAACTTTCCGACCGGGGGCACCAGGTGACGGCGATCGCCCGCAACCCTGAAAAGATCGCCAGCCTGCCGAACGTAGTGGCAAAAAAGGGCGATGTCTTCGATCAGGCAGGGCTTTCGGAACTGCTTAAGGGTCACGATGCCGTGATCAGCGCCGTGCACTTCACTGCGAGCGATCCGGTGACGCTGATCGAGGCCGTCCGTGCCTCGGGCGTTTCCCGTTATCTCGTCGTGGGTGGCGCCGGCAGCCTTGAAATTGCGCCGGGCCAGCGCGTGGTTGACCTGCCGGACTTCCCGGCCGCCTACAAGGCAGAGGCGACCAAGGGAGCGGAGTTTCTGGACCGTCTGAAAGGGGAAAAGCAGCTCGACTGGACCTTCCTGTCGCCATCGGCCGAATTTGTGCCGGGGGAAAGAACGGGCAAATTCCGTATCGGCAAGGACAGCCTTTTGAGCAACGAAGCTGGCAGCCGCATTTCTTTCGAGGATTACGCCATCGCGCTTGTCGATGAAATCGAAAAGCCGCAGCATTCCCGCCAGCGTTTCACCGTCGGTTACTGAGAGGTCTCATCCATGAATTTCATGACACGTCGTCTTGCCATCGCTGCTCTTGCCCTCGCGCCCGCGCTGATGGCCGCGCCCGTTCTGGCGGAAACCGCAAAGCGCGATCTGGTTCAGGAAGAAGCCAACCGCAAGCTGGTGATCGATTTTTACGACACCGTCTTCAACAAGCACGAGGTGGCGAAGGGCGCTGCCGTCATCGTCGACAGCTACAAACAGCACAATCCGATGGTGCCTGATGGCAAGAAGCCATTCGTCGACTATTTCACCGGCTTCTTCAAGGAAAACCCGCAGGCGAAATCCCGGATCGTGCGTAGCGCCACGGATGGAGATCTGGTTTATCTGCACATCCATTCCACGGATAAAGAGGGTGCGCGCGGAGCCGCCATCGTCGATATTTTCAGGGTCACCGACGGCAAGATCACCGAACATTGGGACGTGATCCAGCCGGTTCCGGAAAAGGCTGCAAACAATAATACGATGTTCTAGAACATTTCCAGTAAAAGTGCGTAGCGGTTTTACGTCTGGAAAATTCGTAGAAACAAACAGTTAGAGCACGTCAAACGATTCTGTTTAAACAGGACGTGCTCTAAGGCCGAGCTTCTGCCAACCGCCCGGAATTCAGAAGGACACGGCCGGGGGATATCTCCCGGCCGTGTTTTTTGTCAGGCAGCGCGTTGCTTTTCGCGGGACTGCACGATCAGATCGAGAACAAGCATCACCAGCAGGCTTGCGCCAACCAGCGGGAACAGGATGCCGCCGATGGCCAGCAGCGCCAGCAGGCCGCGCAAGACGCGTTTATCCTGCGGCAATGGTGGCACGCCGAGCGAACCTCTGGGGCGTCGTTTCCACCACATGATGCCGGCGGAAACGGCAAGCAGGACGATGCCGACACAGGCTGCCAGCAACACGATCTGGTTGGCGAGGCCGAATTGCTGGCCCATATGCACGTTGATCCCCCATTCCAGCACCTTTCCAAGTGGACCGTAGTCGGAATAGCTCATGTCGATCAGCGGTTTGCCGCTATATTGATCGAGATGGACGACGCGCTGCTTTGAAAGGTCGTCGGGATAGACGGAGCCGCTATAGACGCCTGTCGGTTTGGTCGGCAGCACGACGGTATAACCAGTGGCAAGACCGAGCCCGTCGAAACGCGCGATGGCTGCATCTATGCCGATTGGTTGCCCGGTGGCGGATGCGGTGGATTCCGGTACTTTCGCCTGCTCCAGCGACCAGCTGGTCTTGGCCATGTGATCGAGATGCTCGCCGGACATTGGAACATCGGTCCGCACGCCTGCCGGATATCCGAAATTGCTGCCGTTTGCCCATTCGTTGACCTTGGCGCCCCACACGCCCGACCAGGGCATTCCGGTGACTGCTAGAAATACGATGAAAAAGCCGACGAAAATGCCGGTGACGGCATGGGTATCGCGCCAGAAGACGCGGTTTTTCGGCGTGCCGCGCACGGTCAAGACACCGCCGCTCTGCTTCCTAGGCCACCACAGATAGATGCCGGTGGCGACGAGCAGGATGGACCAGCCGGCGGCAATCTCGATCAGATAGCGGGTATAGGTGCCGAAATATTTCAGGCTGTGGATGTATCGGATCGTCCACATGATGGTGCCACGATCCGGCAGTGAACCGGCAACCTGCCCGGTATAGGTGTTGACGTAGACGGCGCGTTTCCCTTCGCTCGTACTGACGGTAATTTCCGTCGAGGCACCCGGATCGCCTGGCGTGGTGTATTTCACCGCAGTGCCGGGAACGGCCGCAACGGCTGCGGCGAGAATATCGGAGGGGAGTGCTTTCGGCACGTTCTGCGCCACTTCGATGCGCTTCAGGTCCGAATGAATGAGATTGTCGAATTCGTCCCGGAACAGATAGAGCGCACCGGTGACGGCCAGCGATATCAGAAAGGGCAGTACAAAAAGGCCAGCGTAGAAGTGCCAGCGCCATACGGCGCGGTACAGGTTGACGGACGAGGATTGCGCAGGCGCGCGCTCGCCCTCGAAAGAGGTCGTAACGGACATGGATGTCTCCGCAGAAAAGTTGATTATCCGGCAGGGCCGGATCGCTCTTTACATTTGCAGAGAGGGAGGCGGTGCGCGTGGGCGCGATTCCAGATTGGGTGGTGGCGGCGGCAATGCCGTGTCGCGGTCGAGAAAGTCGACTTCGACGACCCGGACGATGCCGTCCGCACGCTCCACGGGAGTAACGGGAAGAGCGGCGATGGTAACGGAGGCCAGACGGCAGAGCGTGCCGCAGCAATTGTCGGCGAGCTTGCCCGCAGGGTTGGAGGCCGGGTTCGGTTTGCCCGAACCGCCTTCGGGCATGTGGCTGGAACAGATGATCTCACCGGTCGCCAGCGCGGCTGAGGCCATATTGCCGCTGGTCAGGCCATTCACGAGCCCTTGCAGGAGAAAAAGCAGGACCGCCAGCGTGGCGATGGCGCCAGCCGAACTTCTGTCCTGCATTATCCTGCGAATGAATCCCATTGCAGCGAAATGCCATATTTATCGGGCCGTGTCACCGCGACACGATGGCGAAAGACGAGGCCTGTTTTCAATTATCACCCGGCGTAGGGATGGGAATGTTCAGGCCAGCAGGTCGTAGGTCCTGAATATCCAGACTACCTGATAAATCAGGGCGAAAATGACGAGAAACCTGTGAAAGCGTCGGTTGCCGATGAAAGCTGCCAGTGTGAACAGAACGACGTAAATAGCGGTGCGGATGAGATATTCAGCGCCCAGCGAGGAGAGGTAGTCCTGTCCCTTCAGCAGCGTATCGCCTATATCCGTGACGAAAAGTGCGGCGAGAAACGCGAAGAACCAGCTTTTACGGGAAAAGAAATAGTCCTCGTATCCCTTGTATTCCTTCATGTCTGAGGGGAACAGCAACACGCACAGGAAATAGAACAGCGAGCAGAACAGGATCAGGAACAGGAACGCGCCGAAGCCGAGGACGTGGCTGGTGGCGGAAAGCCGGTGTTCCCACCACCAGAAATGCACGAGCATCAGAAACAGGAACGCCACCCAGCCGATATGCAGGGGATAGATGCGCTCCTTCTTGGGATGCTGCACGAAACCGGCAAGGCCGGTCAGCAAGCGGGCGAGGCTGAGGCCGACCACCATGCCCATGACGGCGCGGATATGCGCATAGGCTTCCGCGGCGTTGACGGCGGCCTCCATCGCACCCTACTCCGTCGGAGGGATGGGCGTCGGCTGCCCGTTTTCGTCCATCGCCACCATGATAAAGGTTCCGGCGGTGACTTTTTCCAGCTTGTCGTAACGGGAGCGCTGCGCCCAGGCCTCGACCGTCAGCGTGATGGAGGTGCGGCCGAGCCGGGCGATATCGGTGTAGATGGACAGCGTGTCGCCGATCTTCACCGGCAACTCGAAAGCCATTTCCTTGACCGCCGCAGTGACCACGCGACAGCGAGACCGCTCCGCGGCGCGGATGCCGCTGGCCAAGTCCATCTGGGACATGACCCAGCCGCCGAAAATATCACCGGCCGGATTGGCGTCGGCCGGCATTGCGAGCGTCCGCAGCGTCAGCTCGCCGGTCGGTTTGATGGGCAGGTCGGTCATGTCGAGATTTGCTCCTTGCGAATGTCAAAGGCGCAGCATGCGTTGCGCTTTGTGATTTCGCAAGGAAGGGTAAGCGTCAGGACGACGCTTTGCCCAGAAATTGCTGCGTTGCATAAAGGGCGATGGCTGCCGCATTCGATACGTTGAGCGATTTGATCTCGCCCGGCATATCGAGACGGGCGAGCGCCGAAACGGTTTCGCGGGTCTTCTGGCGCAGCCCCTTGCCTTCGGCTCCCAGCACCAGGGCGATCTTTGCGCCGGTGAAGGTTTGCTCGATGGGGGCGGGGCCTTCCGAATCCAGACCGACCGAGAAGAAGCCAAGCTTGTGCAGCTCGCCCAATGTATCGGCAAGGTTGGTGATCTGGATATAGGGAATGAGTTCCAGTGCGCCGGACGCAGACTTCGCAAGCACGCCAGACTCCGTCGGGCTATGGCGAATGGTAGTGATGACGGCGCCGGCGTTGAAGGCGACCGCCGAGCGCATGATGGCGCCGACATTGTGCGGGTCGGTAACCTGATCGAGCACGAGGATCAACGGGCTTTTCTTCAGCGCATCGAGTTTCTTGACCGGAAGCGGCCTGGTTTCCAGCATCACGCCCTGATGGATCGCCTCGGGGCCGAGCACCTTGTCGATATCCTGCGGTGAGACAATCTCTACCGGGAAGGGCTGCGCATCCGCTTCGCCGATATCCAGACGCGCAAAGGCATTCAGGGTAACCGACAGCTTGATGAGTTGCCGTTCGGGATTGGAAAGCGCCGCACGCACGGTATGCAGGCCGTAAAGGTGGACCTGATCCGGCGCAAGCTGCGGCGGCTTCCAGTCTTCCGCGCCACGATTCCGGCGCTTCGGCTGCTGCGGGGTCGGAATTTCGCCCCTCTCGCGTTTGGCATCGCGCACAGCACGGCGCAGGGTGGCGTAGTGCGTGTCGCGGGTGGATTTGTCGTTTGGATCGTCTTTGCTCATGGCGCCTTATATCTCCGGGATGCGACGCACACCAGCCCCCGCGATAATCCACAGGCCTGCAAAGAGGTTTGAATTTTTTCCCGAAAATTCGTGAAACGGCGTGTTGACAGAAGCGAACGAGGCCGTCATATACGCGCCACAGACGACGCAACGGCGCTTCGCCGGAGAGAAATCTGAAGAGCTTGGTTGCTCGATCCTAGCAGATAGCTGGAGGGATGCCCGAGTGGTTAAAGGGGACGGACTGTAAATCCGTTGGCTACGCCTACGTTGGTTCAAATCCAACTCCCTCCACCATTCTGCGCAGGATCAAAATCACCACCGCGGGTATAGCTCAATGGTAGAGCAGCAGCCTTCCAAGCTGAATACGCGGGTTCGATTCCCGCTACCCGCTCCAAAACTTCTCAAAAAGATCGATAATTTTGCCTCGCGCCGATGTGCAGACTCCAATCAGCGTTGGCTGTTTTCAGCTCGCCTCCAAGGCCGACTGAATCCGCATTTTCTCTGCGTCGAGCTCGCTTAACCTCACCATATGCGCCGTAATTTTCTCAAAGATCGAGGTGCGATCTGCGGTCGACAGGCGTTCAGTGTGGCGCAGGGCAGTAATGACCTCGATCAGATCAAGTCGCTCTTGCTCAAGTTTTTCAAGATTCCACATCATCGCGTTTCCTCGCTGGCACGCGCTTCAAACGGCCAACCCGGACAAAGGTTCAGGTCAATAGAATTTAAAGTAAATTTTATCTTATTGGCTGGGACGCGGTGCGCTGGGGCACGGCTGAATCAATCCGGTGAACGACATTGCGTCCGTATGCCGGCGGCTGCCATATAGCTGTTGTCGGTTGGATGGTATGATGCGTAACGCGCTGCACACCATTTTACGTGGTTTATTTCCGATTCTGAGAGGGCGTAACCGTTGGATGACGCCTCTTCACCCTTGCCCGCGGCAAAGGCGGATGCGGGATAGCCGCGACCGTCGGAATTCTGCGCCTGCTCCTGTTGTTCGTAGGCCGGCTGTATGAGGCTCAGCGCACTGGCGGGCAAGGTTGAAGCGGTAGATATTGCGACGCCAAGAGCGAGCGCGGAGATAGTCTTCGGCATCCTCAACATCGATAAATCCTCGTTATTCGTTCGAGATGCTAACGAAAATTAAGGAATTTCGTTCCGATGCATGGTTGACGTCACACGAATACGTGATTCGTTGGGCGGTGCTGCCGTCGTTCGCGTGGCAAGGCGGAGATGCCTCTGGCGGCGGGCTGATTGTGGATATCCGTGGTCACTGAGTGATGCCGTCCTCACCGCGAAAACGCCACGCCCGATGAGCACATTTTGCTCCCCGCCAATTCGACTTTGAGTGCTTGTTGCACTGCTCGTTGACAAGCGGAAAGTCCGGTCGGATAGTCTTCCGGCAATCATGCACACGGGAGTCTTCGATGATCAACAGGGTTGTAATTCTCTCATCCTTAGCGCTGCTCGCATCGGCGGCGTTTGTCTCCCCCGCAGCGGCGCTCACCATGAAAGAGTGCAGCGTGAAATACCAGGCGGCGAAAGCCGACGGGTCGGCGAAGGACGTCAAGTGGAACGACTATCGCGCCAAGTTCTGCGGTAGCGACGCTGCTGCCGAGAGCGCGGCCGACGACAAGCAAGTTGCGGCTACCACCGACAAAGAACCCGAAAAGGCGACGATAAAGGCTCCTAAGAGCGTCGTATTTCCGAGTGCTGTCGATAAGAAATATTCAAGCGAGACTCCTGGCAAGGCCCGCCTGAAGACCTGCGTCGATTCTTATCGTAAGAACAAGGATGACGGCACGCTCGGCGATCTCAAGTGGATTCAGAAGGGTGGCGGTTACTGGAGCCTGTGCAATACGGCTTTGAAGAGCTGACGCGCTTTTTTGGGGCGGCGGCTGATCGCCGTTGCCCCAGCAATGACGAGTCATCAGACATCATACCGAAGGACTTAATTTGTCGATTCGGTTGACCGGAGCGTGTCTGAGCCACGTCCAGAACGACGTGCGGTTTTTCCTGTGCCCTGCAAATCCTGCGGCGAGCGTGGCCCAGCGTTTTCACGCTTACCGGCGGGTTGATATTCACATGGTCAGGCAACCCCGGTTTCGGGCGGGTAAAATCTGCGAATGGTTTGCGATTCAGCATCTTGATAGAAAGAGTTGATCTTGCGGCTTGATCCGCATCCAGCAATCAAACGGTTACGGCTGTCCCTTGGCGGCTGGCCGGCAATGTGGGCGGATGACCAGACGATTTCGAAACTACCTCGCCGTACTAGCCATATCATTACTGATGTGGACGTTGGTGCTTGGCGTCATTTATTGGCTGTTTCGATAGGTCTTGCCGCAGCTTCCGCGCCGAAATGAACCCGCTTCAATCGGCGGCATAACCAGGACATGCCTTCGCGGCTGATATTCGGCAAAACTTGCCAACAAAGAATGGACGTTGCCCCCGAAGGAGCGGCGGCAGGGCGGTTTTGGGAAACCTTGCCATGCCGCCGGTCAGCGTTGAATTGCGCGCAGCGCGTTCAGCCTAGAACGAGCGCTGTTAAGAGCGCCAGCAGGATTAGTGAGCTTGCAACAGCGCCCAGCTTCATCCTGCGAAGGCGGCGGGTGCGACCGCCGGTCCAGTCATAAGCCATTGGCAGCTTTACCTTTCTTTTTATTTTTATGACTTATTAACTAGCTCACTAGGCTTGCCCGTGGCTGACCTCAATTGCCAAAATCCATAGGCAAAAAATCACGATTTCCCTGTCTTATCCGAATGTTGCAGCGGACGCGGAGACCGATTCCCCTGTGCGCCGATTTCACCTGCGCGTGCGCTTGCAATGCTGCGCAGGCAAGGGTGCATTTGTGTGGGTATGAAAAGAAAAGGCCTGGAAACTCTCGTTTCCAGGCCTTTCGGGACGAATATGTGACTGCCAGTCTCAGCCGAAATAAGGCTTGATGTAGGGTAGGACTTCGATCACGCCGTGATACAGCATGTTGAGCGCCACATAGATGATGACCATCAGGCCAAGATACGAAATCCAGCGGTAGCGGTGCAGCAACTTGGCGACGAAATTGGCGGCCAGTCCCATGAGGGCAATCGAGACGACGAGGCCGATGATCAGCACCGTGACATGGTCCTGCGCGGCACCGGCGACGGCAAGCACGTTGTCCAGCGACATGGACACATCGGCGATGACGATCTGGGTTGCGGCCTGAAAGAAGGTCTTGTGACCTTTGGTCAGGTCAGCCTCTTCGTCCGTCACCTCGTCTTCGATGGAGCCTGCGGCTTCGCGCAGTTCGGACCACATCTTCCAGCAAACCCAGGCAAGCAGAAGCCCGCCGAAGAGCTGAAGCCCGACAATGGAGAGAAGCTGCACGGTGACGGCGGCAAAGCCGATGCGCAATACGGTGGCGGCGATGATGCCGACCAGGATCGCCTTGCGGCGAAGATGGGCGGGAAGACCGGCGGCGGCAAGGCCGATGACGATGGCATTGTCGCCTGCGAGAACGAGATCGATCGCAATGACTTGCATGAATGCCGTGAAGCCGGCGGCTGTGAAGATTTCCATTGAGCGGTCCTGAAACGGATGTAATTTCGCGCCGGAAAGCGCGGCTGATCAATATGTGGCATAGAGGTTTTGCGCCTGGGCGCATCGTCCCGCTCGCCCGTCTCCCCCCGGAGATGAAATTTCCTTAAGCCATGATGAGGGTCCAGGTAAAGAAGTTGTGATAAAGAAAAAGCTTATTTAACGATCCGATTGTGCGAAGAGGGGTACAGGCAGGGTCCCGTCCGTGCGTCCCGTCTGCCCGCCGCGTGGGAAGGCTGAGCCAGCTTTGAATATCGCGCGGAACGCACCATATATGCACCTTGAGGCGCGCCTTAGGCGTGCGCGACCGTGCTTTGACAATTAAGTCTTGCGCATTCGCTTACAAAGCCTTAAACGGCGACACCAAACCGGTTCGCCGGGAAAACTACTTCACGTTCACAGGAAGCAATTCACATGGCAAAGAGCAAGTTTGAGCGCAATAAGCCGCACGTCAACATTGGCACGATCGGTCACGTCGACCACGGCAAGACGTCGTTGACTGCTGCGATCACGAAGTATTTCGGCGAGTTCAAGGCGTACGACCAGATCGACGCTGCTCCTGAAGAAAAGGCTCGCGGCATCACGATCTCGACGGCGCACGTCGAATACGAAACGCCGAACCGTCACTACGCACACGTCGACTGCCCCGGCCACGCCGACTACGTGAAGAACATGATCACCGGTGCTGCCCAGATGGACGGCGCGATCCTGGTTTGCTCTGCAGCTGACGGCCCGATGCCGCAGACGCGCGAGCACATCCTGCTTGCTCGCCAGGTTGGCGTTCCGGCGATCGTCGTGTTCCTCAACAAGGTCGACCAGGTTGACGACGCCGAGCTTCTCGAGCTCGTCGAACTGGAAGTTCGCGAACTTCTGTCGTCCTACGACTTCCCGGGCGACGATATCCCGATCGTCAAGGGTTCGGCACTTGCTGCTCTTGAAGATTCCGACAAGAAGATCGGTGAAGACGCAATCCGCGAGCTGATGGCTGCTGTTGACGCCTACATCCCGACGCCTGAGCGTCCGATCGACCAGCCGTTCCTGATGCCGATCGAAGACGTGTTCTCGATCTCTGGCCGTGGTACGGTTGTGACGGGTCGCGTTGAGCGCGGTATCGTCAAGGTTGGTGAAGAAGTCGAAATCGTCGGCATTCGTCCGACGTCGAAGACGACGGTTACCGGCGTTGAAATGTTCCGCAAGCTGCTCGACCAGGGCCAGGCTGGCGACAACATCGGTGCTCTCGTTCGCGGCGTTACCCGTGACGGCGTTGAGCGTGGTCAGATCCTGTGCAAGCCGGGTTCGGTCAAGCCGCACAAGAAGTTCATGGCAGAAGCCTACATCCTGACGAAGGAAGAAGGCGGCCGTCATACGCCGTTCTTTACGAACTACCGTCCGCAGTTCTACTTCCGTACGACTGACGTTACCGGTATCGTTTCGCTTCCAGAAGGCACGGAAATGGTTATGCCTGGCGACAACGTGACTGTTGAAGTCGAGCTGATCGTTCCGATCGCGATGGAAGAAAAGCTGCGCTTCGCTATCCGCGAAGGCGGCCGTACCGTCGGCGCCGGCATCGTCGCTTCTATCGTCGAGTAATTTTCGACAGACGGCGGTTTCGCCGGATTTAAAAATCTAGTTCTAAAACGGCGGTGTCTTCGGCACCGCCGTTTTTTTATGTAAAAATCGAATTTTGTAAATTTATATAGTTGAAAGATTCGTATACTTTTATTATGTGAGTATAAATTCTGATGTTTTACTCATTTTATGCGTGTATTATGCGCTATATTTAAGATAATTGTAATTTATAATTTATTTTCATGTAATTCTCTTTTTTTTTATCGACGTAATTCGCCTGTAACTCGTTTGACGTAGATGAAAATATATCAATTAGCGCTTGTCTGGCTTGATTTCATCGGCCAGTTTTCTTCCGAGACGACTTCATGTCCGATTTAACTGTTGTGCTCACCAGCTGCCGCCGTCCTGATCTTCTCATCGGAACTCTCGATAGCTTCTTCTCTACTAATGATTACCCGCTACGGGAATTTATCATTATCGAGGACTCCGACGAAGAATCGGTGTGGGCGATTCCGGCGCGGTATCCAGAGCAACCGATCCGCGTCATTTTGAACGGCGTCAACATTGGGCAGCACCGCTCTATCGACCGGGCATATTCGGAAGTGCAAACCCCTTACATCCTGCATCTCGAAGACGACTGGGCATTTCCTGTTTCTAAGGTTGTGGGCAGGGGCATCGAAATACTGAAGCGGGACCCGCAAGTGGCGCTCGTTCAACTCAGAACCGATGACGACATGCCCCGTGACATTCGGCGTAAGGCGCAGGCAGTTGAAGATTTAGGGTATTGGCGAATACCGCCGACCGCGCATCGTGTCTGGCATAGCTTCACCTTCAATCCGACCGTCAAGCGGTTGTCCTGCTATAAAAAACTACCGCAAGGTTATGCCGGTTTCCGGACAGAGGCGGAAATTAGTATCTTTTATAAGGATCAGGGCGCGATCATCGCGTGGTTGGCCGAAACCGGCGTCAGCCATTCGGGATTTGGCCGCAGCAATTATGGCTTTAAGAAACGCCGTGGTTGGCGCGATGTGGCGCAAGAACTCGACAGATTCTTTTCGCTGGCGACAATCCGTAAATGGCGGCGTTCGGTGACGCGCAACGTCGCACACTTCAAGCGCAAGTATCGGGAGCGTCAGTTGATCAGGTCCAATCGCAGTGCGCTTGAGCCGTAATAGATTAAAGGTCGGTTGCGAAAGGTATCAAACCAGCGCATTTGGATGTCGCAGAGGGGTTCGTTGAAGTGACGGGCTTGGGGGTAACCGGTTAAGCGGCCGAGGAAAAAACGTGGCGGGGAGGGCGTCAACAGTTTCTTCCGAAAGCGAATAAAAAGCGCTTGCCATTCTTTTCCGTGCGCCTTAAAGGGAACGCATACCGAAGCGGCCAAGTGATTTTCGTGGTCGGCTAAGGTGTTAAAGGGGTATAGCTCAGTTGGTAGAGCGGCGGTCTCCAAAACCGCAGGTCGTAAGTTCGAGCCTTACTGCCCCTGCCACTTTCCATCCGCAAGCGCGGTCTTCGCTGCATGGCAGATGGGTGCCGGTTTTCCGGCGAATTTCGCCGAATGTCGATTTCCTCTTGTTAAAACTGGAATCGGTGTTTATGTAAGGTCAAAACAGACACGCGGTGCGTGGGGCTGATTAGTTCGGCTTTACGCGCCGTAATTGCGTGGGCAGTCAATGGCATCCAAAACCAATCCGTTTACGTTTCTGCAGCAGGTTCGCGCTGAAGCGTCAAAAATCACTTGGCCGTCGCGCCGCGAGACCATGATTTCGACGGCTATGGTGCTTGTGATGGTCATTTTTGCGGCTCTGTTCTTTTTTGCTGCTGACCAGCTCATCGGCTGGGTGCTTAGCCTCGTGCTGAACGTCGGCCGGTAACGGATTGAACGGAGAATAAAAATGGCAGCGCGCTGGTATATCGTTCACGCATATTCGAATTTCGAAAAGAAGGTCGCTGAGTCGATCGAAGAGAAGGCTCGTCAGAAGGGTCTTGATCATCTTTTCGAGAAAATCCTCGTTCCGACCGAAAAGGTTGTCGAGGTGCGTCGTGGCCGCAAGGTCGACAGCGAGCGCAAGTTCTTTCCAGGTTACGTGCTTGTGCGCGCCAACCTGACGGATGAGGCCTATCATCTCATCAAGAACACGCCGAAGGTGACCGGTTTCCTCGGTTCGGACAATAAGCCTGTTCCGATTCCGGATTATGAAGCCGATCGTATCCTCGGTCAGGTTCAGGAAGGTGTCGAGCGTCCGAAGTCTTCGGTTTCGTTCGAGGTCGGCGAGCAGGTTCGCGTTTCCGATGGTCCGTTCGCGTCGTTCAACGGCGTTGTTCAGGATGTCGACGAAGAGCGTTCGCGCCTGAAGGTGGAAGTTTCGATTTTCGGCCGCGCTACGCCGGTCGAGCTGGAATACAGTCAGGTCGAGAAGGTCTGACTGGAGGGGTGAAACCCCAATCGCGTGGAAGGCAAACGGGCTCCCATAGCCGGGGCAGGGCGCCGCACCACGCAACCGCAGCCGCCGGAGCGATCCGGCTAGAGAGAAGCCGGGAAACCGGTTTGAATTGAAAGGCAGAGAGATATGGCTAAGAAAGTTATGGGCCAGCTCAAGCTGCAGGTGAAGGCAGGGTCGGCCAATCCGTCCCCGCCGATCGGTCCTGCACTTGGTCAGCGCGGCATCAACATCATGGAATTCTGCAAGGCGTTCAATGCCGCCACGCAGGAAATGGAAAAGGGTATGCCGATTCCGGTCGTCATCACCTATTACCAGGACAAGTCCTTCACCTTCGTCATGAAGCAGCCGCCGATGACCTATTGGCTGAAGAAGGAAGCGAAGATCACCTCCGGCTCCAAGACGCCTGGTAAGGGCGCCAAGGTTGGCTCCATCACCAAGGCTCAGGTCAAGACGATCGCTGAAGCCAAGATGAAGGATCTGAATGCTGCCGATATCGAAGGCGCAATGGCAATGGTTGAGGGCTCTGCCCGCGCCATGGGCCTGGAAGTAGTAGGTTGATCATGGCCAAGGTAGCAAAGCGTATTCAGAAGATCCGCGAAGGTGTGGATCCTAACAAGCTCTACGTTCTCACCGACGCCATTTCGATGGTCAAGGAACGTGCAGTCGCCAAGTTCGACGAAACCGTTGAAGTTTCGATGAACCTCGGCGTTGACCCGCGCCATGCGGACCAGATGGTTCGCGGCGTTGTCAACCTGCCGAACGGCACGGGCCGTGACGTTCGCGTCGCCGTTTTTGCACGTGGCGCCAAGGCTGATGAAGCCACGGCTGCTGGTGCTGACGTTGTTGGCGCAGAAGAGCTGGTTGAAATCGTTCAGGGCGGCAAGATCGACTTCGATCGTTGCATCGCGACCCCGGACATGATGCCGCTCGTCGGCCGTCTCGGCAAGGTACTCGGCCCGCGTGGCATGATGCCGAACCCGAAGGTCGGTACGGTGACGATGGATGTTGCCGGCGCCGTCAAGGCGTCCAAGGGCGGTGCTGTTGAGTTCCGCGTCGAAAAGGCCGGTATCGTACACGCTGGTATTGGCAAGGCTTCGTTCGACGCCAAGGCTCTTGAAGAAAACATCAAGGCTTTCGCCGATGCGGTCATCAAGGCAAAGCCGACGGGTGCCAAGGGCAACTACGTCAAGCGCGTTGCCATCTCCTCGACCATGGGTCCGGGCGTCAAGATCGAACCTTCGTCGGTTACGGCTTAATCAATTCTCGTGCTTCCCTGTCGGGGAGCGTGATTAGAAGAATTTCCGGCTCTCAGGGAGCCGGAGATTTCCGGGGAAACCCGGAACTCCTGTCCGAGATTGCGGGTGGCCATGTCCTTCGGGGTTTGGCCTTAATCATTCAACCTGCATGAGACGGGTGAGGCTGGATTTGAGGCATCGCAGATGCCTGACTGTCCGGTTCGAACCTGGTGTGCCTGTGCCTGAAGCCGTTTGCGGCGACAGAGCGGGGGACAGGATCCTCGAGCGTCGCTCGGGATCTTTGTAAAAAGGTCCCTTGGGGCAAAGGCAAACCCGACGGGTTCACACTTATGTGGCCCCGTCTACTGGAGACAGACAGTGGAAAGAGCGGAAAAACGCGAATTCGTCACGGAGCTGAACGAAGTCTTCAAGGCTTCCGGTTCGGTTGTCGTGGCCCACTATGCTGGTGTCACCGTTGCGCAAATGAACGACTTCCGTTCGAAAATGCGCGCTGCCGGAGGCACCGTCAAGGTCGCGAAGAACCGCCTGGCCAAGATCGCTCTTCAGGGCACGGAGTCGGAAGGGATGACAGATCTCTTCAAGGGCCAGACGCTGATTGCATACAGCGTCGACCCTATGATTGCTCCGAAAGTCGTCATGGATTTCGCAAAGACCAACGATAAAGTCGTTGTTCTCGGCGGTTCCATGGGCGCAACCACGCTCAACGCCGAAGCAGTCAAGTCGCTTGCGACCCTGCCTTCGCTGGACGAGCTGCGCGCAAAGCTGCTGGGCCTACTCAACGCCCCGGCAACTCGCGTCGCCACGGTTGTCGCAGCACCTGCAAGCCAGCTTGCACGGGTGTTCTCGGCTTACGCCAAGAAGGACGAAGCCGCTTAAGGCGGTTTTTCGCTGTAATTATTCAAACTGGTTCGAACTGAACAAAAGGAACTATCAAAATGGCTGATCTCGCAAAGATCGTTGAAGACCTCTCCACCCTGACCGTTCTGGAAGCTGCAGAACTGTCGAAGCTTCTCGAAGAAAAGTGGGGCGTTTCCGCCGCTGCTCCGGTAGCTGTTGCTGCTGCTGGCGGTGCTGGCGCTGCTGCTGTCGTTGAAGAAGAAAAGACCGAATTCGACGTGATCCTGGTTGACGCTGGCGCCAACAAGATCAACGTCATCAAGGAAGTCCGCGCTATCACGGGTCTCGGCCTGAAGGAAGCTAAGGACCTCGTTGAAGGCGCTCCGAAGGCTGTCAAGGAAGCTGTTTCCAAGGCTGAAGCTGCTGACCTCAAGAAGAAGCTTGAAGACGCTGGCGCCAAGGTCGACGTTAAGTAATCTTGCGATTGCTGGCGGGAAGGGGCTTCATGCCCCTTTCCGTCGTCATCGTTTTAAAACTTATTACCCAAAAGCCGCGTGAAAATGGCTTTTGGGTAATGGGTTCTTCAAGAGAATGGTTCCGAACCGGCTCATCTAGGCAATCCGGCCTGATCGATCCGGGATGTGGAACGAGATTGATGACACCCATTGCTTGACGGGATCGACTGGCCATCGGTTCCCGTCCGTTGCAGGCCCGGATGCAATTTTAAAGGAGCGACGATGGCTCAGACCCTTTCGTTTAACGGTCGCAGGCGCGTACGCAAGTTTTTCGGCAAAATTCCAGAAGTAGCGGAAATGCCGAACCTCATCGAGGTTCAGAAGGCTTCGTATGACCAGTTTCTCATGGTTGACGAGCCCAAGGGTGGCCGTCCCGACGAGGGATTGAATGCCGTATTCAAATCCGTATTCCCGATCACCGATTTTTCCGGCGCATCCATGCTCGAATTCGTGTCTTACGAATTCGAAGCGCCGAAGTTTGACGTCGAGGAATGCCGTCAGCGCGATCTGACCTATGCAGCGCCGCTGAAAGTGACGCTGCGCCTCATCGTGTTCGATATCGACGAGGATACAGGCGCGAAGTCCATCAAGGACATCAAGGAACAGTCCGTATACATGGGCGACATGCCGCTCATGACCAATAACGGCACGTTCATCGTCAACGGTACAGAGCGCGTCATCGTTTCGCAGATGCACCGTTCGCCGGGCGTATTCTTCGACCACGACAAGGGCAAGAGCCATTCTTCCGGCAAGCTTTTGTTCGCTGCCCGCGTCATCCCATATCGCGGTTCCTGGCTCGACATCGAGTTCGACGCCAAGGACATCGTCTATGCGCGTATCGACCGTCGCCGCAAGCTGCCCGTGACCTCGCTCCTGATGGCGCTTGGCATGGATGGTGAAGAAATCCTGTCGACCTTCTACAGCAAGGCTTCCTACGAGCGCTCCGGCGATGGCTGGCGCATTCCGTTCCAGCCGGAAACGCTGAAGAATGCCAAGGTCATCACCGACATGATCGACGCCGACACCGGCGAAGTCGTTGTCGAAGGTGGCAAGAAGCTCACTCCGCGTCTTATCCGCCAGCTCGTCGACAAGGGCCTGAAGGCACTTAAGGCGACTGACGAAGACCTCTACGGCAACTTCCTTGCCGAAGACATCGTCAACTACTCGACGGGTGAGATCTATCTCGAAGCCGGCGACGAAATCGACGAAAAGACGCTTGGCCTCATTCTTCAGTCCGGCTTTGACGAGATTCCGGTCCTCAACATCGACCACGTCAATGTTGGCGCCTATATCCGCAACACGCTGCATGCGGACAAGAACCAGAACCGCCAGGAAGCGCTGTTCGATATCTACCGCGTCATGCGTCCGGGTGAGCCGCCGACCATGGATTCGGCAGAAGCGATGTTCAACTCGCTGTTCTTCGATGCAGAACGTTATGATCTCTCGGCTGTTGGCCGCGTGAAGATGAACATGCGTCTCGACCTCGACGCGGAAGACACCGTGCGCACGCTGCGCAAGGAAGACATCCTCGCTGTCGTCAAGATGCTGGTCGAACTGCGCGACGGCAAGGGCGAAATCGACGACATCGACAACCTCGGCAACCGCCGTGTGCGTTCGGTCGGCGAGCTGATGGAAAACCAGTACCGCCTCGGCCTTCTGCGCATGGAACGTGCGATCAAGGAACGTATGTCCTCGATCGAAATCGACACCGTGATGCCGCAGGACCTGATCAATGCGAAGCCGGCAGCTGCCGCCGTTCGCGAATTCTTCGGTTCCTCGCAGCTTTCGCAGTTCATGGACCAGGTGAACCCGCTTTCGGAAATCACCCACAAGCGCCGTCTTTCGGCTCTTGGACCGGGTGGTCTGACCCGTGAGCGCGCCGGCTTCGAAGTCCGCGACGTTCATCCGACCCACTACGGCCGTATTTGCCCGATCGAAACGCCGGAAGGCCCGAACATCGGTCTGATCAACTCGCTTGCCACCTTTGCCCGCGTCAACAAGTACGGCTTCATCGAAAGCCCGTACCGCAAGATCATCGACGGCAAGGTGACGACCGACGTTATCTACCTCTCCGCCATGGAAGAGGCCAAGTACTACGTCGCACAGGCCAATGCCGAGCTCGATGGCGAAGGCGCCTTCACTGAAGAGTTCGTTGTTTGCCGTCACTCGGGCGAAGTTATGCTCGCACCGCGCGACAACATTAACCTGATGGACGTTTCGCCGAAGCAGCTCGTTTCGGTCGCAGCGGCTCTCATTCCGTTCCTGGAAAACGACGACGCCAACCGCGCTCTCATGGGCTCGAACATGCAGCGTCAGGCCGTTCCGCTTCTGCGGGCGGAAGCGCCGTTCGTCGGCACAGGCATGGAACCGATCGTCGCCCGTGACTCCGGCGCTGCCATCGCGGCTCGCCGCGGCGGTGTCGTCGACCAGGTGGATGCGACCCGTATCGTTATCCGCGCTACGGAAGAACTCGATGCCGGCAAGTCGGGCGTCGATATCTACCGTCTGCAGAAGTTCCAGCGTTCGAACCAGAACACCTGCGTCAACCAGCGTCCGCTGGTCGCTGTCGGTGACATCATCTCCAAGGGTGACATCATCGCTGATGGTCCGTCGACCGACCTCGGCGATCTGGCGCTCGGCCGTAACGCGCTCGTCGCGTTCATGCCCTGGAACGGCTACAACTACGAAGACTCGATCCTGATGTCGGAACGTATCGTTTCCGACGACGTGTTCACCTCCATCCACATCGAAGAATTCGAAGTGATGGCGCGTGACACGAAGCTTGGTCCGGAAGAAATCACGCGTGACATTCCGAACGTTTCGGAAGAAGCGCTGAAGAACCTCGACGAAGCCGGTATCGTTTACATCGGTGCGGAAGTTCAGCCGGGCGATATCCTCGTCGGCAAGATCACGCCGAAGGGCGAAAGCCCGATGACGCCGGAAGAAAAGCTTCTGCGCGCCATCTTCGGTGAAAAGGCTTCCGACGTTCGCGACACCTCCATGCGCATGCCTCCGGGCACGTTTGGTACCGTTGTGGAAGTCCGCGTCTTCAACCGTCACGGTGTGGAGAAGGATGAGCGCGCGATGGCAATCGAGCGCGAAGAGATCGAACGTCTGGCAAAGGACCGCGACGACGAACAGGCAATTCTCGACCGTAACGTCTACGGCCGCCTGATCGACATGCTGCGTGGTCACGTTTCCATCGCCGGTCCGAAGGGCTTCAAGAAGGGCGTCGAGCTTTCCAACGCCGTCGTCTCCGAATATCCCCGCTCGCAGTGGTGGATGTTTGCAGTCGAAGACGAGAAGGCCCAGTCCGAACTGGAAGCACTTCGCGGCCAGTACGACGAATCCAAGTCGCGCCTTGAACAGCGCTTCATGGACAAGGTCGAGAAGGTCCAGCGCGGCGATGAAATGCCTCCTGGCGTCATGAAGATGGTCAAGGTCTTCGTCGCTGTGAAGCGCAAGATCCAGCCGGGCGACAAGATGGCCGGCCGTCACGGTAACAAGGGCGTCGTCTCGCGTATCGTTCCTGTCGAGGACATGCCGTTCCTCGAAGACGGCACGCATGTCGACATCTGCTTGAACCCGCTCGGCGTGCCTTCGCGCATGAACGTCGGCCAGATCCTCGAAACCCACCTCGCATGGGCATGCGCCGGTATGGGCAAGAAGATCGGCGAGATGCTCGAAGAGTATCGCAAGACGATGGACATCAGCGAGCTTCGCACGGAGCTTACCGAAATCTATGCGAGTGAATCGCATGACGAGGTAAAGCGCTTCGACGACGAGTCGCTGGTCAAGCTTGCCGAAGAAGCCAAGCGCGGTGTTTCCATCGCGACCCCGGTCTTCGACGGTGCGCATGAACCCGACGTTGCCGCGATGCTGAAGAAGGCAGGTCTGCATGAATCCGGTCAGTCCGTTCTTTATGACGGTCGTACCGGCGAGCCTTTCGACCGCAAGGTCACCGTCGGCTACATGTACATGATCAAGCTGAACCACCTTGTTGACGACAAGATCCACGCTCGCTCGATCGGTCCTTACTCGCTCGTTACCCAGCAGCCGCTGGGCGGCAAGGCGCAGTTCGGCGGACAGCGCTTCGGGGAAATGGAAGTCTGGGCTCTGGAAGCATACGGTGCGGCTTACACGCTGCAGGAAATGCTCACCGTCAAGTCGGACGACGTGGCGGGCCGCACCAAGGTCTACGAGGCGATCGTCCGTGGCGACGATACCTTCGAGGCCGGTATCCCCGAGAGCTTCAACGTTCTCGTCAAGGAAATGCGGTCGCTCGGTCTTTCGGTCGAACTGGAGAACTCGAAGGTCGAGACCCAGCCCGAGGATCAGCTGCCCGACGCAGCGGAATAAAGATGAGAGAGGCGGGCGCCGTGTTGGCGCCTGCCGGTTCCCCGGCGACCAATGGTTGCCGCGGGACACTTTCGCCGCATTGTGCGGTTAATCCGTATTTAAAGCTCTGGACGGTGACCCGGGAAGAAGCCGGTCCAGATGCAAACAGGGGCAGCAGCTAGCCTCTCAAGGAGACAAGGCATGAACCAAGAGGTCATGAATCTTTTCAATCCTCAGGTGCCTGCGCAGCATTTCGATTCCATCCGGATTTCGATCGCTTCGCCGGAAAAAATCCTGTCGTGGTCCTACGGCGAGATCAAGAAGCCGGAAACCATCAACTATCGTACGTTCAAGCCGGAACGCGATGGTCTCTTCTGCGCGCGCATTTTCGGACCTATCAAGGACTACGAATGCCTGTGCGGCAAGTACAAGCGCATGAAGTACAAGGGCATCATCTGCGAAAAGTGCGGCGTTGAAGTTACGCTGTCGCGCGTTCGCCGTGAGCGCATGGGCCATATCGAGCTCGCAGCGCCCGTTGCCCATATCTGGTTCCTGAAGTCGCTTCCCTCGCGTATCTCGACCTTGCTCGACATGACGCTGAAGGATGTCGAACGCGTTCTCTATTTCGAGAACTACATCGTCACCGAACCCGGCCTCACCTCGATGAAGCAGAACCAGCTTCTGTCCGAGGAAGAGTACATGATCGCCGTTGACGAGTTTGGCGAAGACCAGTTCACCGCCATGATCGGCGCTGAAGCCATCTACGAAATGCTGGCTTCGATGAACCTCGAAAAGATCGCTGGCGACCTGCGGGCCGAGCTTGCCGAGACCACCTCGGATCTCAAGCAGAAGAAGTTCATGAAGCGTCTCAAGATCGTTGAGAACTTCATGGAATCCGGCAATCGTCCTGAGTGGATGATCATGAAGGTCGTTCCGGTTATTCCGCCGGACCTTCGTCCGCTGGTTCCGCTGGATGGTGGCCGTTTCGCGACGTCCGACCTCAACGATCTCTATCGCCGCGTCATCAACCGTAACAACCGTCTGAAGCGCCTGATCGAGCTTCGCGCGCCTGGTATCATCATCCGCAACGAAAAGCGCATGTTGCAGGAATCCGTCGATGCGCTGTTCGATAACGGCCGTCGCGGTCGCGTCATCACGGGTGCGAACAAGCGTCCGTTGAAGTCGCTTTCCGACATGCTCAAGGGCAAGCAGGGCCGCTTCCGCCAGAACCTTCTCGGCAAGCGCGTCGACTATTCAGGCCGTTCGGTCATCGTGACCGGTCCGGAGCTGAAGCTGCACCAGTGCGGCCTGCCGAAGAAGATGGCGCTCGAGCTGTTCAAGCCGTTCATCTATGCCCGCCTCGACGCCAAGGGTTACTCCTCGACCGTCAAGCAGGCCAAGAAGCTGGTTGAAAAGGAAAAGCCTGAAGTTTGGGATATCCTCGACGAGGTCATCCGCGAGCATCCGGTCCTTCTGAACCGCGCACCGACGCTGCACCGTCTGGGTATCCAGGCCTTCGAACCCATGCTGGTTGAAGGCAAGGCCATTCAGCTGCATCCGCTCGTCTGCACGGCTTTCAACGCCGACTTCGACGGCGACCAGATGGCCGTTCACGTGCCGCTGTCGCTTGAAGCCCAGCTTGAAGCCCGCGTGCTGATGATGTCGACCAACAACATCCTGCATCCGGCAAACGGCCATCCGATCATCGTTCCTTCGCAGGACATGGTTCTCGGCCTGTATTACCTGTCGATCATGAACCAGAACGAGCCCGGCGAAGGCATGGCCTTCTCGGACATCGGCGAATTGCATCACGCGCTTGAAAACAAGGTCGTGACACTGCATGCCAAGATCCGTGGTCGCTTCAAGACCGTGGATGCTGATGGCAAGCCGGTTTCCAAGATCCATGAAACGACGCCTGGCCGTATGCTGATTGGCGAACTTCTGCCGAAGAACGTCAACGTGCCGTTCGACGTCTGCAACCAGGAAATGACCAAGAAGAACATCTCCAAGATGATCGACACGGTCTACCGTCATTGCGGCCAGAAAGACACGGTCATCTTCTGCGACCGGATCATGCAGCTCGGCTTTGCTCACGCTTGCCGCGCCGGTATTTCGTTCGGCAAGGACGACATGGTCATTCCGGACAGCAAGGTTAAGATCGTCGGTGACACCGAAGCCTTGGTGAAGGAATACGAACAGCAGTATAACGACGGTCTCATCACTCAGGGCGAAAAGTACAACAAGGTTGTCGACGCCTGGGGTAAGGCAACCGAAAAGGTCGCCGAAGAAATGATGGCGCGCATCAAGGCTGTGGAATTCGACCCGGAAACGGGCCGCCAGAAGCCGATGAACTCCATCTACATGATGAGCCATTCGGGCGCCCGCGGTTCACCGAACCAGATGCGTCAGCTGGGCGGCATGCGCGGCCTGATGGCCAAGCCCTCGGGTGAAATCATCGAGACGCCGATCATCTCGAACTTCAAGGAAGGCCTGACCGTTAACGAGTACTTCAACTCGACCCACGGTGCCCGTAAGGGTCTTGCAGACACCGCCTTGAAGACGGCGAACTCGGGTTACCTTACCCGCCGTCTCGTCGACGTGGCACAGGATTGCATCGTGAACTCCGTGGATTGCGGCACCGACAAGGGCCTCACCATGACCGCCATCGTTGATGCCGGTCAGGTCGTTGCCTCGCTCGGCGCACGTATCCTCGGCCGTACGGCTCTTGATGACATCGACAATCCGGTAACTGGCGAAAACATCGTCAAGGCCAGAACGTTGATCGACGAAGCCGACGTTGCGATCATCGAGAAGGCTGGCATCCAGTCCGTCCGTATCCGCTCGGCACTGACCTGCGAAGTGCAGGTCGGCGTTTGCGGCGTCTGCTACGGTCGTGACCTTGCTCGCGGTACTCCGGTCAACATGGGCGAAGCCGTTGGCGTCATCGCCGCACAGTCGATCGGTGAACCGGGCACGCAGCTCACCATGCGTACCTTCCACCTTGGCGGTACGGCAAACGTGGTTGACCAGTCGTTCCTGGAAGCTTCGTATGAAGGCACGATCCAGATCAAGAACCGCAACATCCTGCGGAACTCCGATGGCGTTCTCATCGCAATGGGCCGTAACATGTCGGTCACCATTCTCGATGAGCGCGGCGTTGAACGTTCCTCGCAGCGTGTCGCTTATGGTTCGAAGATCTTCGTTGATGACGGCGACAAGGTAAAACGCGGCCAGCGTCTTGCAGAGTGGGACCCCTACACCCGTCCGATGATGACGGAAGTGGAAGGTACCGTTCACTTCGAGGACCTCGTCGACGGTCTTTCCGTTCTGGAAGCCACCGACGAATCCACCGGCATCACCAAGCGTCAGGTTATTGACTGGCGCTCGACGCCGCGCGGTTCGGACCTCAAGCCCGCGATCATCATCAAGGATGCTTCCGGCGCTGTTGCAAAGCTTAGCCGCGGTGGCGAAGCTCGCTTCCACCTCTCCGTGGACGCGATCCTGTCGGTTGAGCCTGGGTCGAAGGTCTTCCAGGGTGACGTGCTTGCACGTTCGCCGCTGGAAAGCGCCAAGACCAAGGACATCACCGGTGGTCTGCCGCGCGTTGCCGAACTGTTCGAAGCACGTCGTCCGAAGGATCATGCTGTCATCGCTGAGATCGATGGTACGATCCGCCTCGGTCGCGACTACAAGAACAAGCGTCGCGTGATGATCGAGCCTGCGGAAGACGGCGTCGAGCCGGTCGAATACCTGATCCCGAAGGGCAAGCCCTTCCATCTTCAGGAAGGCGACTACATCGAGAAGGGCGAATACATTCTCGACGGCAATCCGGCACCGCACGACATTCTGGCAATCAAGGGCGTAGAGGCTTTGGCTTCCTACCTCGTGAACGAAATCCAGGAAGTCTACCGACTGCAGGGCGTTGTGATCAACGACAAGCACATCGAGGTGATCGTTCGCCAGATGCTGCAGAAGGTCGAGATCACCGATGCGGGCGACAGCCACTACATCGTTGGCGACAATGTCGATCGTATCGAGCTTGACGACAACAACGACCGCCTGATCGAAGAAGGCAAGAAGCCCGCTTATGGCGATCCGGTTCTTCTCGGTATCACCAAGGCATCGCTGCAGACGCCGTCCTTCATCTCGGCCGCATCGTTCCAGGAAACCACCAAGGTTCTCACGGAAGCTGCGATCGCCGGCAAGACGGACACGCTGCAGGGCCTCAAGGAAAACGTCATCGTCGGCCGCCTCATCCCGGCCGGTACCGGCGGCACCATGACGCAGATCCGCCGCATCGCCACCTCGCGCGACGACCTCATTCTCGAGGAACGCCGCAAGGGTACGGGTGCAGGCTCTGCAACACAGATGCTGCAGGACATGACGGATCCGGCTCCGGCCGAATAAGGTCTGCGCAAGGGCAGGGGCTTTACGAAGCCCCGCCAAAGTTCAGTAAAAAAACGCCCGGAGCAATCCGGGCGTTTTTTGTTTTGGTCGGGTTAGAAGGTCAGATCTGGTCCTTCATATGGCCAGTCCCGTCTCGGGGTCTTTCCTGCTCACCGATGGTGTAGCGCGTCAAAACGGAAAGCCGGCGAACGAGATCGGTCTGGCCCGTACTGCCGGTCTTTGCATAGATAGACTTGGCGTTGCTGCGAACCGTTTCGTGCGAGATTTGAAGTTGCTTTGCCACGGAGGGAAGTGAAAGGCCCTTCAGGATTTCCAGCGCGACACGGGCCTCGCCCTTGGTGAGATCGTATAACCCCTTCAGAAGCGGCGTGACGTCGGCAACGGTGTCCGATGGTTGCGATATCAGCACGATGGCGCTGCCGTTAGGGGATAAATCCAGCGCGTCCTTGCGCAGCGGTATGACGTGAAGGATGCACACCCTGTCTTCGCTTGTCGGCAGGGGTAGGGAACTGACACTGCCGCCGGCTAGCGCCTTGTAAAGCAGCCGGTTTATTCTCTCGTCCAAGATCAAGATCCTGTCGCGGGCGCGGGTGGAAATACACTTTTTGGTCGCCTCGAACAGGGTGTTTGTGGAAAGAACGCGTCCGCTCGCCTGGAGCACCGCCGCCGGCGCACCGATGGCGTTGAGGCCGAGCGTGATGGCATCTGCTTTCTGGCGTTGCAGCCCTGTTGCGAGGGTGAGGCTGCGGGCGATATGCGGCCTCAGCCGGCCAAGTGCCGCCATGGTTTCCGGACCAATGATTCCTCTGTCGAGCTTGCGTTCGAACAGGAGAGTCATTTCGGGATGATCCGGCGGCGCAACCTGCGTTACTACCCCATATCCCAGTCCACGCGGCATCAGGAAATCGCGCACGATTGGCAGCCCCGCCCATTCGTCAGGGGTAAAGATATCGAAATCACGCACGAAGGAAAATTGGCCCTCGCGGACAGCGCGTGTGAGGCGATCGTTGCGGTGGTTCCAGCCGCCCTTCATGAAGGCTTGCATGAGTTCCTGGAAATTGGGCGGATAGAGCCATGCTTCATCCTCGCCTTTGCCCCAGGTGAGCGCGCCGCCCCAGAAATCGAGCCGTTGGCCGATTGCGGCTATCACGTTCGCCCAGCGATCGGGAAAAAGTGCTGCCTCGTAAATGTCATCTATAATGTCTGCCGAAGATATATTATCCAACCCGCCACCGAAATCATGCGTCGGGATCAATTTAATCTTATATCTTCGTATATTTCAACGGAAATACAAATAATACTATTATATTTAAAGTATATAATCTATCAGTGACTTAATATATTGACATTTACCAAGGTCTTTTGCAGGAAAAGGTGGCTGCACGCAAGATTTCGGCCTTGGCATCAAGTCCTGGAAGACAACCGCCCTGGTGTGGGCGGGTGCCGTTTTATCGGTGGCGGCGCATTTGTCGCGGTGAGGGCGGTCCCTCAGGCGAAACGGATGATGGCGACTTCGCCCTCCAGGGCGCCCTGATAGGCGGAAGCGTGCGGCTCTTCGTCCGGAACTTCAGTCAGCATGCCGATCTGGTCGAGGTCGGCTTCGATGAAACCTTCCTCCGAAAGCGCGTTCAGCGTTTCGCGTACGGCGGTGTCGTCGTCCGGCGCCCGCAGAATGACGTGGATGTCGATGCCTTCGGAATTGTCGTGTTCGTAAGCCTTGCCGATGACGATGAAGACCATCGGCTCGTCGCGTCCGTTGTCGTTGTCGGGGAGGTTTGTCATGACGCGGTTCCTTGATATGTCGTTGTGGAGTATGCGGGCCGGACGGAATCGGTCTTGCGCGCGGCGGTGCCAGCTCCGGCCCGCTTGAGGGAATCAATAGACGGATTTTGTGAAAAGCCAAAGGCCGGAGGTCAAAATCGCTGTTGCCGGCTGTGACTTATGTTAGAAGGAGAGGGCAAAGGGCCTGTGCGCAGGCTTTGTGGCCGCGGGTGCCAGCGCAAAATGCGGATTCGCCCTTGACGAAAGCTGGCTAAAACAGTAGTACGCCCGCCATCGGAGCCTCTATCTGTGCTGGCCGTTCGGAAACGTTTTTCCCGGACATCATCTCAAATGAAGCTTCATTGCACGTAGAAGACACGAATGTTGCACGCAAGACGCCTCATCCGGCGTCCTCTGCTCTTGGTGGTCCATCCGTGAAAACGGATCGGGCCACGTTTTGCGCATGAGGATATATGCGTGCTTCGTCGCCGGAAACGGCATAGCCGCCACCCGTGAGGGTGGCTAAAGTAGTTTTTGCAAGGGATGGTTATATGCCTACCGTAAACCAGCTGATCCGTAAGCCCCGCCAGGCACAGGTAAAGCGCAACAAGGTTCCTGCACTTCAGGAAAACCCGCAGAAGCGTGGTGTTTGCACCCGCGTTTACACGACGACCCCGAAGAAGCCGAACTCGGCTCTGCGTAAGGTTGCCAAGATCCGTCTCACCAACGGCTTCGAAGTCATCGGCTACATTCCCGGCGAAGGTCACAACCTTCAGGAACACTCCGTGGTCATGATCCGCGGCGGCCGCGTAAAGGACTTGCCGGGTGTGCGTTACCACATCATCCGCGGTGTTCTCGATACCCAAGGCGTCAAGAACCGCAAGCAGCGCCGTTCGAAGTACGGTGCGAAGCGTCCGAAGTAATTTTCGGCAACAACAATCAGGCGCTGCGCGAGGTTCTCCGCGTGGTTTAGCGTCAATAACATTGAGAGACAAAGAATATGTCCCGTCGCCATAGTGCAGAAAAGCGTGAGATCAACCCGGACCCGAAGTTCGGCGATCTGGTCGTCACCAAGTTCATGAATGCCATCATGCTTCACGGCAAGAAGTCCGTCGCGGAAAGCATCGTTTACGGCGCGTTCGACGTCGTTCAGGGCAAGACGAAGCAGGAGCCGCTCGGCGTGTTCCACTCCGCCCTCGACAACGTTGCTCCGCACGTTGAAGTGCGTTCGCGTCGCGTTGGCGGTGCTACGTATCAGGTCCCGGTCGACGTTCGTCCGGAGCGCCGTCAGGCTCTCGCCATCCGCTGGCTGATCACTGCTGCTCGCAAGCGTAACGAAACGACCATGGTCGATCGCCTTTCCGGCGAACTCATGGACGCTGCGAACAACCGCGGTTCCGCCGTCAAGAAGCGTGAAGACACGCACAAGATGGCCGACGCAAACCGCGCATTCTCGCATTACCGCTGGTAATCTTAAACGGTCGCATATCGAAAGGCAGTCCATTATGGCTCGCGAATATAAAATCGAAGACTACCGCAATTTCGGTATCATGGCGCATATCGACGCCGGTAAGACGACGACCACCGAGCGTATTCTTTATTACACCGGTAAGTCGCACAAGATCGGCGAAGTTCATGATGGCGCTGCCACGATGGACTGGATGGAACAGGAGCAGGAACGTGGTATCACCATCACGTCCGCTGCGACCACGACCTTCTGGAAGGGTCGCGATGGCAAGATGCGCCGTTTCAACATCATCGACACCCCCGGCCACGTTGACTTCACCATTGAAGTCGAGCGTTCGCTGCGCGTTCTCGACGGTGCCATCGCTCTTCTCGACGCCAACGCCGGTGTAGAGCCGCAGACGGAAACCGTCTGGCGTCAGGCTGAGAAGTACAACGTTCCGCGTATGATCTTCTGCAACAAGATGGACAAGACCGGTGCTGACTTCTACCGCTCGGTAGAAATGATCAAGACCCGTCTCGGCGCTACCGCCGTTGTCATGCAGCTGCCGATCGGCGCTGAGACCGAGTTCAAGGGCGTTATCGACCTGATCGAGATGAACGCACTCATCTGGCGCGACGAATCGCTCGGCGCTCAGTGGGACGTCGTCGAAATTCCTGAAGACATGAAGGCCAAGGCTGAAGAATATCGCGAAAAGCTGATCGAGACCGTTGTCGAGATCGACGAAGAAGCGATGGAAGACTACCTGAACGGCATCATGCCCGACAACGAGAAGATCCGTTCGCTCGTTCGCCGCGGCACCATCGACGTGAAGTTCCACCCGATGTTCTGCGGTACCGCGTTCAAGAACAAGGGCGTTCAGCCGCTTCTCGACGCCGTCGTCGACTACCTGCCTTCGCCGCTCGACATCCCTGCGATCAAGGGCATCGACTTCAAGACCGAAGCCGAAATCGAGCGTCATGCCGATGACAGCGAGCCGCTTTCCATGCTCGCGTTCAAGATCATGAACGACCCCTTCGTCGGTTCGCTGACCTTCGCCCGCATCTACTCCGGCAAGCTCGAAAAGGGCACGTCGGTCATCAACACGGTCAAGGACAAGCGCGAGCGCGTCGGCCGTATGCTGC
This sequence comes from Agrobacterium sp. K11, assembly GCF_059429395.1. NCBI lineage: Bacteria > Pseudomonadati > Pseudomonadota > Alphaproteobacteria > Hyphomicrobiales > Rhizobiaceae > Agrobacterium > Agrobacterium sp. K11. The sequence continues at coordinate 47,815 of NZ_JCAHRB010000004.1, read as the reverse complement.
AGATGCATTCCAACAGCCGTGAAGACATCGAAGAAGCCTTTGCCGGCGACATCGTTGCTCTGGCTGGCCTCAAGGAAACCACCACTGGCGATACGCTCTGCGATCCGCTGAAGCCGGTTATCCTCGAGCGCATGGAATTCCCCGAGCCGGTCATCCAGATCGCCATCGAGCCGAAGACCAAGGGCGACCAGGAAAAGATGGGCCTCGCGCTCAACCGCCTGGCTGCTGAAGATCCTTCGTTTCGCGTCAAGACGGATGAAGAATCCGGTCAGACGATCATCGCGGGTATGGGCGAACTTCACCTCGACATCCTCGTTGACCGTATGCGTCGCGAGTTCAAGGTTGAAGCAACCGTCGGTGCTCCGCAGGTTGCCTACCGCGAAACCATCACGCGTCAGCACGAAGAAGACTACACGCACAAGAAGCAGTCCGGTGGTACCGGTCAGTTTGCTCGCGTGAAGATCATCTTCGAACCGAACCCTGAAGGCGAAGAATTCAAGTTCGAATCCAAGATCGTCGGCGGTGCTGTTCCGAAGGAATACATCCCGGGCGTTCAGAAGGGTATCGAAAGCGTTCTGTCTTCCGGTCCGCTTGCTGGCTTCCCGATGCTGGGCGTCAAGGCGACCCTGATCGACGGCGCATACCACGATGTCGACTCCTCGGTTCTGGCGTTCGAAATCGCATCGCGTGCCTGCTTCCGTGAAGCAGCAAAGAAGGCTGGTGCACAGCTTCTCGAGCCGATGATGAAGGTCGAAGTCGTTACCCCTGAAGATTACGTCGGTGACGTGATCGGCGATCTGAACTCGCGTCGCGGTCAGATCCAGGGTCAGGAATCGCGTGGCATCACCATCGTGATCAGCGCACACGTTCCGCTCGCGAACATGTTCAAGTACGTCGACAACCTGCGCTCCATGTCGCAGGGCCGCGCGCAGTACTCGATGACGTTCGATCACTATTCGCCGGTTCCGTCGAACGTGGCGCAGGAAATCCAGGCAAAGTACTCCGGTCAGAAGTGATCGGGGTGCGCCCCATCAGAGATTTGAAGATTATTCCCCTCAAGGGACAAGAATGGAGAGCCACTAATGGCAAAGAGCAAGTTTGAGCGCAATAAGCCGCACGTCAACATTGGCACGATCGGTCACGTCGACCACGGCAAGACGTCGTTGACTGCTGCGATCACGAAGTATTTCGGCGAGTTCAAGGCGTACGACCAGATCGACGCTGCTCCTGAAGAAAAGGCTCGCGGCATCACGATCTCGACGGCGCACGTCGAATACGAAACGCCGAACCGTCACTACGCACACGTCGACTGCCCCGGCCACGCCGACTACGTGAAGAACATGATCACCGGTGCTGCCCAGATGGACGGCGCGATCCTGGTTTGCTCTGCAGCTGACGGCCCGATGCCGCAGACGCGCGAGCACATCCTGCTTGCTCGCCAGGTTGGCGTTCCGGCGATCGTCGTGTTCCTCAACAAGGTCGACCAGGTTGACGACGCCGAGCTTCTCGAGCTCGTCGAACTGGAAGTTCGCGAACTTCTGTCGTCCTACGACTTCCCGGGCGACGATATCCCGATCGTCAAGGGTTCGGCACTTGCTGCTCTTGAAGATTCCGACAAGAAGATCGGTGAAGACGCAATCCGCGAGCTGATGGCTGCTGTTGACGCCTACATCCCGACGCCTGAGCGTCCGATCGACCAGCCGTTCCTGATGCCGATCGAAGACGTGTTCTCGATCTCTGGCCGTGGTACGGTTGTGACGGGTCGCGTTGAGCGCGGTATCGTCAAGGTTGGTGAAGAAGTCGAAATCGTCGGCATTCGTCCGACGTCGAAGACGACGGTTACCGGCGTTGAAATGTTCCGCAAGCTGCTCGACCAGGGCCAGGCTGGCGACAACATCGGTGCTCTCGTTCGCGGCGTTACCCGTGACGGCGTTGAGCGTGGTCAGATCCTGTGCAAGCCGGGTTCGGTCAAGCCGCACAAGAAGTTCATGGCAGAAGCCTACATCCTGACGAAGGAAGAAGGCGGCCGTCATACGCCGTTCTTTACGAACTACCGTCCGCAGTTCTACTTCCGTACGACTGACGTTACCGGTATCGTTTCGCTTCCAGAAGGCACGGAAATGGTTATGCCTGGCGACAACGTGACTGTTGAAGTCGAGCTGATCGTTCCGATCGCGATGGAAGAAAAGCTGCGCTTCGCTATCCGCGAAGGCGGCCGTACCGTCGGCGCCGGCATCGTCGCTTCTATCGTCGAGTAATTTCACGACGTTGAAATTCAGACCGGCGGCGGTGTTACCCACACCGCCGCCGGGCTTTTAGTAAAAAAGCCTGGCGGCGTTGCATTTTTAGTGCTTGAAAAATTCGGTGAAAGCGCGTAAACGCGCATTCACACTCACCCGCTGGATTCGCAAGCAATTGCGGAGCGCGGTGTTTTAGCAATACAGACTACTGAAATGATTGGGGTGCGACGCGCATCCCTCTCGATTTTTGAAAATCTGCGGCGCCACGATCAATAGAAGTTCATGTGTTTCCGCGTGCGGAAACGAATAACAAAGAACAAGGACAAGACGAATGAACGGCCAGAATATCCGTATCCGCCTCAAGGCGTTCGATCACCGGATCCTCGATGCCTCTACCCGTGAAATCGTGTCGACCGCAAAGCGCACCGGCGCCAGCGTTCGCGGCCCGGTTCCGCTCCCCACCCGCATCGAAAAGTTTACCGTCAACCGCTCTCCTCACGTTGATAAGAAGAGCCGTGAACAGTTCGAAATGCGGACGCACAAGCGTCTTCTCGATATCGTTGACCCCACCCCGCAGACCGTCGATGCTCTGATGAAGCTCGACCTGGCTGCCGGCGTTGACGTTGAAATCAAGCTCTAAGACTGGCCTGACCTCATCCAAGTGAGGGCCATATAACAAGGAAGGTACGTGGAGAAATCCAACGGCTTCCAATCCGGAGACCGGAAACATCGTGAGATGTCGAAGGGCACTCCTTAACAAAGGCCAAAAAGGGTTTTCCCTTCAAGGCTCGCAAGAGGATGAACCAATGCGTTCAGGTGTGATTGCACAGAAAGTGGGTATGACCCGCGTCTACAACGACGCTGGTGAACATATTCCAGTAACAGTATTGCGGATGGATAACGTACAAGTCGTTTCCCAGCGCACGGAAGACAAGAATGGCTACACCGCAGTTCAGCTCGGTGCCGGCCAGTCCAAGGTCAAAAACACGACGAAGGCGCTTCGCGGTCATTTTGCCGCTGCCAACGTCGAACCGAAAGCAAAGCTCGTCGAGTTCCGGGTTTCCCCCGAGAACCTGATCGATATCGGTGCAACACTGACCGCAACTCATTTTCAGGCCGGCCAGCTGGTCGACGTAACGGGAACCACGATCGGTAAGGGTTTTGCCGGTGCTATGAAGCGTCACAACTTCGGTGGTGGTCGCGCTTCGCACGGTAACTCCGTATCGCACCGTGCGCACGGTTCGACTGGTAACAACCAGGATCCGGGCCGCGTGTGGAAGGGCAAGCGCATGGCTGGTCATATGGGCCAGACGCGCGTTACGACCCAGAACCTCGAAGTCGTTTCGACCGATGAAGACCGTGGCCTGATCCTCGTCAAGGGTGCAGTTCCCGGTTCCAAGGGCGCCTGGATCATCGTCCGCGACGCCGTCAAGTCGGCCGCGAAGTAAGGGAGCCTTATCATGGAATTGAACGTCAAGACCCTCGAGGGAAAAGACGCCGGCAAGGTTTCTCTGTCGGACGAGATTTTCGGCCTCGATCCCCGTCAGGATATCCTGGCCCGTATGGTTCGCTGGCAGCTTGCAAAGAAGCAGCAGGGAACGCACAAGACCAAGACCCGTGCGGAAGTTTCCCGTACTGGTGCGAAGATGTACAAGCAGAAGGGTACGGGCCGCGCTCGTCACCATTCGGCTCGCGCACCGCAGTTCCGCGGCGGCGGCAAGGCCCACGGCCCGGTCGTTCGCAGCCACGCACACGACCTTCCCAAGAAGGTTCGCGCGCTTGCTCTGCGTCACGCCCTGTCTGCAAAGCTGAAGGCTGAAGATCTGATCATCGTCGATCAGCTCGTCGCGTCCGAAGCAAAGACCAAGGCTCTGCTGGGCAGCTTCGCTTCGCTTGGCCTGACCAACGCTCTCGTTATCGGTGGCGCAGAACTTGATGGCAACTTCAAGCTCGCAGCTCAGAACATCCCGAACGTGGACGTTCTGCCGGTTCAGGGCATCAATGTTTACGACATCCTGCGTCGTGGTAAGCTCGTGCTTTCCAAGGCTGCTGTAGAGGCTCTGGAGGAGCGGTTCAAATGACGGATCTTCGCCACTACGATGTGATCGTATCTCCTTCGATCACGGAAAAGTCGACGCTGGTATCCGAACAGAACCAGGTCGTATTCAACGTCGCCAAAAGCGCTTCCAAGCCTGAAATCAAGGCTGCCGTGGAAGCTCTCTTCGGCGTCAAAGTCACGGCTGTGAACACGCTTATCCGCAAGGGTAAGACCCGTCGTTTCCGTGGGTTCGCCGGTAAGCTGAAAGACGTCAAGAAAGCCGTCGTTACGCTCGCCGAAGGTCAATCCATCGACGTGTCCACCGGACTCTAAAGGTTAGGCCCAAGCGGGCAAAGACCCAAAAGGGAACAAGAATATGGCATTGAAAAGTTTCAATCCGACCACGCCAAGCCAGCGTCAGCTGGTTATCGTGGACCGCGCTTCGCTCTACAAGGGCAAGCCGGTAAAGGCTCTCACCCAGGGCCTCAGCTCCAAGGGTGGCCGCAACAACCAGGGCCGGATCACCGTCCGGTTCCAGGGTGGCGGTCACAAGCGGACCTACCGTCTGGTGGACTTCAAGCGTCGCAAGTTCGACGTTGAAGGCACCGTTGAACGTTTGGAATACGACCCCAACCGCACCGCGTTCATCGCGCTGGTTACGTATACCGACGGCGAACAGGCTTACATTCTCGCGCCACAGCGTCTCGCTGCCGGTGACAAGGTGATCGCCTCCGACAAGGCAGTGGACGTGAAGCCCGGCAACACCATGCCGCTTCAGTACATTCCGGTCGGTTCGATCATCCACAACGTCGAGATGAAGCCAGGTAAAGGCGGTCAGATTGCCCGCTCCGCCGGTACGTACGTCCAGCTCGTCGGCCGCGATGCCGGTATGGCTATCCTGCGTCTCAACTCGGGCGAACAGCGTCTGGTGCACGGCTCCTGCCTCGCATCGATCGGCGCAGTTTCGAACTCCGATCACGGCAACACCAACGACGGCAAGGCTGGTCGTTCGCGTTGGCGTGGCAAGCGTCCGCACGTTCGCGGCGTCGTCATGAACCCGGTCGACCACCCGCACGGTGGTGGTGAAGGTCGCACGTCGGGTGGTCGTCACCCGGTTACTCCGTGGGGTAAACCCACGAAGGGCAAGCGCACCCGTTCGAACAAGTCGACCGACAAGTTCATCATGCGTTCGCGCCATCAGCGCAAGAAGTAAGAGGAGAAGTCTCAAGTGGCTCGTTCAGTTTGGAAAGGTCCGTTTGTTGACGGCTATCTTCTCACTAAGGCTGAGAAGGTGCGCGAAAGCGGACGCAATGAAGTAATCAAGATCTGGAGCCGTCGCTCCACGATCCTGCCGCAGTTCGTCGGATTGACGTTTGGCGTCTACAACGGCAGCAAGCATGTGCCCGTCTCTGTCAATGAAGACATGGTCGGACACAAGTTCGGTGAATTCTCTCCGACCCGTACCTATTACGGTCACGGCGCGGACAAGAAGGCAAAGAGGAAGTAATCATGGCGAAGGCTAAGACCGAACGCCGGCTGAAGGACAATGAGGCTCAGGCCATTGCCCGTACGCTCCGCGTCAGCCCCCAGAAACTGAACCTGGTTGCCGCTCTTATCCGTGGCAAGAAGGTTGATCGCGCTCTCGCCGAGCTCGAATTCTCCCGCAAGCGCATCGCAGGGACCGTCAAGAAGACGCTCGAATCTGCGATTGCCAATGCGGAAAACAACCATGACCTCGACGTCGACGCTCTCGTCGTCGCCGAGGCCTATGTTGGCAAGTCCATCACCATGAAGCGTTTCCACGCTCGTGGCCGTGGTCGTGCATCCCGCATTGAAAAGCCGTTCTCTCACCTCACGATCGTTGTTCGTGAAGTTGAGGAAAAAGGGGAGGCCGCATAATGGGTCAGAAAATCAATCCGATCGGCTTCCGCCTCGGCATCAACCGTACCTGGGATAGCCGCTGGTACGCTGACACCGCTGAATACGGCAAGCTGCTGCATGAAGACCTGAAGATCCGGGCTTACCTGATCAAGGAACTCAAGCAGGCCGGTATCGCCAAGGTGGTCATCGAGCGTCCGCACAAGAAGTGCCGCGTTACGATCCATTCGGCTCGTCCGGGTCTCATCATCGGCAAGAAGGGCGCGGACATCGAGAAGCTTCGCAAGAAGCTTTCCGAGATGACCAACTCCGAAACGCACCTCAACATCGTTGAAGTGCGCAAGCCGGAAATCGACGCGACTCTCGTCGCCCAGTCGATCGCCCAGCAGCTCGAGCGCCGCGTGGCTTTCCGCCGTGCGATGAAGCGTTCGGTTCAGTCCGCAATGCGTCTTGGCGCCGAAGGCATCAAGATCACCTGCGGTGGCCGTCTCGGTGGCGCCGAAATCGCTCGTACCGAATGGTACCGCGAAGGACGCGTTCCGCTGCACACGCTGCGTGCGGACATCGACTACGGCACAGCTGAAGCGGAAACCGCGTTCGGCATCTGCGGCATCAAGGTCTGGATCTTCAAGGGCGAAATCCTTGAGCACGATCCGATGGCTTCTGAGCGTCGTGGTCTCGAAGGCGATGCTCAGGGCCCTGCAAGCCGTGAGCGTGGCGATCGTCCCGATCGTCGTCGCGAAAACGCTTGATTGACGCTGGCGAAAGATAAGCTCGGAGAAGTAAGAAAATGTTGCAGCCAAAGCGTACTAAGTACCGCAAGCAGTTCAAGGGACGCATCAAGGGCGTCGCCAAGGGCGGCTTTGACCTGGCATTCGGTGAATTCGGCTTGAAGTCGCAGGAACCGAACCGCGTGAACGCACGCGAGATCGAAGCGGCCCGCCGCGCGATCACGCGTTACATGAAGCGCGCAGGTCGTGTGTGGATCCGCGTATTCCCAGACGTTCCGGTAACGGCAAAGCCGACCGAAGTTCGTATGGGTAAGGGCAAGGGTTCGGTCGAATACTGGGCATGCAAGGTCAAGCCCGGTCGTATGATGTTCGAGATCGACGGTGTGTCCGAGGAGATCGCCCGCGAGGCGCTTCGTCTCGGCGCTGCCAAGCTCTCGGTCAAGACGCGCTTCGTACAGCGCATCGCAGAGTAAGGAGCAAGGCACATGAAAGCCGATGAAGTTCGCGGCCTCAGCGCCGACCAGCTCAAGGACAAGCTCGCCGATCTGAAGAAGGAGCAGTTCAACCTGCGCTTCCAGAAGGCGACTGGCCAGCTGGAGAAGTCCTCGCGCATCAACGAAGTCCGCAAGGACATCGCCCGCGTTAAAACCATTGCCCGCCAGAAGGCGGCAGAAGCCAAGGCCTAAGGAAAAATAATATGCCGAAACGCATTCTGCAGGGCGTCGTAGTGTCCGACAAGAACGAGAAGACTGTTGTAGTCCGGGTTGAGCGCCGATTCGCTCACCCGCTGCTCCAGAAGACCGTTCGCCGTTCGAAGAAGTACAAGGCACACGACGAAAACAATCAGTATAAGGTCGGCGATGTCGTTTCCATCGAGGAATGCGCACCGATCTCCAAGGACAAGCGCTGGACGGTCGTTTCCGCCCAGGCTTAATTTCATCAGAATCGCGCCAGGTCTCTTGTACTTGGCGCGAAATACTGTATGAAGCACCGCAAGGACGCTCGTGAATCGAGCGTCTTTTGCTTTGATGCGCACGGAAGGTCCTTCGGGAAACCACCCTGTCACGACATTTCCGCGCAAAAAAAGAGACATTCATAAGCTGGGGCAGGGGGCTCACTCGGGAGAGTTTGCCCAACCGTTCCGGTAACAACAAGAAGGCGACCTGACATGATTCAGATGCAAACAAACCTCGACGTGGCGGATAATTCCGGCGCACGTCGTGTCATGTGCATCAAGGTGCTGGGCGGCTCGAAGCGCAAATATGCTTCTGTTGGCGACATTATTGTCGTTTCCATCAAGGAAGCTATTCCGCGCGGCCGCGTCAAGAAGGGCGATGTGATGAAGGCGGTTGTCGTTCGCACCGCCAAGGACATCCGTCGCGCTGACGGCAGCGTCATCCGTTTCGATAACAACGCAGCCGTTCTTATCGACAACAAGAAAGAGCCCATCGGCACCCGTATCTTCGGACCGGTTCCGCGCGAACTTCGCGCCAAGAACCACATGAAGATCATCTCGCTGGCTCCGGAAGTACTGTAAGGAGCGTATGCGATGCAGAAAATTCGTAAAGGCGACAACGTTGTCGTATTGACCGGTAAGGACAAGGGCCGTACCGGCGAAGTAATCCAGGTTTTGCCGAAGGAAGATCGGGCCGTTGTGCGTGGCGTTAACATGGTGAAGCGTCACCAGCGCCAGACCCAGGCTCAGGAAGCTGGCATCATCAACAAGGAAGCGTCCTTGCACATCTCCAACATTGCCATCGTCGATAAGGATGGCAAGCCGACCCGCGTTGGCTTTACTGTTGTAGGCGGCAAGAAGGTCCGCGTGGCCAAGCGTTCGGGAGAAGTGATCGATGGCTGATAAGTACGAGCCGCGTCTCAAGACGGAGTACGTTTCCCGTATCCGTGGCGCCATGCAGGAGAAGTTCTCCTACGCCAACGTGATGATGATCCCGAAGCTTGAAAAGATCGTGATCAACATGGGTGTTGGCGAGGCGACTGCCGACTCCAAGAAGCCAACCATTGCTGCCGGTGACCTGGCTGCGATTGCCGGCCAGAAGCCGGTTGTTACCCGCGCTCGCAACTCGATCGCTGGTTTCAAGGTTCGCGAAGGCATGCCGATCGGTGCGAAGGTTACCCTTCGTGGCGCCCGCATGTATGAATTCCTTGATCGCCTGGTCAACATCGCGCTGCCGCGCGTTCGCGACTTCCGGGGTCTGAACCCGAAGAGCTTTGACGGCCGTGGCAACTTCGCCATGGGCATCAAGGAACACATTGTGTTCCCTGAGATCAACTACGATAAGGTTGATCAGATGTGGGGCATGGACATCATCGTTTGCACGACGGCGACGTCGGACGACGAAGCACGGGCTCTGCTTACAGAGTTCAACTTCCCGTTCCGTCACTAACCGTAACGACGAGCGTAGAAAAGGAACTCCGATATGGCGAAAACAAGCGCAGTTGAAAAGAACAAGCGCCGCCGCAAGTCGGTCGCCCAGCAGGCCACCAAGCGGGCTGCACTGAAGGCGATCGTGATGAACCAGTCCCTTCCGATCGAAGACCGGTTCAAGGCCACTCTGAAGCTCGCTTCGCTGCCGCGTGACGGCTCGAAGACGCGTATCCGCAACCGCTGCGAAGTAACGGGCCGTCCGCGCGCGTTCTATCGCAAACTCAAGATGTCGCGTATCGCGCTTCGTGAGCTGGGCAATTCCGGCAAGGTGCCGGGCATTGTCAAGTCGAGCTGGTAAGGAGACGGGCACATGACCATGACTGATCCTTTGGGTGATATGCTCACCCGCATCCGCAATGGTGCTGCTCGCCGTAAGTCTTCGGTAAGCACGCCTGCTTCCAGCCTCCGCGCACGCGTTCTCGACGTGCTGCAGGCTGAAGGCTACATTCGCGGTTATTCCAAGGTCGATTTCGAAAACGGCAAGGCCGAATTCACGATCGAACTGAAGTACTACGAAGGCGCGTCCGTGATCCGTGAGATCGGCCGCGTTTCCAAGCCGGGCCGCCGAGTTTATGTCTCGGTTAAGTCCATTCCGCAGGTCGCGAACGGCCTCGGCATCACCATCCTTTCGACCCCGAAGGGCGTGATGGCCGATCACCAAGCTCGCGAACAGAACGTTGGTGGCGAGGTTCTTTGCTCGGTCTTCTAAGACCCGAGCACGGATCTCCATAACGAACAGACAGGATTGAACAATGTCTCGTATCGGTAAAAAGCCCGTTCAGGTTCCAGCAGGTGTTACGGCCAATGTCGACGGCCAGAAGGTCACTGCTAAGGGCCCGAAGGGTGAACTGTTTTTCGTCGCTAATGACGACATCCAGCTAAAACTCGAAGATAATGGCGTTTCCGTAACGCCGGCCAACAACACCAAGGAAGCTCGTTCCAAGTGGGGCATGTCCCGCACGATGATCGAGAACATCTTCAAGGGTGTTAAGGACGGCTACGAACGCAAGCTCGAAATCAATGGCGTCGGTTACCGTGCCGCCCTGCAGGGCAAGAACCTGCAGCTGGCTCTCGGTTTCAGCCACGATGTAGTTTACGAGCCTCCGGTCGGCATCACCATTGCCGTTCCTAAGCCGACGGAAATCATCGTTTCCGGCATCAACAAGCAGCAGGTTGGCCAGGTTGCCGCGGAAATCCGCGAATACCGTGGTCCCGAGCCCTACAAGGGCAAGGGCGTGAAGTACGCTGAAGAGCGTATCGTCCGCAAAGAAGGCAAGAAGAAGTAAGGATCACGCGAAATGGCTAGCAGGAAAGAAGCACTTGCACGTCGCGCGAGCCGTGTGCGCCGCCAGATCAAGGCGGTTGCCAATGGCCGCCCGCGCCTGTCGGTTCATCGCTCGTCGAAGAACATCTACGCTCAGATCATCGATGACGTTGCTGGCAAGACGCTTGCGTCTGCCTCCACGCTCGAAGCCGATCTGCGCGGCTCGCTCAAGACCGGCGCCGACGTTGCAGCAGCAGCTGTCGTAGGCAAGCTGGTTGCAGAGCGTGGCGTCAAGGCTGGCGTCAAGGATGTCGTATTCGACCGTGGCGCATTCATCTATCACGGCCGTATCAAGGCTGTGGCAGAAGCTGCCCGCGAAGGCGGTCTGAACTTCTGAGTGCTTGACCCTTTCGATTGTTCGCAATCGAGAGAAAGGGTCATGCACCACTCAAGATCCTGCAGCGTCCTTTGCGTGTCGGTTTCGACACGCGGCGCTGCAGTTTCCGCCCTGACAACGATCTGGGCGGAATTTCACCGGGCCATGCGGGTCTCTTCATCGAGGCCGGTGGTCTTTTCGTTTGCCGTTCCACCCGTAAAAGAAAAAGGACAAGGACAATGGCACAGGAAAAAAGAGGTTCTCGCGACGACCGCCAGAACCGTGAAGAACGCGATAGCGAATTCGTCGACAAGCTGGTCGCGATCAACCGCGTTGCAAAGGTTGTTAAGGGTGGCCGTCGCTTTGGCTTCGCCGCTCTCGTCGTCGTCGGCGACCAGAAGGGCCGCGTTGGCTTCGGTCACGGCAAGGCTCGCGAAGTTCCGGAAGCCATCCGTAAGGCAACCGAGAGCGCAAAGCGCGATCTGATCTTCGTTCCGCTGCGCGATGGCCGCACGCTGCATCACGACGTCAATGGCCGTCACGGCGCAGGCAAGGTTCTGCTGCGTTCGGCCAAGGCCGGTACCGGTATCATCGCCGGTGGTCCGATGCGCGCTGTTTTCGAAACGCTGGGCGTTCATGACGTTGTTGCCAAGTCGACCGGTTCTTCGAACCCGTACAACATGGTTCGCGCAACGTTCGACGCTCTGAAGCATCAGGTTCATCCTAAGGACATCGCTGCACAGCGTGGTCTCAAGTATGCGACCCTTCAGTCTCGTCGTGCCGCTTCCGGCAACGCTTCTGAAGAATAAGGAGCTGGATCATGGCCAAGAAGACTACTGAAGCCAAAAAGACTGTTACGGTCGAACAGATCGGCAGCCCTATCCGCCGCCCGGCAATCCAGCGTCAGACGCTGGTCGGTCTGGGTCTCAACAAGATGCACCGTCAGCGCACCCTGGAAGATACTCCTGCGGTTCGCGGCATGATCCGTGCGGTCCAGCATCTCGTTCGCGTCGTTGACGAGAAGTGAGACGGAGTAACCTATCATGAAACTCAATGAAATCAGAGACAACGAAGGCTCCACCAAGGACCGTATCCGCGTAGGTCGCGGTATCGGTTCCGGCAAGGGCAAGACCGGTGGTCGCGGTGTGAAGGGTCAGAAGGCTCGTTCGGGCGTCGCCATCAACGGTTTTGAAGGCGGTCAGATGCCAATCTACCGTCGTCTTCCGAAGCGCGGTTTCAACAACATTTTCGCTTCCGAATTTGCTGTTGTATCGCTCGGCCGCATTCAGACCGCCATCGACGCCAAGAAGCTCGACGCTTCCGCAACGATCGATGCTGCTGCTCTCAAGGCTGCTGGCGTTATCCGTCGCACCAAGGACGGCGTTCGCATTCTCGCTGACGGCGAACTGACGAGCAAGGTTGCTTTTGAAGTTGCCGGCGCTTCCAAGCCTGCACTCGAAAAGATTGAGAAGGCTGGCAGCTCTATCAAGCTTCTCGCAGTTGCAGCTGAAGCTTCCGAGTAATATATAGACTTCAGACGCCCGGGGCATAGTCGCTCCGGGCGTTTGCGCTCCCTGGCTTATGGTGCTCTCGATTTAAATCGATTTATTGTGGCATCACGGCAAACTCTTCGCGGTGCAGCTGTTAGGCGCGCCACATGCGGCATAAAGTGCCGCAGGGAGAGCCTCACAGTTCTTGAACTTCCTTGAGGGAGGGGATAGGACATAAAAAAACAGGGTGAGGCATGATGGCGGCGCAACGCCGTGTTCGTCCGAAGCCCGTTTTTGAACCGGTATTTTTAGACCTTTCCGCATTGGCCGGTTTCGCTGGCCGGCAAGGGTCATTCGGAGAAATTTATGGCTTCAGCAGCGGAACAACTGGCTTCGAACCTGAATTTTTCGACCTTCGCTAAGGCGGAGGATCTGAAAAAGCGTCTCTGGTTTACTCTTGCCGCACTTCTCGTCTACCGTCTTGGTACCCACATTCCGCTTCCGGGTCTAAACCCAGAAGCCTATGCGCAGGCCTTCCGTGGCCAGGCCAACGGTATTCTCGGTCTTTTCAACATGTTTGCGGGTGGCGCAGTCGAGCGTATGGCGATCTTCGCCCTCGGCATCATGCCTTACATCTCCGCTTCGATCATCGTGCAGCTCATGACCTCGGTCGTGCCTTCGCTCGAAGCGTTGAAGAAGGAAGGCGAAGCCGGACGCAAGATCATCAACCAGTACACGCGCTACGGCACGGTACTGCTTGGCACCCTGCAGGCCTACGGCATCGCTGTCGGCCTTGAGAGCGGCAACGGCCTCGTTGTCGATCCTGGCCTGTTCTTCCGTATTTCCACCGTCATCACGCTGCTCGGCGGCACGATGTTCCTGATGTGGCTTGGCGAACAGATTACCTCGCGCGGCATCGGCAACGGTATTTCGCTCATCATCTTTGCCGGTATTGCGGCAGGTCTGCCCAAGGCGCTTGCCGGCACGCTGGAACTCGGCCGCACCGGTGCGCTGTCGACGACGCTCATCCTCATGGTCGTTATCGTGGCAATCGGCGTCATCGCGCTGATCGTTTTCGTGGAGCGCGCCCAGCGCCGTCTGCTTATACAATATCCGAAACGCCAGGTCGGCAACCGGATGTTCCAGGGCGATACCTCGCATCTGCCGCTGAAGCTCAACACGGCTGGCGTTATTCCCGCGATCTTCGCATCCTCGCTGCTGCTTCTGCCTGCGACGGCTGCCGGTTTTGCCGGAAACACCAACCTGCCGGGCTGGGCAACCTCGATCATCGCGTCGTTGCAGCATGGACAGCCGCTGTTCATGGCGCTCTACGGCCTGCTCATCGCGTTCTTTGCATTTTTCTACACGGCTATAGTCTTCAATCCGAAGGACACGGCCGATAACCTCAAGAAGCATGGCGGCTTCATTCCGGGCATTCGTCCGGGCGAGCGCACCGCGGAGTACATCGATTACGTTCTGACCCGTATCACGGTTGTCGGCGCTGTTTATCTTGTCTTCGTGTGTATCCTTCCTGAGACACTTATCGCACGTACGGGCATTCCATTAGCCCTTGGTGGTACTTCGCTTTTGATCGTTGTCAGTGTAACTCTGGACACGGTTGCGCAAATTCAGGGACACCTGATCGCGCAGCAGTATGAAGGACTGATCAAGAAGTCGAAGTTGCGTGGAGGAAAGAGGGGACGATGAGACTGATATTTTTAGGTCCGCCGGGTGCGGGCAAGGGAACCCAGGCCAAACGCCTGACTGACAAGTACGGGATCCCGCAGCTTTCCACCGGTGACATGCTTCGCGCTGCGGTTAGCGCGGGCACGGAAATAGGCAAGCGCGCCAAGGCCGTCATGGACGCCGGCGGGCTGGTTTCCGACGATATCGTCAATCAGATCGTTTCCGAACGCATCGAAGCTCCGGACTGTGCCAAGGGTTTCATTCTCGATGGCTATCCGCGCACCGTTCCGCAGGCCAAGGCGCTTGCCGAGAACATGCACAAGAAGAACGTCGCCCTCGATGCCGTCATCGAACTGAAGGTGGACGAGGAGGCGCTGATTCGCCGAATCGAAAATCGCGTTGCAGAGACCATCGCTGCCGGTGGCACGGTTCGTTCCGACGACAATCCGGAAGCCTTCCGCAAGCGGTTGACGGAGTATCGCGAGAAGACTGCGCCGCTGTCGCAATATTACAGCGAGCAGGGCGAACTTGTGACACTGGATGGCATGGCTGATGTCGATGCCGTCACTGCGGCCATCGAACGGGTTCTGGAAAAGGCCTCGGCCTGATGGTTGGAGCGGGATGGTGAAAACCGCAGGCGGTTTTCCCGGCAAATCCTGTGCTCCTGATACGGCGTATCCTTTGGATCGCAAAAGAATCTTGGCGGAGCCGGTTGCTTTTTAGCGCTGATTCCGTTAAACACCGCGCCAACTCGCGACATCCCAAGCGACTGGCGCGGATTTCCCTTAAGGGAGGGAAATCCGGGTTCGGTCGTTTTGACTTGTCACGGACATCAATTTTGAACTGGCGGTCGTGTCGGCCGCTCGAATGGAATCACCACTTGCCGGATGGCAACTGGAACCAAGGAGAAAAGACGTGGCACGTATCGCTGGCGTCAACATCCCGACTGCAAAGCGCGTTGTTATTGCGCTGACGTATATTCACGGGATTGGTCCGAAATTCGCGCAGGAAATCATGGACAAGGTCGGTCTTCCGGCTGACAAGCGCGTTCATCAGCTTACGGATGCTGAAGTTCTTCAGATCCGCGAAGCCATCGACCGCGACTATCAGGTCGAAGGCGATCTTCGTCGCGAGACCTCGATGAACATCAAGCGTCTGATGGACCTCGGCTGCTACCGCGGCCTGCGTCACCGTCGTGGGCTTCCGGTCCGCGGTCAGCGCACGCACACCAACGCCCGCACCCGTAAGGGTCCGGCGAAGGCTATCGCTGGTAAGAAGAAGTAATTTTCCGGTTCTCCGGAAAGGAGAGGCTGGTGCGGTCTGCGCCAGCCTTTCTGAGTTTGGCGTGAAGCTCGGAAACGGGTCGATCGCCGGTGTAGCCGCTGGTGTTACGGCGGTGAAGAGATCAATGAAAGGTATAAAATGGCCAAGGAAGCCGCACGCGTTCGCCGTCGCGAACGTAAAAATATCACGTCGGGCGTCGCGCATGTCAACTCGACCTTCAACAACACGATGATCACCATCACCGACGCACAGGGCAATGCTATTGCCTGGTCGTCCGCTGGTGCCAAGGGCTTCAAGGGTTCGCGCAAGTCGACCCCGTTTGCTGCCCAGATCGCTGCTGAAGATTGCGCGAAGAAGGCTCAGGAACACGGCATGAAGTCGCTTGAAGTTGAAGTTTGCGGTCCGGGTTCCGGCCGTGAATCGGCACTTCGCGCTCTGCAGGCTGCCGGTTTCATGATCACTTCCATTCGCGACGTGACGCCGATCCCGCACAACGGTTGCCGTCCGCGCAAGAAGCGCCGCGTCTGACGCGACCGTGGTTCGGAAATTCCGCCTTTCCTTCGGTCTGGCGGAATTTTCGTGTATCTGGCGTGTGCGCGTCGATTTCGATCGACGGACTTGCGCTCAAGAACCCACTGATGAACCGCGGAATTAGGTTCCTCTCAGTGTTTTCATGCTCGGTCCGTCACGATTGGATGGTGGCGGCGAACGGAAGGTTTAAAGATGATTCAGAAGAACTGGCAGGAACTTATCAAGCCGAACAAGGTCGAGTTCACCTCGTCCAGCCGCACCAAGGCAACTCTCGTTGCCGAGCCGCTGGAGCGTGGTTTCGGTCTTACTCTCGGCAACGCGCTGCGTCGCGTTCTGTTGTCTTCTCTGCGTGGTGCCGCTGTTACGGCCGTGCAGATCGACGGTGTCCTGCACGAATTCTCCTCCATCCCCGGCGTTCGGGAAGATGTGACGGATATCGTGCTCAACATCAAGGAAATCGCCATCAAGATGGATGGTGACGATTCCAAGCGCATGGTCGTGCGCAAGCAGGGTCCGGGTTCGGTAACCGCTGGTGACATCCAGACGGTTGGCGACATCGAGATCCTGAACCCCGACCACGTGATCTGCACGCTGGACGAAGGCGCTGAAATCCGCATGGAATTCACCGTCAACAACGGCAAGGGTTACGTACCGGCTGAGCGCAACCGCGCGGAAGATGCCCCAATTGGCCTCATTCCGGTGGACAGCCTGTATTCTCCGGTCAAGAAAGTGTCCTACAAGGTGGAAAACACCCGTGAAGGTCAGGTTCTCGACTATGACAAGCTGATCATGACGATCGAGACCAACGGTTCGGTTTCCGGCGAAGACGCCGTTGCCTTCGCCGCTCGCATTCTTCAGGACCAGCTCGGCGTCTTCGTCAACTTCGACGAGCCGCAGAAGGAAGCAGAAGAAGAATCGGTTACCGAACTCGCGTTCAACCCGGCGCTTCTCAAGAAGGTCGACGAGCTGGAACTGTCCGTTCGTTCGGCAAACTGCCTGAAGAACGACAACATCGTCTATATCGGCGACCTGATCCAGAAGACCGAAGCCGAAATGCTTCGCACGCCGAACTTTGGTCGCAAGTCGCTGAACGAAATCAAGGAAGTTCTCGCTTCCATGGGTCTGCACCTCGGTATGGAAGTACCGGCATGGCCGCCTGAGAACATCGAAGATCTCGCCAAGCGTTACGAAGACCAATACTAACAAACAAGAAGGCAGACCTTAAAGACTGCCTTTCCCCGTCAAACAGCAGATAAGTCATCTGCATGTGCCAGGAAACGGCAGGCCTTAGAGAAGGCACCTGCGTAGAAGGAGAATAGCAATGCGCCACGGTAATTCAGGCCGCAAGCTCAATAGAACCGCCAGCCACCGCAAGGCAATGTTTGCCAACATGGCTGCTTCGCTCATCACCCATGAGCAGATCGTCACCACCCTTCCTAAGGCGAAGGAAATCCGTCCGATCGTTGAGCGTCTCGTGACGCTTGGCAAGCGCGGCGACCTGCACGCTCGTCGTCAGGCGATCTCGCAGATCAAGGATCAGGACGCTGTTCGCAAGCTGTTCGACGCAATCGCTTCGCGTTACGCAACCCGCAACGGCGGCTACCTGCGCATCATGAAGGCTGGCTTCCGCCAGGGCGACAACGCGGCTCTGGCCGTTGTTGAATTCGTCGAGCGTGACGTTGACGCCAAGGGCGCAGCCGACAAGGCTCGCGTTGCTGCGGAAGCTGCTGCTGCCGAAGCTGCGTAAGGTCTGACGCCGTTCAGGCGTCGTGAATTAAAAAGCCGGGTGAGAAATCACCCGGCTTTTTTATTTTCCAAAAGAATAGTCATGAACGACGCAGATAGTAACCGTCAGTGCCGTCGTCACCTTCGATCAACTCGACGGTCCGGTTGAGAAGCCATCTAATTCCCTTACCTTCGGCACCAAATTCAGCATTGGATGTGTTCCAAAGATCTCCAATCAAGCCATCTGAAACATCAGAGCGCAACAGGGATGCAAGGAATGTATTGAGCTCATTTCGCTCCTTTTTGTTTAAGTGATACAAACCTAAAAGTAAGACGCCATCCAAGCTTTCGAACATTTCGAAGTCTTGGATCATATAGCCTGTAAATTTCAGGAATACGGGCGCGGGTGTAATGGTCTTTTTCACAATATCGGCGTTCCGATGGTAAGCTGTATCAACATAGAAGCCATTAGGGCGGCTGGCGTCGTGAACAATAAATACGCCAACTTCGGTATTTTCGCTTGTCTTGTATATCGCCCGGTAGATTTTTTGGCAGGATTTACTTAATGATATCTAAGTTATTGCTCTCTATCGGCTCGATGTCCTGCAATCGTCGTTTTTAACGATGCTTGGAAAGCGCTCGTTTCACTCCGGAACGTGGATGCGGGCCTTGATGTGCTTGAGTTGCGCGACAATCGTAAACGTCATGATGACCAGCAGCGACCACGAACTCCACTTGCCGATATGCACCACGGACCAGGCGCCGATCTGATCGGGATATTTCCAGATACCGAAGAATGTGGAGATGTTTTCCGCCAGCCAGACGAAAAACCCTATCAGGACGAAGGAGAGAAGCAGCGGCATCTTTCGATCCCGATCATAGGGACGGTAGACCACTGTTGCGCGGGAATAGAGGCCGATGGCGCAGGCGGCGATGTACCAGCGGTAGTCACCGATAAAGTGGTGGGTGAAGAAGTTGGCGTAGATGGCGATGCCGATCAGCGTTGCCATCCAATAGGTGGGATAATTGCGAATGCGCACATCCAGCAGGCGCCACGCCTGGATGATGTAGCTGCCGACGGCGGCGTACATGAAGCCGGAAAAGAGCGGCACGCCGAGGACCTTGCTATAGGCGAAGTCGGGGTAGGACCAGGACTGGATAGCGCTTGACGTCTTGAACACCTCAAGCGCGAAGCCGACGATATGGAACAGCAGGATGGCCTTGGCCTCGTCAAGCGTTTCCAGCCTGCTCCAGATCATGAAGAACTGGATGCCGAGCGCGACGATCAGCAGCACGTCATAACGCGGAATGCCAAATACCCCACCATGCGGCACTACGAAGATGGAAATGAAGAACAATCCCGCAAACAGGCAGGCACGGGCTTCCTTGATACCGAAATAGAGAAATTCGATGACAAAGCGCCTGATGCCCTTGAGTTCGCCCCAAGGATAGGTATCGCACAGAAGATTGTCCAAAACCGAGAGGCGGGTTGCGGCTGGGCCTGTTGCTATGCTCATGTTCGCGCCTCGATTTGTATCCGTTAAATTTTCATACGAAAACCGGAAGGAACTCGCATGGGTCCGTCACGCCTTTCCCCGCCTTATTTTGCCCGCATCCGGCTTTTGGCGGCGGCCATGATTGTGATCATTGGCGGTCTTTGCTTGCGGGCGTTCGGCTACGAGGTGGGATTGCCGTTCGTGGCGGTAAAATATGGCGGATCCGTGCTCTGGGGGGCTATGGTCTATCTGCTGCTGGCGGCCATCCTTCCGTCCCGCTGGTACGGTTACGAGGTTCACATCGCCGTCATCGCCGTCGTCGTCGTGGAATTGATTCGGCTCGTTCATTTCCCGGCGCTGGACGCGTTTCGCGCAACGGCGGCCGGAGCTTTGCTGCTCGGCCGCGTTTTCTCGGTGTGGAATATCGTTTGCTATATCGGCGGGATCGCGGTGGCGTCCTTTACGTCCGGACGGGGCTTGCGCGCCTTGCCCTCTTCGCCGCCATGATCGAGGGCCGCACCAGCCGATACCCGAGCAACACCACCATCGTACTGATATAAAACACCGGCTCGAGCGTGATCGATTTTCGCGCCAACACGAAATGCAGTACGCCGACGATGAGCACGAGATAGACGAGCTTGTGCAGCGTGTTCCAGCGGCTGCCGAGCTTGCGGATCGACCAGCGGTTGGAGGTGAGCGCGAGCGGCAGCAGCATGACGAGCCCCGCCATGCCGAACATGATATAGGGCCGCTTGAGAATATCAGCGGCGATGGAGCTGAAGACCAGGCCGCGGTCCAGAACCAGATAGACGCTGAAATGTGCCAGCACGTAATAGAAGGCGATCAGTCCCAACGCCCGGCGATAGGCGATGAGGTTTATGTTGAAGAGATCGCGCAGCGGCGTCACCAGCAAGCCGAGGCATAGAAAGCGCAGTGCCCAGATGCCGAGCAGGTGCTCGAAATCCTTGACTGGGTTGAAGCCGAGGCCGCCGGTTGCGGCGAGGTAAAAATACCAGAGGCCGGGACAGAGGCCGATGACATAAAGCGACCAGATGGCTGCCGGCTGGTAACGCTTCGGCAGTGAGGGAAGCGAAAAGGCGAGGGCCATGATCAGTAATTCGCCTTTAGGTCGAGGCCGGTATAGAGGCTTGCCACCTCGTCATAGCCGTTGAACATCAGGGTAGGGCGGTTCTGGGTGCCAAAAAAGCCGCCTTCGCCGATGCGCTGTTCCGTTGCCTGGCTCCAGCGCGGATGGTCCACATGCGGATTGACGTTGGAATAGAAACCGTATTCGCGGGCGTTGGAGTTTTTCCACGTCGTGTCCGGCTGTTTCTCGACAAGCGAAATACGTACGATGGATTTGATGCCCTTGAAGCCGTATTTCCAGGGAACGACGAGGCGAATGGGCGCGCCATTCTGGTTCGGCAGGGTTTCGCCGTATAGTCCAACGGCAAGAATGGTGAGAGGATGGCGGGCCTCATCTAGGCGCAGACCCTCGACATAGGGCCAGGACAGAGGCTGGAACAGGCCGCTCTGGCCCGGCATTTCCTCCGGCCGCACCACGGTTTCGAAGGACACGTATTTCGCGCTGCCGAGTGGCTCCACCTTGTCGAGAAGCGCGGCGAGAGGGAAACCGATCCACGGAATGACCATCGACCAGCCCTCGACGCAGCGCATGCGATAGGTGCGCTCCTCTAGCTGATATTTCATCAGCTCTTCGATGCCGAATTCCTGCGGTTTGGAGACAAGGCCATCCACCTTCACCGTCCATGGGGTGGGCTTGAACTTGCCGGAATTTTCCTTCGGGTCGGATTTGCCCACTCCGAACTCATAGAAATTATTGTAGCTGGTGACGGCATCGAGCGGGGTGAGCTTCTCGTCCAGCTTGTAGGCGCCTGCTTTGGCAGCAAGCGGAGTGGCGACAGCCTCGCGGCCGGAAAGCCCGATTGCCGCAAGCCCCGCCGCCGTGCCCAGGAAGCCACGTCTCGAGAGGTAGATATTCTTCGGCGTGATTTCTCGTGCCGGGATGAGGGGCGGACGATAGGCGGGCATTTCAACCTCCACAAAAGCCGGGTGCATCGGCGATAAATCGATTATGATAGGCTATACGGCCGCTGCACAGATATGTTTCAGCACTCTGCGCAAAAACAGCGGTCGGGCGGCAAAAATCGCGCATTTGTGATGACGGGCCGCGCGAATTGCAACATTCAAACCGGGCGTACCGTACCGAACCGTACTGTTTTGCCCGAAGGTGACAGTGACAGGGCTTACGGTTTGCGCTAGAAAAACCGCAAAATAGGGCGAGGGCATTTTGACCGCGGTGCGGGAATGCGCTCTTCTGCCCAAGAGATCGAGGAAAACACCATGCCAGTCTATCGCTCCAGAACGACAACCCACGGCCGCAACATGGCGGGCGCGCGCGGCCTATGGCGCGCCACCGGCATGAAGGACAGCGATTTCGGCAAGCCCATCATCGCGGTTGTCAATTCCTTCACGCAATTTGTGCCGGGCCATGTGCATCTGAAGGATCTCGGCCAGCTCGTTGCGCGTGAAATCGAAGCGGCCGGTGGCGTTGCCAAGGAATTCAACACCATCGCTGTCGATGACGGCATCGCCATGGGCCATGACGGCATGCTTTATTCGCTGCCGTCGCGCGAAATCATCGCTGACTCGGTCGAATACATGGTCAATGCCCATTGCGCCGACGCGATGGTTTGCATCTCCAACTGCGACAAGATCACCCCCGGCATGCTGAATGCGGCGATGCGCCTCAACATCCCCGCCGTCTTCGTTTCCGGTGGTCCGATGGAAGCGGGCAAGGTCGTTCTGCATGGCAAGACGGTCGCGCTCGATCTGGTTGACGCCATGGTCGCAGCTGCGGACGACAAGATTTCCGATGAGGACGTCAAGATCATCGAGCGTTCCGCTTGCCCGACCTGCGGTTCCTGTTCCGGCATGTTCACTGCCAATTCCATGAACTGTCTGACCGAGGCGCTAGGCCTGTCATTGCCCGGCAACGGTTCGACGCTTGCCACCCATTCGGACCGCAAACGCCTGTTCGTCGAGGCCGGTCACCTGATCGTCGATCTGGCGCGCCGTTATTACGAGCAGGACGACGAGACCGTTCTGCCGCGCACCATTGCCAACAAGGCTGCGTTTGAAAACGCCATGTCGCTGGATATCGCCATGGGCGGTTCCACCAACACGGTGCTGCATATTCTGGCGGCAGCGCATGAGGGCGGTGTCGATTTCGGCATGGAAGACATCGACCGTCTTTCCCGCAAGGTTCCCTGCCTTTCCAAGGTCGCGCCTGCCAAGCAGGACGTGCACATGGAAGACGTTCACCGCGCCGGCGGCATCATGCGCATTCTCGGTGAGCTGGATCGTGGCGGTCTCCTCAATCGCGATACCTACACGGTGCACGAGGCGACGCTGGGCGACGCCATCGACCGTTGGGACATCACCCGCACCAACAGCGAAACCGTGCGGCAGTTCTTCAAGGCTGCCCCCGGCGGCGTTCCGACGCAGGTGGCCTTCAGCCAGTCGTCGCGCTGGGACGATCTGGATACGGACGGTGAAAACGGCGTTATCCGCTCGGTTGAAAAGCCTTTCTCCAAGGATGGCGGTCTGGCCGTGCTTTATGGCAACATCGCTCTTGATGGCTGCATCGTGAAGACGGCGGGTGTCGACGAATCCATCCTTAAATTCAGCGGTCCGGCGGTTGTTTACGAAAGCCAGGACGCGGCGGTGAAGGGCATTCTTTCCAACGAGGTCAAGGCAGGTGATGTCGTCGTCATTCGTTACGAAGGACCGAAGGGCGGCCCCGGAATGCAGGAAATGCTCTATCCGACCAGCTACCTCAAGTCCAAGGGCCTCGGCAAAGCCTGCGCGCTGATCACCGACGGACGTTTTTCGGGCGGCACATCCGGCCTGTCCATCGGCCATGCCTCGCCGGAAGCGGCGCAGGGCGGCGCTATCGGCCTCGTGCGTCAGGGCGACTTGATCGAGATCGATATTCCCAACCGCACGATCAACCTCAAAGTTACGGATGCGGAACTGGCAGCCCGCCGCGCCGAGCAGGATCAGCTCGGCTGGAAGCCTGCGGAGTTCCGCAAGCGCAACGTCACGACAGCGCTGAAGGCCTATGCGGCTTTTGCGTCCAGTGCCGACAAGGGTGCTGTTCGGATTTTGCCGGAGTAATCTGGCGGGCAGGGTCCTACATTGCAGGCAGCCTGAGCCGCTCTTCTGAGCGGCTTTTTCTTGTTCTGACCCAGATTACGCGCGTCGTTAAGAAACAGATTCAATTGCCTCAGAGCTTGATTCTCCAAGCTCGCGCAACACGTTGTTTCTGAAACGCAAATTCTAAACCATCCGGCCGTCCACCCTCCATGCCAGCAGTCACATTGGAGTGATGTTCCGTCACTTGCCCTTTTCCAACGCGCCGCGATGCCTAACTTCAGCACCATGAAAAGACGAACCGCACTCGGCCTTATCGCATCCCTGCCTTTCGCCCGCCTTGCCCACGGGCAAACACCCGGCAATGGCGCCCGCTTCAGTCCATTGCTCAACGAGGCGGATGGGCTTTCGAGCCTGAAAGCCGCCATCGTCAGTATTGACGGCCAGGAGGTGGCCAGCCGTGCCTATCACGGCGCCAGCCTTATGGGTTCCACCAACATCAAGTCGGCCTCGAAATCTGTGATTTCCGCGCTGGTCGGCATGGCGATCGACCGCAAGATATTGGCCGGGGCGGATCAGCCGATTGCCACGATCCTGCGCAGCGATTTTCCGCCGAACCCCGATGCGCGTCTGGAAAGGGTAACCATCGGCAACCTGCTTTCCATGCAATCCGGTCTGGAACGAATGTCCGGCCCGAACTACGGCCGCTGGGTCGCCAGCCGCAACTGGGTGCGAATGGCGCTGGGGTCGGGTTTTGCCGGAGAGCCAGGCGGTGGCATGCTTTACTCCACCGGTTCCACGCATCTGCTTTCGGCGATTTTGACCAAGGCATCCGGCCGTTCGACGCTGTCGCTGGCGCGCGACTGGTTCCGGCCGCTGGAGGGCTTCTCAATCGGCGGCTGGGAGCGCGATCCGCAGGGCATCTATCTCGGCGGCAACCAGATGGCGATGACGGCGCGGTCGCTGCTGGCTTTCGGCGAGCTTTACCGGCTGGGCGGGGTAACGCCAGGCGGCGAGCGTTTGATTTCGCAGAGCTGGATCGATCAATCCTGGCAACAACGCACCAATTCCGTCTTCAACGGCGATGGTTACGGCTATTGCTGGTTCATCAAGGAGATGGCGGGCGAGACGGTTTATTATGCCTGGGGCTATGGCGGGCAGATGCTCTATATCGTCCCCGCCAAACGGCTCTCGGTGGTTATGACGTCCCGTGAGGATGCGCCTTCGGCGAGAACCGGTTATCGCGACCAATTGCATGGGCTGATGGAGAATATCATTCGCGTTGCGTGAAAATCAGAGCGGTCTGTTTATGCTCTGGAAAGCTTCCCCGAGCCGCTTCATGCGCTCCTCATAGGCACTTGTGATGCAGGCGACATCCGCGTTGCATTCCTGGCGCTTTTTCAACCATTGGCTCTGTTCTTCGCGCAAGGTGTCGCGTGCGCCCATCGCTATCAGTTGTGTCAGGATGTCGAAGGTGGTGACCATCTTCACGTCCTGGTCGTTGAGGGCGCGGTTGTCGCAGATCGCCTTTTCATCCGCGGCCAGATCAGGCTTCGTGCAATCGAAGCTGGCGGCGTTGGCGGGCGAACCCAGTGAAGCGCAGGCGAAGAGGATGCCGGAGGCAAGGATTGTCTGTTTCATGTGCATGGGTCGTCTCATTTTGAGGACAGGCTCGTGTGGGGGAAACCGAAATGGGGTGCTGTTGGTTCCACCAGCACAAGCCGGTCATCGCATGAAAAAGATCGGCCATCATCTTGCCGCGCTTTGCTTTATAGGCTTTCACGTTATAACTCCATCATACTGATGAGGATGAGGAATCACATGCAGAGCGTGCTGAAGTATCTGTCCACCGGCTTTCTTGCGGCGCTGCTTCTCGTTCCGGTCGGAGCGCAGGCGCAGGACAACAAGACCGTGCCCGCAAGCCACACGGAAATGCAGCTTTCCTTCGCGCCGCTGGTCAAGCGTACCGCAGGCGCTGTGGTGAATGTCTATGCCGAACGCATCGTGCAGCGGCGCTCGTCGCCCTTTGCCGGCGACCCGTTCTTCGAACAGTTCTTCGGCCAGCAGATGCCGAACCGCACGGAGAAACAGTCCTCGCTCGGATCGGGTGTGATCGTAACCGCCGGCGGCCTCGTGGTGACCAATAATCACGTCATCGATGGCGCCGACGACATCAAGGTGGCGCTGGCGGATGGGCGTGAATTCTCCTCCAAGGTGCTGCTGAAGGACGACCGGGTCGATCTTGCCATTCTGCAGATCGACGCGAAGGAACAGTTTCCGGTGCTTTCGCTTGGCAATTCGGATGCCATTGAAGTCGGCGATCTCGTGCTTGCCATCGGCAACCCCTTCGGTGTCGGCCAGACGGTAACAAGCGGCATCGTCTCGGGGCTGGCGCGCAACCAGGTGACGCAGGGCGATTTCGGCTTCTTCATCCAGACCGACGCCTCCATCAACCCCGGCAATTCCGGCGGTGCGCTGATGAACATGGCGGGTGAGTTGATCGGCATCAATACTGCCATCTTCTCCAAGGGCGGCGGGTCGAACGGCATCGGTTTTGCCATTCCCGCCAATCTGGTCCGCGTTTTCGTTGCCGCCGCCGAGCGTGGCGACGCGAACTTCCAGCGGCCCTATATCGGCGCGACCTTCGATCCCGTCACCTCCGATGTCGCCGAGGCGCTTGGCCTGCACCGCGCGCGCGGTGCGCTCGTTGTCAGCGTCGTCAAGGGCGGCCCGGCGGAGAAAGCTGGCATCGAGCCGGGGCAGGTCGTAACGGCGGTCAACGGTTTGGAGGTGGAGCATCCCGATGCACTCGGTTATCGCCTCACGACGGCTGGCATCGGCAAGTCCGCCGAATTGACGCTGGTGGAGAAGGGTAAAGAGAAGAAGGTGACCATTGCGCTCGACACGGCGCCGGAAACCGCGCCGCGTGACGAACGGCTGCTGGAGGGACGCAATCCCTTGGCGGGCGCGACTGTCGCCAATCTCTCGCCGAAGCTTGCAGATGAACTGCGCATGCCTTCGCAGGTGACCGGCGTCGTCGTCACCGATGTGAAGCGCGGTTCGCCGGCCTATCGGGTCGGTTTCCAGCCGAAGGATGTCATCCTGTCGCTAAACGGCTCGGATATCGGCTCCACGGCTGCGGTCGAAAAGGCGCTGGATGACAATCCCGGCTTCTGGCGGGTGGAAATCCTGCGTGACGGTCAACGCATCCGGCAGTTCCTGCGATGAGCGATGACCTCTTTGCCCCACAGGTGCCTGTCGAGGTCGCCAACCGGCGGCCTCTTGCCGACCGCCTGCGTCCGAAGACGCTGGCGGAGGTGACCGGGCAGCCGTATCTGACGGGTGAAGAGGGCGTGCTACGCCGTATGATCGATAGCGGCTCACTCGGATCGATGATCTTCTGGGGACCGCCCGGCACCGGCAAGACGACGGTCGCGCGTCTGCTTTCGGGGGAGGCCGGGCTGGCTTTCGAGCAGATTTCGGCGATTTTTTCCGGTGTTGCCGATCTCAAGAAAGTTTTCGAGGCAGCACGCACACGCCGGATGAATGGCCGGCAGACGCTGCTTTTTGTTGACGAGATCCATCGTTTCAACCGTGCCCAGCAGGACAGCTTCCTGCCGGTCATGGAAGACGGTACCATCATTCTTGTGGGTGCAACCACCGAAAACCCGTCCTTTGAACTGAATGCCGCTCTTTTGTCGCGGGCGCGTGTCCTCACGTTCGGTTCGCATGACGAGGAGAGCCTGGGCGAGCTTTTGAAGCGCGCCGAAGAGGCGGAGGGCAAGCCTCTGCCGCTGACCGAGGAGGCGCGTGTCAGCCTGATCCGGATGGCCGATGGCGATGGCCGCGCCGTGCTGACGCTTGCCGAAGAGGTCTGGCGTGCGGCGCGCAAGGACGAGACTTTCGATACCGAAGGGCTGACGCGCATCGTGCAGCGGCGCGCGCCGGTTTACGACAAGGGACAGGACGGCCACTACAATCTGATTTCCGCGCTGCATAAATCGGTGCGCGGTTCGGACCCGGATGCGGCGCTTTATTATCTCTGCCGCATGTTTGACGCCGGCGAAGACCCGCTCTTTATCGGGAGGCGGCTGGTGCGCATGGCGGTGGAGGATATCGGCCTTGCCGATCCGCAGGCGCTTGCCGTCTGCAATGCCGCCAAGGACGCCTATGATTATCTGGGATCACCGGAAGGCGAACTGGCACTGGCGCAGGCCTGCGTCTATCTCGCCACCGCGCCGAAATCGAATGCCGTTTATACAGCCTTCAAATCGGCGATGCGGGCGGCCAAGGAAAACGGCTCGTTGGTACCGCCAAAACATATTCTGAACGCGCCCACAAAGCTGATGAAGGGCGAGGGTTACGGTGACGGTTACCGTTACGACCATGACGAGCCGGATGCCTTTTCGGGACAGGACTATTTTCCGGAAAAAATGGGGCGCAAGACGTTTTACGATCCGCCCGACAGGGGGTTCGAGCGGGACATCCGCAAGCGTCTCGACTGGTGGGCGAAGCTGCGCCGCGAGCGCGGTTCGCGTTAAAAAGCTTTCTTCACAAAAAGAATCAGGCGCTTGCCAAAGTGAGTCGTAAAAACGCGCCATCCAACTCTTTCCAAAGGGAAATCAGGATGCCTTCCGGTGTTGCATGACCTGCGACGGGGCAGGCAGCATCTTGACCGAGGATTCCGCCAGACCACTGTGCCCTTCGGCATCGATCACCAGATGCCAGTGCAAGGTCTCGGGAATGCTGATGCGGATCGGCGATTTTTTCGCGACGCCGCCGAGATATTTGAAATCGAGCAATTCGGTGAAACGCTGGAAGTTTGCGCCTGTCATAAGCCGTACATTGTTGACGGCCGAAAGGGACACCTCAATGGTCGTCCCAGCCCGCAATTCCTTCAGGTCATAGTGTGTAAAGCGGAAATTCGGCCGTGACATTGCGCGTCTCCCTGTACCTGTATTTTGGCAAAAGAGGATAGGACGTCAGGGTTAACGAGCTCTTTAAAACGGCAGCACCCTGTAGAATTTCGGGTCGCTGCGCCGGCTTTTAAGGGCCGTGGAGAGTATTGGCGGGTTGGGAGGAGGAGGTCTGGAATAATACTAACGTATAATAAGCGTATTCAGTTATAATAAATTTTTTAACTCTAACATACGCTGGTCGAAGTGCCGTCAGCGGCGTTGGGGGGAATATGAAAAACGTCACGATATCTATGCGCCTTTATGCGCTCGTTGCATTGTTTCTGGCAATATTGACTGCGGCACTTACATTCAGCCTGTTCGAGACTTTTCATGAGATGGAACGCGAGCGTAAAGCGGGACTCGCATCCATGAACGAAACGGCTGTCGCCATTCTTGAGCAATATTACCGGCTGGAGCAGGGTGGCACCCTGACGCGTGAGGCTGCGCAGCAACAAGCCAAGACCACGATTGCGGCGATGCGCTATGGCAACGGCAGCGGCTATTTTTGGATCAACGACATGCATCCCAAGATGGTGATGCATCCGATCAAGCCCGAGATGAACGGCAGCGATCTCACTGCCAACAAGGATCCGAACGGCAAGGCGCTGTTCGTCGAATTCGTCAATACGGTGAAGGCGGGGGGCCAGGGCTTTGTCGATTATTATTGGCCCAAGCCCGGCGCGCCGGACCCAGTCGAGAAATTTTCCCATGTCGCCGGTTTTGCGCCCTGGGGATGGATTGTCGGGACTGGCGTTTATGTCGACGATCTTGAGGCGGTTTTCTGGAGCAATGCCTATTTCAACATCGCAGTGTGTGTTCTGTCCGGCCTTCTGGTGATCGGCGTGGCTGCAGCCGTCGTGCGCAGCGTGACACGGCCTATCGATCGCATCCGGCAGAGTATGAAGCGGATCGCTGATGGTGACGGCGAGGCGGAAATTGAATTCGCCGACCGTCGCAACGAAATCGGCGCCATTGCCAAGACGTTGCTGGTGCTGCGTGACAGCGTCAATGAGCGCAGCGCCTTGCAGGCCCGCGAGGCGGGGCAGCAGCGGGCGCTGGAGGAGGCGCGGCATGGCAACGAGATGGCGTTGCGCTCCGCATCCGAGCGTCAGGCTCATGCCATGAACGAGCTCGGCAGTTCGCTGGAAGCACTCGCCAATGGCGATCTGACCGTCGAGCTTGCCGATATCGGCGGCGAATATGAAAAGCTGCGCATGGATTTCAACCGCGCCGTCGGCGCGCTGCATGGGGCGATCGAGGCGATCGCCAGAACCGGCCATGTCGTCAACGATAGCGCATCTGACATCAGCGGTGCGACCGGCAATCTTTCGCGCCGGACAGAGCAGCAGGCAGCGGCGCTGGAGGAGACGGCGGCGGCTCTTGACGAAATCACCGCGACGGTGCGCACCGCTTCCGAACGGGCGAACGAGGCCCGACAAATGGTGCAGGATACAAAAACGAGCGCAGGCCGCTCGGGCGAGATCGTGCGCAATGCCGTCGATGCGATGGGCCGTATTGAGGAATCTTCGCGGCGCATCGGACAGATCATTTCCGTCATCGACGAAATCGCGTTCCAGACCAACCTTCTGGCGCTGAATGCCGGTGTCGAGGCCGCAAGGGCAGGCGAAGCGGGACGCGGTTTTGCCGTGGTGGCGCAGGAGGTTCGCGAACTCGCGCAACGCTCTGCCAATGCTGCCAAGGAGATCAAGACCCTTATCAATCGTTCCGCGGAAGAAGTCGGCGGCGGTGTCGCACTCGTTCGCTCCACGGGCGATGCGCTGGATGAGATCGTGACGCTGGTCAACCGGGTCGACGGTCACGTCAATTCCATCGCCACGGCGGCACGCGAACAGGCCACCGGCCTGCAGGAGATCAACACCTCCGTCAACCACATGGACCAGATGACCCAACAGAACGCCGCGATGGTGGAAGAGACGACGGCTGCCAGCCAGACGCTGGCCGAAGAAAGCCGGCAGCTCCGCGCGCTGCTGTCCCGTTTCGAACTCGGGCATGGGGCAGGGCGCGAGGTTTCGCGGGCGGCTTGATTTTTATCCGCTTGAGATAGTTTACAGGGCGCGGCTTTGGCTGCGCCCTTTCTGTTTCGAGGAAGTGAGACAACATTTCCTCCGTCGTGCCGGACCCGTGGTGCGTCTGCATCGTGAGAGGCGTTGGTTTGCAGAGCTTTGCTCACACCTTTGGTATGATTTCGGTCGAGGCTTCCGCATTTCCCGCGTCACGGAACAGCCCGGGTCGTTATTTCTCCCAACCAATAAGGATTCGTTTACCCCGTTTCTTTAAAATTTACCTGTATTGCCGCGGGCAGCGGCCGCTGAAGGTACAGGTTCTCGTATGGCGTATGTTTCCCTTCCGCGTCGTCTTGTGACGTTGTTGATGATTTCCACGGTCATGGTGTCGTGTTCGGCGGAGGGCCTTGTGCCGCCGGCCGAGGTTGACGGCACGACGCGTGTCGGCGCCATCCGGTCGTCGCGGCAGCAAGGCTACAGCGCGCCGCCGGGTGCGGTCTATCAGGCCGAGCGGACCGGGCAGGCCACCAATTATCCCGCAGCCGTGTCACAGCCGATGCCGGAGCCTTATGCCTCGCAGGATCCCCTGCTGCAATCGCCACAGGGCGGCCAGGGCTATTCCACGCTGGATGGCCAGCATCAGGCGCGGATGGCCGCGAACGGCCAAAGCATGGCCTCCCCAGCCATGCCTAACCAGCAGGGCGCCGCAAATCAGATCGCCGAAGGCGAGGGCGGGGTGAACATGGATTCCATGCTGGGCGTGGAGCCGGTTCGCGGACTTGCGGAAGAGCAGGACGCCGATATTGCCGAAGGCGCTTCCGCCCAGCCGGTGGTGGACGGCATCGGCACCGACAATCCGGTTGCCGTTTCTCCCGCTCGCCGGCAACAAAGTGCGGGTCAGTCGCGGTTGATACCGCCACCGCCGCCCGGGTCTTCTTCCCGCCGCCAGCCGGTGGAGGAGGTCGCCATGTTGATGCCTAATGATCCGATGGCCCGCGACGGATTGCAAAGCAACCGCTCGGCCATGCCGCCCGGCGTCATGCCATCCTCGGAAGTGGCCTGTCGCTCCGAGCTGCGCCGTCTCGGCGTCGCCTTCCGCGATGTTGCGCGCATTGCAGATGGACCGACCTGCGGTATCGACTATCCGATCGAACTCAGCGGGCTTGCCAGCGGCGTTGCCATCCGCCCGGCCGTGAAGCTCAATTGCCAGGTCACGCTTGCCTTCGCCAAATGGGTAAAGTTCGAACTCGTGCCGTCCTCCCGCTTCCGTTACCTCTCAGGCGTCGGACGCATCACGCCCATGGGCGGTTATTCCTGCCGCAAGATGAATTCGCGCTCCAGCAATCCGTGGTCCGAACATGCGCGCGGCAACGCCATCGATATCGGCACCATAACGCTGAACAACGGGAAGGAGATTGACGTTCGCAGCAAGAACTTCTTCGCCTTCCGGGAAAAGGCGCTGCTGAAGGCAGTGAGGTCCGATAGCTGCAAATATTTCTCCACGGTTCTCGGGCCAGGCAGCGATCCCAACCACTGGAACCATTTCCACTTCGACCTGCGCACCCGCAAGTCCGGTTACAGGCATTGCGATTAGGGGGCGACGAGACGACACGGTGGTGCATTACGATAGGCGTGAGGCATTAGTTGTGGTGCGTCACGTCGACCCGTAACTTCCCGTCCGTCCCGGCGCTACCCGGAATGACGGAGTGGGGGATGTGGCCACATTACAATTTGGGCCTGTTGGGTTTGGTGCTAGCCGCCCAAAAAAAGACCGGCCCTAAGGCCGGTTGAAGAAGACTGCCTAAATCGGGGGATATCGGCGTCTTTGCAAGGGCATGCAATGGGAAGAAATCCCATAAAACGGTCCATCCGGTGCGGATATCCGGCAAAAAACATCGCGCCGTACTGACCTGCGGCCAACATGGCTTGCCGCCCTTTTCTGATACGCTATGAGCGTCACATGTTTGTGACAACGGCCCGCTGGAGCCTGCTTTCATGCCCCCTGTTTCAGAGATACTGATCTTTGCTTCGGCGCTTGCGGCCGCGGGCGTGGTCGCTGGACTTCTGGCGGGGCTGTTCGGCATTGGCGGCGGTGCTGTGCTGGTGCCGGTGTTCTACCATGTGTTCGGGCTTCTGGATGTGCCGGAGGCGGTGCGCATGCATCTGTCGCTTGGCACTTCGCTTGCCATCATCGTGCCGACTTCCATTCGTTCCTTCCTGACGCATCGCCAGAAAGGTGCCGTTGATATCGATCTCCTGAAGGGCTGGATCGTCGCCGTGCCGCTCGGCACCATCCTCGCATCTGTGGTGGCTGCGCATGCCTCGAGCGTCGCCCTGCGGCTGATCTTCGCTTTCATTGCGCTTGCGCTCGCCTTCCGGATGATCTTCAACCGGGCGAGCTGGCATCTCGGTTCAGACCTGCCGAAAAATCCGGTCCGCTTTCTGGTCGGCACCGGCATCGGCCTTCTGTCTGGCCTGATGGGTGTGGGCGGCGGGGTGATGAACAACACTTTCATGACGCTTTACGGACGCACCATCCATCAGGCGGTTGCCACATCCTCCGGTGTCGGAGTGCTTATTTCGCTGCCGGGTCTCCTCGGCTATATCTGGGCCGGCTGGGGTGATGCAGGTCTGCCGCCTTTTTCCACCGGCTTCATCAACTGGATCGCCGTCGCGCTGCTGATCCCCATCACGCTTGTCGTCGCGCCCTATGGCGCGCGGCTGGCGCATGCACTCAGCAAGAAGCAGCTGGAGCGGGCCTTCGGGGTGTTTCTGGTCTTCGTCGCGGCCCAGTTTTTCTACAGCGTCTACAGCTGATTTTCCCTCCCCGCCGAATGCAGTGTTCAGGCCGTTGGGCTGGCAATTGCGGGTTGTACGGCCTATATGGCGTGCATCTTACTCGTTTTTTCGAAAGATTCGCGATGAATGCCATTGTTTCGATACGGAATCTGACCAAATCCTACTCAAATGGCTTTCAGGCGCTCAAAGGTGTCAGCCTCGATATCAGAGAGGGGGAAATCCTTGCTCTTCTCGGGCCTAACGGAGCCGGCAAGACGACGCTGATCTCTATCATCTGCGGGCTTGTCAATCCGGGTGAAGGCTCGGTTCTCGTTGGCGGATATGATGTGGTGAAGGATTTTCGCCAGACGCGTGCCCTGATCGGCCTTGTGCCGCAGGAACTGACGACAGACCAGTTCGAGACCGTGTGGAACACCGTCAGCTTCTCGCGCGGTCTGCATGGGCAGAAGAAGAACCCCGAACTGATCGAGCGCGTCCTGAAATCGCTGTCGCTCTGGGACAAGAAGGACAATATGCTGCGGGAGCTTTCCGGCGGCATGAAGCGACGCGTGCTGATCGCCAAGGCGCTTGCGCACGAACCGAAGGTCCTCTTCCTCGACGAGCCGACGGCGGGTGTGGATGTTACCTTGCGCCGCGACATGTGGAATGTCGTTTCCGAGCTGCGCTCCAAGGGCGTCACAATCATTTTGACCACGCATTACATCGAGGAGGCGGAAGAGATCGCCGATCGAGTGGGCGTTATCAATGGCGGCCAATTGTTGCTGGTGGAAGAAAAGACCGCGCTGATGAAGAAGCTCGGCCGCAAGCAGCTTTTCCTTGAACTTTCGCAGCCGGTGGAGGCGTTGCCGGACAGTCTCTCATCTTTCGGCCTTTCGCTCTCGGATGACCGCAACACCATCACCTACGAGATCGAGGACAACGGCGAGCAGGGGCGCATTGCCGATCTGCTGACTGCGCTTTCCGGTGCCAACATCCATTTCAAGGATATTTCGACACGTCAAAGCTCTCTTGAGGATATTTTCGTCTCGCTGGTAGGAGACCAGAAATGAATTTCGAAGCCGTCAAGTCCATCTACCTGTTCGAAATGGCGCGCACCCGCCGCACCCTGTTGCAGAGTGTCGTGTCGCCCGTCATTTCCACCTCTCTCTATTTCATCGTTTTCGGAACGGCGATCGGTTCAAGGATTCAGGAGGTTGGCGGGGTTTCCTATGGCGCGTTCATAACGCCCGGCCTGATCATGCTGACGCTTTTGACGCAATGCATCAGCAACGGCTCTTTCGGCATCTATTTTCCGAAATTCACCGGCACGGTCTACGAGATATTGTCTGCGCCAGTGGCGATGACGGAAATTGTTGCCGGTTATGTCGGGGCGGCGGCGACCAAGGGGCTGATGATCGGCACGATCATCCTGATAACGGCCTCCTTCTTCGTGGATATCACCATCGCCCATCCGTTCATGATGATCCTGTTCTTTGTGCTGACGGCGGTGAGCTTCAGCCTGTTCGGCTTCATCATCGGCATCTGGGCCACGAATTTCGAGCAGCTGAACCTCATCCCGATGCTGGTGGTGCCGCCTCTGACATTCCTTGGCGGCAGCTTCTACTCCATCGACATGCTGCCGCCATTCTGGCAGACGGTCAGTCATTTCAACCCGGTGCTCTACCTCATCAGCGGTTTCCGCTGGAGCTTCTACGAGATCGCCGACGTCAATCCCGTCATCAGCCTGGCGATGATCACGCTGTTCCTCGCACTCTGCCTCGGTGTCGTCGGCTGGATGTTCAAGACCGGTTACCGGCTGCGCAACTGACCGGAAAGAGGTTTGCCGTGAATGTGATACGCCCGGTTTGCACCGGGCGTTTTCGTATTCGGATAGCGAGACGTTATTTTTGATCGCGAGCAGGAACTGTCTGCCCGGCAGGTTTCACCTGTCTCGCAATCTCAACTCATCGGTCTGCATCTGCATCGAACCAAGCGTCGACAGGAAGCTCATGCCGAGCAGGCTCTGGCCCAGTTGGCCATCCTGCGCGACGAGGGCGGGGATGTTGCTCCGCGCGATCGGGCCGATGCCGATCTCGGACAGGGTGACGGGCGCTGCCGCCGTGCGGCCGTTCGCGGTCATCACCGGCACGGTGTAGCGCAGTTTCGTGGTGTCGATGCCGATGGCGGCGGCATCGGCATTGGCCAGCACCACGGAGCTCGCGCCGGTATCGACCAGCATGTGGATCGTTTTGCCTTCAATGCTGACATTCGCCTCGAAATGGCCGCTCATCGATTTGTGTAGTATGATCTCCTGTT
This sequence comes from Agrobacterium sp. K11, assembly GCF_059429395.1. Lineage (NCBI taxonomy): Bacteria > Pseudomonadati > Pseudomonadota > Alphaproteobacteria > Hyphomicrobiales > Rhizobiaceae > Agrobacterium > Agrobacterium sp. K11. The sequence continues at coordinate 12,378 of NZ_JCAHRB010000004.1, read as the reverse complement.
CGCCGCCAGCGGTCGTCACCACCACCGCGCGGCCGGGCATCAGGCCACCCAGCAGCCGGTCGGCGAAGGATTGCAGGTCGTAGCGATAGAGATAGACTGATACGAGGCCGAGGATAATCACGAGCCAGATGGCGAGTTGCCGGACAACGCTTGCGAAGCTGCCGCGGCTTCCCGCCAGAATGCCGACGGATAGCAAGCCCGCAATCGGCAGGAGATAGACGATCTGCCCGAATTTCTCGTTGTCGATGCCGAAGGTGCGGCCGCTGTCGTGATTGACGAGAAGCAGGCCGAGACCCACGGCCAGCAAGAGGAGAACGAAAGTCAGCCTGTTCATGCGGTGTGCGTCTCCCTGGAGGTGTCCTTGTCTGTTTTTGCCAGTCTTTCGGGAAGCGCCTGCATGATCATGCGGCGCTTTTCGTCGCTATAGGTTGCCCAGCCGCCGATCTCGTCCAGCGTGCGTCCGCAACCGATACAGAGGCTGTTTGTGGCGTCGAGGGAGCAGATATGAATGCAGGGTGTTTCCATGGGGATCTATATCAGTCTGTCACGTCGCAAGGGCAAGAGCGACGAGAGTAACGATCTCCGTGATCTGCTGGCTGGCGCCGATTGTGTCGCCGGTGTGGCCGCCGATCTTGCTGACACAGAGCCTGCCGAACAGCACCGTCGCGAGGCAGGCAGCCGCCAGAACGACTACGATCGACACAAAGGGCAGGGCATGCAGCGTGAAAAGCACGAGCAGCAGCAACCCTGTTGCGAGCGCGATGTTGCGCTCGCTTTCCCCGGGTTGGCCGGCGCCGGCGGCGATGCCGGAGGTTTTGGCGGCGGGCAGTGACTGCCAGTGCCATACCATCAGGGCGCGGCTCACCACCAGCGCGGCAATCAGGCAGGCGGCGGCGGTCTTGGCAGGCAGGGTTTCTATAAGCGATGCGAGTGCCGTGGCGCGCAGTGCAAAGGACAGGACCATGGCGATCGTGCCATAGCTGCCGATGCGACTGTCCTTCATGATCTCAAGCGTTTTCGGCTTGTCCTTGCCGCTGCCGAAGCCATCGGCCATATCCGCCAAGCCGTCTTCGTGCAACGCACCTGTTATGAGCGCGGTGACGGCGATGGCAAGCCAGCCGGTGAGCTGCGGTGAGGCGTCGAACTTCGCTAATGCCACCACGAGCACAGCAGCGGGCAGGGCGATCAGGAGGCCTGCGGCGGGAAAAGCGCGTGCTGTCCGTCGCATCGATGGACAGTCACCTTCACCGAAGAAGCGCGATGGGACCGGCAGGCGGCTGAGAAAGGCAACGGAATGCATGACATCTGTTATAAAATCCCCGGCCTTCATGCTCTCTCCGCTGCTGTGCTTGCATTTCCGGTTGTTCCGCGGCGCGTCCGCGATTATGAGAGGCGCAACAAAGACCGATTTGCCGGAAAACACAAGTTTCCGCCAACCCGACGACGAGAAAGACAGATACCATGAGCATGAGCGGATTGCCCTTCGACGATTTCCGCGCGCTGCTGCGCGAGCTTCCCGGCCCGGATACGCATGCGCTGGTCGCGGCCAAGGAGCGCAATGCGCAACTGACGAAACCGGCCGGTTCGCTCGGTCGGCTGGAAGAAATCGCCATGTGGCTTGCCGCATGGTCGGGCCGCTCGCCCGCCGTCACCCGTCCGCTGGTGGCGATTTTCGCCGGCAATCATGGCGTCACCCGGCACGGCATCACGCCCTATCCGACATCCGTGACGCAGCAGATGGTGGAGAATTTTGCGGCAGGCGGTGCGGCGATCAACCAGATTTGCGTCACCAACGATCTCGGTCTGAAGATTTTCGATCTGGCACTTGACTACCCGACCGGCGACATCACCTGCGAGCCTGCCCTTTCCGAGCGTGATTGCGCCGCCACCATGGCCTTCGGCATGGAGGCGATTGCTGGCGGTACCGACCTTCTCTGCGTTGGCGAAATGGGCATTGGCAACACCACCATCGCAGCGGCGATCAATCTGGCGCTCTATGGCGGTACGGCGGAAGAATGGACCGGTCCCGGTACCGGCTCCGAAGGCGAGGTCATGGCCCGCAAGATCGCGGCGGTGAAGGCTGCCGTGGAGTTCCACAAGGACCATCTGTCCGATCCGCTCGAAATCATGCGCCGTCTTGGTGGCCGTGAGATTGCGGCGATTGCCGGCGCGATCCTTGCCGCCCGCGTGCAGCGCATTCCTGTGCTGATCGACGGTTATGTGGCGACTGCCGCTGCCGCGCTGTTGAAGGCTGCCAATCCTTCCGCGCTCGACCATTGCCTGATCGGCCATGTCTCCGGTGAACCGGGCCATCTGGCTGCCGTCGAGAAACTTGGCAAGACGCCGCTTCTGGCGCTGGGCATGCGGCTTGGCGAGGGCACGGGTGCCGCTTTGGCCGCCGGCATCGTCAAGGCTGCCGCCGCCTGCCATTCCGGCATGGCGACTTTCGAAGCTGCCGGTGTCGATACTGGTACCCATTCCCACACTGAGCATTGAGGCCGAAGATGGACGCAACGCCGCAGAAGAAGCAACCGGAACCTGCCTTCCGTAAGGAAAAGGGATGGCGGCATCTTTTTGCTGCTGCCCGCTATTCCGTGCAGGGGCTTGGACGGCTGTGGCAGGAAGCGGCGTTCCGGCACGAGGTTCTCGCCTTCGGCGTCGGCCTTGCCCTGCTTCTGGTCGCCCGCGCGCCGTTTGCGCATCTTCTCGTCTTTACGGTGCTGATGCTGCTTTTGTTCGCGGTCGAGGCGCTCAATACCGCGATTGAGGAGTTGGTGGATCGCATCTCGCCGGAAATTTCTTCCGTCGGGCGGCACGCCAAGGATCTCGGTTCCTTCGCCGTCTTCTGCCTTTTGACGGCAAACGGATTTTTCGTGCTTTATTCGCTGGTGACGACGCTGTTCTTCTGAACGGCAGATTTGACGCTTAGGCGAAGGACCGGCGGCGTGGCTGGATGGCGTGGGTTTCCTCCACGGCTGGCAGGCTTTGCAGCACGCGTTTTGCCGGCAGGATGGCGATGCCTTCGGTGCCTTCACGCAATTTCGATTTCAGGATGAACTGGCCGTCATGCTTGGCAAGGATGGCCTGAACGATGGGCAGGCCGAGCCCGGTTCCCTGTTCGGCGCTCTTGATCGCGATCGATCCCTGACCGAAGGCCGACAGCACCACGGGGATCTCTTCCTCTGGAATGCCGGGGCCGTTGTCCTTGATCGACACATATTGCCCGCCACCCGCCGTCCAGCCTGCCTTCACGAGGATTTCACCGCCCTGCGGGGTGAATTTGACGGCGTTGGAGAGCAGGTTGAGGATGACCTGGCGGATCGATTTTTCATCCGCCCAGACCTGCGGCAGGCTGCTCTCGAACTGCTGCGAAATCCTGATGGTCTTGGCGCGGGCGCGAAGCTGGATCATGCCGATGCAATCTTCGGCGATCTCAAGCATCGAGACCGCTTCCTCATTGAGGTCGTAGCGGCCGGCCTCGATACGCGACAGGTCGAGGATTTCGTTGATGAGGTCGAGCAGATGCTGGCCGGAACGGTGGATGTCGCCGGAATATTCCTTGTAGAGCGGATTGTTGAGTGGACCGAGCACCTCCGCTGACATGACTTCGGAGAAGCCGAGAATGGCGTTGAGCGGGGTTCGCAGCTCGTGCGACATGGAGGCGAGAAAGCGCGATTTAGCCAGATTGGCCTCTTCCGCACGCCGCCGCGCCTCATCCGACATCGAGTTGGCGACTTCGAGTTCGGCGATCAGATCATCTTTTTCAGTTTGTGACGACAGCAGCTTGATGCTGGTCTGGTAAAGCCTGCTGGTGATGCGATGACAGAAAAGGATCGCCATGCCGAACATCAGGGCGAGGCCAACATCGAAGGGATCGCGGGAGACGACGGAGGTGACGCACAGCGCCGCCAGCACCGGCAGGAAGGTCATGAAGGTGGCCCGCCGCAGCATGAAATTGGCCATGGCGGTAAGCGAAAGCGCGATCAGCAGCGTCGCGCCCTTGAAGAAAAGAACGAGTGTCGGGTTGTTGCGCACCGGTTCGGCCAAGGCGAACATTGCCCAGGCGCAACCGATGAGGATCTGCATGGCAAGGAACAGATTGCGCCACTTCGGCAGATTTTCGGCCGTTATCCCCTGTTTGGCGGCTCTTTTGGCCAGCACAAGAGACATGGCATGGAAACTCAGCGCAATGAGCGACCAGATGATCAGCCCTATGTCACCCGTGATATACAAACCGATGATAGAGGCTAATACGATGAAAAGCGGCATGATCATCGCGCCCTGAAGGGCTTCTGCGATGTGCATCGTCAGCATTTCACGTTCATAGGCTTCGCTGCCGCCAGCGCCTTGCTGCAAGCGTTCACGCGTCGTCTTCACCGTGTCGAAAACAGCCTTGTTACGGTGCTTTCGTGAACGGTCGACGATGATCTTATCGGTGGACGTGCTGACGCTTTTACTCATTGTTACAACGCAGGTGACATGAACCCTTTGCAGGCTACGCACAAAATCTTAAGAAGATGCTGCCGTGAAAGGATTTGTTTGCCATTTCTGACAAGGGTTTGTTGTGACATGAGACGAAATGGAGGCAGGCGCGGCTTTTTCTCGACGTTTCGCAACGGCGGGCTTTTCCTTGCCACCGTTTTTCTCGGCATTCTGATTGCCGCCAAGCTCGATCAGATCAATAGCGAGACCCATACCGGCCGTTTCTTTGTGATCGATGGCGATACGCTTTCAAAGGGCGAGGACCGGTTCAGGCTGCTCGGCATCGATGCGCCGGAGCTTTCGCAGACGTGCCGACGCGGCAGCGAAACCTGGCCATGCGGCGCGGAGGCGCGCCGCGTTCTGCAACAGATGATCGAAGGCCCGACATTTTCCTGTTCCGGCAGTTCCAGGGACCGTTACGGACGTCTGCTAGTCTATTGCTCGGCGGGAGACCGGGATGTGTCCTCGGAAATGGTGGCGTCGGGTTTTGCCATCGCTTCAGGTTATTTCCAGTTCTCCGGCGAACAGGCGCTGGCGCGCAAAGAAGCTCGCGGCATATGGGCCGGAGAATTCGAAAAACCGGCAGAGTGGCGGCGCGAACATCGCGCAGCGGATTTGCAAACGCCCGCAGCGGGTTTCCTCACCATCATCCGTCATCTTCTGGGATGGAATCATGGCTGAGGCGGATCGAGCCCTGCCGATGAATGACGACGGGTTGGACGGGCTGCGGCGCGCGATTGCCCTCTGTCGCATCTGTCGCGACACCCCAACCTACGGACGCCTGCCGCACGAACCCCGACCGGTCGTGGTGATGTCGACCAGGGCGCGTATCCTGATTGCAGGGCAGGCCCCGGGGCTTCGCGTGCATGAAACGGGTGTGCCTTTCAACGATGCCTCCGGCGACAGGCTGCGCCAGTGGCTGAATGTTGATCGTAAGACATTCTACGATCCGGACCGCTTCGCCATCGTGCCCATGGGGTTCTGTTTCCCCGGCTATGACGACAAGGGCAGTGACCTGCCGCCTCGACGCGAATGTGCGCCGCAATGGCGGGAGAAGGTGCTGGCGGCGATGCCGCAGGTGGAGTTGGTCCTTGCCATCGGTCAATATGCCCAGGCCTTTCATCTCGGCGAAAGACGGCGGAAAACCATGACCGAGACCGTGTACGACTGGCGCAGCTATTTTCATTCAAATTCGGGACCGGCCATTTTACCGCTGCCGCATCCAAGCTGGCGCAACACCGGCTGGCTGAAGAAGAATCCGTGGTTTACCGAGGAGCTGCTTCCTGTTCTGCGAGAACATGTGGAAATGCGACTTTAGTGAAACAATTTTCTGTTTTTCTCTAAAAATTAGTGTATTGAAAGGAAATTAATTCAGGAGGGTAGACGCATTGGATCGCCTAGACCGTAAGATTTTGCGCATTCTGCAAGAGGATTCCACGCTGGCTGTCGCTGATCTGGCGAAAAAGGTCGGCCTTTCCACGACGCCCTGTTGGCGGCGTATCCAGAAGATGGAAGAGGACGGTGTCATCCGCCGGCGCGTTGCGCTGCTGGATCCGGTCAAGGTCAACACCAAGGTCACCGTTTTCGTCTCCATCCGCACTGCCTCCCATTCCATCGAATGGCTGAAGCGGTTTTCCGAGGTGGTGTCCGAGTTCCCCGAAGTCGTCGAGTTTTACCGCATGAGCGGCGATGTCGATTATCTGCTGCGCGTTGTCGTGCCTGACATCGCGGCTTATGACGCTTTCTACAAGCGCATGATCGCCAAGATCGAAATTCGTGACGTGTCGTCTGCCTTTGCGATGGAACAGATCAAATATACGACGGAACTGCCGCTCGATTACATGCTGCTGGATAATCCCAAATCCGGCGAGGAATGATCCCGGCTGATCAGGCTTTTTGAACAATGCCCTTCCCGGCTGCCGGGGAGGGCATTTTTCGTTGCGCAGTTTGCTTTTCCGCAAGCACTCAAGTCGGCCATCCGGCGGTTGTCCGGGGAATGCACACTCCTGGCGTGCCGAGGCGGCCAGGCAATCTTATTCCGCCTGCGACGGCAAATTAGCACATTCAATTCTCTTTGCACTGGTGCCGCGCAAAGTGGGATTTTGATAAAATCACTCGAATATCTACGCTTTGTATATCTGATGATGGCAACAGTGAAGGATATCCACATGCTCACACGACGCGGAACATTGGGACTGATTGCGGGTGCAACGGGGGCGGCGTTCCTGCCGCATATCCGACGGGCTGGAGCCGCGACCACCACATTACGGATCGGCTGGCAGAAGAATGGCGTGATCGCGTTGGCAAAGAGCCAGGGCGCGCTTGAAGCGCTGTTGAAGGATCGCGGCATTGAGGTCAAATGGTCGGAGTTCTCCTCCGGGCCGCCGCTTCTTGAAGCGCTGGGCGCAGGTGCGCTGGATATCGGACCGACGGGCGATGTGCCGCCGCTTTTCGCGCAGGCTGCCGGTGGCAATCTGCGCTATGTGGGAACTTACAAGGGCGCCGCCGGCGGATCGGCAATCCTTGTGCAGAAGGATTCGCCGCTGAAGACGCTGGCCGACCTCAAGGGCAAGAAGGTGGCTTTCAAGCGCGGCTCCAGCGCCCATAACGTTACTGTCAAAGCATTGCGAAAGGCCGGTCTGACGCTGAACGACATAACATCCATCGACCTTGCCCCGCCGGATGCGGCGGCCGCTTTCCGCAGCGGCAGCATCGATGCCTGGTCGATCTGGGATCCTTATTTTGCCGTGGCGGAAAAGGAGCCGACGACACGAGTTCTCGCGACTGCCGAAGGTATTGTCGATCCCTGGAGCTATTTCCTCGCCAATGGCGACTTCGTGGAAAGCAATCCCGACCTCGTGCCGCTGCTCCTCAAGGAACTCGCAAGCGTCGGCGCAAAGGCTCAGGCCAACATCGATGAGACTGCAAAATTGCTGGCGGCGATAACCGGCGTCCCGCAGGATGTAACCAAGGTGTCGCTGACGCGTCCGGGAGCGGATCTGGGGCGTGTCTCGCTGGTTTCGGATGAGGCCATCAGCTATCAGCAGGCGCTGGCCGACGAGTTCTACGATCTGAAAATCGTGCCAAAGAAACTCAAGGTTACCGATATCGTCTGGCGTCCGAAAGCGAGTTGATCCGGGCGAAAGCTGAGTCTCTTCAATCGTCTGGCTGTTGTTGCTGAGAGATTGATTCAGGCAAGCGCTCCATGTCAGGAGCGCTTGCCTCTACCTCAGCCCTTGAGCCTGGCAATCACCAGATGGCCGGGTGTGGGGTTGCCGTCCTGCATGCGCACGTTGATATCGGTGACTTCGACTATGTCGAAACCGGTCGCTGCCAGTCTTTCCCGAACATAGGTTTCGGCGTGGGCGAAACGCTGGTGCGGGCCTACCATATAGGGGCGTCCGGCCATGGTTGCTTCGGGCAGCGTTTCCGACGAGAAGATCAGCAGGCCACCAGGGACGAGGTTTTCAGCGGCGCCGAAAAACAGCGGTTCCAGCGCGCCGAGATAGGGCAGCACATCGGTTGCGGTGATGATGTCGAAGGGCTCGTCGTCATTGTCTTCGAGAAAGTCCTCGGCTTCGGCGACATAGAGCGTCTCGTAGAGGTCCTTCTCATGGGCGATCTCGACCATGTTTTCGGAAATGTCGATGCCGGTGATGTCATCAGCCATGTCGCGCAGCGCTTCGCCGGTGAGGCCGGTGCCGCAGCCGAGATCGAGCAGGCGCTTGAAGGGGCCGAGTTCAAGCGTTTGCAGGCGCTGGCGCACCATCATCGGCACTGCATAACCGAGCTGTTCGACAAGAATATCCTCGAAGGCTTCGGCGTGCTGGTCGAACAGGGTTTCGACATAGGCGTCGGGCGCTTTGGAAGGCGGTTCGCCGCGGCCCATGGCGGCGATGCGAACGGCTGCGCCACCGTGATCGTCCGGATCGATGGCCAGAACCTCTTCATAGGCCTTCACCGCCGCGTCAACATCGCCGGCCTTTTCAAGCGCGAGCGCGCGGTTATAGGCTTCGGCAAGCGCCTCTTCGTCAATTTTCTGGTTCTTCGTCATCGTGCAGTATCCGTCAGCATCTTCAGTTGAAGTCTGCTGTAAGCCGCAAGACGGACGGGCGCAATGCTTATGTGGCGATGGGCCTCAGTGGAGAATGAACTCTCCTTTCAATGCGCGCCATTCCTGCGCCGAGATCACCTGCCGGTGCACATAGCGGACCGAGTGCAACGGACCGTCTAGCTTTTCCTGCCAGAATTTGAGGAAACCGTGCATTTCGGGGAAATCCGGGGCGAGATCATAGTCCTGCCAGACATAGGTCTGGAGAACCAGCGGATGGTCCGGCATGCGATAAAAAATCTGGGCGGTGGTGAGGCCGTAGCCCCTCAGCATCATTTCCATTTCCTTGTTCATGTCGGCTGTTCCCGTTCTCATGATTGCCGATCACAGCGTTGTCGCTGTATCTGATATGGGAACACGACAGGGTTAACCCAACCTTGCCAAAGGTCTGGGTTGTCACAAAATAGTTATATTTTTCAAAATGTTGGCAGTCTTCTCTGTTGAGTGCTGCCAACGGTGTCCCTAGCGCTTGAGATGGCGCGTCAGGCGGGCTTCGAGCCATGCCCAGACATGCCGGAGCGTCTCGACGATCGTCAGGTAGAAGATCGCCGCCCAGAGATAGGCCTGATAATCGAATGTGCGGGAGAAGGCGTAGCGCGTCTGTCCCATCAGGTCGAAGACCGTGACGATGGAGACCACTGCCGAACCCTTGATCATCAGGATGATCTCGTTGCCGTAGGGGCGCAGCGCCACGATGAGGGCCTGCGGCAGAATGACCTTGCGGAAGGTGATGAATTTCGACAGGCCGAGCGAGGCCGCACCTTCAATCTGGCCGCGTGGCACGCTTCGGATCGCGCCCCTCAGAATTTCGGCCTGATAGGCGGCGGTGTTGAGGGTGAGCGACAAGAGGCCGCAATACCAGGCCTCGCGGAAGAACCACCATAGGCCAACGGTTTCCAGCCCCTGACGGAAACTGCCGAGGCCGTAATAGATCAGGAAAAGCTGCGCCAGCAGCGGGGTGCTGCGAAAGACGTAGACATAGGCATAGGCCAGCGCGCTGATGACGCGATTTTCCGACATGCGGGCGAAGGCGATCGGCACCGAGAGAATTGCGCCGAGGATGATCGAACTGCCAACCAGCGTAATGGTGGTGATGAGGCCATCGATATAACGCGGCCCGTAACGTTCGAATTTCGCCCAGTCCCAGCCTTCGATCATCGCAAAGATCAGCCCGGCGGCCAGCAGCAGCCAGAGCGTTATGACGGCGATGCCGACGACGCGCGATATGTTGAGGGGCTTGTCTGTGGCGACCGGCGCGGGGCGCGGCGGGATGAGTTCCTGAACATGGCTCATCGGCTTGCCTCCGACTTGCGCGACCAGCGATCGATGAAGCCGATGCCGATGGAGGAGAGCAGAGCGAGGATGAGGTAGAGCAGGCAGGCGATGCCGTAGAAGAAGAAGGCTTCCTTGCTGACGCGGGCAGCGATGCCGGTCTGGCGCACGATATCGGCAAGGCCGATGATCGAGACGTAAGAGGTATCCTTGAGCAGAATGACCCAAAGGTTGGTCATGCCGGGCAGGGCGATCCTGACCAGCTGCGGAATGATGACGAGCACCATGGTGTGGCCGCGCGAGAGGCCGAGTGCATGGCCCGCCTCATATTGGCCCTTTGGGATGGCCTTGAAGGCGGATAGCAACACTTCCGAGGAATAGGACGAAAACACCACTGACAGCGCGACCATGCCCGCCACAAAGGCGTTGATCTCTACCGGGCCGGTTATCCCGACATAACCGGCGGCCGATTGCAGCAGCATCTGTATGCCGTAATAGACGATGAACAGCGTCAGGAGTTCCGGCAGGCCGCGGAAGATGGTGGTATAGACACCGGCCGCCAGCCGCAGCGATTTTTCCTCCGATTGCGCGGCGAGCGCAATGAGGAAACCGATCACAAGCCCGACGGGCAGGGTGGCGAGCGCCAGCGAGATCGTGACCTTGACGCCGAAGGCGATTTCGTCGCCCCAGCCGGCATCGCCACAGGTGACGAGGGTGCCGTTTCCGAAAAGCGTGAAGAGACCGACCGGCCCACAGAAAGGGTCGAGAAGTGTCGAGACATAGGTCCAGAACGCACCTATGGCGGAAAATGCTCCGCTCATGCCAGTTTTCCCCCGCGGTCTTAAGCCGCCGTGATTGTTATGGTTACGTTTTCAAACAAAAATGGCGGAAGGGCAAGCCTTCCGCCACCAGATTTCAACAGGCGACGCGCCGCTTACTGGCCGTAAACGTCGAAATCGAAGTATTTCTTGTTGATTTCCTGGTACTTGCCGTTGGCGCGGATGCCGGCGATGGCAGCCGTGAACTTGTCGGCGAGCGCCGTATCGCCCTTGCGAACGGCTACGCCTGCACCATTGCCGTTGATCTCGACATCCACCGGAAGCGGCGTCAGGATCTTGCAGCACTTGCCTGCATCCGACTTCAGCCACTCCGACAGGACGACGATATCGTCGATGACGGCGTCGATGCGGCCGTTGGCGATGTCGAGCTTATATTCGTCGGCGGTCGGGTACATTTTCAGGTCGGAACCCGGGAAGTGCTTTTCGGCATAGTTGGAGTGAGTCGTGGAACCCTGAGCGCCGAGCGACTTGCCCTTCAGGTCGTCGACGGACTTGATCGGCGAATCCTTCGGTACGGCGATTGCCGGCGGGGTGTTGTAATATTTCTTGGAGAAATCGACCTTCTGGAGACGCTCCGGCGTGATCGACATGGACGCGATGATGGCGTCGAACTTCTTTGCCTGCAGGGCGGGGATGATGCCGTCCCAGTCATTGGTGACGAAGGTGCATTCAGCCTTCATTTCGACGCACAGCGCCTTGGCGATGTCGATGTCGAAGCCGGTCAACGTACCGTCGGCTTCCAGATTGTTGAAGGGCGGGTAGGCGCCTTCCGTGCCGATCACGATCTTGTCCTGCGCGAGGGCCGCGCCGGAAAACAGGGAGATGGCGGCAATCGATACGGCTGCGAGCAGACGGGTGGAAATAGGCATTTCGATCCTCTCTTTTGGTCGTTCATCCGCAGTCTGTTGTTGTTTTCAGTGCGGACGTCGTGAGCGCAGGCGCAACAGAACGGTTTGACATTCGTGGCCTTCAGCGCGCGGCAATTATTCGTCCGGTTGGTCAAAAAATGCAACTGCAATATTAGCGCCCTCTTTTTCGTCGCGGAGCTTTCACGAAATGGCCTTGATCTGTTCATTTCCGGTACAGAACGCTTTGGTCATCATGGGAACCGAAGCGTATGCAAGGCGTTGACCAGCGCCTGCACGCGCGGCCGGATTCACAATGTCGCGGCATAAGCGGCGTACAACGATTGGCAGATGAGGAAGCACCGATGCTGAAGAAGAACACATTGCTGACGGGGGTGGTTTTCCCCCTCATGTCGCTGGCGATCGCGGTGGAGCCGGCCGCCGCCGGTTATGCCGGCGCCGCACGGACGCAAACGCAAATGCCCCAGGCACAGGCCCCGGTGATATTGGCACAGGCGCAGCCGCAAGCGGAGGAGCAGAACCCGGAAGAGCTGCTGCGCAAGCAACGCCAGCAAGCAGAAGAGGCGCAGCCGAAGCCAGAGCCAGAGCCGAAAAAGCAGGAGCAGGCTCCGGAACCGCAGCGCGAACAGCCGAAGGCTGAAGCTGCACCGGCCGAACCGCGTCCTGAACCCAAGCGTGAAGCTCAGCCCGAGCCGCAACGCGAGCCTCAGCCAGAACCGAAACGGCAACCGCAGCAGCGCGAAGCCCAACCGGAACCGGCGCCAGCTGAACAGCCACCCGCCCGCAAGCAGCGCCCGCAGCCTGAGCC